>NZ_JAMGBF010000001.1 GCF_023516615.1 Streptomyces panaciradicis
GCCCGAGCCCGCACACCCCGGCGCGCCGCCCGAGGACGCCCCCGCCCCCGGCCCCTCCCGCCGTCTCTTCGTCTCCCGGGTCGTGGCCGGTGCCGCCGCCACGGCCGCCGTGGGCACCGTCGGCTACGGCACCTACGGGGTGCTGCGCGGGCCGCGCGTCAAGCGGGTCACCGTCCCGCTGGCCAAGCTGCCGCGCGCGGCGCACGGCTACCGCATCGCCGTCGTCAGCGACATCCACCTGGGGCCGGTGCTGGGCCGGGACTTCGCGCAGAAGGTCGTCGACACGATCAACTCCACGCAGCCCGACATCGTCGCGGTCGTCGGCGACCTCGTCGACGGCAGCGTCAAGAACCTGGGACCGGCCGCGGCCCCGCTGCGGCAACTGCGGGCGCCCTCCTACTTCGTCACCGGCAACCACGAGTACTTCTCGGGCGCCGAGCAGTGGGTCGAGGAGGTGCGGCGGCTCGGGCTGCACCCTCTGGAGAACGCCCGCACCGAGCTGCCGTACTTCGACCTGGCCGGTGTCAACGACATCGCGGGCGAGAGCGAGGGACAGGGCCCCGACTTCGGCAGGGCGCTCGGCGACCGGGACACCGCCCGCGCCTGCGTGCTCCTCGCCCACCAGCCCGTCCAGATCCACGAGGCCGTCAGGCACCACGTCGACCTCCAGCTGTCCGGCCACACCCACGGCGGCCAGCTCTGGCCCGGCAACCTCCTCGCGGCGGCCGCGAACCCCACCGTCGCGGGCCTGGAACGCTACGGCGACACCCAGCTCTACGTCAGCCGGGGAGCCGGCGCCTGGGGCCCGCCCACGCGCGTGGGCGCTCCGTCGGACATCACCGTGATCGAACTGGCCGCCACGCGCGCGTGAGCGCGCTCTCCGTGCCGGGCACGCCCGCGCCCCCCGTCCGCCGAAGCCCCTGTGCGGGCGCTGTGAAATACGGCCGAAACCCCTGGTAGTAACGTCTTTCCCAACTCCCCTGACGGCTCTTCCCGGAGCTCGAACCCGTGTGATTAGGTGAGCCCCGCCACTAGGGGGTGGCATATGTGTTTTTGGGGGGCCTTCGGGCCTTGGGGAGGGCCAACCGATGCGTTCGGTTCGCATGCGGGTACTCGCGACGCTGCTCGTTCTGGCGGGCGTGGGGATCGGCGGCTGGCAGCTGCTGCCGTCGCAGGACGACAACGGAAAGACGATCACGGTCGGCACGACGGACTCCGTCACGTCGCTCGACCCGGCGGGCGCCTACGACGCCGGGTCCTGGGCGTTGTTCAGCAACGTCTTCCAGTCGCTGCTGACCTTCGAGGCGGGCGGCGCCGCACCCGTCCCGGACGCGGCCCGGAGCTGCGCCTTCGTCGGCAGCGACCTGAAGACGTACCGCTGCACGCTGCGCAGGGGACTCACCTTCCCCAGCGGGCGCGCGATGACCGCCGAGGACGTCAAGTACTCCTTCGACCGCGTCAGGGCGATCAAGTCGGACGTCGGCCCGGCGTCCCTCCTGAGCACCCTCAGGTCGGTCGACGCGAGCGGCTCGACCGTCACCTTCCGGCTGTCCTCGCCCGACGCCACGTTCCCGTTCAAGGTGGCCACCGGAGCCGGCGCGATCGTCGACCGGGAGAAGTACCCGGCGAAGAGCCTGCGCACCGACGGCGGTGTCGACGGAACCGGCCCGTACAAGCTGACGGCGTACACGAAGGGCAAGAGGGCGGTCCTGTCGCCCAACAGCTCCTACAAGGGCGCCATCGGCAGGACCGGCCGCCCCGTCGAACTGCGCTACTACACCGACGCGGACGCCCTGAACACCGCGTGGAAGGCGAAGCAGGTCGACGTGGCCAGCCGTCAGCTGCCGCCCCAGGTGCTGTCCGGACTGTCGGCCAGCGACCCCCATCAGCGCCTCTCGGAGTCCGACAGCTCCGAGACCCGCAACCTCTACCTCAACACCCGCGCCGCCTCGCCCCTGCACGACGTCCGGGTCCGCCGGGCGATGGCCTGGCTGATCAACCGCGAGCAGCTCGCCGCCACCGTCTACAAGGGGACCGTCGACCCGCTGTACTCGCTCATCCCGACCGGCCTGACCGGCCACACCACGTCGTTCTTCGACGCCTACCCCACGCAGAACGCCCAGCGGGCCAGGGCCCTGCTCACCGAGGCCGGCGTGACGCTGCCGGTCCGCTTCACCTACGGCTACGGGAAGAACAGCGGCTCCGCGACGGCGGAGGCCGAGGACCTCAAGCGGCAGCTGGAGGCCGGCGGCCTGTTCAAGGTGACCCTCAAGGGCTACGAGTGGACCGCCTTCCAGAAGCAGTGGGCCACCGGCAAGCTCGACGCCTACGCCGTCGGATGGGTCGCCGACTACCCCGACGCGGACACCTTCGGCGCCACGCTCGTCGGCACCGGCGCCACCATGAACACCGGCTACAGCAGCAACGCCGTCGACCACCTCATCCGGACCAGCCAGCAGTACGCCGACCGCGGCGACGCCACCTCCGACCTGCGCGCGCTCCAGCAGGACATCGCCCACGACGTGCCGGTGATCCCGCTGTGGCAGGGCAAGGAGTACGTCCTGAGCAGCGAGGACGTCGGCGGCAGCCAGTACCTGGACGACGGCACCGGCGTCTACCGGCTGTGGAGCCTGAACTGGATCTGACCCGATGCCGCCCCGCGGACATCCACGGGGCCGACACCGGGTACTCACCCCACGCGGAACCATGTGACGGAGGTGTGCGTGGGGTGAGGAGCGGACGTGTCGAGACGCAACTCCTTCCGGCTGCCCCGGCATCCGGCCTCCGTCGGTCTCGCCCGGCGCCGGGTGCGGGACCACCTGACCGACTGGGGGCACGGGCCGGACGACCGGGCCCTGACGGACACCGTCCTGCCGGTGTCCGAACTGGCGACCAACGTGGTGCGCCACGGCCCGCTCCAGGAGCGGGAGTTCGAGGTCGCGGTGACCGCGCTCGCCGACGGCTCGTGCCTCATCGAGGTCTCCGACGAGGGGCAGGAGGAGCCCCGTTCACGCCTGGTGGGGGAGTCGGAGGAGTCCGGCCGCGGACTGCGCCTGGTGGAGAACCTCGCGGCGGCCTGGGGCGTGTGGAGCCGCGGCCACCACGGCAAGACCGTATGGGCGCTCGTCCTCGCGGCCGCCTGAACGCCGTACGACGTGGTCCTGCGGCTACGTCGGCGCGGCGGTGGCCCGCGCCGGCAGCGTGACCGTGACCGCGAGGCCCTCCCCGGGCGCCGTGCGCACCGCCACCTCACCGCCGTGGGCCTGAACGACCCCCTGCACGATGGCCAGCCCCAGGCCGCTGCCCGCGCCCCCGCCGGCCCGGAAGAACCGGTCGAAGACCCGCGCCGCGTCCTCGGCGCACAGCCCCGGACCCTCGTCCGCGACACACAGCCGTACGACGCCGTCCTCCCGCTCCACCCCCAGCCGCACCGGCACCTCGGCCGGTGTGTGCGTGCGGACGTTGCCCACCAGGTTGCCCAGCACCTGCCGGAGCCCCGACTCGTCGGCGCGCACCAGCAGGGAGCCGCCGGCGGTCACCTCGACCGGCCGGTCCGGCTGCTGCGCGCGCAGGTCCTGGGCGGCGTCCCGGACCAGACGGCTGACGTCGACGTTGCGGAAGCGCAGTTCGGGCTGCTGGTCCAGGCGGGCCAGCGTGAGCAGTTCGTCCACCAGGCGCCCCATGCGGTCGGTCTCGGCCAGCACCCGCTCCCAGGCCCGCTTGCGCTCGTCCGGATCGCTGAGCATCCCCTTGTCGTACAGCTGCAGATAGCCGCGTATCGCCGACAGCGGGGTGCGCAGTTCGTGCGAGGCGTCGGCGACGAAACGGCGCAGCTGGGCCGCGCTGTCCTCCCGGGTGCGGTACGCCGACTCCACCTGGTGCAGCATGGAGTTCAGGGCCAGGCGCAGCTGCTCGACCTCCTGGGTGGGGTGGTGGCTGGAGGGCACACGCCGGGTCAGGTCGCCCTCGGCGATGGCCGACGACGTCTCCACCATGTCCTCCAGCGGCCGCATCCGCCGCCGCACGCTGAACAGCGTCAGACAGGCCAGCAGGGCGAGCAGCAGCGTGCCGATGGTCAGATCGAGCTTGAGGGCCTTCAGCATGCCCCGGTGCAGGGCGTCGGTGGAGCTGGCCAGCAGGATGTAGGTGCCGTCGGGCAGCCGGGTGGCCGTGACGCGGTACAGCGCGCCGTGCACGCTGACGTCCTGCGGCCGGGTGTGCCGCATCAGGGCGTGCGGGTCGCCGACCGCCCGGCTCAGACCGCGCTGCGCCTCGGTGGGCTTGAAGCCTAGGAGGCTGGCGACGTGGCCGTCGGCGTCGACGGCGGCGTAGATCGTGTCCGGGGCCGCGCGCTCGTCGGTCTGCTGCGGGGCGAGCCGGTCGTGGACGAAGCCCAGCACGCTCAGCGAGTCGATCTGCCGCAGGGTCAGCTGCGAACCGCCCAGCGAGTCACGGGTCTTGGTCAGCTCGGTGTCGACCTGGTCGAGCAGGTAGTACCGCATGCCCATCAGGCTGACGGCGGTCGCCGCGACGATGCCGAGGGCGAGCAGCGCGACGGTGGTCAGCGTGAGCTTGGCGCGCAGCGAGTGCAGGCCGCGCTCGCAGTTCAGCCAGCGGCACCTCATGCCAGCCCGTATCCCACGCCACGCCGCGTGGTGATCACCGGCGGCCCCAGGGCGTCCAGTTTGCGGCGCAGATAGCTGATGTAGGTCTCCACCACGGTCGACTCGGGCGGAGTGTGCTCGTACTGCCAGACGTGCCGCAGCAGTTGCTCCTTGGGCACGATCCGGCCGCCGTTGCGCACCAGGAAGCGCAGCAGCGCGTACTCGGTGGGCGTGAGTTCGACGCTGCGGCCCGCGCGGTGGACGCTGTACGTCGTCTCGTCCAGCTCCAGGTCGCCGTAGCGCAGCGGGGGCCGCTGCGGGAGCACGTCGGCCGGCCGGGTGCGGCGCAGCACCGCCGTGATGCGGGCGACGACCTCGTCGATGTTGAACGGCTTGGTGATGTAGTCGTCGCCGAAGCCGAGGGCGCCGACGATCTCGGCCGGTGAGTCGCGCGCGGTGAGGAAGACCAGGGCCAGGTCCGGCTGCCGGTCGCGCAGTTCGCGGCCCAGCGCGCGCCCGTCGCCGTCCGGGAGCATGACGTCGAGCAGCGCCGCGTCCGGCCGGGTGCGCTCGGCGAGCGCGAGGGCCTCGCGGACGGTGCCCGCGACCATCACCTCGAAGCGGTGGTAGCGCAGGGCGATGGCGAGGACGTCCGCGATGCTCGGCTCGTCCTCCACCACCAGCACGGTGCCTGGAGCCGTCGTCATGCCCCCAGTATCGGGCGGGCCACTGACAGCCGGGCCCGAACCGACTTTGGAGTTCCTTGAGAGTCATGGCCGATTCCCCCCACGCGCGCGTGGGGGTCCCGATCCTGTTGCCCAGGACCTGGGGGACCGACCGACGACCGGATGACGACGAAGGAGCTTTGATCGTGGCGGCATTGGCACGGTGGTGCTACCGGCACCGGCTGGTGGTCCTGTTGCTGTGGGTGGGGGCGCTGTTCGGGCTGGGCTTCTCGGCCTCGACGGCGGGGACGAACTACGCGAACGTCTTCTCCCTCCCGGACACGGACTCCAAGAGCGCGTACGACCTGATGGAGAAGGCCTTCCCGAACACCTCGGGCGACACCGACACCGTGGTGTGGAAGGTCGACCGGGGCTCGGTCACGGACAAGGCGGTCCAGGACCGCGTCCGGCCCGCCCTCGACAAGATCGCGGGGATGCCCGGCGTCGGCGCGGTCACCAGCCCCTACGCCGGCCCCCGGGGCGCGGCCCAGATCAGCCGCGACGGCACCATCGCCTACGCGCAGCTGACCTTCGCCAAGCGGGCGAACGAGGTGCCCAAGGACCTCGTGCAGAACGTCCTCGACACCGCGCAGGCGGCGCGGACGGGCGGTCTGCACGTGGAGCTGGGCGGCCAGGCCATCCAGCGCGTCCAGGAGCCGCCCCAGGGCCTGTCGGAGATGGTCGGCATCGTCGCGGCGGCCGTCGTGCTGTTCCTGGCCTTCGGCTCGCTGTTCGCGATGCTGCTGCCCATCGCCATCGCCGTCTTCGGCGTCGGCATGGGCCTGTTCTCCACCCAGCTGCTCAGCCACAGCACCGACATCCCCGACATCGCCCCGCTGCTGGCCTCCCTGATCGGCCTCGGCGTCGGCATCGACTACGCGCTGTTCATCGTCACCCGGCACCGGCGCGGCATCCTGCGCGGCATGGACCCCGAGGAGTCGGCTGTCACCGCCCTCAACACCTCCGGACGTGCCGTGCTGTTCGCGGGCGGCACCGTCTGCATCGCGCTCGCCGGCATGCTCGTCACCCGGCTGCGCTTCCTGGACGGCGTGGTCATCGGCACCTCGCTGACGGTCGTGCTGAGCGTGCTGGCCGCCACGACCCTCCTGCCGGCCCTGCTCGGCTTCCTCGGCCCGCGCGTCCTCAGCCGCCGCCAGCGCCGCCGCCTCGCCGCCGAGGGGCCCGAGACGGAGCACGCGAGCGGTATCGCCGCCCGCTGGTCGGCGAACGTCCAGAAGCGGCCCCGCAGGATCGCCGCGCTCGCCCTGGTCGTCATGGCCGTCCTCGCCGTCCCCGTCCTCTCGCTCCGCCTGGGCGCCACCGACCAGGGCAACGACCAGGCGTCGACGACCACCAGGAAGGCCTACGACCTGCTGGCCGAGGGCTTCGGCCCCGGCTTCAACGGGCCGCTGCAGGTGGTCACCGTCGGCGGCGACGCGACCACGCTGGTCAAGGACATCCGGGCGACCCCCGGCGTGGCGCAGGCGGCCGCGCTGCCGCCCGCGAAGGGCGTGACCGTGATCCAGGTCGTGCCGACGACGTCCCCGCAGTCCAAGCAGACCGACGACCTCATCGACACCCTGCGCGACCAGGTGATCCCGCGGGCCGGGGCCGAGGCCCACGTGGGCGGTGTGACGGCCGTCTCGAAGGACTTCGCGGCCGTGACCGGCGACCGACTGCCGCTGTTCATCGCGACCATCATCGGCCTGGGCTTCCTGCTCCTGCTGGTCGCCTTCCGCTCCCTGGTCGTGCCGCTGACGGCGGCCCTGATGAACCTGATCGCCGCGGCGGCCTCCTTCGGCGTCCTGGTCGCGATCTTCCAGTGGGGCTGGGGCCTGGACCTGCTGAACCTCGGCAAGGAGGGCCCGATCAACGCCTTCCTGCCGGTCATCATGCTGTCCCTGCTCTTCGGCCTGTCCATGGACTACCAGGTGTTCCTGGTGAGCCGGATGCACGAGGAGTGGGTGCACACCAGGGACAACGCGCGCGCGGTGCGCGTGGGCCTGGCGGAGACCAGCCGCGTCATCAACTCCGCCGCCCTGATCATGGTCTGCGTGTTCCTCGCCTTCGTCCTGAGCGGCGACTCGGGCGCGGCGATGGCGGGCGTGGGCCTGGCGGCGGCGGTCGCCCTCGACGCCTTCGTCCTGCGGACGGCGCTGGTGCCGGCCGCGATGCACCTGCTGGGCAACTCCAACTGGTGGCTGCCGGCCTGGCTGGACAAGCGGCTGCCGCATCTGGCGGTCGAGCCGAAGGACGAGGCGGAGGCGGTGGGCCCGGACGGGCCGGCCTCGGCGGTCCACGGCTTCGTCCGCACCGCCGACGGCGAGCCGGTGGACGGCGCCTCCGTGACGCTGCTGTCGAAGGGCGGCCGCCAGCTGGACCGGGTGCGGTCGCTCGCGGACGGCTCCTACATCCTGTCCGTGCCGGGCCCGGCGACCTACCTGCTGACGGTCACGGCCGAGCCGTACGGCACGCGGGCGCGGCAGGTCGTGGTCGAGGGCGGGCCGCTGGTGTACGACGTGGAGCTCGCCGAGGGCGAGGTGGACGCGGTCAACTGACCGCGCTAGGAACCGGACTTGCCGGGGGTGGGCAGCACCTTGGTCATCCCCGGCAGGAAGTCCGTGAACAGCTCGTGCACCTCCCGCACCAGCGGGCGCAGCACCCGGAAGCGGGCCAGCGACACGCCCCGGGCCGTCAGCCGGGCCCCCCGTTCGGCGAGCCGGTAGCTGCGCTGCCGGCCCTCGGTCCGGTCGAAGATCCAGTACAGGACGAGTCCCATCTGGGACAGCCACATCAACTCGGGCAGGACGTCCCGCAGTTCCTCGGGGACCTTCGTCTTCGTCGCCCCCGCGAGCACCTCCCGGTGGACGGAGATCGCCTCCTCGCGCGCGTGCTCCGACTCCGGGGAGAACGGGCTGAGCGGGCTGTCCGGGTCGGCGGCGTTCTTGAAGAACTGGACGGCGAACTCGTGGTACGGCGTCGCGATGTCCAGCCACAGCTTCAGCACGCCCGCGAGCCGCGCCTCCAGTTCGGTCTCCCGGTCCAGGACCTCCCGGATCGCCAGCCGGTGCTCGGCGGCGAGGCGGTCGTAGAAGCCCTGGATCAGGTGTTCCTTGCCGGCGAAGTAGTAGTACGCGTTGCCCACGGAGACGCCGGCCTCCTGGGCGATCGCCCGCATCGTCGTCTTGTCGTAGCCGCGCTCCTGGAAGAGCCGCATGGCCGTCTCCAGGATCAGCGCGCGGGTCTGCTCGGACTTGGTGGTCGGTGCGGTGCCCTCGTCGGGGCTGTCGTTCTTCGCAGGCACGGACGAGAGCCTACGGGGTGGGGCAGGTGCCGTCGCCGCAGCCCGGGACGGTGTGGGTCCAGCCGTGCGCCGGGTCGTAGGACCAGCCGTCCATGCGCCCGTACGCCTGCCCGCCCCACCGCTCGGGGCTCTGCCCCCGCTGCGAGCCCCGCCACTTCGCCGCCGCCAGCGCCGCCCCCTTGGCGAACGGCGCGCCCGCCGGGGTGCTGAGCCGGTGCGCGAGCGGCCGGTGCTCGCGCAGCGCCCACAGGGTGACGATCCAGGCGGCGGCGCCCCGGTAGACCTGACCGGCGTCGCCCACGACGGTGATGTCGTCGAGGGTGGCCCGGTGGTCCAGGGTGGGAAAGCGCCGCCGGGCCCTGTCCGAGTTCGCGGGCACGAGCTCCAGCGGCACGAGCTGCGGCTGCCGGTTCAGCCAGTCCCGCAGGTACGTGCACAGCGAGCAGTCGGCGTCGTACAGGACGGTCAGCCGGCGGACCGGGACCCGGCCCGCCGAGGTGCCGCTCACGCCCCGGCCTGGGGGGCGACCCAGTCCTGCGGGCCGACCGGCGGCATCTGCTCGCGCTCCATGACCCCGCGCCGCCGGATCTTGTTGAGGACGTAGACGTTGCCCAGGTGCATCACGCCGAGCACCAGCAGCACCACGCCGAGCTTGGTCGACAGGGCCTCGAAGATCCCCCGGGTGTCCTCGATGGTCTGGTCGCTGCTGAGGTAGAGGGCGACGAAGCCGAGGTTGACGAGGTAGAAGCCGACCACCAGGAGGTGGTTCACGGCGTCGGCGAGCTGCTCGTTGCCGTGCAGCACGTCGGCGAGGAAGATCCGCCCGTTGCGGCTGAGCGTGCGGGCCACCCAGATGGTGAGCGCGACGCTGACCAGCAGGTAGATGACGTAGGCGATGACCGTACGGTCCATGCCCCACCCCTTCTTGAACGCGTTCAAAACGCTGACAGAGGTGAACTGTAGACCTCTTTTTGAACGTGTTCAACAGGGATGTCGGGGTGGCTTTCCGATCAGGTCCTGCGGCCCAGCTCCGGCCGCTTCGTGTAGTCCGCGAAGCCGATGACGTTCCCCCACGGATCGGCGATCTCCACCGTCCAGCCCGTGGCCACCGAGGACGGCTCGTCCAGGGGCGCGATGCCCGCCCCGGCGAGGGCGCGTGCCGCCGCCCGCGCGTCCGGCACCTCGATCCACAGCCGCGGGGACGCCCACGGCGGCGGCCGGTGCCCCAGCCCCTCCTCCTGGCGCAGCAGGATCCCGGGCGTCTCGCCCCCGACCTTCAGCAGCGCGATCCCGGCCTCGTCGAACCGGAACCCCACCGCGAACCCCGCGCGCTCGTAGAAGTCGACCGCGCCGCCGAGGTCGCCGACCGGCAGCAGGACGTTGTCGAACCCGAGCAGTTCGTAGGACTCGTCATCTGACATAACGTCACAATAGGTGCCGATCCGCCCGGAACCCGTGATTGTCAGTGGCGGCCCGTACCGTCGTCGGCATGGCAATCGTGACGTTCGTCGACGAGACGACCGCGGGGGAGCGGGGAGCCGGCCGGCGGCTTGAGGTCGCCGAGGAGCGGCTCACCGTGCGTGAGCTGATCCGGCGCCGGGTCTTCCAGGAGGTCGCCGAGTACAACACGCGCACGCCCGGCGTGTTCCAGGGGCTGGTGCAGCCCGAGGACACCGAGCGGGTGCTGAACGGGTACGCGCTGCGCACCCCGCGGCGAATAGACCCCGAAGCGCAGACCGAGCTGGCGCTGAGGGCCTTCGCCGCGAACGGCTTCCTGGTGCTGGTCGGCGACCGCCAGGTCACCGAGCCGGACGAGGAGATCGAGCTCGCGCCCGGCACCGAGGTCACGTTTCTCAAGCTGGTACCGCTGGTGGGGGGATGACGGTGGGGGAGATCCAGAGGTACAAGGACCTGGTCGGGCAGCGGGCCGCCGACGGCGAGCTGGGGGAGCTGGCCGTCGACCTGCTCAGGGCCGCGGCCGCCAACAACGGCGCGTGGAACGGCCTGTGGGCCGGCGTCCTGGACCGGCTGCGCGCCCTGCCCGAGGAGACGCGCGCGCTGCTCGCCGACGAACTCGTGGCGCTGTACCACTCGGTGAGCGAGGGCTCGAACGCCCGCGGACACGCCCTGACGCTCGTCGGCATCCTCGGGCGCGGCCTGCCCGGCGACCGGCTCTCCGTCGAGCGGCTGAAGGCGCTGGACGAGCTCGGCCGGCAGCACGGCCACTGGTACGGCTCGCACTCCGCGGTCCTCGCCGAGGCCGAACTGTCCTGCGGCCGGCGCCTCGCCCCCGCCGTCGTCGCCTTCTACCGCCGCGCCGCCCTCGACTCCTACCTCGACAGCGACGACCCGGTGGCCGTGCTCGCGAAGAAGCTCACCGCGCCCGCCCTCAACGTCGGCGAGCCGTGGGCCGAGCAGGCGATGAGCGACGCCGGCAGCCCCGACTGGCAGGACCTGCTCGCCCACCTGGCCACGGCCACCGCGGCCAAGCCCAGCCCCAAGTGGGACCGGCGGGCCCGCGCCCTGATCGAGGCCGTCGGCGCCGAGCACGTCCGGGCCACCGCCCTGCCCTGGCTCGCCCTCGTCGGCCGCCCCAGGACCTTCCCCCTGCGGGAGGGCTACCCGACGGACCCCGTCAACCAGACCTACGACCCCTACAACGCCAACGCCCTGCGGGGGCTCGCCTGGATGCTCTCCCTCCTCCCGCCGCACCCCGGCACCGCCCGCGCCCTGGGCGCCCTCGTCGAGACCTCGCTGAAGAAGGTCCCCGGCGTCGGCCCGCGCAACCCGAAGGTCGCCAACGCCGGTGTCCTCGCCCTCTCCCGCCTGGACGGCGAGGCCGCCCTCGCCGAACTGGCCCGGCTGGCGACCCGGGTGACGTACAAGGCCACGGCCAAGCTCGTCGACGCCGCACTGCAGAAGCGGGCCGCCGACCTGGGGCTCGGCCGCGAGGAGATCGAGGAACTCGCCGTCCCCGCCTACGGGCTGACCGAGGTCGGGCGCGCGGAGCGCCGGTTCGGGGAGGCCACGGCCGTCCTCCAGGTCGAGGGCACCCGGTGCCTGCTCGGCTGGCGCAACGCCGCCGGCAGGACGGTCAAGGCGGTCCCCGCGGCCGTCCGACGCGACCACCCCGACGAGCTCAAGGAGCTCAAGGCCGCCGTCAAGGACATCGACAAGATGCTCTCCGCGCAGAGCGAGCGCCTGGACCGCCAGTTCCTCGCCCGGCGCACCTGGCCCTACGCCGCCTGGCGCGAGCGCTACCTGGACCATCCCCTGGTCGGCACCCTCGCCCGCCGCCTGCTGTGGACCGTCGACGGCAGGACCGCCGGCTACGCGGACGGCGCCCTGCGCACCCTCACCGACGAGCCGGTGGGCGACGGGGCGCAGGTCGCGCTCTGGCACCCCGTCGGGCACGAGCCCGCCGAGATCGTCGCCTGGCGGGACTGGCTGGAGCGGCACGGCATCACCCAGCCGTTCAAGCAGGCCCACCGCGAGGTCTACCTCCTCACCGACGCCGAGCGCGCGACCGGCACGTACTCCAACCGCTTCGCGGCGCACATCCTGCGCCAGCACCAGTTCCACTCGCTGGCCGCGGTCCGCGGCTGGCGCAACCGGCTGCGGCTGATGGTCGACGACGAGGCACCGCCGGCCACCCGCGAGCTGCCGCGGTGGGGACTGCGCGCCGAGTACTGGATCGAGGGCGACGGAGACGGCGGCGACGACATCACCGCCGGCTCCGGCAGCTTCCTGCGCCTGCGCACCGACCAGGTCCGCTTCTACCCGATCGACGCCCCGGAGAACTGGGCGCACTGCTGCGGCGGCGAGTACCGCATGTGGCCGCGCGCCGGCGCCGGCCCCGTCGACCCGCTGCCCCTCACCGACGTCCCGCCCCTCGTCCTGTCCGAAGTCCTGCGCGACGTCGACCTGTTCGTCGGAGTGTCCAGCGTCGGCAACGACCCCACCTGGCAGGACGGCGGCCCGGAGGGCCGGTTCCGCGCGTACTGGTCGGGCTACAGCTTCGGCGCGCTCAACCAGAGCGCCGAGACCCGCAGGGCGCTGCTCGAACGCCTCGTACCCCGCCTCGCCATAGCCGACCGCTGCACCGTCGAGGGCCGCTTCCTGCACGTGAAGGGCGAGCGCCACACGTACAAGATCCACCTCGGCTCGGGCAACATCCTCATGACCCCGAACGACCAGTACCTTTGCATCGTCCCGAAGTCCGCCCCGGCCACCCCGCAGACGGGCTACCTGCCCTACGAGGGCGACCGCATGCTGGGAGTGATCCTCAGCAAGGCCCTGATGCTGGCCGACGACCTGAACATCACGGACCCGACGATCCTGAGCCAGCTGTGAGGATCACATGCTGCTCAGTGAACGGGCGTAGTTGATCTGCCCCATGACCGCGGGGAACGTGTGCGGGCCCTGGGCCGGGATCATCGTCGAGTGGTGCCGGCCCGCGCTGGTCACGGTGACCTGGATGAAGCCGGTCGTCCTCTTCTCCTTCATCAGAAGGAAGAACAGACCGAGCAGACAGAAGATGAAGAAGATGATCGCGAGCACGATGGCGACCGTCGGGATCTTCTCCTCGGTGTGCGACATGTCGGTGGCGTTCCACACCGCGCCGCGCAGAGGCATGGTGCCGGCGGGCGTGATGATCTGATCGCCCATCACCGTGATGTCGCCGATGGCAACCAGCGGCGCGCCACCCGCCGGGGCCGGCGCACCCGGCTGCTGCGGGTGGCCGTAGGGCGGAGTGGGGGTTTGCGCGGGATAGCCGTACGCCGGTGTCGCGGGCTGCTGCGGATAGCCGTAACCGGGTGCGGAGTTGGGGTAGCCGTACCCCGGCGGGGGCGTCGTCGGGGGCTGCGCGGGCGGCTTGCCCGGTCCCCACTCGCCCGCTCCACCCTGATACGGATTCGGCTCGGTCATGCGCTCGTCCCCCGTCCCCCGGCCGTGCCCTGTCGGACGGCCCGGCCGGCGCACCATCTTGCCAGCAGCCCCACGCCGGCCGCCACTTGATCACCGAGTCCCCGGAGCGTTCCCTTCCGGAGGAGCGCCAACCAGCCAGAACGCCTCAGGGCCCTGTTTCCGAAATGGTGGAAACAGGGCCCTGAGGCGGGGACCGGAAGGTCAGAAGCGGCGGGTGATCAGGGCTCGCTTGACCTCCTGGATCGCCTTCGTGACCTCGATGCCGCGCGGGCAGGCGTCCGTGCAGTTGAAGGTCGTGCGGCAGCGCCACACGCCGTCGCGGTCGTTGAGGATCTCCAGGCGCTGCTCGCCCGCCTCGTCACGCGAGTCGAAGATGAAGCGGTGCGCGTTGACGATGGCGGCCGGACCGAAGTACTGGCCGTCGTTCCAGAAGACCGGGCAGGACGACGTGCACGCGGCGCACAGGATGCACTTGGTGGTGTCGTCGAAGCGCTCGCGGTCCTCGGCCGTCTGCAGCCGCTCGCGCGTGGGCTCGTTCGTGTCCTTCGTGATGAGGAAGGGCATGACGTCCCGGTACGCCTGGAAGAACGGCTCCATGTCGACCACGAGGTCCTTCAGCACCGTCAGGCCCTTGATGGGCTCGACCGTGATCGGCTTCTCGGGGTTGATGTCCTTGATCAGCGTCTTGCAGGCGAGACGGTTCTTGCCGTTGATGCGCATGGCGTCGGAACCGCAGATGCCGTGGGCGCAGGAGCGGCGGAAGGTCAGCGTGCCGTCCAGCTCCCACTTGATCTTGTGGAGGCCGTCGAGGACGCGCTCCTTCGGGTCGATCTCCAGCTGGAAGTCTTCCCAGACCGCCTCGGCCGAGACCTCGGAGTTGAAGCGGCGGATGCGGAAGGTGACCGTGATGTACGGGGAGTCGGCGAAACCGGGCTCGGGCGCTCCTGCCGCGTCCGCCTTCTCCAGAGTCGGGGTAGCCATCAGTACTTACGCTCCATCGGCTGGTAGCGGGTCTGGACGACCGGCTTGTAGTCGAGACGGATGGACTCGGTGCCGTCGTCGCCCACCTCGCGGTACGCCATGGTGTGGCGCATGAAGTTGACGTCGTCGCGGTTGGGGTAGTCCTCGCGGTAGTGACCGCCGCGGGACTCCTTGCGGGCCAGCGCGGAGACGGCCATGACCTCGGCCAGGTCGAGCAGGTTGCCCAGCTCGATCGCCTCCAGCAGGTCGGTGTTGAACCGCCGGCCCTTGTCCTGGATCGCGACGTTCTTGTAGCGCTCGCGCAGCTCGGCGATCTTCTCGACGGCCGTCTTGATCGTCTGCTCGGTGCGGAACACCATGACGTTGGCGTCCATGGTCTCCTGCAGCTCCCGGCGGAGCACGGACACCCGCTCGGTGCCGGTCGAGGAACGCAGCCGCTCGACCTGGTCGATCACCAGCTGCGCCGGGTTCTCGGGCAGCTCGACGAAGTCGGCCTTCTGGCTGTACTCCGCCGCGGCGATGCCGGCCCGGCGGCCGAAGACGTTGATGTCCAGCAGCGAGTTCGTGCCCAGGCGGTTGGCGCCGTGCACGGACACGCAGGCGACCTCGCCGGCCGCGTACAGACCCGGGACGACGGTGGTGTTGTCCGCCAGGACCTCACCCTCGACGTTCGTCGGGATGCCGCCCATCGCGTAGTGCGCGGTCGGCTGGATCGGGATCGGGTCCGTGTAGGGCTCGATGCCGAGGTAGGTGCGCGCGAACTCCGTGATGTCGGGCAGCTTGGCGTCCAGCTGCTCCGGCGGGAGGTGCGTGAGGTCGAGGTAGACGTGGTCGCCCTCGGGACCGCAGCCGCGGCCCTCGCGGATCTCCGTGTAGATGGAGCGCGAGACGACGTCACGGGACGCGAGGTCCTTCATGACCGGCGCGTACTTCTCCATGAAGCGCTCGCCGTCCTTGTTGCGCAGGATGCCGCCCTCACCGCGGGCGCCCTCCGTCAGCAGGATGCCCATGCGCCAGATGCCGGTCGGGTGGAACTGGAAGAACTCCATGTCCTCCAGCGGCAGCCCGCGCCGGTACACCGCGGCCTGGCCGTCACCGGTCAGCGTGTGCGCGTTGGACGTCACCTTGAAGAACTTGCCGCAGCCGCCGGACGCGTAGATCACGGCCTTCGCCTGGAAGACGTGGATCTCACCGGTCGCCAGCTCGTAGGCGACGACACCGGCCGAGCGCCTGACGCCGTCGACCTCAGTGATCAGCTGGTCCAGGACGTAGAACTCGTTGAAGAACTCCACGCCCTCCTTGACGCAGTTCTGGTACAGCGTCTGGAGGATCATGTGGCCGGTGCGGTCCGCGGCGTAGCAGGACCGGCGGACCGGGGCCTCGCCGTGGTTGCGGGAGTGCCCGCCGAAGCGGCGCTGGTCGATCGTGCCGTTCGGGGTGCGGTTGAACGGCAGGCCCATCTTCTCCAGGTCGAGGACGGAGTCGATGGCCTCCTTCGCCAGGATCTCGGCGGCGTCCTGGTCGACCAGGTAGTCACCGCCCTTGACCGTGTCGAAGGTGTGCCACTCCCAGTTGTCCTCCTCCACGTTCGCCAGCGCGGCGGCCATGCCGCCCTGCGCGGCGCCCGTGTGGGAGCGGGTGGGGTAGAGCTTGGTCAGCACGGCGGTGCGGCTGCGCTTCGTCGACTCGATGGCGGCGCGCATACCGGCGCCACCGGCGCCGACGATGACGGTGTCGTACTTGTGGATCTTCATGATTCTCGCAGCCCCGTGCCTAGCGGATGTTCGGGTCGAAGGTGAAGATCACCAGCGTGCCCAGCAGGATGGTGAACACCGTGGCGGTGTAGAGCAGGCCCTTCAGCCACAGCCGGGTGTTCGCGCGCTCCGCGTAGTCGTTGATGACGGTACGCAGGCCGTTCGCGCCGTGCAGCATCGCGAGCCAGAGCATCAGCAGGTCCCAGACCTGCCAGAACGGCGAGGCCCAGCGGCCGGCCACGAAGGCGAAGCCGATCTTCGACACACCGCCGTCCAGCACGAGCTGGATCAGCAGGTGGCCCAGGACCAGGACGACCAGCACGATGCCGGACAGGCGCATGAACAGCCAGCCGTACATCTCGAAGTTGCCCCGGGTGGACTTCGGGGACTTCTTGGTGCGCTTGCGCGGGGCCTCGATGAGGGGTGCCGGGTTGTCGACGTTGTAGAGGGACTCGCCCTCGACGGGGCCGACGCCGGAAGCGGTGGATTCGGTGGTGGCCATGGGTGTCAGCTCCCGAAGAGTTCACGAGCGGCGTGGCCGAGGACGGGGTAGATCGCCCCGATCATCAGCACGACCCAGACGCCCACGACGGACCAGAGCATCTGCTTCTGGTAGCGCGGGCCCTTCGACCAGAAGTCGACGGCGATGACGCGCAGGCCGTTGAGCGCGTGGAAGAGGATGGCGGCGACGAGGCCGTACTCCAGCGCGGCGACGATCGGGGTCTTGTACGTGGCCACGACCTTGTCGTAGGCCTCGGGAGACACACGGACGAGAGCGGTGTCCAGCACGTGAACGAACAGGAAGAAGAAGATGAGGACGCCGGTGACTCGGTGAGCCACCCAGGACCACATTCCTTCCCGGCCGCGGTACAGCGTTCCAGCCGGCACGGAAGTCCCTCCGGGAGCGGGGATTGGGGCCGCGCCGGCTTTGCCTGTCGGTCGGGCCCGGCCGGGTACGGTCCACCGGCCCCCAGCATCCTAACGACGGTTGCTTGCGGCGCTTACGCCGGGCCTACCGGTGTGATCAAAGTGGCACGCGGATGGGTGAGCGCAGGGGCTTGTTGGGGCGGGGTGTCCCGTTATCTGCCGGGTGCGGGCGCGTGGGGGCTGGTCGCGCCCGCGCGGTGGTAGCCGCACACAGTCACAGCCTCGCGCCCCTGAGCAGGGTGCCGAGCCGTTCCTTCGCGAGGCGGCGGAGTTCCTCTGCGGCCACCACCCGCTCGTCCTCCGGATCGTTCGCCAAACGTGACCGGATCGCTTCCAGGACGTGGTCCAGGGCCTCGCTCGGGGGAACGCCGTCCAGGCAGATCACGAACGCGTGTCCGAATTTCGACTCGTATGCGGCGTGGGCGGCGCCCATCGCCATGTGGGCGGCCGAGTACGCCCCGTCCGGCAGCGTCGGCAGCGCCTCCGCGGCCAGCGCCTCCGCCAGATCGCCCGGTGCCAGGTCGTACGCGGCCTCGTCCGACGCGGCCAGCAGGGACGCCAGGTCGGGATAGGGGCGGTGGGCCGAGACGCGGTCCGCCCAGCGGTGGCTGCGCAGGCAGTCCAGGAGGAGTTTGTGGACCTCCTCGACGGGGGCCGAGTTGAAGGCGCCGAGGACAGCGGGCAGTGTCGGTATGGCCGGTCGGCCAGGAAGGTGTGTGGGCGTCACGTGTGTTTCGACAGAGGAAGCTGTGAGGGATGTTGCGTCACGGTATCGAGGACGCTCGTGATGTGTCCGACGGATGCCCGAATTTCACCCTCAGGGGAGAGGTCCGGAACGCCTGGTGGACGCATACGGCCGTCCGAGGGTCTTAGGTTGGCGTGGTGAGTCAGCACAGGCGCCGGCGTCCGGCGAGGAATGTGAAGACGGGGATCGTGGTCGGTGCGGCCGTGGCCGTGACGGTCGGCGCGGGCGTGGGCCTGGGGCTGTGGGCCTCCGGGGGCGACGGCGGCGGGTCGGCGCAGGAGCAGGCGAGCTCCTCCAGCGGGACGTCGGACGGCACGGCGAGCGCCGGGCGCGGGGCCAGCCCGACGCCGAGCCCGACGCGGTCGTACCCCCTGTCGCAGGCGCCCCTCACCATTCCCGCCGTGCGTTCCCACACCGCCGCCCACGGGCCGGGCTGGCGTCCGGCACGCGGTGAGCGGGTGGTGATCGCCGACGCACGGCTCGCCGACGAGGGCCGTCTCATCGCCTCCGAGCTGGGGCTGACGTACGCCGGTGCGAAGAAGGACGTGAAGGCCGGGGACCTGCGGCTGGCGGTGAACGGCGGCGCGGGCGCGAACCCGGAGTCGTACACCATGACCGTGCGCGGCGGGACGGTGAGCATCAGCGGGCCCACGGACGCGGGGGTCTTCTACGGCACCCGGACGCTGAAGCAGGAGGTGCACGGCGGGGGCACGGCGCCCGAGGGGGTCGTGAAGGACCAGCCGGCCAAGCCTGTGCGCGGGTTCATGCTCGACATAGCCCGCAAGAACTTCACCGCCGGATGGATCGAGGACCGGGTCCGGGAGCTGGGCGACCTGAAGTTCAACGAGCTCGGGCTGCACTTCTCCGACGACCAGGGCTTCCGTATCGCGTCCGACACCCACCCCGAGGTCGTCTCGCAGCAGCATCTGACCAAGGCCGAGGTCAAGCGGATCGTCGCGCTCGCGCAGAGCCGGCACATCACCGTCGTCCCCGAGATCGACTCGCCCGGCCATCTGGGTGCCGTCATCGCCGCCCACCCCGACCTGCAGCTGCGCAACGTGAGCGGGGTCGCGACGCGCGGGGCCGTCGACATCTCCAAGCCGGCCGCCGCCAAGATCGTCGACGACCTGCTGAACGAGTACGCCGGCCTCTTCCCGGGCGGGCAGTGGAACCTGGGCGGCGACGAGTACCAGGCGCTGGTGGTGGCGAACCCGCAGGCCTCCTATCCGCAGCTGGCCGCGGCGGCGCGGCAGAAGTACGGGTCCGGCGGGACCGTCTCCGACCTGACGACCGGGTGGCTCAACGACCGCGCCGCCACCGTGCGGGCCCACGGCAGGACCATGCGGGCCTGGAACGACGGCTTCCTCGCCGCCAGCTCGGTGCAGCCCGCCAAGGACCTGCGGGTCGGGTACTGGACCGGCAAGGAGTACGGCGCGCGGCAGCCGGTGGCCTATCTGGCCGCGGGGCGCAAGCTCGTCAACTACAACGACGAGTTCCTCTACTACGTCCTCGGGCAGCCCAACAACTTCGTCTACCCGACCGGGCAGCGGATCTACGAGCAGTGGACGCCGCTGGTCGTCCGGGGCACGGTGTCCGTGCCGGCCCGGTACGACGCGCAGATCCTCGGCGGCAGCTTCGCCGTGTGGTGCGACCTGTCGGGCTCGCAGACCGAAGGCCAGGTCGCGGCCGGGATCCGGATGCCGCTGCGGGCCACCGTGCAGAAGCTGTGGGACCCGCGCCGGCCCGCGCTGTCCTGGGCGCAGTTCAAGGCGCTCGCCGGCCGGCTGGGCTGATCGCCGGCCCACGGCGGCCTTTTTGTCCCATACGGCTGCGAACGGCCGTACGACTGTGGTGTATTCGGCGCGAGCCGAAGCCGAGATGTCGTGGGGGCGGGACATGGGCTACTGGGGGTACTACGTCGTGGGGCGCGGCGAGCGGCCGCTCGCCGGGTTCGACGCGCTGGCCGGCGTCCGGCAGCGCATGGAGCTGCGGGCCGAGGCGCCCGGCGGCTGGCAGGTCTGGGAGTGCCCGGGCGGGGACGTCGAGGTGGGGAACATGAACGTCCTCGCCGCGCAGACCGGCGCCCCCGCCCTGTTCGGGTACGTCATGAACAGCGACTGCGTGGTCGTCGAGGCGGCCGCGCCCGAGAGCGGGGCGTGGACGACGTGTCTGGCCCGGTCCGCCATGGCCGGATACCTCGGCGGGCAGGAGGGGCTCACGCTGGAGGACTACTTCCTGGACCCGCGTGACGCTGCGGAGCGGGCCGTCGCCTGGGCCGCGGAGGCGGGCCGCGACGCCGACGCCGCGGCGCTGGCCGAGGTGCTCACCGCCGACCCCGAGCCCTTGGCCGAAAATCTCTTCTTCCGCTTGCTCGACCGGCTCGGCGTGGTGCCGCTGTGACACTCCCGAGCCGTCGCACGCAGTAAGGGGAAGTGCGGGCTCCGTTAAGGAAGGGGCCCGGTGAAGCCGTGCGAGACCTGCAGGGGGCCCGCAGAGGGAGGCGTGGATGAGCCTGGTGGAGTTGATCGCTCAGGCGGACGAGCGCGGACTGGCCGCCAGTGGGTTGGCTTGTTTGGACCGGTGCGTGCCGCTGCTGGGCGGCGACGACGAGGTGCTGCGCCCGCTGTGGGCGAGCCTTTCGGACGCCGGGGACGCCGCCGACTGGGGTGAGCTGCTGGAACAGGTGCGCGGCAAGCTCGCGGGGGCCGAGGAGTACGCCGGCTCCCCGGAGGACGAGGCGGCGCTGCTGGCCCGCCGGATGCTGGCCGCCGCGCCGGTCGACCCGTCGGCCGCGGAGGTGCGGGTGTGGGCCGACGCGTGTTCCGTCGCCGCGCTGCAGATACACCGGCTGCTCGATTCGATGGAGGACGAGCAGGACTCCGTCGACGCCCGGCGTGAAGGGCGTACCGAGGGCATGTCGCCGCTGGTCGCCGCCGAGCTGCGGCGGCAGGTGACCGTGCTCGAGGTCCTCGCCGGGCACGGCGCGGCCGGGCTGCGGCGGGCGCTGGAGGTGTCCGTCGAGGGGCGGCGGGTGCTGCGGGCGGTCGTGTCGCGGCGGGCGCGCCAGCGGTAGCGCCGGGTCAGCGCAGCAGGCACTTCACCACCGCGTCGCCGTACGCCGCGGTCCGGCTGTAGAACGCCGTCAGGTCGCGGTGCGTCGCGGCGAAGACCGTGTGGAGTTCGTCCTCCAGGTCGCCGTCGAGGTGCTCCGGCAGGAGTTCCTCGCGGGCGGGCTGCCACAGCTCCTCGAAGTCGGCCGAGGCCAGGAACGCGGCGACCCGGCCCACCTGGGCGGCCGTCAGCATGAGGAACGGGGGGTTGTCGGGGACGGGGTGGTTCACCGGTCTGCCGCCCAGGACCACCGGGGCGCCGGCGTAGAGGAGGTCGTGGTCCAGATAGCTCCTGTCCAGCACCTCCTCCCGGTGCCGGCCGATGCGTTCGCGTACGGCGTTCCAGTCGTTCTCGAACAGCCGTCGCATCCAGTTCGCGCTGTTGCGCAGTGCCGGGGGCGGCACCGCACGCAGATGGAAGTACATGCTCATCAGTCAGTGGAGCGCACGCGGCCGCCCAGACGTCACTCCCGGACAAACCTCCCAGGTGGGGGAGGTGTGTGGCCGTTGTGCGGCGGAGCTGCGGCGGTCCTGCGCCGGTCTCGCGGGGTCCTGCGATGCGCAGTGACGCAGGACACGTCCTGCCCGCTCCTGTGTATGTGACTACCTTCCAGGAGACCAGGCCGAACGCGGCGACGAAGCCCGTCCGGTGGGCGGCGGACGCCGTGGCGGCGATGCGGGAGGGGGCGCGGCTGCGCCTCGACTACTCGGCACAGAGCCTGTGGCGCGTCGACCGGATGATTGAGGAGATACGCCGGGAGGGCCCGCCGTACGCCGCCGTGGAGAAGGCGCTGCGCGGCTTCGGGGCCTACGCCGGCGAGGTCGTCGTCCGGGAGGCCGGCGCCGAGTGGTGGGCGAGCGGCGGCGATCACTGGATCCGGACCCCGGACGGCCGGTTCTGGGACCCCATCGACGAGGCGCGGCGCTGCTTCCACGGCGACGGGTCACTGCGGTTGCTGTGCCGGGAGGCGACGGCGGCAAAATCGCCGCAATAAGAGACGCGAGCGTTCCCAAAGCGGTGTGGCGCGGAGCACGATGGGGGACATGGCTGACAACCGCCGTTGGTGGGCGCTGGTCGTCATCGCGCTCGCCCAGTTGATGGTCGTCCTCGACATGACCATCGTGAACATCGCGCTGCCGTCCGCCCAGGCCGACCTCGGCATGTCGGACGGCAACCGGCAATGGGTCATCACCGCCTACACCCTGGCCTTCGGCGGGCTGCTGCTGCTCGGCGGCCGCGTCGCCGACCTGGTCGGCCGCCGCACCACCTTCGTGGTCGGGCTGCTCGGCTTCGCGGCCGCCTCCGCGCTCGGCGGGGCCGCCGCCGGCCAGGGGATGCTGTTCGGGGCCCGGGCGCTGCAGGGCGTGTTCGCCGCGCTGCTCGCGCCGTCCGCCCTGTCGCTGCTGGCGACGACCTTCACCGACCCCAAGGACCGGGGCAAGGCCTTCGGCATCTTCGGCGCGATCATCGGCGCCGGTGCCGCGGTCGGACTGCTCGCGGGCGGCTTCCTCACCCAGTACCTGAACTGGCGCTGGTGCCTGTACGTCAACATCCCCATCGCCCTGGTCGCCTTCTTCGGCGCGCTGGCCCTGCTGGCCCCGGGCGAACGCCACCCCGACGCCCGGCTGGACGTGCCCGGCGCGCTGCTCGGCTCGGCCGGGATGCTCTCGCTCGTCTACGGCTTCTCCGAGGCGGAGTCCAGGAGCTGGGGCGACGCTCTGGTCGTCGCGCTGCTCGCGGCCGGGGTCGTGCTACTCGCCGTGTTCGGGTGGTGGCAGACACGGGCCCGGGTGCCCCTGCTGCCGATGTCGGTGGTGCGCGACCGGCAGCGGATCGGCGCCTTCCTGACCGTGCTGCTCACCACGATCGGCATGTTCGGCGTCTTCCTGTTCCTGACGTACTACATGCAGGGCGTCCTCGGGTACTCGCCGGTCAAGACCGGTCTCGCCTACCTGCCCATCACCGTCGGCATGATCACCGGCTCCACCCAGGTCGCGGCCCGGCTGCTGAACCGGGTCCCGCCGCGCACGCTGATGGTCCCGGGGCTGCTGCTGGCGGCCGGCGCGCTGGCGATCATCGCGCAGGTGGGCACCGAGCCGGCGTACGCCTCGCACGTGCTGCCCGCGATGCTGATGCTCGGCCTCGGCATGGGCACGGCCATGATGACGTCCGTGTCGCTGGCCACCGGCAGTGTCGCCCCGCGCGACTCCGGCGCCGCCTCGGCGACCTTCAACACCGCCCAGCAGGTGGGCGGTTCGATCGGTACGGCGCTGCTGAACACGATCGCCGCGAGCGTGACCGCCCGCTATCTCACGGCGCACGCGGGGCCGGGGGCGAACCGGCGGGCGCTGCAGGCGGAGGCGACCGTGCACGGCTTCAACGTCGCCACCTGGTGGGCCATGGCAGCGCTGCTGCTGGCCGCGCTGATCGCCGGAGTCGTCGTGAACGCGGAGCGGGCGCCCACCCTGCAGAGTGCGCAGGAGCGGACGCCCGAACCGGTGGACACGGCTACTTGACGTAGACCAGGCCGTCCGTCGTGACCGTCGGGCGGCCGCTGGTGCCGACCACCACGATCTTCACGGTGTGCTGGGCGCTCGACGACCAGGTCTTCGTCCAGATCGCCTGGCGGTACAGGGTGGTCGACGACTTCAGGTCGACCGTGCTGACCTTCACGCCGTCGACGTACACGTACGCCTGCCCGGAGCTCGACGCCCGGGAGACCACCCAGGACGCCGAGCGGCCGGTGAACGTCCAGCTCAGGCTCGCGCCCTTGGAACCGCTGGAGTACGACTTGCCGCCCAGGTAGCTGGTCGAGGAACGGGCCGTCCAGCTGCCGGACTTGGTGGCCGAGGTCTCCTGGAGGATCACCGGAGTGTAGGAGGGAGAGGAGGTGCGGGTGTTGCCCGCGTAGTCGTACGCCTTCATCGACCAGGTGGACGCGGTGCCGGACTTGGCGGTGCGGCTGGAGCCGGTCGTGGTCGGCCCGAAGGTGGCCGTCGTCGGGGAGAGCAGGCTCACCGACTTCAGGGCCTGGCCGTCGGTGGCCTTCCAGCCGAGGGTGACCGGGACGGCGGTGGTGTTCACCGTGCCGGTGCGCAGGGAGATCTTCGGCGTGGTGGTGAAGGACGGCGCGGTGGTGTCGGTGGCGAAGTTCAGCGCGCCGGTCGTCACCGTCTTCCCGGACTGGTGCACGGCCCGTACGGCGACGGTGTGGGTGCCGGAGGCGAGGGTGGCGGCCGCCGAGCCGGCCGTGCCGGAGGCGGTGGCGGCGACCTTGCCGTCCACCAGCAGCTCGAACCGCGAGATCAGCGAACCGGGCGTGGCCGTCGACCACTTCACGGTGATCGCGCCCTTGGTGTAGTACGTCGAGCCCGACAGGCCCGCGCCGGAGACCGAGGTGACCTTCAGGCCCTGCACCGGTCCCGCCGCCCAGGCGCGGACGGTCGGCAGCTGGGCGTACAGGGAGCTGCCGGGGCACTGGGTGTTGTATCCGTCGCGGTGACCGGAGACCCGGTTGAAGGTGTACGAGGTGCCCGCGGTGAAGCCGGCACCGGAGTAGTTCGTCTGGGTCGCGCCCGCCTTCAGCTGCACGGTCGTCGCCGGGTCGGCGTGGTACTGGCCGAGCTTCCAGGCCGCGACACGGGCGATCGAGGCCAGGGCCGCGTTCGAGGCGCCGGTGGTCGTGTAGTCACCGAGGACGGCGATGCCGGCCGCCTCGCGGTTCCAGCCGTAGGTGTGCGCGCCGAGCACCGGCAGGTCCACGCCGCCCTTGCGCCCCTCGAAGACCGTGCCGCACTTGTCGACCAGGAAGTTGTAGCCGATGTCGTTCCAGCCGTTGGTCTGCGTGTGATACGCGTAGATGCCGCGCACGATGGCCGCCGAGTCGGCGCACGAGTAGTCGTTCGTGCCGTCGGTGTGGTGCACGAACACGGCCTTCACGTCGGCGTTGTACTCCGACGGCTGCGGGCTGAGCGACTCGTCGGCGCCCCAGCCGGCCCGCGAGACGATCGGCGGCTCGGGCACGGTCGACGGGGGAGCGGTGGGCGTCGTGGCCGACGGACTGGCGGAGACCGAGGCGGAGGCGGAGTCGCTCGGGGACGCGGAATCGGTCGGTGAGGCACTGTCGGTCGGTGAGGCGGTGTCCGTCGGCGACGCGGTGTCCGTCGGTGACGTGCTGTCGGTCGGGCTCGCCTCCGCCACGTACGCGGCCGGCTCGGCCCGCTGCTCGGCGGCCGTCGCCACCCCCGGGTCGACCAGGCTGACCCGCAGGTCCCTGGGCAGGGCCGGGCTCGCGGTGCCGTCCTTGCGGACGACCCGGACCTGCACGCCGTCGGACGGACCGACCCACAGCGGCTCGGAGGCGCCGCGCGCGGCGGCCCGCGCCCGCGGGTCCTCCAGCGGGTCCACGTCCGCCTCCAGGTCCCGCCAGCCGGTCCACTCGCCGGTCTCCACGCTGTGCGTGCGCACCTGGGCCGCCCCGCGCAGCCGCGCGCCCGCGCCCTGCCAGGAGACGCCGAGCATCGAGAACGGCTTCGTGCCGGTCCGCGGCAGCTCGCGCCCGCCGTCCGCGCCGCCGCGCAGCGCGAGGTCGTAGACCCGCACCGGCCGCTTGGCCTGTCCGATCCCGCCGCCGGAGGACGGGCTGGCGACGGCGTACGTCACCACGCCCGCCCCGCCCAGCACCACGGCCCCGAGCGTCAGCCAGGCCCGTCGCCGCATGCTCAGCGGTCTGTAGGCACGCGCATTACGAGGACTCAACTACCCCACCCCTAGAGAAGGTTCACGGCTGTCGCGCCTGCCACCGCAGACGGACACTGACCCAGCGCGGGGCTCTGGCCAAACATCACCCAGTGAAAAGGTTGTACGTGCCCGCGATTTTTTTGTGTGGCGATCGACACCCCCGAACCGCGTGATGTTCCCGGCGCCCCGGCCGCTGGATGAGCCGGGAGCGTCGATCTGGAGGGGGAACCGGCTCATGGCGGAAGACCGCGCGGGCGAACCGCGCGCCGAGGAGATGCGGGCCCGAGCGGCCGCCTTCGTCGCCCACGTCACCGCGCGCAACCGGCTGCCGCTGGACTACTCCGAGCGCAGCCTGCGGGTCGTCGACTTCATGGTCGACGGCCTGCGCAAGGGCGGCGCCGACCCGGACCGGGCCCGGGGCACGCTGGTCGCCCTCGGCGCCTACGCCGGCGAGGTGCTCGTCCGGCGCGCCGGCGCGGTCTGGGTGAACTGCGACGCCTCCCAGCGGACCTGCTTCGGCCAGCCGGTGGCGGTGCGCATGCCGGACGGGCGGGTCTGGAACCCGCTCGGCAAGGTCCGCAACCGCTTCGAGACGGGCGCCCCCGAGGAATCGCTCCAGCTCTTCTACCTGAGACTGCACGGCCGTGCGCGGCGGGTCGCCGCCTGACCGCCGAGCCCGCGCCCGGGTCCGACACGCCCGGGACGACCGATCTGCTGTGACACTTCTGTGACGCGTGGCGCTGAGGACCGTGAAGGCGTGCGCACGGACGGAGGTGGCGCACGGCCGGGCCCGCAAGGGACCCCTTCGCACTCGTACGAACGAGGACAGTTGTTGGGCCAGGGACGGGAACCCCGCCGCGTACAGGCGTACGACGCGGAGCTGGGCGCGGCCGTCGCGCGGGCCCAGGAAGGCGACGAGGCCGCGTTCGCGGTCGCGTACCGGATCGTGCAGCCCGGACTGCTCGGCTACCTCCGCGGGATCGTCGGCGACGACGCCGAGGACGTGGCCTCCGACGCCTGGCTGGAGATCGCCCGGGACCTCGGCAGGTTCCAGGGCGACGGCCAGGGCTTCCGCGGCTGGACGGCGACCATCGCCCGGCACCGGGCCCTGGACCACCTGCGCCGGCAGAAGGTGCGGCCCCGGTCCTCGGCGCTGGAACAGGACGTGCTGGAGCTGCCCGGCCGCCACACCACCCACGACCAGGCCCTGGAGGCGCTCTCCACCGAGCACGCCCTGGAGCTGGTCCGCAGCCTGCCCCGGGACCAGGCGGAGGCCGTGCTGCTGCGCGTCGTCGTCGGCCTCGACGGGCCCGCCGCGGCCCGCGTGCTCGGCAAGCGGCCGGGCGCCGTGCGCACCGCCGCGCACCGGGGCCTGAAGCGCCTGGCCACCCGGCTGGGCGGCACGGGTGTGACGAATGACGACCCCCGGACGCTGGGTGAGTCGAAATGAACGGCGGCAGAGGCGGACACGTCAACAACGGCGTGGGCGCCGGCACGGGCCGGGACACGGAGGGCGGCGCGGCCGCCGAGGGCAGCGGGACGGACCACGACCGCCGGCTGCCGGACAGCAGCGGGGCGTCGGACACGGATGGATACGGACATGGGTGAACGGCAGGGCGACGGCAGTGGGCACGGCCGTCGGCGCGTGCACCCGGGCGAGGCGGTACCGGGCTCCGAGGAGTGGGCCGGCGGCCCGCGGCTGGAGTCGCTGCTCGTCGGCGCCATACGCTCCGGCGCCCTGGACACCGAGGCGGAGCAGCGCGCCGTGGCCGCGTTCCGGGCCGCCCGCGACGCCGGCGCGCACCAGGCGCGGACCCGGCGCCGGGACGACTGGCGGCCCGGCGCCCAGCGGCGCACCCGCCGCTCCCTGAAGGCCACCCTCGCCCTGTTCCTGGGCGGCCTCACCCTCAGCGGCGCCGCCTACGCGGCGATCGGCACCGTCGGCTCCTCCCACGCCCACCACGACGACCGGCGCCAGGGCGTGCCCGCCGCCGGCACGGACGCGCCCGCGGCCACCCCGGCCGACGGCTCCGCCACGCCCGGCGCGGCCGGCGCCTCGCACCACCCCGAGACGGCGAAGGACATCGACGCCCACTGCCGGGCCTACGAGAACGCGGCCGGCAACGGCAAGGCACTGGCCTCGACCGCCTGGCAGCGGCTGATCGCGGACGCGGGCGGCGAGCCGAACGTCGGCGCGTACTGCGCCGAGCGGCTGCGGCCGGACACCGGCAAGGCCGACCGGACCAGGACGCCGAAGACCCCGCAGAAGACGGCCGCGGGCAACGCGCAGAACTCCGGAAACGCCGGGGGCTCGGGCAACGCCGGCAGCTCCGGGGGCGCGGGGGACGCGGCGGGCGACGGCAACGCCGCGAAGAAGAAGTAGCCTCATCGGCCCGGAGTCCGGGCCCCGCCCGGCTCGTCGGCGCCGGTCCCGGCACCGAAGCAACGGCCGGGGCCGCCACCCCCCACAGGAGAGGCCCCGGCCGTCGCGCGGTCGGGCCGCGCGGCCCGTACTCCCTACAGCGCCATGAGTGCGGTTTCTGTCACACCCCGCGTGCGTTCCGCCGCATCACAAGGTGGTTGCACCTTGTACGGACATGGACGAGCAGCGGTTTCAGGTCGTAACGTGCCTTTCGCGCCGGACGCGGATGTCGGACGACCGCCCGTCGGCGGCGGCCCGGACGCCGTGACCGACGGCCGACCCTTCGACTGAGGAACAAACGGGTGCTGGGGGACGACGCGGAGCTGACCGCCGCGGTGCTTGCGGCACAGGACGGGGACGAGACCGCGTTCCGGACTGTGTACCGAACCGTGCACCCACGCCTGCTCGGGTACGTCCGCACCCTCGTCGGCGACCCGGACGCGGAGGACGTCGCCTCCGAGGCCTGGCTGCAGATCGCCCGTGACCTGGACCGGTTCACCGGGGACGCGGACCGCTTCCGCGGCTGGGCGGCCCGAATAGCCCGCAACCGCGCGCTGGACCACATACGGATGCGCGGCCGCCGTCCCGCCATCGGCGGCGACGAGACGGAGCTGACCGGCAAGCCCGCCGAGTCCGACACCGCGGGCGAGGCCATGGAGGCCCTGTCCACCGGCCGGACCCTCTCCCTGATCGCCCGGCTGCCGCAGGATCAGGCCGAGGCCGTCGTGCTGCGCGTGGTCGTCGGGCTCGACGCCAAGACCGCGGCCGAGACGCTCGGCAAGCGCCCGGGGGCCGTGCGCACGGCGGCGCACCGCGGACTGAAACGACTGGCAGAGCTGCTCGGGCAGGATCCGGAATCGGCCGGCGGCCTCGACGGAATGCCACCCCAGCGAGAACCGCGCGGCCGCGCGGTGACGTCCGCGAGTGTGACGCATATGCGCGCGCGGACGCAGAAGGACTTGTGATGGCCGACGAGCAGTACACGTGGCTGGACCGTGCGACAGCGGAGGCTCTGCTGCGCGGCGAGTCACCGGAAACTGTCGACGCCGCCGCCCGTGACCAGGCCGAACGGCTTGCGAAGACCCTTGAGGCGCTCACCGCCGAACCCCCGCCGACCAGCGCGGAACTCCCCGGCGAGGCCGCCGCGCTGGCCGCGTTCCGGGCGGCGCGCGAGGAAGCGCCCGCCGCGCGGTCCGGCGCAGGCCACCGCGCCGGCGCCCATGTCTCCGACGCCGGGCTCGTCCGCATCGGCGGACGCGTCCCGGACGGCCGGCGTGCCCGCCGGGGCCGGTCCGCCCGCTTCGCCCTGACGGCCGTCCTGGCCTCCGGCATGGTCGGCGGAGTCGCGTACGCGGTGACAAGCGGAATCGTGCCGACGCCGTTCGGCGGCGCTCCCCGTCCGGCCGCCTCGGTCACGGCCCCCGCGTCCCCGAGCCCCCTCGTCTCGCCGTCACCGCACGGGCTGCCGGGCAGGCCCTCGCCGGACGGCCCGACCGGCGGCACCGGGCCGGCCACCCCCGGGAAGACGCCCGGTGACCGGCCGTCGGCCACGCCCGGCGCCGGGGACGGCGCCTGGTGGCGCCAGCAGGCCCCGTCGGCCTGCCGCGACGCGCTGCGCGGCAAGGACCTGAGCGGTGAGCGCAGGCAGGCCCTGGAGAACGCGGCCGGCGGCTACACGCCCGACCGTGTCCTGAAGTACTGCAGGAACGTCCTGGCCGGCACCCCGGGTGCGGCCGGCGACGGCAAGGGCCAAGGCGACGGCAAGGACGACGGCGGCGACCACGGCAAGGGCAACGGGAACGGCAAGGGCGGCTCGGGCAAGGGCAACGGCAAGGGGAAGGGCGGCGGCCGGGGCAACGAGAACGGCGGCGGCCAGGGCGGTGACGACGACGCTCACATAGCCCCCGGCGGCAAGGGCCACGGCGGCGGCCGGAAGGGCGGCGGCACCTCAGCCCGCCCCGCGCTGCCCGGCCGTCCGCTCACGACGCAGGAGCCGTCACCGGAGCCGACGTACACCGCCCTGAACCCGTAGGACCGGCTCTGAGCTGCTGTTTCGCACGTCGAAGATTTTTCTTCCGCCGGCCAGTAACGTTTTCGGGCCCCTCGTCGCAGTACTGAGTGAGCCGACTGGTCATCGGCCGTCGCACAGAGCCGGGGTTCCCCCCGTACCCACGGCTCGTGCAACTCGGCGCGGGCGGGACACGTTCCCCCGGTCCCGCCCGCGCCCCGCACATCTCCCGCTCACCGGTGCACGACGACCTTGTCGCCGTCCCGCACCTGCGCGTACAGGCTCGCGATCGCCGCCTCGTCCCGGACGTTGACACAGCCGTGCGAGCCGCCCGCGTAACCGCGGGCCGCGAAGTCGTACGAGAAGTGCACCGCCTGGCCGCCGCTGAAGAACATCGCGTAGGGCATCGGCGAGTCGTACAGCGTCGAGAAGTGGTGGCGCGACTTCCAGTACACGTGGAAGACGCCCTCGCGGGTGGGCGTGCCGACGGCGCCGAAGCGGACCGACATCTCCGACACCGTGCGCCCGTCGATCATCCAGCGCAGGGTGCGGGTCGTCTTGTCGATGCACAGCACCCGTCCGGTCAGGCAGCGCGGGTCGGGCGGCCCGGCGGGCTGGCCGCCCATCAGGTACAGCTCCCATGTGCCCGGCTCGTGCGTCATCTTCTTCAGCCGCTGCCAGGTGACGATGTCGGTCTCGCCGGTTCTCGGCAGCCCGCGCTTGCCCTGGAAGCCCTTGACCGCGGCCTCGGTGAGATCGTCGTACTGCCCGGTCGGCCCGTCGAAGAGCCAGTCGGCCTGCCGCAGCCGGGCCTGCAGCTCGCGGACGCCGCTCCCCGAGTCGCCGCGGGCCCACAGGACACCGGCCCCGGCCCGGGACGGAGCCGCCGCGGTCGGCCTGTCGTCGCTCTTCACCGAGGGGGCGGTACTGCCGGGCAGTTCGATGTGCACCGGCGAGTGCACCTTGCCGTCCTTGCCCTGCACGGTGCAGCCGACGGCCACCAGGGCCGCGAGCGCCGCCACCGCGGCCGCCGATCTCCCCATGCCCGTAGTACGCAACACGACCCCCGCCCGTCTCACCGTCGAGCCCGTATGTCACCTGAGATGCTGCCCGCGGGTGACGGGTCGCGAACGGCGCGGCATTGTTGTGACCGGGACCGCACGAAGGCTGTGAGTAAGGTCCCAGGGAACCCCCCTCCACCGGTCGCACGCGCCCCGCTACAGTCCGCAGGAGGGTCGGTCCGGTACTGGCGAGTAACAGCGGGAGGCATCACACCATGGCGCGCGAGTCGGAGTCCGGACTGCCCATCGAGCCGGTCTACGGGCCTCAGAGCCTTCAGGGCTGGGACCCCGCCGAGAAGCTGGGGGAGCCCGGCGGCTACCCGTTCACGCGCGGCGTGTATCCCTCGATGTACACCGGCCGCCCCTGGACCATGCGCCAGTACGCGGGCTTCGGCACGGCGACGGAGTCCAACGCCCGCTACAAGCAGCTGATCGCCAACGGCACGATGGGTCTGTCGGTCGCCTTCGACCTGCCGACCCAGATGGGCCACGACTCCGACGCGCCGATCGCGCACGGCGAGGTCGGCAAGGTGGGCGTGGCGATCGACTCGGTCGACGACATGCGGGTGCTGTTCGGCGGGATCCCGCTGGACAAGGTCTCGACGTCGATGACGATCAACGCGCCCGCATCGCTGCTGCTGCTCCTGTACCAACTGGTCGCGGAGGAGCAGGGCGTGCCGGCCGACAAGCTGACCGGCACGATCCAGAACGACGTGCTCAAGGAGTACATCGCGCGCGGCACGTACATCTTCCCGCCGAAGCCCTCGCTGCGGCTGATCGCCGACATCTTCAAGTACTGCAAGGCCGAGATCCCCAAGTGGAACACGATCTCGATCTCCGGCTACCACATGGCGGAGGCGGGGGCGTCCCCCGCGCAGGAGATCGCCTTCACACTCGCGGACGGCATCGAGTACGTCCGTACGGCGGTCGCGGCCGGCATGGACGTCGACGACTTCGCCCCGCGTCTGTCCTTCTTCTTCGTCGCGCGGACGACCGTCCTCGAAGAGGTCGCCAAGTTCCGTGCGGCCCGGCGCATCTGGGCCCGGGTCATGCGCGAGGAGTTCGGCGCGAAGAACCCCAAGTCGCTGATGCTGCGCTTCCACACGCAGACGGCCGGGGTGCAGCTGACGGCCCAGCAGCCGGAGGTCAACCTGGTCCGCGTCGCGGTGCAGGGCCTGGCCGCCGTGCTCGGCGGCACGCAGTCGCTGCACACCAACTCCTTCGACGAGGCGATCGCCCTGCCGACGGACAAGTCCGCCCGCCTGGCGCTGCGCACCCAGCAGGTCCTGGCGTACGAGACGGACGTGACCGCGACGGTCGACCCCTTCGCCGGGTCCTACGTCATCGAGAAGATGACCGACGACGTCGAGGCGGCGGCCGTCGAGCTGATGCAGAAGGTCGAGGACCTCGGCGGCGCGGTCTCCGCCATCGAGCACGGCTTCCAGAAGTCCGAGATCGAGCGCAGCGCCTACCGCATCGCCCAGGAGACCGACTCCGGCGAGCGGGTGGTCGTCGGCGTCAACCGCTTCCAGCTCGACGAGGAGGAGCCGTACGAGCCCCTCCGCGTCGACCCGGCGATCGAGGCGCAGCAGGCCGAACGGCTGGCGAAGCTGCGCGCCGAGCGCGACCAGCAGGCGGTGGACAGCGCGCTCGCGGCCCTGAAGAAGGCCGCCGAGGGCGAGGACAACGTCCTGTACCCGATGAAGGACGCCCTCAAGGCCCGCGCCACCGTCGGCGAGGTCTGCAACGCGCTGCGCGAGGTGTGGGGGACGTACGTCCCCAGCGACGCGTTCTGAGTGTCGGACCCGCGTGCGACACTCCTTCTCATGTTCGGTGTCATCGACCTCCCCACCTACCTGGCCGGTCTCGTCCTGATCGTCCTGCTGCCCGGTCCCAACTCGCTGTACGTGCTGTCCGTCGCCGCCCGGCGCGGGGTGCGCGCCGGGTACACCGCCGCGGCGGGCGTGTGGTGCGGCGACACCGTGCTGATGACCCTGTCCGCCGCCGGCGTGGCCTCGCTGCTGCAGGCCAACGCCCTGCTGTTCGGCATCGTGAAGTACGCCGGCGCCGGCTATCTGACGTGGCTGGCGGTCGGCATGATGAGGGCCGCGTGGGGGATGTGGCGCACGCGCAGGTCGCCCGTCGCGCAAGCCGAGGAGCCGGCCGGCACCGACGAGCGGCCCTACCGCCGCGCCCTGGTCGTCAGCCTCTTCAACCCCAAGGCGATCCTGTTCTTCGTCGCCTTCTTCGTGCAGTTCGTCGACCCCGGGTACGCCTATCCGGCGCTGTCCTTCGTCGTCCTCGGCGCCTTCGCGCAGCTCGCCAGCTTCCTGTACCTCACCGCGCTGATATTCGGCGGCACGCGGCTCGCCGCCGCCTTCCGCCGCCGCAAGCGCCTGTCGGCGACGGCCACCTCGGCCGCGGGGATGCTGTTCCTCGGCTTCGCGGTGAAGCTGTCGCTGGCGAGCGCGTGACGCCGTACGACGGCTGCTCCTGGCCCGCGGCCACCCGTACGACTTCCGGCACCTCCGGCGCCGCCATCCCCACCGCGACCAGCGTCCAGTGACCGCAGCGGGGTCCCGGCCGGGCGCGTGTCCAGCGCAAGGCTCGACTCCCGGTAGCCCAGGCCCAGTTGGACTGTCGCGGCGCCGCGCCGCACCTCGCCCCGGTGGACGCCGGCGGTGAGCCCCAGCATGTCCGCCGCGATCGGGCGCCGTTCCTCCTCGTAGGTGTCGAGCAGGGCGGCCGGGGCGCTCCCGGTGAGCACCGCGCCCGGCTTCCAGCCGAGGTTGCAGGCGTCCTGGACGCGCGACCGGCCACGATGGCGTCGCACCCGAACGACGACCCATCGTGGCCTCACCCCGAAGCGCGGGAGCCTCAGCGACCCACGGCCTTCTTCAGTGCCCGTGCCCGCCGCACCACCCGCCGCGCCGTGGAGTTGCGGGGGATGAAGGCGAGGCGCTCCGGAATCCCGCCCGGCAGACCGAGCGAGGTGAGCCGCCGCCGCCGGAAGTACCGCTTCGTCCGCGGGGTGAGGTGCTTCGAGAGGTACCGTTCCGCCCGCGGCCGCAGGCTCGGGTAGATCTGCGACTGCATGGTGTAGCTGAGCGCGTCGAGCAGGCCGTCCAGGCTGCCGGCGTCGACCGGCGCCTCGCCCTTGCGGCCCTCCAGGTCCGGAATCAGCGCGTCGGCCAGCACGACCGGGACCCGGTTGCTGTTCTGGAACGGCGTGAGGCGGTCCAGCAGCATCTCGGTGCCCACGCGGGCGACCGTCAGACCGTAGAACGCGGACGCCGTGAACAGCGCCGTGGAGAAGCAGCCGACGACCAGGGCGGGCGGGACCTTCTCGAACAGCACCTCGGCGAGGACGGGCACGTCGAGGACGGTGAGGTCGACGCCAAGCTGCGCGGCCTCGGCCTCCAGGGCGCGGCTGTAGCGGGCCGGCGCGGTGGGGTGCGGCTTGAAGACGATCGCCCGGTGCCCGCGCTCGACCGCCCCGCGCATCATCCGCACGTGCAGGTCCTCCTCCTCCTCGGGGGAGAGGATGCCCAGCGCGGACAGGTACTGGCCCAGCAGCAGCGCCGATTCGGCGGGCAGCACCGGCAGGTCCGTGACGGACGCGGTGAGTTCGCCCAGCACCTTCAGGAACGCCTCGGTCGGCACGACCTCCGCGGGCACGTCGAACTCGGTCAGCAGCCGCGGGGTGAGGCCCGGCACCAGGTCCAGGTGGAGCAGCCTGCGCACCCGCGTGCCGACCAGCGGGTCGATCTTGTTGCGGGTGGGGCCGTAGCTCATCAGACCGTCGGCGTACACGTGCACCGGGGCGTCGGTGAACAGCTGGGCCACCGTCAGCGCCGGGGCGACCTGGATGGACTCCACCACCAGCTCCACCCGGTCGTCGCCGAGGCCCCACAGCAGCCGCAGATAGCGCTCGAAGAGCGGGACGTCGTCCGCGCGGGGCACCCAGGCGCCGGGGTGGAAGGGGCTGATGGCCTCGTTCCAGGACAGCACCTCGTCGAAGTGCGCGCGCAGCGGCTCGAAGCCCGGCATCTCGTCGACCGGCGTCGTCGTCTCCGGGGTCGCGGAGTTGTTGAAGACCAGCAGCAGGCTGCGGTCCTCGTCGTCGAAGCAGTCGGAGTCGATCGCGGCGGCCAGGGTGGCGGCGCCGTAGAGCGTCGAGACGCAGTAGATACGAGTGGTACGGGGCATCAGGCAGCCGCCTTCGCTGTCGTGATCCGGCGCCGCAGCCGCCGCAACTTGGAGGAGCGGTGCATGTCCATCGTCTCGAGCACGTCGCCGAGCATGTCCTGCGGCAGGCGCTGGATGGCGGCCGCGCTCCTCGCCCGCAGCTGCCGGTACACCGACGGCTCCCACTTCTCCTCGTCCGAGACGTGGTGGGCGATGATCGCGCAGTAGGTGCGCACGGCCTTCGGCAGCAGCCGGTCGGCGTCCGGGTCCTGCCGCGTCTCCTCGATGACCTGGTCGAAGGCGCGGATGAAGTCCAGCTGGCGGACGTCGCCGATCTGGGTCAGCGAGGAGGCGACCCCGCGCCGGTAGAACACGCCGAGCAGGCTCACCACGGCGAACGACTCGGCCTCGCGGTGCAGTTTCCAGATCCAGGGCCGGTCCTCGGCGGTGCGCAGCCCGTCCGTGAAGTGCAGCAGGCCCTTGTCGAGCAGCCGGCGGTGGTAGGCGCCCGCCCAGGCGAAGGCGTAGTCCACCGACGTGGAGCGGTCGGCCGGCAGGATCGCCTCGCGCGGGTCGAACACCTCCCAGCGGCGTCCGATCGGGACCCGGCTGATCGACCGTGCGCGGGCGGTCGCCTGCACATGGTCGGTGCGCACGAAGTCGCAGCCCAACCCCTCTATCGCGGACACCAGTCGGCTGAAGTAGCCGGGCGCCAGCCAGTCGTCGCCGTCCAGGAACGTGAGGTACTCGCCCTGGGCGGCGTCCAGTCCGGTGTTGCGGGCGGTGGCAAGACCTCCGTTCTTCTCATGGCGGATATAACGCACCTGCGCGACCTCGGAAAGCTCCTCGGCCGCCCGCTCGAGAATGGCCGGAGTTTCGTCCTTCGAATGGTCGTCGACCAGTACGAACTCGAAATCCGGCCGGGCGTTCAAACGCAGGCTTCTCAGGGTGTCGGGGGCGTATTGCTGCACGTTGTAGAACGGCACGATCACGGAAAGCTTGGGCACGTCCGGAAGCCTAGGAGTCGGCCCGACAGGTCAACTTTCCGGTGTCTTTACACTGGGTGAACTCAATGTGTCGGAACGGTGCACCGCCTGTACTTCCGGCGAATCCGCGGGCCAGTTCGGCTCTCGGCGGGGTGTTGTTAACTTTTTGGCCAGATGCGGTTGGCGCATACCTAGGAATTGCTTCCTAGCGTCTTCGACGTGCCATCAAGTACCTCGAAGCCCACGCGAATCGCCGTGCTCGCGGACTCCGACACCCGCTGGAAATGGGGTGCGTTGACCGCGGCCCGTATCGCTCCGGGCCCGTCCATGGAAGCCGCCGAGCGCGAGGACGCGCAAGTCGGCTTCGAGCTGAGCGGTTTCCTGCTGCGCGGACGGGCCACCCCGACCGCGCGCCAGCTGGCGGAGGTCGGCGTCACGGCCGACTCCCTCCGGGAGGTCACGTCCGTCGAGTTCCTGCGCGCCATGGCGGAGGAGGAGTACGACGTCCTCGTCCTCGCCCTCGTGGGCGGCGGTGTGCAGGCGATGCTGCACGGCCTCAAGCACGCCTGGGAAGGCCGCACTTCGCGTCCCGTGGTCGTCACCGGGTATGTCGGCGTCGTCTACGAGAAGCTCGCCGACGGCCTGCTGCTGCGGCACGGCGCGGACCTCGTCCTCGCCAACTCCCGCCAGGACGCGGAGCGTTTCCGGGCCGTGTACGAGGGGGTCGGCGCCGACGCCTCGTCGGTGACCGAGGTGGCACTGCCGTTCCTGGGCGGCGAGACCTACACCGGCGAACACGACCCGTACACCGTGGTGTTCGCGGTCCAGCCGTCCGTCCCGGACAACCGCAGGGACCGCGTCCACCTCCTCGACCGGCTGATCCGGCACGCCCGGCTGCACCCCGAGCGCGAGGTGCTGCTCAAGCTGCGCTCCCGGCCGGGCGAACACACCACGCACATCGAGGAACTGCCGTACCAGAAGCTGGTCCAGCGGCTCGACCCGCCGGCCAACTTCCGCCTGGTGTACGGCAACATGGGCGAGGTCCTGGACCGCACCGACCTGCTGGTCACCATCAGCTCGACGGCCGCCCTGGAGTCCCTGCACCGGCGCATCCCGACGGTCGTCCTGACCGACCTCGGCATCCGCGAGGTCCTCGGCAACCACCACTTCGTCGGCTCCGGCTGCCTCGCCTCCTGGGACCAGCTCGACGCCGGGCACCGGCCGGTGCCGGACGAGGAGTGGGTGGCCCGCCAGGGCGTCGCCGCGGACGGCACGTACGCCACCGCCTTCGACGCGGCGCGCGAACGCATCGCCGAACTCCTGGCGAAGCCGGGCGGGTTGGGGCCCCTCGCCCCCTACTACACGCCGGTGACCGCCCCCGGATACCTGCCCGGCATCCTCGCCCGCCACCACCTCGGCCCCGACGGCGCTCCGCTGCCCGGGGCTCCCGCCCACGACAAGGAGCCGGGGCCTGTCCGGCAGATCGTGCGGCGGGCCGCGCGGGGGGCCTACCGGCACGGGGTGCAGCGGGTGGCGCCCGTCATCCGGCGGATGGGGGAGCTGTGAGCGGCGACTCCGGTGGTTTTGAGAGTGCGGCTCCGTCGGGGTTGATCGCGCAGTTCCCCGCGCCCCTACAGGGCGGCTTGGCCGCCCATCAGACCTCAGCGAACTCTGCACAAGGAGTGCGACCCATGTCCGACTCGCCGGCCGACACCGGGGCCACCGTGCGCCGCGTGCTCGCCGTCATCCCCGCGCGCGGCGGCTCCAAGGGTGTGCCCGCGAAGAACCTCGCCCCCGTCGGCGGTGTGCCGCTGGTGTCGCGGGCGGTGCGCGAGTGCCGGGCGACCCGTCTGGTGACCGACGTCGTCGTCTCCACCGACGACCACGCCATCGCCGCCGCGGCCCGCGAGGCCGGCGCCGAGGTCGTGCTGCGCCCCGCGGCCATCGCCGGGGACACCGCCACCTCCGAGGCCGCCGTCCTGCACGCCATGGACGCCCACGAGGCCCTGCACGGAGCGGCCGTCGACGTGGTGCTGCTCGTGCAGTGCACCAGCCCGTTCCTCGCCCGCGAGGACATCGACGGGGTGGCCGGCGCGGTCGCGGAGAACGGCGCGGACACCGCCGTCACCGTCGCCCCCTTCCACGGGTTCATCTGGCGCGACGCCGAGGACGAGATCGCCCCCGGCACCGTCACCGAGGCCGACGCGGCCACCGGCGGCGGCTTCGGCGTCAACCACGACAAGTCCTACCGCCCGCGCCGCCAGGACCGCCCCCAGGACCTGCTGGAGACCGGCGCCGCCTACGCCATGCACGCGGCCGGCTTCCGCAAGCACCAGCACCGCTTCTTCGGCCGCACCGAGCTGGTCCGCACCGACCCCGCCCGCGTGCTGGAGATCGACGACCCGCACGACCTCGCCCGCGCCCGCGCGCTGGCCCCCCTCTTCGACGCGGACCGCCCCGGTTCGCTGCCGACCGCCGACGACATCGACGCGGTCGTACTGGACTTCGACGGCACCCAGACCGACGACCGGGTGCTGATCGACGCCGATGGAAAGGAGTTCGTCTCCGTGCACCGCGGGGACGGGCTCGGCATCGCCGCGCTGCGCAAGAGCGGCCTGAACATGCTGATCCTCTCCACGGAGCAGAACCCGGTCGTCGCCGCCCGGGCCCGGAAGCTCAAGATCCCGGTCCTGCACGGCATCGACCGGAAGGACCTCGCACTCAAGCAGTGGTGCGAGGAGCAGGGCATCGCGCCCGAGCGCGTGCTCTACGTCGGCAACGACGTCAACGACCTCCCGTGCTTCGCCCTCGTGGGCTGGCCCGTGGCGGTCGCGAGCGCCCACGACGTGGTACGCGGCGCCGCCCGTGCGGTCACCACCGTCCCCGGTGGCGACGGCGCGATCCGAGAGATCGCCAGCTGGATCCTCGGCCCCTCTCTCGACTCCCTCGACAGTTAAGGAAAGTTCACTGCCATGAGCACCTACTCCCGCCTGCGCCAGTTCGGTTCCCGCGAGGTCGGCCCCGGCCGCCCGGTCTACATCTGCGGCGAGATCGGCATCAACCACAACGGCGAGCTGGAGAACGCCTTCAAGCTGATCGACGTGGCCGCCGCCGCCGGCTGCGACGCCGTGAAGTTCCAGAAGCGCACCCCCGAGATCTGCACCCCGCGCGACCAGTGGGACATCGAGCGCGACACCCCCTGGGGCCGGATGACCTACATCGACTACCGCCACCGCGTGGAGTTCGGCGAGGACGAGTACCGCCAGATCGACGAGTACTGCAAGGAGAAGGGGATCGACTGGTTCGCCTCCCCGTGGGACACCGAGGCCGTCGCCTTCCTGGAGAAGTTCGACGTCCCCGCCCACAAGGTGGCCTCCGCCTCCCTGACCGACGACGAGCTGCTGCGCGCCCTGCGCTCCACCGGCCGCTCCGTCATCCTGTCCACCGGCATGTCGACGCCGAAGCAGATCCGCCACGCCGTCGAGGTCCTCGGCAGCGACAACATCCTGATGTGCCACGCCACTTCGACGTACCCGGCGAAGGCCGACGAGCTCAACCTCCGCGTCATCAACACGCTGGAGAAGGAGTTCCCGAACGTCCCGATCGGCTACTCCGGCCACGAGACCGGCCTGCAGACCACGCTGGCCGCGGTCGCCCTCGGCGCCGTCTTCGTCGAGCGCCACATCACCCTCGACCGCGCGATGTGGGGCTCCGACCAGGCCGCCTCCGTCGAGCCGCAGGGCCTGGAGCGCCTGGTCCGCGACATCCGCGTCATCGAGGCCTCCCTCGGCGACGGCGTCAAGAAGGTCTACGACTCCGAGCTCGGCCCGATGAAGAAGCTGCGCCGCGTCGCCGGCGTGGTCGCCGAGGCGGAGATCGCCGCGGCGGCGGGCGAGCCGGTCGCCGTCTGAGTTCCGAGCACACCGAGTCCGGGCGCCCCGAACGGGAGCGCTCGGACTCGCAGCGTCCGCGCGCGCCCCGCGCCCGCGCCCTCTGACGTCCAGCGCCTCATCAGCGCCCTACGACGGGACGGTCGTCGTCGATGAGCCCCCGCGCCGGGAAGACCGGCCCCCACACCCTCGCGTTCGTCGAGAGTCCGGTACAGCTCCTGAACGTGCTGGAGTGGGCGCACGCCCACGCGCCCGACGCGGAGCTCGCCCTCGTCGTCCTGGCCCCGACCGACCCGATGACCCGCGGCCAGCTGCGCCGCATGGCCGAACTCGCCCGCGAGGAGGGCCACACCGTCCGCTGGGAGGAGGCCCGGGGTGGCCCCGCGGCGCCCTTCCAGACCGTCGGCGGCCTGACCGGCCTGCTGCGCCGTGCCCGACGGGTCGTCCTGGGCGACCCCTTCTCCCGTTACGTACAGCTCCTGCTGACCATCACCCGGGCCCGTCATCTGGTCGTCGTCGACGACGGCACGGCGACCATGGAGTTCGTCGCCCAGCTGGCCCGCGGCGAGCGGCTCGTGCGCTGGCACCGCAAGGGCGGCCGCCCCGGCGCCCGGGACCTGGTCTTCGCGCCGGTCTCCGCCCGGGCCCGGCGCCGCCTCACCCCCACCGCCGGGCGCCAGGTGGAGATCTTCTCCTCCATGCCGGTGGACGAGACCCCGGCGGGCGTCACCGTCCACGCCAACGACTTCGCCTGGACCCGCTTCCGCTTCGGCCCGCCGCGGATCACCAGGGGCGCCGACATGGTGGGCACCTCGCTGGTGGAGACCGGCGTCGTCGACGCCGAGCGCTACCTGGACGCCGTCCGCACCCTGGCCAAGGCCCACGGCGCCACCCGCTACTTCGCCCACCGCCGCGAGAGCACCGAGAAGCTGCACCGGCTCGCGGTCGAGACGGGCCTGGAGATAGTCCGGCCCGACCTGCCGCTGGAGCTGATCGCCCGGCGTGGCCCGATCGGCCGTACGATCCTCAGTTTTCCCTCGACCGTCGTCCACACCCTGCCCCTGGCCCTGGCCGGCACCGAGGTCCGCGTCGCCGTCTGCGACATCGACCCCGCCTGGCTGACCGACCACGCCTCCCCCCGAGCCCAGGGCTTCCTCTCAGGAGTGACCGGCACAGCCCGAGACGTAACCCGCCTGCAAACGGTGACAGCCCTCGGCTGACCCTCCGGCCCGGGAGGCTGACCGTGCTACCCGGCCGGCAGGCCGTCAGTCCGCGCTCAGTCGGCCTTCCGTGCCAGCAGGTACGCCCGTGGTCGCTTCTCCTCCTCCAGTGGCTCGCGCAGCACCCGCGCTTCCACCCGCAGTCCGGCCTTGACCAGCAGGTCCGCCACGCCGGCCGGTGCCCGGAAGTGGTAGTCGAGCGATATCTCCCGGCCGAATCGCTCCGTCAGCCGCATCCGGTCGTCCTCGTCGCCGCTCTGGAAGCCGAGCAGGACGTGCCCGCCGGGCACCAGGACGCGGTGGAACTCGGCGAAGGCCGTCGGCAGGTGCTCGTCCGGCACGTGGATGATCGAGTAGAGGGCGAGCACCCCGCCCAGGGTCGCGTCCGGCAGGTCCAGCGAGGTCATCGACCCGACGTGGAAGCGCAGCCCGGGATGCGCCTCGCGGGCCAGCGCCACCATCCGGGGCGAGAGGTCCACCCCGAACACCGCGAGGCCGAGCGCGTGCAGTCGCGCGGTGACATGCCCCGGGCCGCTGCCGACGTCGGCGACGGGCGCCGCGCCGTTCGCCCGCACCAGCTCCGCGAAGGACGTCACCAGCGCTCTGTCCAGCGGCTTGTCGCCCAGCCAGTCGGCGAACCGCTCGGTGTAAGGGCGGGCGATCGCGTCGTACGACGTCTGCGTGGCGTGCAGGAAATCCGGGGTACCCGTCATCTCGGAAGTCACGGGGCGGACCCTACCCGGGCCCGTGGGACCGCCGGGTGAAACCGCCGGAAGGCTCCGGCGACACCCCCTGGAACTCCATCGCCCCACCAGCGGCCCCGGGCAGGCTGCCGGTGGGGCGGCGGCCGTGCCGCACGGTCCGAAAGATGAAACAGAACCACCGGCGCGGGGCGGGGCGTGGTATCCGTAGAGAAAAGACAGGTCTACCCATCTCCACTCCCACCCATGCGTCGAGCGGCCGATTTTTCTTCGCCTGACGGGCTGAAGTTTTGTAGATCGAGGGCGGTCGGCCCCCTCGGCGTCCTACCCTGCAGAGGGTGAAGCAACTGATGTCACCGGAGTCCGAAAACGATCTGCCCGGCGAAGCCCTGCCCGGCACGCTCCCCGAGGCGCTGCGTGCCGAACTCGTCGCCTTCCGCCGCGACCTGCACATGCACCCGGAGCTCGGCAACCAGGAGTTCCGCACCACCGCGGCGATCAAGGAGCGGCTGGAGCGGGCGGGCCTGAAGCCCCGGGTGCTCGCCGGGGGGACCGGGCTGGTCTGTGACATCGGGGAGTGGGACGGCGGCCGGCCCATGCTCGCCCTGCGCGCCGACATCGACGCGCTGCCCATCCCGGACACCAAGAGCGAGTGCGCCTACCGCTCCACCGTGCCCGACCGGGCGCACGCCTGCGGGCACGACGTGCACACCACCGTGGTGCTGGGCGCCGGCCTCGTCATGGCGGACCTGCACCGCCGGGGCCGGCTGCCGCGGCCGGTGCGCCTGCTGTTCCAGCCGGCCGAGGAGGTGCTGCCCGGCGGCGCCGCCGACGCCATCGAGTACGGCGTCCTGGACGGGGTGGGCCGGATCCTCGCCGTGCACTGCGACCCCCGGGTCGACGCCGGGCGGATCGGCCTGCGGGAGGGCGCCATCACCTCCGCCTGCGACCGCCTCGAGGTCGCGCTCGACGGCCCCGGCGGCCACACCGCCCGCCCCCACCTGACCACCGACCTGGTCACCGCCGCCGCCCGCGTCGCCACCGACGTGCCCGCACTGGTCGGCCGCCGCGTGGACAGCCGCAGCGGCCTGGCCGTGACCTGGGGCCGTATCGAGTCCGGGCACGCCCCGAACGTCATCCCGCAGCACGCCGAGCTCTCCGGCACCGTGCGCTGCCTCGACCTGGACACCTGGCGGCAGGCCCCGGACCTCGTCGTCGCGGCCATCGACGAGGTCGCCAACCTGCACGGCGCCAAGTCGGAGATCAACTACGTCCGCGGCGTCCCGCCGGTCGTCAACGACCCGGACGTCACCGAGCTGCTGCGCGACGCGCAGACCGCCCGCCGCGGCGCCCTGTCCGTGGAGGGCACCGAGCAGAGCCTGGGCGGCGAGGACTTCTCCTGGTACCTGGAGCACGTCCCCGGCGCCATGGCCCGCCTCGGCGTCCGCCCGCCCGGCGAGCGCACGGTGCGTGACCTGCACCAGGGCGACTTCGACGTCGACGAGTCGGCGATCACGGTGGGCGTCGAGCTGTTCACCGCGGCGGCCCTGCTCGACGCGGCCCAGTGAGCTGAACTTCCCCGAACGGCCCTCCTCGGAGGGCCGTTCGGCCTTCCGACGCAACACGGTTGTAAGCCAATCGTGCGCACATCGAAACCGGGGCGTGTGAGGCCCGCAGACCCCGAGTTCAGGCGCTGTTTGCCTCGAATCGATAACGGCTTAGGAAGGGGTGTTTTTCTGACATCTACGCGCGTTACGATGCCGCGAAGCCGACGCCGCAGGGGCGTCCGGGCCCGAGCACTGGCATGGTGCTCACATCAAGCGCCGACGAGGCGCTCAGGTCAGGTGAAGGAGCCTTCCCGTGCGCCGGGTAGCAAAGCTTTCCGCTGCGTGTATCGCGACCGCAGCTCTCGCACTGACTGCCACTGCCTGTGGCAGCACCTCCTCCGACAACAGCAGCTCGCCCTCGTCCTCCGGCGGCAGCGGCAAGGGCATCAAGATCGGCCTCGCGTACGACGTCGGCGGCCGTGGTGACCGTTCCTTCAACGACTCCGCCGCGCGCGGTGCCGACAAGGCCGAGAAGGAGTTCGGCGGTTCCATCAAGGAGCTGACCGCGAAGACCTCCGACACCGAGGCCGACCGTGAGCAGCGGCTGACCGACCTGGCGGACGCGGGCTACAACCCGATCGTCGCCGTCGGCTTCTCCTACGCCACCTCGGTGGACAAGGTCGCCGCGAAGTACCCGAAGGTCAGCTTCGGTCTGATCGACTCGGTCGCGACCGCCAAGAACGTCGACAGCATCACCTTCACCGAGGAGCAGGGTTCCTACCTCGCCGGTGTCGCCGCGGCGCTGAAGACCAAGAAGAACCACGTGGGCTTCATCGGCGGCGTCGACACCCCGCTGATCAAGAAGTTCGCCGCGGGTTACGTCCAGGGCGTCAAGGACACCAACGCCAAGGCGAAGGTCGACGTCCAGTACCTGACCCACGGTTCGGACCTGTCCGGCTTCTCCAGCCCCGACAAGGGCAAGGAGGCCGCGTCCGGCATGCTCGACAACGGCGCCGACGTGATCTACACCGCGGCCGGCTCCTCCGGCAACGGCGCGATCGAGGCCGTCCACGGCGTCAAGGGCGCCTGGGCCATCGGCGTGGACTCCGACCAGTACAACATCCCGGGTCTGGCCGCGTACAAGACGTCGATCCTGACCTCCATGGTCAAGAACGTCGACGTCGGCGTGTACGACTTCATCAAGTCCGTGCACGACGGCAAGCCCCTGACGGGCAACCAGATCTACTCGCTCGCCAAGGGCGGTGTCGGCCTGGCCACCAGCGGTGGCTACATCGACGACATCAAGTCCCAGCTGGACGCTGCCAAGAAGAAGATCGTCGACGGCACCGTCAAGGTCAAGACCAGCTGACCCGACGGTTCCCGCCTGACCCCCGGCTCGGCGAAGGGGCCCTTGTCAACCCCCTCGCCGAGCCATAACAATGTGTCAACTCTACGCGTGTAGCTCGGAGTTGCCGCGCTAGCGTCGCCGACGCCTGCCCCCTCCTACGCAGCCCCTTTCCCCGAGGAGAGTGCGCCATCAACGCGTCCAGCCCTCCCGCTGCCGTCGAACTGCGCGGCATCACCAAGCGATTCCCCGGCGTCGTCGCCAACAAGGACATCGACATCACCGTCCGCACCGGAACCGTCCACGCCCTGTGCGGTGAGAACGGCGCCGGGAAGTCCACCCTGATGAAGATCCTCTACGGCATGCAGCAGGCCGACGAGGGCACCATCACCGTGAACGGCGAGACGGTCGTCTTCCACAACCCCGCCGACGCCATCGCCCGCGGCATCGGCATGGTCCACCAGCACTTCATGCTCGCCGACAACCTCACCGTCCTGGAGAACGTGGTCCTCGGCGCGGAGAAGCTGTACGGCATCGGCGCCAAGGCCCGCGCGAAGATCAAGGAGATCTCGGACGCGTACGGCCTGAACGTCCGCCCGGACGTGCTGCTGGAGGAGCTCGGCGTCGCCGACCGCCAGCGCGTGGAGATCCTCAAGGTCCTCTACCGCGGCGCGAAGACCCTCATCCTCGACGAGCCCACCGCCGTCCTGGTCCCGCAGGAGGTCGAAGCCCTCTTCGACAACCTGCGCGAGCTCAAGGCCGAGGGCCTCACCGTCATCTTCATCTCCCACAAGCTGGGCGAAGTCCTGTCCGTGGCCGACGAGATCACCGTCATCCGCCGCGGCACCACCGTCGGCACGGTGCAGCCGGAAGGCACCACCACCAAGCAGCTCGCCGAGCTGATGGTCGGCAGCGAACTGCCCACCCCGGAGACCGAGGAGTCCACGGTCACCGACCTCGCGCTGCTCGAGGTCGACGGCCTGCGCCTGGCCCAGACCGACCTCGACGGCGTCGAGCGCATCATCCTCGACGACATCTCCTTCACCATCCACAAGGGCGAGGTCCTCGGCATCGCCGGCGTGGAGGGCAACGGCCAGTCCGAGCTGGTCGAGGCCATCATGGGCATCCGCGCGCTGAACGCGGGCACCATCGCCCTCGACGGCACCGACATCTCCCACGTGCCCACCCGCCACCGCCGCGAGGCCGGCGTCGGCTACATCCCCGAGGACCGCCACCGCCACGGCCTGCTCCTCGAGGCCCCGCTGTGGGAGAACCGCATCCTCGGCCACGTCACCGAGCGGCCCAACTCCCGCGGCCAGCTCCTCGACATCAAGGCCGCCCGCAGCGACACCGAGCGCATCATCGAGGCGTACGACGTCCGCACCCCCGGCATCGACGTCACCGCCGCCTCCCTCTCCGGCGGCAACCAGCAGAAGCTGATCGTCGGCCGCGAGATGAGCCACGCGCCCAAGCTGCTGATCGCCGCCCACCCCACCCGGGGCGTGGACGTCGGCGCGCAGGCCGCGATCTGGGACCACATCCGCGAGGCCCGCCGCGAGGGCCTGGCCGTGCTGCTGATCTCCGCCGACCTGGACGAGCTCATCGGCCTGTCCGACACCCTGCGGGTGATGTACCGCGGCCGGCTGGTCGCCGACGCCGACCCCGCCACCATCACCCCCGAGGAGCTGGGCTCCGCCATGACGGGTGCGGCCACCGGCCACCTGGAGCACACAGAGGACGACGCCCGATGAAGAAGCTGACCCAACGCATCGACAAGGAGCGGCTGCTCCTCGGCATCGCGGCCCCGCTGCTGGCGATCGTCGCCGCGATCGTCGTCACCACCCTGGTGATCCTCGCCACCGGCAAGAACCCCGGCGCCGCCTTCAGCGACATGCTGACCTACGGCACCGCCAGCGACAGCCAGGTCTACATCCTCAACAAGGCGACGACGTACTACCTGGCGGGTGTCGCGGTGGCCATCGGCTTCCGGATGAACCTGTTCAACATCGGTGTCGACGGCCAGTACCGCATCGCCGCGTTCTTCGCCGCCGTCCTCGGCGGCGCGCTGACCACGCCCGGCTGGCTCTCGATCATCCTGATCATCCTGTGCGCCATGGCCACCGGCGCCGTCTGGGCGGGCATCGCCGGCGTGCTGAAGGTGACCCGCGGCGTCAGCGAGGTCATCTCGACGATCATGCTCAACGCGATCGCCACCGCGATCATCGCCTACCTGCTGCAGCCCGGGAAGCTCGCCGAACTGCAGAGCGGCGGCACGGTCGTCTCCACCAAGCCGCTGGCGAAGGACGCCTACTTCTTCCAGATCGACACCGGCGCGGCCGGCGAGCTGTGGGGCTTCATCTTCATCGCCGTGGCCGTCGGCGTCGCGTACTGGTTCGTGCTCGGCCGCACCCGCTTCGGCTTCGACCTGCGCACCGTCGGCCAGTCCGAGAGCGCGGCCGCCGCGAGCGGTGTGTCCGTCAAGAAGATGATCGCCACCAGCATGCTCATCTCCGGCGCCATCGCCGGCCTGATCGGCATGCCGACCCTGCTCAACGACAGCCACCAGTTCAGCAACGACTTCCCGACGGGCATCGGCTTCACCGGTATCGCCATCGCCCTGCTCGGCCGCAACAACCCGATCGGCATCGCGCTCGGCGCCCTGCTGTGGGGCTTCCTGGAGCGCACCACCAACCACCTGGAGTTCCAGGGCTACGACAAGGAAATCCTCGGCGTCATCCAGGGCGTCATCGTCCTGTGCGTCGTCATCGCCTACGAGGTCGTACGGCGTTACGGCCTCAAGCGCCAGCAGCAGCGGGTCGGCGCCGAGCTCGCCGCGCAGGCCGCCGCCCCGACCCAGAAGCAGGAGGTGGCGTGATGACTGCCACGATGACCGACACGCCGCCGCCCGCGGCCCCCAAGGCCGACAGCGCGGGCACCCGCTCGGGCCGCCCGCTCGGCCAGATCCTCATGATCGTCGCGGGCGCGCTGCTCCTCGTGGCCGCGGTCCGCGCCATCACCGGCGCCAACCAGCTCACCTCCGACGGCCAGGTCAGCGCCGCGCTCAGCCTCGCCGTGCCGATCGGCCTCGCCGGTCTCGCGGGCCTGTGGTCCGAGCGCTCCGGCGTGGTCAACATCGGCCTCGAGGGCATGATGATCCTCGGCACCTTCGGCGCCGGCTGGATCGGCTGGCAGTCCAACCCCTGGCTCGGCCTGCTGTGCGGCATCGGCTTCGGCGTCCTGGGCGGACTGCTGCACGCCGTCGCCACCGTCACCTTCGGCGTGGACCACATCGTCTCCGGTGTCGCGATCAACCTGCTCGCGCTGGGCACCACCCAGTACCTCGCCAAGCTGTTCTTCACCGACGGCAAGGCGGCCGACGCGGGCGGCAACCCCAAGCAGTCCCCGCCGGTGGACTCGCTGCCCAACTTCGACATCCCGGGCCTGTCCGACGCCCTGAGCTCCGTCGAGAACCACCACTGGTTCCTGATCTCCGACCTCGCGGGCATCCTCGGCGGTCTGGTCACCAACCTGTCGGTGATCACCATCCTGGCCTTCGTGCTGTTCGTCGCCAGCTGGTGGCTGCTGTGGCGCACCCCGTTCGGGCTGCGTCTGCGCTCCTGCGGCGAGAACCCGATCGCGGCGGAGTCCCTCGGCGTCAACGTCTACAAGTACAAGTACGTGGCCGTCGCCGTCTCCGGCGGTCTGGCAGGCCTCGGCGGCGCGTTCCTCGCCCTGGTCACCTCGCACATCTACCTGGAGGGCCAGACCGGCGGCCGCGGTTACATCGGTCTCGCCGCCATGATCTTCGGCAACTGGCGGCCCGGCGGCCTCGCCATGGGTGCCGGCCTGTTCGGCTACTCCGACGCGCTCCAGCTGCGCAACGGCGGCCAGACCGTGCACGCCCTGCTGCTCCTGCTGGTCGTGCTGCTCGTGGCGATGGCCGGCTGGAAGCTGTACAAGAGGAACCACTGGCAGGGCGGGATCAGCCTCATGGTGGGCGCGCTCGTCCTGCTGTGGTACCTGGTCACCGACGAGGTCCCGAGCGACTTCGTGGGCGCCACCCCGTACGTCGTCACCCTCCTCGTGCTGTCGCTGTCCGCGCAGCGCCTGAGGATGCCCAAGGCCGACGGCATGCGCTACCGCAAGGGCCAGGGCAAGTGACCCGGCCGGCCGACGTCGACTGGGAGGCGCTGCGCGAGCTGGCCCGCGAGGCCATGACCCAGGCGTACGCCCCCTACTCGGGCTACCCGGTCGGCGTCGCCGCCCTGGTCGACGACGGCCGCACGGTCTCCGGCTGCAACGTGGAGAACGCCAGCTACGGTCTGGGACTGTGCGCCGAGTGCGGGCTGGTCTCGCAGCTGCAGCGCACCGGCGGCGGCCGGCTGACGCACTTCACGTGCGTGGACGGCCGGGGCGAGATCCTGGTCCCGTGCGGCCGCTGCCGCCAGCTGCTGTACGAATTCGGGGGCCCCGACCTGCTCCTCGAGACCCCGGCGGGAATCCTCCCGCTCTCCGAGATGCTGCCCCAGGCCTTCGGCCCGGACCATCTCACCAAGTAACTCCCGTACGGCCCCTTCGAGTCGACTCTCGAAGGGGCCGCACACTTCCTGAACCACGGAAGGACCGCACGCCATGGCCATGGACGCCATCTCCGTCATCCGCACCAAGCGGGACCGCGGTGAGCTCAGCGACGAGCAGATCGACTGGGTCATCGACGCGTACACCCGCGGGGAGGTCGCCGACGAGCAGATGTCCGCGCTCGCCATGGCCATCCTCCTCAACGGCATGAACCGCCGCGAGATCGCCCGCTGGACCGCCGCGATGATCGCCTCCGGCGAGCGCATGGACTTCTCGTCCCTGTCCCGCCCGACGGCCGACAAGCACTCCACGGGCGGCGTCGGCGACAAGATCACGCTGCCGCTGGCCCCCCTGGTCGCCGCGTGCGGCGCCGCCGTGCCGCAGCTGTCGGGCCGGGGCCTCGGCCACACCGGCGGCACCCTGGACAAGCTGGAGTCGATCCCGGGCTGGCGCGCGCTGCTGTCCAACGAGGAGATGCTGCACGTCCTCGACACCACCGGCGCGGTGATCTGCGCGGCGGGCGACGGCCTGGCCCCCGCGGACAAGAAGCTCTACGCCCTGCGGGACGTCACCGGCACGGTCGAGGCGATCCCGCTGATCGCCTCCTCGATCATGTCGAAGAAGATCGCGGAGGGCACCGGCTCCCTGGTCCTGGACGTGAAGGTCGGCACCGGCGCCTTCATGAAGACCATCGAGGACGCGCGCGAGCTGGCGTCCACCATGGTGGGCCTCGGCACCGACCACGGCGTGAAGACGGTCGCCCTCCTCACCGACATGTCCACCCCGCTCGGCCTGACCGCGGGCAACGCGCTGGAGGTCCGCGAGTCGGTCGAGGTCCTGGCGGGCGGCGGCCCGGCGGACGTCGTGGAACTGACGATCGCCCTGGCCCGCGAGATGCTGGACGCGGCCGGCGTCCGCGACGCCGACCCGGCGAAGGCCCTGGCCGACGGCTCCGCGATGGACGTCTGGCGCCGGATGATCGCGGCCCAGGGCGGCGACCCGGACGCGGCGCTGCCCACGTCCAAGGAGCAGCACGTGATCAAGGCCCCGTCGACCGGCGTCCTCACCCGCCTCGACGCCTACGACATCGGCGTCGCCGCCTGGCGCCTGGGCGCGGGCCGGGCCCGCAAGGAGGACCCGGTGCAGGCGGGCGCGGGCATCGAGATGCACGCCAAGCCCGGCGACACGATCACTGAGGGCCAGCCCCTCCTCACCCTCCACACCGACACCCCCGAACGCTTCGAGTACGCCCTGCAGGCGGTCGAGGGTTCCTACGACATCGGGGCACCGGGCACGGCCTTCCCGGCGTCACCGGTGGTGCTGGAACGTATCGCCTGACCAGGGGTTTCCTCATTCGGGTGAACGGGACCGGTGGACCCCCACCGGTCCCGTTCGGCATGCTGGGATCGGTGACGACCGATTGGAGACCGCCATGAGCGCACTCGCCGCCGAGTCCGGCTCCCCTGGGGGCACGGACTGGGACGAGCTCGTCCGTGTCCGGGAGGAGACGGACGCTCCCGAGGGCAGCAAGGTGGAGATCATCGAAGGGATCGTCACCGTGTCGCCTCCGCCTTCCGAAGAGCACAACGACACCGCTGAGCTGCTTCACGAGCTCCTGTACGGCGCACGGCCTCCTGGCAGCGACTGGGGGATCTATCAGACCCTCGGCCTCGCATGCCCCGAGACGGGAGGCCTGTTCATGCCGGACCTGTGTGTGGTGCCGAGGGCCGCTCTGCGCCGCGGCACGCGCGTGCACGCGGGGGAGGCCGAACTCGTCGTGGAGGTCACCTCCAAGAGCAACGCGAACCACGACCGCATCAAGAAGGCGCACGGCTACGCCGTCGCCGGCGTGCCCCTCTACCTCCTGCTGGACGCCTGGCAGTCGGGGCGTCCCACGGCGACGCTCTACGGAGAACCGCAGAGCGGCACCTACCGAGTGCTCGCTTCGGTGGAATACGGCGAGGAGCTGACGCTGCCCGCACCGTTCAAGCTGGTCCTGGACACCGGCATCTTCCCGTTGAAGTGACGGCGTCACCCCAGCAGCGTCGCCACCGCCACCAGCACCGGCACCGACAGCGCCGTGGACAGCAGGATCGAGTCCCGGGCCAAGCCCTCCGCCACCCGGTACCGGCTCGCGTACGTGTACAGGTTCTGGGCGGCCGGGAGGGCCGACGTCACCACCACGTCGAGGAGTTGATGGCCCCGGAGGCCGAAGACGCCGGTCGCCAGCGCCCAGGCCACCGTCGGCTGGCCCACCGACTTGAGGGCCACGGACAGGAACACCGCCCCCCGGTCGGCGCCCCGCCCCGGCATCGTGCTGCCGCACAGGGAGATGCCGAAGGCCAGCAGGACCGCCGGGACCGACATGTTGCCGATCAGGGTCAGCGGGTCCATGACGGGGGCCGGGACCCGTACCCCGAGCGCCGACACCGCCACCCCGGCCAGCGAGCCCACCGCGATCGGATTGCGCAGCGGCGTCAGCAGCCGCAGCCACAGCGGGCCCTTCTCGCCCTTGCCGGACAGGTCGAGGATCGTCAGGGCGACCGGGGTGACCCCGATGAGCTGGAAGAGCAGGACCGGCGCGACCAGTGAGGCGTCGCCCAGGACGTACACCGCGATCGGGATGCCGAGGTTGCCGGAGTTGACGTAACTGGAGCACAGGGCGCCGATCGTGGTGCGGCCCACGCCCCAGTCCCGCGCGGCGCCCACCGCGACGAACACGCCCGCCGCCGCTGCCGTGCTCATGGCCGTCACCAGCAGCCGGCTGGAGAAGATCACCGAGAGGTCGGCGCGGGCGAGGGTGGTGAACAGCAGCGCCGGGGACGCCACATGGAACGCCAGCTTCGTCAGGACCTCGCGGCCGTGCTCCCCGAGGAGGCCGCCGCGTCCGATGACGTATCCGACGCCGATGACGACCGCGATCACCGCGAAGCCCGTCAACACGCCCTGCACGGCGGCTCCTTCACGAGGCCCTCGGCGGGACGCGGGCCGTCGGTTCTCCGGGGCGGTGCTGATCGGTGCGGCATACACCCAACCCTCTGGGGCGACGGGGCGGCGGGTCAATGTGATCCTGAACGGCGGACACGCCTCGTAGGCGGCCCGCCGCGATGAGTTCCGCCCGCCCGCCCGGTCTACCGCTCGTGAACGCCATCAAGCCTGCTCTGCTGGTGCTGCCCGGCCCCGTCACCCGTGACGAGGCGGCGGGGCTGTGCGACGACGTGCGGGCGCTGCTGGCGTCCACGAACGCCGGCGTCGTCGTGGTCGACGTCGCCGGGATCGGGCCGCCGGGCCTCGGCGCCGTCGACCTGCTGGCGCGGCTGCAGCTCGCCGCCCGGCGGGCCGGGGGACGGATCCGGCTGCGCGACCCGGCGCCCTCCCTACGCGCCCTGCTCGCTCTGGTCGGGCTCGGCCTCGAGATGGAGGGGCAGGTCGAAGAGCGGGAACCACCGCTTGGTGTCGAGGAAGAAGTGGAACCCGGTGAGCCGGCCCTCTGAGATCTCCAGCACCTGCACCGCCCACGGCGCGTAGCCGCCGGTCTCCGGGTCCGGCTTGTACTGGGCGAATCCCGGCAGGCCGTTGACCCGCACCGGCAGAAGCCGGGAACCCTCGCAGGCGGAGCCCAGGGTCGTCATGAAGCCGGTGATGTCGTCGTGGCCCGTCAGCCACAGGTCGAACGGCGGCATCGTCATGACGGCGTCCTCGTGCAGCAGGGCCGTCAGAGCCGTCATGTCGTACCCCTCGAAGGCGGCGACATAGCGCTCCAGCAGCTTCTGCTGCTCCTCGTCCAGCGGGTCGGACACGGCCGCCCCGGCCGCCTTGTCGGCCTTCTCGCGCTCGGCCAGCGTGGCCCGGGCCCGCTGCAACGCGCTGTTGACCGACGCCACCGACGTCTCCAGCAGCTCGGCGACCTCGCTCGCCCTCCAGGCCAGCACCTCGCGCAGGATGAGCACCGCGCGCTGCTTGGCCGGCAGCTGCTGCAGGGCCGCCATGAAGGCGAGCCGCACCGACTCCTTGGCGACGGCCGCCTCCGCCGGGTCGTCCGTCGTGGGCAGCACGCGGTTGTCCGGCATCGGCTCGAGCCAGGTGTTGTCGGGGCGGGGGGAGAGGGCGGCCTGGGCGAGCGGGGTGGACTCGCCGAGGTCCATCGGCCTGGCGCGCTTGTTGCCGGCGGTCAGCATGTCCAGGCAGACGTTCGTCGCGATGCGGTACAGCCACGAGCGCAGGCTGGAGCGGCCCTCGAACTTCTCGTAGCTGCGCCAGGCGCGGACCATCGTGTCCTGCACCGCGTCCTCGGCCTCGAAGGAGGAGCCGAGCATGCGGTAGCAGTACCCGGTCAGTTCGACGCGGTGCTTCTCCAGCCTGACGTCCAGATCCGCGGTCGTCGTCGCCGTACCGTCGCTCATGTCCACCCACCCCTGTGGCATTTCTGTCGCGCGTCTTCGCACCCAGCACGTCCGAAGCTAGCGCAGGGCACTGACAATGGCGCCCGGAGCGGCCGAAGGCGCAGGTCGGCGCGGTGTCGCGGGTTCAGGCCGGGGTGCCGACGGCGGGGCTCAGTGCGCCGTGACCGGCCGCCGCGTCGCGACCCGTGCCGCGCGCGATCCGAGCACCGTGATCGTCACGACGCCCAGCACCGCCAGCAGTCCGACGGCCACCGTCCCGGCCCAGCCGCCGGAGTGGAAGGCCGTCGCGCCGACCGTGCTGCCCGCGCTGGAGCCGATGTAGTACGCCGACTGGTAGAGGGCCGAGGCCTGCGCCCGGCCGGTCGTGGCCGTCTTGCTGACCGCCGACGAGGCCACCGCGTGGCCCGCGAAGAACCCGGCCGTGATCAGCACCAGACCCAGCAGGACCGGCACCAGGGAGCCGGCCAGCGTCAGCAGCAGGCCGCCCGCCGTCGTACCGCCCGCGAGGTACAGCGCCCCGCGGCGGCCCAGGCGGCCCACCAGCCGGCCGGCCGTGGACGCGGACACCGTGCCCACCAGGTAGACGAGGAAGATCGAGCCGACGATGCCCTGGGGGAGGGAGAAGGGCGCCTCGGTCAGGCGGTAGCCGATCACCGTGTACACCCCGCCGAACACCGTCATGAACAGCGCGCCGATCGCGTACAGCCGGCGCAGCAGCGGGTCGGCCAGGTGGTCACGGACCGTCCGGGCCAGGACCCGCGGCCGCAGCGAACCGGCCGCGAAGTGCCGCGGCTCGGGCAGCAGCAGCCGGAACGCCACCGCGCAGGCCACCGCGATCACCCCGATGACACCGACGGCCACCCGCCAGCCCCACACCTGCGCGACCCATCCGGTGATGACCCGGCCGCTCATCCCGCCGACGCTGTTGCCCGCCACGAACAGCCCGATCGCCGTGACCAGCGCCTTGGGCCGGACCTCCTCGGCGAGATAGGCCGTCGCCGACGCCGGCAGACCGGCCAGCGCGGCGCCCTGCAGGGCCCGCAGCACCACCAGCACGCCCAGCGAGGGCGCGAACGGCACCAGCAGTCCCACCGACACCGCCACCGCCAGCGAGGCGGTCATCACCGTCCGGCGGCCGAACCGCTCCGACAGCGCGCTCATCGGCAGCACGAACAGCGCCAGCCCGCCGGTGGCCGCCGCGACCGTCCAGCTCGCCTCGCTCGCCGCCACCCCGAACTCGCCGGAGATCAGCGGCAGCAGGGCCTGCGTGGAGTACAGCAGCGCGAAGGTCGCGACGCCCGCGAGGAAGAGCGCGAAGCTCATCCGGCGATACCCCGGGCCGCCCGGGGCCATACGGGAGTCGGTTTCGGAGGCGGAAACGGTCGTGACGGCGCCCATGACGCTGGACGCCCCGGTACTGGCGGGAGACATGCCTCGAAGCTACGTACGCCCCCGCTCATCCGTCCAATGCATGGAATCGCCATAATCGTTCCCATGGTGCATGACCCGAGCTCACAGCCCCGCCTGTCACCGACCAGTGACACAGAAGACATGACGATGGTGCTGGCCCCGCGCCTCGCCCACTTCGCCGGCGTCGCCCGCACCGAACACGTCACCCGCGCCGCGCAGGAACTCCAGGTGCCCCAGTCCACCCTGTCGCGCGCCATGGCGCGCCTGGAGCAGGACCTGGGCGTCGACCTGTTCGCCCGCCGCGGCCGCACGGTCTCCCTCACCCCGGCCGGCCGCACCTTCCTCAGCCACGTCGAACGCGCCCTCACCGAGATCGAGCGCGCCGCCGACGAGGTCCGCGCCGACGCCGACCCCGCCTCCGGCAAGGTCGCCTTCGGCTTCCTGCACACGATGGGCGCGGAGACCGTCCCCGCCCTCATCCATGCCTTCCGCCTCGACCACCCCCGGGTCCGCTTCAGCCTGGTGCAGAACTACGGCGAGGCCATGCTGGAGAAACTGCGCGCGGGGGAGCTCGACCTCTGCCTCACCTCCCCGGTCCCCGACGCCCCCGACCTCGTCGCCCGCCGCCTGGACGAGCAGAAACTCCGCCTCGTCGTCCCCCTCGACCACCGGCTGGCCGCGCGCCGGCGCGTCCGTCTGGCGGAGGCCGCCGAGGAGGCCTTCGTCACCCTGGAACCCGGCTACGGCCTGCGCCGCATCACGGACGACCTGTGCCAGGAGGCGGGCTTCAGGCCCCGAGTCGCCTTCGAGGGCGAGGAGGCGGAGACGCTACGGGGCCTGGTGGCCGCGGGCCTGGGCGTGGCCCTCCTCCCGCCGCCGGCCTTCCCCCGCCCGGGCGTCGTCGAGCTGACGGTCACGGCCCCGCGGGCGGCCAGGGAGATCGGCGTGGCCTGGCTCGACGGCCATCCGGACACGCCCCCGGTGGCCGCCTTCAAGAAGTTCCTGCTCTCGCGCAGGGGGAGTCTGCTGCCCTGAGCGGCCGTCAGCGGCGCAGCGACTTGCCGAACCCGGCGGCCAGCGGCATCCGCAGGCCCAGCGGAGGCGGAGCCGCCAGCGCGTCCTCGACCGGCCTCGACAGCGCCTTGCCGAACAGCGCCCCCATCACGAAGTCCTCGGTGAGCGCGTGCACTTCACGCCGGTACTGGTGCAACCCGTGGCCGTCGGCGTGCACTTCGAACCGGCACACCTCCCGGTTCGCCTTCTTCGCCCGGGCCGCCAGCCGGAACGACAGCTCCGGATCGGTGCGTTCGTCGTTCGTGCCGTGCACGATCAGCACCCGCCGGCCCACCAGCTGCTTCACCGGTTCAGGGGACGCCGCCACGTCCTCCTCCGGCAGCCAGGGCGCGATCGCCACCACGGAGTTGACGGCCTCGTGCCCGCCCGCGCGCAGCGCCGCCCGGCCGCCCATGTCGAAGCCGACGAGACAGACGGGGACGTCCCCGTACCGCCGTACGACCTCCTCCACGCCCCAGGACGCGTCCCGTGCCAGATGGGCCTCGCTGCCGTTCCAGCCCTTGTAGCGGTAGTGGACGACATGCGTGACCAGCCCGTCCTCCCGGCCGGCGCGGGCCAGCCTGCGGCCCAGTGCCCGCACGGAGGCGGCCGCCAGCACGGGGGACGGTCTGCGGTCGGACTCCTCGTCGCCGCCGGGGAGCAGCAGCACCACTGCGCTCACCGCCGTCGGCTCCGGACCGATCGCCCTCCCCAGCCGGGCCATTCGTACCGGCGTCGCTTGGTGTGCCATGACAGAACAGTGTCAGAAGCGAGGGTGTACATGACCCGTCGGTGCGGTCACCGTTACGTATCGACGAACTTGTACACCGCGCCGTCTACGCGCGTAGGAGGTAGAGTGCGGAAATGACGAGCCAGACCATGTCGAACACCCCGACGCCGGACCAGATCCGCCGGGCGCCGAAGGTTCTGCTGCACGACCACCTCGACGGCGGCCTCCGCCCGGGGACGATCGTCGAACTCGCCCACAGCACGGGCTACACACGCCTCCCGGAGACCGACCCCGGCAAGCTCGGCCTCTGGTTCCGCGAGGCGGCCGACTCCGGTTCGCTGGAGCGGTACCTGGAGACCTTCTCCCACACGGTCGGCGTCATGCAGACCCGCGACGCCCTCGTCCGGGTCGCGCGCGAGTGCGCCGAGGACCTCGCCGAGGACGGCGTCGTCTACGCGGAGGTGCGGTACGCGCCGGAGCAGCACCTCGAGGGCGGACTGAGCCTCGAAGAGGTCGTCGAGGCGGTCAACGAGGGCTTCCGGGAGGGCGAGCGGATCGCCCGGCAGAACGGCCACCGCATCCGCGTCGGCGCCCTGCTCACCGCCATGCGGCACGCCGCCCGCGCCCTGGAGATCGCCGAACTCGCCAACCGCTTCCGGGACCTGGGCGTCGTCGGCTTCGACATCGCGGGCGCCGAGGCGGGCTACCCGCCCACCCGGCACCTCGACGCCTTCGAGTACCTCAAGCGCGAGAACAACCACTTCACCATCCACGCCGGCGAGGCCTTCGGGCTGCCCTCCATCTGGCAGGCCCTGCAGTGGTGCGGCGCCGACCGGCTGGGGCACGGGGTGCGCATCATCGACGACATCCAGGTGCAGGCCGACGGCTCGGTCAAGCTCGGGCGGCTCGCCTCCTACGTCCGGGACAAGCGCGTCCCGCTGGAGCTGTGCCCCAGCTCCAACCTGCAGACGGGCGCCGCCTCCTCGTACGCCGAGCACCCCATCGGGCTGCTGCGCCGGCTGCACTTCCGGGCCACCGTGAACACGGACAACCGGCTGATGTCCGGCACCAGCATGAGCCGGGAATTCGAGCACCTTGTCGACGCATTCGGTTACACGCTCGACGACATGCAGTGGTTCTCCGTCAATGCGATGAAATCAGCGTTCATTCCTTTCGATGAACGACTGGCCATGATCAATGACGTCGTCAAGCCCGGATATGCGGAGCTGAAGTCCGAATGGCTGTTCCAGCAGACCGCCTCCACCAGCGGTTCTGTGGAGTCGAAGGGCTGAACTGGCGATTTCGGGGGAGCGGAATGCGGACGGGTATTCACAATCCGTCCGCATTTCGATGTTTGCGGCGGCAGCGTCCGCGTGTTTACGTTCGGGGACCGCTCACATCCCCGTAACCCCATTTCGAGGACGCATTCCATGAAGCAGTCTGCTGTCAAGACCCTCGGTGTCGCCGCCCTGGGTGCCGCCTTCGCCGCCGTGGGCGCGGGTGCCGCGACCGCGGCCCCGGGGCTCCCGAACGCCACCGGGGCGCTGGACAACGTCACCAAGGCGCTCCCGGCGGAGAACCTCTCCCACGCGGTGCCGGGTGCCGGTGACACGGCGACGCACGGCAAGGACGCGGCCGAGGCCGGTCTGGCCGCCGTGCAGCCGGTCGCGGCGCAGATGCTCGCCCACGGTCCGACCGGGCCCGTCGCCGGTCTGCTCGGCGGTCTGCCGCTGGCCCAGGGCCTGCCCACGCACGGCCTGCCGGTGAACGGCCTCCCGCTGGGCTGACCCCCGCACGCGCCGATGGGGCGCACCCCCTGGACACGGGGTGCGCCCCATCGGCGTACGCGCGGACGGTGTCACCAGGCGGTGCGGGCCGCCTTGTCCTCCGAGGGCAACAGGATCCACAGGGCTATGTAGAGCAGGAACTGAGGGCCCGGCAGCAGGCACGACACCAGGAAGATCACCCGCATCGTGGTCGCGGAGGTGCCGAAGCGCCGAGCCAGACCGGCGCACACTCCGCCGATCATGCGGCCATGGGTGGGGCGGACGAGGGCGGACATCTGCGGCTCCTTCGTGAGCGTCGGTGGAGGAGGCCCTTGGCGGCTTCCTCATCTGCCTTCCACGCTACGGGCACGAAGGGGGGCGAAGCGTCGCTCTACGGTGCGATCCCGACCCTGGGAAACGTCGGGGTCCGACCCTGAGCCGCCTCCTCCTGGTGGACGGCCGCCCGGTCGTCCCGCTCCGACCTGCGGCGCAGCCGCACACGCGCGGCCGGGACGACGGCGAGGTGGGCCAGGGCCACCCCGAGCGTGTTGAGGAGCAGGGAGTCGACGTCCGGGACGCGGCCCGGGACCCCCGTCTGCAGCAGCAGGATGCCCAGCGAGACCAGGGCGCCCGCGGCGGTCGTGCGGACCAGGGAGCCGAGCGGCGAGGAGTGCAGCCTGCCGTGGGCCGCCGGAAGCAGCACCCCCAGCGGGGCGAGCAGGGCCAGGCCCTCGGCGATCCGGCGGGCCGCCACCTGCCAGCCCAGCAGCAGATCGGCCCGGATGCCGGCGAGCGGGCGCACGTTCGGCGGCGTCACCCAGGGCACGTCCAGCGGTCGCAGCGTGAGCCAGGCGACGAGCGCGAGGTGTGCGACGAGGAGGACACCTCCTGTCACACGGATGCGGATCGCGGCGCTGCCGCCGATGGAGCCTTGACGCTGCACGCTGCCCAAGACGCGCCACCCGGCGGGATCGGTTCCGCCCCGCCCGGACGTACCCCCGTGAGGCCTGTGCCACACCCGGGGTTCGGGGGCGGTTCAGCCGCCCGTGACCTGACTCGACGGCGGTTGCTCGCTGCCCGGGCGGGAGCGGACCTCGTCGGTGCACTCGTAGCGGCGCAGCGGCCCGCGCCCGGGGCCGCCGAGGATCACCGAGCCGTCGCCCTCGGCCGCCGCCGAGTCGGAGAAGGTGCACACGACCTGTGCGAGGGCGTACGAGGTCAGGTCGGCCGGCGCGGTGCTCAGCCGCAGCGCGTCGTCGGGATCGCCGGCACGCGGGCCGCCGACCGTCATGCCGCCGCGCACGGCCGTGGTGTAACCGGCGCCCTTCTCGACGGCCGACGGCGTCGCCGCCAGCTGGTCGAGCAGCCCCTGCGCCACCAGGACGCGCCGCTGCGAGTCCGCCGTGCCGTCCGGCACCCGCACCGTCCGGTCGACGGCCACCAGCGACGAGCCGCACAGCAGGAACACCTGCACGGGCAGGCCCCGCGAGGCCTGCGCCGAGACGTCCGGCTGGGCCAGGGAACAGGTGACCTGCGAGGGGGCGGCGCCGAAGTCCGTAGGGACCTGGGTGGAGCGGATGCCGCAGCCGGCGAGCAGCCCGGCGAGGACGGGCAGCGCGGGCAGGAACCACGCCTTCGGCCGGCGTCGTACGTCCCTCACGCGTCCCCCTTCTCGGCCTCGCGGTCGGCGCCCTCCGTCAGCGCCGACACGTCGCGCGGCAGGCGCAGGGTGAACACCGCCCCGCCTTCGGGCGAGTTCGCGGCGGTGATCGTGCCGCCGTGGATGTGGGCGTTCTCCATGGCGATGGACAGGCCGAGTCCACTGCCGTCGGAGCGCGGGCGGGAGGCGCTGGCCTTGTAGAAGCGGTCGAAGACGTGCGGCAGGACGTCCTCCGGGATGCCGGGTCCGTGGTCGCGCACGGCGATCACCACCTCGGCGCCCTCCCCGTCCTTCGCGTCCGAGGCCCGCACCGAGACCCGTACCGGCGAGCCGCCGTGCTTGAGCGCGTTGCCGATGAGGTTGGCGAGGATCACGTCCAGGCGGCGCGGGTCCAGACGGGCGTGGATGCCGCGCTCCGCGTCCAGGTCGACGGCGTCCAGCCAGGCGCGGGCGTCGATGCAGGCGGTGATCTGGTCGGCGACGTCCACGTCGTCCAGGACCAGCTTCGCCGTCCCCGCGTCGAAGCGGGTGACCTCCATCAGGTTCTCGACGAGGTCGTTGAGCCGCCGGGTCTCGCTGACGACGAGCCGTACGGCGGGCTCGATCATCGGGTCTATGGACCCGGACTCCGCCTCCAGCTCCTCCTCCAGGATCTCCGTCACGGCGGTGATCGCGGTGAGCGGGGTACGGAGTTCATGGCTCATGTCGGCGACGAACCGCCGGGACGCCTCGTCCCGCGCGGCCATGTCGTCGACCCGTTTCTCCAGCGCCTCGGCCGCGTCGTTGAACGTCCGTGACAGATCGGCCAGTTCGTCCGTGCCCGACACCCTGAGCCGGGTGTCCAGCCGGCCCTCGCCGAGCCGGCGCGCGGCGACCCCCAGCCGCTGCACGGGCTTGAGCACCGTCGACGCGGCGGCCTGCGCGAGCAGCGCCGAGCCGACCAGCGCGAGACCGGTGGCGATGCCCAGCGACCAGGCCAGCGAGTTGAGGTCCTTGGCCTCCGGCTCCAGCGACTTCAGCATGTAGCCGGTCACCCCGCCGTCGATCACCTTCGTGCCGGCCACCAGATACGGCGTGCCGTGGTCGGTGACCCGCTGCCAGTACAGGTGGTAGGCGTACTTGTTGCCGGAGTCGACCTTCTGCCGCTTGTTCACGGCCGCCCGCAGCGACGCGGGCACGTCCCGCAGCGAGAAGCCGTCCAGGGCGCCCGAACTGCCGTACACCGTCTTGCCGTCGGCGTCCCGGGCGACGAGCAGCACGCTGAAGCGCTGGCTGCTGTTGGCCATCTGGCCCGCCGTGCGCTGCAGTTCGTCCTGCGTGGGATGCGGGAGCAGAGTGCCCGCCCGGTTCTGCATCGCCTGCTTGAAGTCGCCGAGCACGGCGTCCTGGGTACGGGTGAGCACGGCCTCGCGGTTGAGCCAGTACGCGATTCCCGACGCGGAGACGGCCGCGGTGAGCGCGACCAGCCCGAACACGACGACCAGACGCAGGCGCAGACTGGTGAACCGCAGCCGTGACAGATGTCCCTTGCGAGTCGCGGCCCAGCCGCGAACCCCCCCTTGCGCTTCGGTCACTGAGGCGAGTCCAGCCGGTAGCCCACGCCGCGCACGGTACGGATCAGCGTCGGGGACGACGGCACGTCCTCGACTTTGGCGCGCAGCCGCTGCACGCAGGCGTCCACCAGCCGGGAGTCACCGAGGTAGTCGTGCTCCCAGACCAGGCGCAGCAACTGCTGCCGCGACAGCGCCTGCCCCGGCCGCCGGCTCAGCTCCAGCAGCAGCCTGAGCTCCGTCGGGGTCAGCTGCAGGTCCTCGCCGTTCTTCGTGACCGTCATCGCGGCACGGTCGATCACGAGGCTGCCGAACGTCGCCGAGTCGCTCGCCTCCCGCTCGCCGCGCCGCAGCACGGCCCGGATCCGGGCGTCCAGCACCCGGCCCTGGACCGGTTTGACGACATAGTCGTCGGCGCCGGACTCCAGGCCCACCACCACGTCGATGTCGTCGCTGCGCGCGGTCAGCAGGATGATCGGCAGCTGGTCGGTGCGCCGGATGCGCCGGCACACCTCGAAACCGTCGATGCCGGGCAGCATCACGTCCAGCACGATCAGGTCCGGCCGCTGCTCGCGCAGCAGCTTCAGGCCGTCCTCACCGGTGGCAGCGGTGGCCACCCGGTGACCCTGGCGCGTCAGTGAGAGCTCCAGGGCCGTACGGATGGCGTCGTCGTCCTCGATCAGCAACAGGGAAGGCACGGGGGTCATTCTGGCCCATGGAGGGGGTCCGGTACGACACCTGGAACGATGCATGCGCCTACCGCTTCTCTCTGTGACCCTGCCGTGTCTTCCCTGCGACCGGCCCCTGTGACAGGTCTGTGACAGTCGGCGGACACGGCCATGAAGGTGCGAGGGCAAGCTTTTCGGCACAGGCAAGGAAGCACCGCCTGAGCAAGCAGAACACCGGAAGTCCACGACGGGGGGCGCGAGATGAACACGCTGCACGGCATGAGCACCAGCGCAGTGGTCACGCGCCTGCACGACGTGAACGGGGGCCGGGGTTCCGAGAAGTCCGGCGCCGTGAGCGGGCGGGGGTGCGCTCGCGGCGCCGGGCGTCAGCACACCGCCTACATGACGGTGGTTGACGGTTTCACGGGGGAAACGCACGGGGGAAGCGCGTACGGGGAGGGCTCGGGGGAGCGTCGTTCGCTGTCGGAGGCGGAGTTCACCGCCTACGTCCAGGAGCGCCGCGCCTCCCTGTACGCCACCGCCTACCACCTGACCGGTGACCGCTTCGAGGCCGAGGACCTGCTGCAGAGCGCGCTGTTCTCGACGTACAAGGCGTGGGACCGGATCAGCGACAAGGCCGCGGTCGGGGGCTACCTGCGCCGCACCATGACGAACCTGCACATCAGCGCGTGGCGCCGCCGCAAGCTGAACGAGTACCCGACCGAGGAGCTGCCGGAGACGCCCGGCGACACGGACGCGATGCGCGGCACCGAGCTGCGCGCGGTCCTGTGGCAGGCGCTCGCCCGGCTGCCCGAACTCCAGCGCACGATGCTGGTCCTGCGCTACTACGAGGGCCGCACCGACCCGGAGATCGCGGAGATCCTCGACATCAGTGTCGGCACGGTGAAGTCGAGCATCTGGCGGTCGCTCCGCCGGCTGCGCGAGGACGAGGTCCTCAGCTTCGGCCGTGACGAGGAGGACGCCTTCGGGGAGCTGGTCGCCTGAGGGCTGGGGGGAGCAAGTGACGGGGGAGCGGTAACACCGGGGGGACCGACGGGGGTCACGGGGGACCTACGGGGGTCACGGGGGAAAGACCCACGGGGGAGACACGGGGGAACGGGGGAAGCGGGACTGGAGGGCCGGGGGGTCCGTCCAGTCCCGCTTTCGTGTGTGCCCGGGGAACCGCGCCGGCTCAGGCCGTCGGCGTCGACGACGGGTGGCGGGTCACCGCGGCGGTGGCCAGCCGGGTCAGTGCCTCGTCGCGGTCGCAGGGATGCGCGCCCAGCGTGGTCTGACGGGAGACGATCCCGCGCTCCTGGCGCATCAGGCGCCAGCCGCGGCGCAGCAGGAACGGCACCGACTTGCGGCCCTCCTTGAGATCCCGCACGAAACGGCGGCGGAAGGTGCGCACCGGGCCCCGGCTCAGGCACAGCGCGTCCGCGAGCAGCCCCTCCCGCCGGCACCGGTCGATGATCTCGGCGGCGAAGACGCCCTCCGCCACGAACAACGGGGTGCGCCCGATCTCCACGGCCTCCTCGCCGGTGCGCGCGGACAGGGACAGGTCGTAGACGGGGATCTTCGTACGGCCCGTGCGGCACAGGTCGGCTATCGCCGCCACCGCCGCCTCCGTGTCCCAGGAGTCCGGATGGTCCCAGTCGATGTCGGAGCTCCCCGCCACCAGCGGCAGCGTCGGGTCGTCGCCCTCCTTGTAGAAGTCGTCCAGGCGCAGCACGGGAAGGCCCGAGCGGGCGGCGACGAGGGACTTGCCCGAGCCCGAGGGGCCGCAGAGCAGCACGACACGGGCGGAGGTGGGGAGATGGATGCTCACGGGACACCAGTTTGACGCATTCCGTACGCCCTGCCGACCCCGCGGGTCGGCATTGGATCGCGCGTCACACCTCAACTACCCTTCGTGTCGACCCGATTACCCCGCGCACCAGAAGGTGGCACCAGCAATGTCACGACACACGTCGTCCTCCACCCCGACCGTCCACCGCGCCCTGGTCGCCCTCGCGACGGCGGGCGTGGCGCTCGGCGCGGGTGCCGCGACGGCCTCCGCCGCCGACACCGAGCCCCTGGTGGACGTGCTGCACACCCGGCCCACCAGCCTCGGCAAGATCGACCCGCAGTCCGGGGTCCAGGCCCTCACCGGCACCGTCGGCTACGTCACCGGGCCGGTCGCCGGCCTCAAGCCCAACCCGCTCGCCGGCACCGGCGTCGACCCGCTGGACAACGGCGTCGGCACCCAGCTCGCCGACTTCAAGGCCCTCGACACCCAGATGCTGACGGCCCCGGTCGCCCAGGCCTCCTCGATCGGCAACATCCCGGTCCTCGGCCAGGCCACCGGCCTGCTGAGCCACTGAAGGCCCCGGTACGGCGGAGAGCCGCGCCTCCCCCGGACGGAGGGGAGTCGCGGCTCTCCGGCTTGTGGGGGTGGCGTCAGTAGGACGAACCCGACGCGCCCAGCGAACCCGTCGGATGCCAGACCGTCTTCGTCTCCAGGAACGCGGTCAGGCGGTCGGTGCCCGGAGTCTCCGACCAGTTGTCCACAGGCTGTGGACGCAGGACGCGCTTGAGGTTGTCCGCCGCCGCGATCTCCAGCTCCTTCGCCAGCACGTCGTCCGCGCCCGCGAGGTCGATCGCGTTGACGTCCTGGTGCGACGCCAGGGGAGGGGCGATCTCCGCCGTACGGCCCGACAGGACGTTGACCACGCCGCCGGGGACGTCCGAGGTGGCCAGCACCTCGGCGAGGGACAGCGCGGGCAGCGGGGACCGCTCGGACGCCACCACGACCGCCGTGTTGCCCGTCGCGATCACCGGGGCGAGCACCGACACCAGGCCCAGGAACGACGACTCCTGCGGGGCCAGGACGGCGACCACGCCGGTCGGCTCCGGAGAGGACAGGTTGAAGAACGGGCCCGCGACCGGGTTGCCGCCGCCGACCACCTGGGCGATCTTGTCGGTCCAGCCCGCATACCAGACCCAGCGGTCGATGGCCGCGTCCACCTGCTCGGCCGCCTTCGACTTCGACAGGCCCTCCGCGTCGGCGACCTCGTGCACGAACTGCGCCCGGCGGCCCTCCAGCATCTCGGCGACGCGGTAGAGGACCTGGCCCCGGTTGTACGCGGTGGCGCCGGACCAGCCGCCGAACGCCTTGCGGGCGGCGACCACCGCGTCACGGGCGTCCTTGCGGGAGGAGAGGGGGGCGTTGGCCAGCCACTTGCCCTTTGCGTCGGTCACCTCGTACACCCGGCCGCTCTCGGAACGCGGGAACTTCCCGCCGACGTACAGCTTGTAGGTCTTGAGGACACTCAAACGGTCAGACATCGAGGTATGCCTCCAGGCCGTGGCGGCCGCCCTCGCGGCCGAAGCCCGACTCCTTGTAACCGCCGAACGGCGAGGTCGGGTCGAACTTGTTGAACGTGTTGGACCAGACGACGCCCGCGCGCAGCTTGTTCGCCACCGCGAGGATCCGGGAGCCCTTCTCGGTCCAGATGCCCGCCGACAGGCCGTACGGCGTGTTGTTCGCCTTGGCGACCGCCTCGTCCGGGGTGCGGAAGGTGAGGACCGACAGGACCGGGCCGAAGATCTCGTCGCGGGCGATCCGGTGCGCCTGGGTGACGTTCGTGAAGAGCGTCGGGGCGAACCAGTAGCCGGAGGACGGGATCTCGCACGCCGGGGACCAGCGTTCGGCGCCCTCCGCCTCGCCCTGCTCGACGAGGGTGGTGATGCGCGAGAGCTGCTCCGCCGAGTTGATCGCGCCGATGTCCGTGTTCTTGTCCAGCGGGTCGCCGAGGCGGAGCGTGGACAGGCGGCGCTTGAGGGAGTCGAGGAGTTCGTCGTGGATCGACTCCTGGACCAGGAGGCGGGAGCCCGCGCAGCAGACCTGTCCCTGGTTGAAGAAGATGCCGTTGACGATGCCCTCGACGGCCTGGTCGATCGGGGCGTCGTCGAAGACGATGTTGGCGCCCTTGCCGCCCAGTTCGAGAGTGAGCTTCTTGCGGGTGCCCGCGACCGTCCGCGCGATCTCCTTGCCGACGGCCGTGGAACCGGTGAAGGCGACCTTGTTCACGTCCGGGTGCGCGACGAGCGCGGCGCCCGTGTCGCCGTATCCGGGAAGGATGTTGACGACGCCCTTGGGCAGGCCCGCCTGACGGCAGATGTCCGCGAAGAAGAGGGCGGACAGGGGGGTCGTCTCGGCGGGCTTGAGGACCACCGTGTTGCCGGTCGCCAGCGCCGGGGCGATCTTCCACGCCAGCATCAGGAGCGGGAAGTTCCAGGGGATGACCTGGCCGGCCACGCCCAGCGGGCGCGGGTTCGCGCCGAAGCCCGCGTGCTCCAGCTTGTCCGCCCAGCCCGCGTAGTAGAAGAAGTGCGCCGCGACCAGGGGGAGGTCGGCGTCGCGGGTCTCCTTGATCGGCTTGCCGTTGTCCAGGGTCTCCAGGACCGCCAGCTCGCGGCTGCGTTCCTGGATGATCCGCGCGATCCGGAACAGGTACTTGGCGCGCTCGGAGCCCGGCAGCGCCGACCACTTCTCGAAGGCCTTGCGGGCGGCCGCGACGGCGCGGTCGACGTCCGCCTCGCCCGCCTGGGCGATCTCGGAGAGGACCTCCTCGGTGGCGGGGCTGACGGTCTTGAAGACCTTGCCGTCGGCCGCCTCCGTGAACTCGCCGTCGATGAACAGCCCGTAGGAGGGCGCGATGTCGACGACCGAGCGGGACTCGGGTGCGGGTGCGTATGCGAATGCCGATGCCATGGTGATCAGTCCACCGTCACGTAGTCGGGGCCGGAGTAGCGGCCGGTGGCCAGCTTCTGACGCTGCATCAGCAGATCGTTCAGAAGCGAGGAGGCGCCGAAGCGGAACCAGTGGTTGTCCAGCCAGTCCTCGCCCGCGGTCTCGTTGACCAGGACGAGGAACTTGATGGCGTCCTTGGAGGTGCGAATGCCGCCCGCCGGCTTCACGCCGACCTGGATGCCGGTCTGCGCGCGGAAGTCGCGCACCGCCTCCAGCATCAGCAGGGTGTTGGCGGGGGTGGCGTTGACGGCGACCTTGCCGGTGGAGGTCTTGATGAAGTCGGCGCCGGCCAGCATGCCGAGCCAGCTCGCCCGGCGGATGTTGTCGTACGTCGACAGCTCGCCCGTCTCGAAGATGACCTTGAGCCGGGCCTCCGTGCCGCAGGCCTCCCGTACGGCGACGATCTCGTCGTACACCTTCATGAAGTGACCGGCGAGGAACGCCCCGCGGTCGATGACCATGTCGATCTCGTCGGCGCCCGCGGCGACCGCCTCGCGCACGTCCGCCAGCTTCACCGTCAGCGGCGCGCGGCCCGCCGGGAACGCGGTGGCCACCGAGGCGACCTTCACGGACGAGCCGGCCACGGCCGCCTTCGCGGTGGCCACCATGTCGGGATAGACGCAGACGGCCGCCGTCGACGGGGTCGCCGGGTCGGTCGGGTCCGGGTGGACCGCCTTGGCGCCGAGCGCCCGGACCTTGCCCGGGGTGTCCGCGCCTTCCAGCGTCGTCAGGTCGACCATCGAGATGGCGAGGTCGATGGCGTACGCCTTCGCGGTCGTCTTGATGGAACGGGTGCCGAGGGAGGCGGCGCGCGCCTCCAGACCGACCGCGTCGACGCCGGGCAGCCCGTGGAGGAAGCGGCGCAGCGTGCCGTCGGACGCGGTGACGTCGGCGAGTGCGTGAGCTGCGTTGGGTGCAGTGGTGGGCATGGTCACCAGACGAGCATATCTACGCGCGTAGCGGCTGTACACCCCGGGAGGTTGGTCTGTGGGGCGGGGGCTTTGCCTCGTCTTTTCGCCCGTGCTTCCTGGGGGGTCGCTTTGTGGGGGGCGGCTGGCTGGGGTTCTTTTCCTCGTGAGGCACAATCGCCCTCATGACGACCCCCGAGCCCTCGACGCCGGCCACGGCCAAGGACCGCGTCCACCGTTCCTCCGCAGGCATCGCCGGAGGCGTCCTGCTGCTCGCCATCACCGCCTGGCTCGGCATCGACGCGATCGTCGCCGGTCACGGCCGCACGCCCTGGCTGGCGCTGGCCGCGATGATCCTCGTCGTCCCGCTGATCGTCGCCTTCACCATCCGCCCCGCCGTCCAGGTCAACGACGAGCGGCTGCGCGTCCGCAACCCGTTCCGGCTGATCGTGCTGCCCTGGGGCGAGGTCGGCGCGCTGAGGTCCGGCTACTCCAACGAGGTCGTCTCCAAGGCCGGCACCAAGTACCAGCTGTGGGCCGTCCCCGTCTCGCTGCGCGCCCGCAAGAGGGCGGCCCGGCAGGAGGCCCGCAACGCCGCCGACCGGGCCGCCGGGGCCAGCGGAGGCGGTCGCCGCGGCGGGCTCGGCGGACTGGGTTCCGGCAGCTTCGGTGGCGCCGTGCCGAGCGGGCCCACCCGCGCTCAGGCCGACCGGGTCATGGACGACCTGCGCGACATGCTCGAGGAGCGGGGCGGTAAGCAGGGCGCGCAGGGTGAGGTGACCGTGCGCTGGGCCTACGAGGTCGCCGGGCCCGCGCTCGCCGGGGCACTGTTGCTGGTGATTCTGCTGGCCACGGGGTGAGCGGGTGCGGGCGCCCTTTCGGGCGCCCGTTCCCTCAGATGCCGGCTGCCGTTGACAGGTCCCGCTTGAGGGCCGCCAGGATCTCGTTTGCCGTGGCGTGCGCCTCGGGGAGGTCCTTGTGGGTCTTCACGGGGATCACTGCCTCCAGGTAGCACTTCAGCTTCGGCTCCGTGCCGCTCGGGCGGACGATGACCCGGGCGCCCTCCAGCGTGTAGCGCAGGCCGTCGGTGGGAGGCAGCTTGTCGGTGCCCCGGGTGAGGTCCTCCGCCTGGGTGACCCGCAGGCCCGCCAGCGTGGTGGGCGGGTTCTCGCGGAGCCGTTCCATCGCGCGGGCGATGATCGTGAGGTCCTGTACGCGCACCGACAGCTGGTCGGTGGCGTGCAGGCCGTGCTCCACCGCCAGGTCGTCGAGGAGGTCGAGGAGGGTGCGGTTCTCCTCCTTGAGCGTCGAGGCCAGCTCGGTGATCAGCAGGGCCGCGGTGATGCCGTCCTTGTCGCGGACGCCCTCGGGGTCCACGCAGTAGCCGAGGGCCTCCTCGTAGCCGTAGCGCAGGCCGTCGACGCGGGCGATCCACTTGAAGCCGGTGAGCGTCTCCTCGTAGGGCAGGTTCGCCTTCTCGGCGATGCGGCCGAGGAGGGACGAGGAGACGATCGACTCCGCGAACGTGCCCTGCGCTCCGCGGGTCACCAGGTGGGCGGCCAGGAGGGCGCCGACCTCGTCGCCCCGGAGCATGCGCCAGTCGGCGCCCTGCTTGACGGCGACCGCGCAGCGGTCCGCGTCGGGGTCGTTGGCGATGATCAGGTCGGGGGAGGTCTCGCGGGCCTTGGCGAAGGCCAGGTCCATCGCGCCGGGCTCTTCCGGGTTGGGGAAGGCGACCGTGGGGAAGTCCGGGTCGGGGTCGGCCTGCTCGGTCACGAGGGCCGGCTCCGGGAAGCCCGCTCGGGCGAAGGCCGCGAGGAGGGTGTCCTTGCCCACGCCGTGCATGGCCGTGTAGACCGTGCGGGCCGTGCGGGGGGAGGTGGGCGCCAGGACCGCGTCCGTGCGGGCGAGGTAGGCGTTCAGCACGGATTCGTCCAGGGTCTGCCAGCCCGTTTCGGGGCGGGGGACGTCGTGGAGCGAGGTGATCGCCTGGATCTGCGCGGCGATCTGCGCGTCCGCGGGGGGCACGATCTGGGAGCCGTCGCCGAGGTAGACCTTGTAGCCGTTGTCGCGGGGCGGGTTGTGGCTGGCCGTGACCTCCACGCCCGCGACCGCGCCGAGGTGCCGTATGGCGAACGCCAGGACCGGGGTGGGGAGGGGGCGGGGCAGGACCGCTGCCTTGAGGCCCGCGCCGGTCATGACCGCCGCGGTGTCGCGGGCGAAGTCGGCCGACTTGTGGCGGGCGTCGTAGCCGATGACCACCAGGCCGTCGGTGTGGCCGGTCGCCTTGAGGTGGGCGGCCAGGCCCGCGGCGGCGCGGATGACGACCGAGCGGTTCATGCGGTTGGGGCCGGCGCCGAGCTCACCGCGCAGGCCCGCCGTGCCGAACTGGAGGGTGCCGCTGAAGCGGTCGGCGAGTTCTGTCAGGTCGCCGGCCTCGATGAGCTTCGAGAGCTCGGCGCGGGTGTCCGGGTCGGGGTCCTCGGCGAGCCAGGTCTGAGCCCGGGCGATGAGGTCGTCGTGCACGGTCGGTCAGCCTCTCGTTGTGGGTGGTGCGGATGCCTGCGGCGCCTGTGCGGGTGAGGCGGGGTGCGCGTCGCGCCTGCGGTTCGGTGGGGGGTCGGGGCCGGGACGGGGGGTGTCCGTCCTCGGGCGGGCGGTGCCGGGGTTTGCTCTGTGCTGCTCTTTGACGCCCGTCGCTGTGGGCGGACACCCCCCGTCCCGGCCCCTTCTCGCCGTGCGCGGTCTAGAGGCGGTTGAGGACCTGGGCCAGCAGCGAGCCCATGCGGGTGGCGCTGTCCCGGCCCGCCTGGAGGACCTCCTCGTGGTTGAGGGGCTCGCCCGTCATGCCGGCGGCGAGGTTGGTGACCAGGGAGATGCCGAGGACCTCGGCGCCCGCCTCGCGTGCCGCGATCGCCTCCAGGACCGTCGACATGCCCACCAGGTCGGCGCCGATGACGCGGGCCATGCGGATCTCGGCCGGCGTCTCGTAGTGCGGGCCGGGGAACTGCGCGTAGACGCCCTCTTCGAGAGTGGGGTCGATCTCCTTGCACAGGGCGCGCAGGCGGGGGGAGTAGAGGTCGGTGAGGTCGACGAAGTTCGCCCCGATGATGGGGGAGGTGGCCGTGAGGTTGATGTGGTCGCTGATCAGGACCGGCTGGCCGGGGCGCATGCCCTCGCGCAGGCCGCCGCAGCCGTTGGTGAGGACCACCGTCTTGCTGCCGGCTGCCACGGCGGTGCGCACACCGTGGGCTACGGCGGCCACGCCGCGGCCCTCGTAGTAGTGGGTACGGCCCAGGAAGACCAGGGCGCGCTTGTCGCCGATCCTGTACGAGCGGACCTTGCCGCCGTGGCCCTCGACCACCGGGGGCGGGAAGCCGGGCAGCTCGGTGACCTGGAACTCGGCGTCGGGGGCGCCGAGGGCGTCCACGGCCGGTGCCCAGCCGGAGCCCATCACGAGGGCGACGTCGTGGGTCTCGGCGCCGGTCAGTTCGCGCAGGCGCGCGGCGGCGGCGTCGGCGGCGGCGTGGGGGTCGCCCTGGATGTCGTCCGGAAGAAGAGATGCGTTCACGCGGTCGAGGGTAGCCGGTTCGGTCCTACGCGCGTAGATGACAGAGCTGACGGGGTGGCGATCGTTGTCTTGTCGTTTCCAACGAAGGAGCGGGGGTGGTGGGGGTGGTGGGTCAGCAGGGGCGTTTGCGTAGTTCCATCACGTAGTCGTGGGGGGCTCCTGCTGATTCCGCCGCGTCCGCGATCTCGCCGAGGTAGCGGGCCGACGGCAGGCCGCCCTCGTAGCCGTTGAGGACGTAGAGCCAGGCCTGCTCCTCGCCCTCCAGGGTGTGGACCCGCACGCGGGCGCGGCGGTAGATGCCCAGGCCCACGCCCTCCCAGCGGTCCATCGACTCCTCGTCCGGCGGCGCGATGTCGTAGAGGGCGACGAACACCTGGGAGAGGGGGTCCTCCGCGAGGGTCGCCAGCGCTCCCTCCCAGCCCATGTGCTCGCCCCCGAAGGTCAGCCGCCAGCCGTTGAGCCAGCCCGTGGCGCGCATCGGCGAGTGCGGGGCGCGGCGGGTCATCAGCCGCGCGTCGAGGTTGCCGGCGTACGCGGCGTAGAGCGACATGGGGAGAGAGTACGGCAGGGCGAACAGGGGGCTCATGGGTATCAGGCGCCCCTTGCCAACCCATTGCCGCGGCCCCTGGCAGTGGCACCCCGGGGAGTGCGGGACAATGGGGTACGTGACTCGGATCGTGATCATCGGTGGCGGACCCGGCGGATACGAAGCGGCCCTGGTGGCCGCTCAGCTCGGTGCGGAGGTGACCGTCGTCGACTGCGACGGTCTGGGCGGGGCGTCGGTGCTGACCGACTGCGTGCCGTCGAAGACGCTCATCGCCACGGCCGAGGTGATGACCACCTTCGACTCCTCGTACGAAGAGCTGGGGATCATCGTCGCCGACGACACCCCGCCGCTGGAGCAGGCCGCCCGGGTCGTGGGCGTCGATCTCGGGAAGGTCAACCGCCGTGTGAAGCGGCTCGCGCTGGCCCAGTCGCACGACATCACCGCGTCCGTGACGCGTGCGGGCGCCCGCGTCATGCGCGGGCGGGGGCGGCTGGAGGGCATGCAGGCCCTCGACGGGTCGCGCAAGGTCGTCGTCTCGACCGCCGACGGGAGCGAGGAGACGCTGACCGCGGATGCCGTGCTGATCGCGACCGGTGGGCATCCGCGTGAGGTGCCCGACGCGCAGCCCGACGGCGAGCGCATCCTGAACTGGACCCAGGTCTACGACCTCGACGAGCTGCCCGAGGAGCTCATCGTGGTCGGCTCGGGTGTGACCGGTGCCGAGTTCGCCGGCGCCTATCAGGCGCTGGGGTCGAGGGTCACGCTCGTTTCGTCGCGCGATCGGGTGCTGCCGGGTGAGGACCCGGATGCGGCCGCCGTACTGGAGGACGTCTTCCGGCGCCGCGGCATGAACGTCATGGCGCGCTCGCGGGCCGCCGCCGCCAAGCGGGTCGGCGACCGGGTCGAGGTCACGCTGGCCGACGGGCGGGTCATCACGGGGTCGCACTGTCTGATGGCCGTCGGCGCCATTCCCAACAGCGCCGGGCTGGGGCTGGAGGAGGCCGGGGTCCGGGTGCGGGAGTCCGGGCACATCTGGACCGACAAGGTGTCCCGGACGACGGCTCCCGGTGTGTACGCCGCCGGTGACGTGACGGGCGTCTTCGCGCTCGCCTCGGTGGCCGCCATGCAGGGACGTATCGCCATGTACCACTTCCTGGGTGACGCGGTCGCTCCGCTGAACCTGAAGACCGTGTCGTCGAACGTGTTCACCGATCCCGAGATCGCCACCGTGGGGTACACGCAGGCCGATGTGGACGCCGGGAAGATCGACGCCCGGGTGGTGAAGCTGCCGCTGCTGCGCAACCCGCGCGCCAAGATGCAGGGCATCCGGGACGGCTTCGTGAAGCTCTTCTGCCGGCCGGGCACCGGCATCGTGGTGGGTGGTGTCGTGGTCGCCCCGCGCGCCTCGGAACTGATCCATCCGATCTCGATCGCCGTCGACAACAATCTGACGGTCGAACAGATCGCGAACGCGTTCACCGTCTATCCGAGTCTTTCGGGGTCGATCGCGGAGGTCGCACGCCAGCTCCACACCCGTAAGACGGGCGGGGACGTCTGACGGCCGAAACCGATTCCCCGCTGGTCACGGGGAGTTGTCGCGCATGCGTGCGGCATAGGCGGGGTGGCTAGGTCCTATACCACTTTCCGTCCTGGCGTGCGAACAACTTCTGCTATTCGGCGCAAACAGCTGAAACCAGACGGTCGTTGGCATTACTGTCAGTTTCGTGTTCGCTGCAGAACGTCGCCAATTGATCCTCGAAATGGTGCGAGCGAACGGGGCCGTATCGCTCCGTGAGCTCGCCCGCGTCGTCCAGACCTCCGAAGTGACCGTACGGCGGGACGTGCGCGCACTGGAGGCAGAAGGACTCCTCGACCGCCGGCACGGCGGTGCGGTACTGCCGGGCGGATTCACGCGGGAGTCCGGCTTTCCGCAGAAATCACATCTCGCGACCGCCGAGAAGACGGCCATCGCCGATCTCGCCGCGGGCTTCGTCGAAGAGGGCGAGGCCATCGTGGTGGGGGCGGGGACCACGACCCAGGAGCTGGCCCGTCGGCTCGCGCGGGTGCCCGGGCTGACCGTCGTCACCAACTCCCTGCTGGTGGCACAGGCGTTGGCCCATGCCAACCGGGTGGAAGTCGTGATGACCGGCGGTACCTTGCGTGGCTCCAACTACGCGCTGGTGGGCAGTGGTGCCGAGCAGTCCCTCCAGGGGCTGCGGGTCTCGCGGGCCTTCCTGTCCGGCAGCGGCCTCACGGCCGAGCGGGGGCTGTCCACCTCCAACATGCTGTCCGCCTCCGTGGACCGGGCGCTCGTCCAGGCCGCCGCCGAGGTCGTCGTGCTCGCCGACCACACCAAGCTCGGTACGGACACCATGTTCCAGACCGTGCCCACGGACGTGATCACCCGCCTGGTGACCGACGAGCCGCCGGCGCACGACGACCGGGCGGCCACGGAGTTGCAGGCGCTGGCCGACCAGGGTGTGCAGATCGCTGTCGCGGGGGCGTCCGGGAACTCCGTGGGCGGTGATTCCGTCCCCCCGCGCCAGGCTCGCCGGGACGTCGCCCTTCCGGGGCCCCGGCGCGGGGCGGGTCCCGGAGCGGGAGCGGGGCTGCACAGCGCCGCCGTCCTCGGTGAGCCGGCGCCGGGCGCCGAGCGGGCGCGGGTCGCCGACATGCGGCGGCGTTAGGCACGCGGGGCTTGTGCCGGTGGCCGGGCGAACGGTTCGCGCGGTCAGCCCGGCTTCAGGCCTCTCAGCGTCAACTGGAGCAGGCGGTCCGCCAGTTCCGGGTCGCCCGGCGCCTCCTCCGCCGCCAGCGCGATCGCGTTCGTCAGCTGCAGCAGGTCTGCCACCGCCACGTCCTCGCGGACCCGGCCCGCCTGCTGGGCCCGGGTCAGCAGTGCGGCGCCCGCCTGTCTGATCGGGTCGCTGCACCGGGCCAGGGCCGAGGTGTGATCGGACGTCACCGACATCAGGGCACGGGCCAGCCCGCGGTACTCGCCGGCCTGGGCGATGATCTCGCGCAGCCAGGTCACCAGCGCCGCGCAGGGCTCGGGAGCGTCCAGCAGTTCACGGGAGCGGGACAGCAGGTCGCCCACCGCGTCCTCGAAGACCGCGCTCAACAGGGCGTGCCGGTTGGGGAAGTGACGGTAGAGGGTGCCGATGCCGACCCCCGCGCGCCTGGCCACGTCCTCGAGCGACGCGTCCGTGCCGTGGGCGGCGAAGACCGAGCGCGCCTCGGTCAGCAGCCGTTCGCGGTTGCGGCGGGCGTCGGCGCGCAGGGTGCGTCCCGGCGCCGTCGTCACCGCGGCCTCCCGGCTCCCGGCGCCTTCCGCCGAGGTCCCGCCCGCCATCACTCCCACCTGCTCCCTCTCGCGCCCCCGTTCGCCCCCAGCATGCCATCGAGGACGGACGAGCGGCCTGCGCCCGCATCTTCGTTCGGGGCCGGGCAAACGCGAGGCGCCCGGCGGGCCGACAGTCGCGGTCCGCCGGGCGCCTCACCCGCGTGTCGTGCGGGTCAGTCCTTGATCTCGCAGATCGCGGCGCCGGAGCTGATGGAGGCGCCGACCTCCAGGCTCATGCCCTTGACGGTGCCGGACTTGTGCGCGTTGAGCGGCTGTTCCATCTTCATGGCCTCCAGGACGACGACCAGGTCGCCCTCCTTGACCTCCTGGCCCTCCTCCACGGCGACCTTGACGATGGTGCCCTGCATCGGGGAGGCCAGCGTGTCGCCGGAGGCGACGGGGCCGGACTTCTTCGCCGCGCGGCGCTTGGGCTTGGCGCCCGCGGCCAGTCCGGTGCGGGCCAGGGACATGCCCAGCGAGGCCGGCAGGGAGACCTCCAGGCGCTTGCCGCCGACCTCGACGACGACCGTCTCGCGGCTCGTGTCGTCCTCCGCCTCGGCGTCGGCCGGGGCGGCGAAGGGCTTGATCTCGTTGACGAACTCGGTCTCGATCCAGCGGGTGTGGACCGTGAACGGCTCGTCGGAGCCGGTCAGCTCGGGGGCGAAGGCCGGGTCGGTGACGACCGCGCGGTGGAAGGGGATGGCCGTGGCCATGCCCTCCACCTGGAACTCCTCCAGGGCGCGGGCGGCGCGCTCCAGGGCCTCCTTGCGGGTGCGGCCGGTGACGATCAGCTTGGCCAGCAGGGAGTCCCAGGCCGGGCCGATGACCGAGCCGGACTCCACGCCCGCGTCCAGACGGACGCCCGGGCCGGTCGGGGCGGTGAAGGTGGTGACGGTGCCGGGGGCGGGCAGGAAGTTGCGGCCCGGGTCCTCGCCGTTGATGCGGAACTCGAAGGAGTGGCCGCGCAGCTCCGGGTCGTCGTAGCCGAGTTCCTCGCCGTCGGCGATGCGGAACATCTCGCGGACCAGGTCGATGCCGGCGACCTCCTCGGTCACCGGGTGCTCGACCTGCAGGCGGGTGTTGACCTCCAGGAAGGAGATCGTGCCGTTCTGGCCGACGAGGAACTCGCAGGTGCCCGCGCCCTCGTAGTGGGCCTCCTTCAGGATGGCCTTCGAGGCGCGGTACAGCTCGGCGACCTGCTCCTCGGACAGGAACGGCGCCGGGGCCTCCTCGACCAGCTTCTGGTGGCGGCGCTGCAGCGAGCAGTCACGGGTGGAGACGACGACCACGTTGCCGTGCTTGTCCGCCAGGCACTGGGTCTCCACGTGCCGGGGGCGGTCGAGGTAGCGCTCGACGAAGCACTCGCCGCGGCCGAAGGCGGCGACCGCCTCGCGGACCGCCGAGTCGTACAGCTCGGGGACCTCTTCGAGGGTGCGGGCGACCTTCAGGCCGCGGCCGCCGCCACCGAAGGCGGCCTTGATCGCGATGGGCAGCCCGTTCTCCTCGGCGAACGCGACGACCTCGTCGGCGCCCGAGACCGGGTCGGGGGTGCCGGCCACCAGCGGGGCGCCGGCGCGCTGCGCGATGTGCCGGGCGGCGACCTTGTCACCGAGGTCGCGGATGGCCTGCGGCGGCGGGCCGATCCAGATCAGCCCGGCGTCCAGCACGGCCTGGGCGAAGTCGGCGTTCTCGGAGAGGAAGCCGTAGCCCGGGTGGATGGCGTCGGCGCCCGACTCGCGCGCCGCGTTCAGGATCTTGTCGATCACCAGGTAGCTGGTGGCCGGGGTGTCACCGCCCAGGGCGAACGCCTCATCCGCGGCGCGGACATGCAGAGCGTCCCGGTCGGGGTCGGCGTAGACGGCCACGCTCGCGATGCCGGCGTCCCGACAGGCCCGGGCAACGCGGACAGCGATTTCGCCACGGTTGGCGATGAGCACCTTGCGCACGATTGAGGCTCCCTCCTTGAAACAAGCCGAGTTTAGGGACAGCCGACGAGGCACTTCGACCCATCCCCAATGGTGAGCTTGCCCACACGGAGCGTGATTCGAGGCTGACTCGATCCGCGAAATCCCTTGTCGCACCCTGGTGTGCAGGACTCCTGCCCGCAACCCTAGCCCTCCCATGTGGTCAAGGTCTCTGTGAGAGCGTGCTGCGGGCCACTCAGTTTCTTTGTGGAGTCCCTACGAATGGCCCAATGATTCTTTGCCACTCGCCGAACCCTTGTCCCGCGGTTTACCCGTTAGTAGCGTTCGCGATGTATCGAACGGACGTGGAGGGGTGGCCCGGTGGTGCGCAGACCGGTGGCGTGGGTCGTGGCGGTCGTGCTCTTCGCCGAGGCGCTCGGCGTCGCGGCACTGAACTGGTTCCTGGGGGTCGTCGTCGACCGCCAGGACATGTCGCTCGCCGGACTCGACCCGGACACGATGTCCCTGTCGTCGAAGATCGGCGGCGTCCTCTTCGGCCTCTACTTCGCCCTGTGCGGCCTGGTGGCCCTGCTGGTGGCCGTACGCAACCGTCCCCCCGCCGGCTTCGGCCGGGTGCTGCTGATCAGCGCGGCCGTCGTGCACGCCCTGCTGGGCGCGTTCGCATGGGGGCTGGTGGGCTGGCCGGCGTTCACCTTCATGGTGGTCGTCCTGGCGCTGATCGTGCTGCTGCTGATGACCTACGACCGTCCGGCCGAACCCGCCGACACGGCCCCGCCCGCGCAGGCGCCGGGCCCCGAGGGCGACGACGGCGCGGGCACTCCCGTCACCCCTCCACCGGCGCCCACAACTCCGTGATGCCCACGCCCAGTTGCGCCAGCAGCCTGCGGACGAGGGGCAGGCTCAGGCCGATCACGTTGCCGTGGTCGCCGTCGATGCCGTCGATGAACGGCGCGCTGCGGCCGTCCAGGGTGAACGCCCCGGCGACGTAGAGGGGTTCTCCGGAGGCGACGTACGCGGCGATCTCCTCGTCGCTGGGGTCGCCGAAGCGGACCACCGTGGAGGCCGTGCCGGAGGCGTAGCGGCCGGTCGAGGTGTCGTAGACGCAGTGGCCGGTCTGGAGCGTGCCGGCCCGGCCGCGCATCGCCTTCCAGCGCGCCGTGGCCTCCTCCGCGTCCGCCGGCTTGCCCAGCGCCTCGCCGTCCAGGTCCAGGACCGAGTCGCAGCCGATCACCACGGCGCCGTGGGCGTCCGGGCGGGCGGCGACGACGGAGGCCTTGGCCTCGGCCAGGGCAAGGGCCAGCTCGGCGGGGGTGGGCGCGCTGACGGCGTCCTCGTCCACGCCGCTCACGATGACCTCGGGGTCCATGCCGGCCTGGCGCAGCAGGCCCAGCCGGGCGGGGGACTGGGAGGCGAGGATGAGGCGGCGGCGAGGCTGATCGGTCATGGGGCCAGGGTATCGACGCGGGTGCCCGCGTTCACCTCAGGCCGATCACGATCATCGCCAGGACCATGGCGAGGGCCATGAGAACCCCGAGTCTGCGCAACATGTCCTGCGTGTCGCGCAGTTCCTCGGGGGGTTCGTTCTCGGGGTCCGACCACAGCATGCCACCAGCGTGGGGCTGGGGGTGGGGTGGGCGCCTGAGTACGGGTACTCAAGTCGGGGGCGGGGTTGTACCTCTGTGCGCGGTTCCCCGCGCCCCTGACAAGGTGGGTCCGGTCATCCCGGCCAGTACGTGCGGGTCCACGCCGTGGGGCCGGGCTGGGGGAGGCGGTGGGCTGCTATGCGGGACGGGTCGGACCAGGAGTCGCGGGGCTGCGCGGCATCCGGGGTCACGGCGGACGCCGCTGCCGCGCGGGCCCTGACCACCGCCAGTGCGGCGGCCAGCTCCTCCGGGGTCGGGTTGCCCCGTACGACCTTGATGTTCACAGCGACTCCTTAGAGGGGGATGTTGCCGTGCTTCTTGGGCGGCAGCGACTCGCGCTTGGTGCGCAGCTGGCGCAGGCCGCGGACGACGTGGTGGCGGGTGTCGGACGGCATGATCACGGCGTCGACGTAGCCGCGCTCGGCCGCGACGTAGGGGTTGAGGAGGGCGTCCTCGTACTCCTGGATCAGCTGGGCCCGGGTCGCCTCGACGTCGTCCGCCTCGGCGATGGTGCGCCGGTGCAGGATGTTGACCGCGCCCTGGGCGCCCATGACCGCGATCTGGGCGGTGGGCCAGGCCAGGTTGAGGTCGGCGCCCAGGTGCTTGGAGCCCATGACGTCGTAGGCGCCGCCGAAGGCCTTGCGGGTGATGACCGTGATCAGCGGGACCGTGGCCTCGGCGTAGGCGTAGATCAGCTTGGCGCCGCGGCGGATGATGCCGTCGTGCTCCTGGTCCACGCCCGGCAGGAAGCCGGGGACGTCGACGAAGGTCAGCACCGGGATGTTGAAGGCGTCGCAGGTCCGCACGAAGCGGGCCGCCTTCTCGGACGCCTTGATGTCCAGGCAGCCGGCGAACTGCATCGGCTGGTTGGCGACGATGCCGACCGGGTGGCCCTCCACGCGCCCGTAGCCGGTGACGATGTTCGGCGCGAACAGCGGCTGGGTCTCGAAGAACTCCGCGTCGTCCAGGACGTGTTCGATCACCGTCTTGATGTCGTACGGCTGGTTGGCGCTGTCCGGGACGAGGGTGTCGAGCTCGCGGTCCTCGTCGGTGACCGTGAGGTCGGCCTCCTCCGGGTAGACCGGCGCCTCGGAGAGGTTGTTGGACGGCAGGTACGACAGCAGCTGCTTGATGTACTCGATGGCGTCCTTCTCGTCCCCGGCCATGTGGTGGGCCACGCCGGAGGTCGAGTTGTGGGTGCGGGCGCCGCCGAGCTCCTCGAAGCCGACGTCCTCGCCGGTGACCGTCTTGATGACGTCCGGACCGGTGATGAACATGTGCGAGGTCTGGTCGACCATCACCGTGAAGTCGGTGATCGCCGGGGAGTAGACCGCGCCGCCCGCGCACGGGCCGACGACCAGGCTGATCTGCGGGATCACGCCGGAGGCGTGGGTGTTGCGGCGGAAGATCTCGCCGTAGGCGCCGAGCGAGGCCACACCCTCCTGGATGCGGGCGCCGCCGGAGTCGTTGATGCCGATGACCGGGCAGCCGGTCTTCAGCGCGAAGTCCATGACCTTGACGATCTTCTGGCCGTAGACCTCGCCGAGCGCGCCGCCGAAGACGGTGAAGTCCTGCGAGAACACGGCGACGGGACGGCCGTCGACCGTGCCGTAGCCGGTGACGACGCCGTCGCCGTACGGACGGTTCTTGTCGAGGCCGAAGTTGGTGGAGCGGTGCCGGGCGAACTCGTCGAGCTCGACGAAGGAACCCTCGTCGAGCAGCAGCTCGATGCGCTCACGGGCCGTCAACTTGCCCTTGGCGTGCTGCTTCTCGACGGCGCGCTCGGAGCCGGCGTGCGTCGCTTCCTCGATGCGGCGCTGAAGATCCGCGAGCTTGCCCGCGGTGGTGTGGATGTCGATCTCTTCCGGCTCGGACATCGGGATCGCGGCTCCCTGCCTGCTCAAAAGGGGGGACGGTTACTCATCCGTAGAGTAGTGGTGCCCCTACGAATCAGCAGTGCGGCGTTTCACACACCTAGGGTGGCTTGCATGACGCCGCGAGATGCATCAGACGACAGCCGTTGGTCCGATCTGGACCGGCCGCCCCTCAACGCCGTCGCGCTGCGGCGCGGACTGGTGCGGGAGGGCGGGCTGTGGCGCGAGGTGGAGGTGGTGCAGCGCACCGGCTCCACCAACTCCGACCTGGTCGCCCTGGCCGAGGCCGGCAAGGCGGGCGAGGGCTGGGTCCTGGTCGCCGAGGAGCAGACCGCCGGGCGGGGCCGTCTGGACCGGCAGTGGACGGCGCCGGCGCGCTCCGGGCTCTTCTTCTCCGTGCTGCTCGCGCCGAGCGAGGTGCCCGTGGCCCGCTGGGGGTGGCTGCCGCTGCTCACCGGGGTCGCGGTGGCGACGGGGCTGGCGCGTGCGGCCGGGGTGGACACGGCACTCAAGTGGCCCAACGACCTGCTGGTCTCCATCGGCGGCGAGGAGCGCAAGGCCGGCGGCATCCTCGCGGAGCGGGCCGGCGACCACGGGGTGGTCGTCGGGGTCGGCATCAACGTCACCCTGCGCGAGAGCGAACTCCCCGTTCCCACGGCGGGCTCCGTGGCCCTCGCCGGAGCGGTGAGCACCGACCGCGACCCCCTGCTGCGGGCGGTGCTGCGGGCACTGGAGGAGTGGTACCGGCGGTGGCGGGAGGCCGGCGGCGACCCGGCCGAGAGCGGTCTGCAGGAGACGTACGCGGCGGGCTGCGCGACGCTGGGACGGACGGTGCGGGCCGAGCTGCCGGGCGACCGGTCGATCGTGGGCGAGGCGGTCGCGGTGGACGGCGACGGAAGGCTGGTGATCGCCACGGAGGAGGGCGTCCAGGAACCGGTGGGCGCGGGAGACATCGTGCACCTGCGGCCGGCGTGAGCGTGTTTTCCCGCGGGCCGTCCGTTCTCGGCGCCCACGGAGTGAGCTAGCGCACACCTGCCGTACAGTTGAGGCCGGTCGATACGTGACCGCGGCAGATCGGAAGGGCAGCAGGCGTGACCGTCGACGACACCGGCTCTGGCGAGGGCGCGGACGCCGCCGACCCCGGCGAGGACCCGCTCGCCCTGCGTCTGGAGCACCTGATCCTCGGCGCCGAGCGGCGCTACACCCCCTTCCAGGCCGCCCGGAGCGCCGGTGTGTCGGTGGAGCTGGCGACCCGCTTCTGGCGGGCCATGGGCTTCGCGGACATCGGGCAGGCCAAGGCGCTGACCGAGGCCGACGTCCTGGCGCTGCGCCGGCTGTCCGGTCTGGTCGAGGCGGGCCTGCTGAGCGAGGCGATGGCGGTGCAGGTGGCCCGGTCCACCGGGCAGACCACGGCCCGCCTCGCCGAGTGGCAGATCGACTCCTTCCTGGAGGGCCTGACCGAGCCCCCGGAGCCGGGCATGACCCGCACCGAGGTGACGTACCCGATCGTCGAGCTGCTGCTGCCCGAGCTGGAGGAGTTCCTCGTCTACGTCTGGCGCCGCCAGCTCGCCGCCTCGGCGGGCCGGGTGGTGCAGGCGGCCGACGACGAGGAGATGGTCGACCGGCGCCTGGCCGTGGGCTTCGCCGACCTGGTCGGCTTCACCCGCCTCACCCGCCGGATGGAGGAGGAGGAACTCGGCGAGCTCGTCGAGGCTTTCGAGACGACGGCCGCCGACCTGGTGGCCGCGCACGGCGGGCGGCTGGTCAAGACCCTTGGCGACGAGGTGCTGTACTCGGCGGACGACGCCGGGGTGGCCGCGGAGATCGCGCTGCGCCTCATCGAGACGATGGCGAACGACGAGACGATGCCGGAGCTGCGGGTGGGCATCGCCTTCGGCACCGTCACCACCCGTATGGGGGATGTGTTCGGTACGACGGTGAACCTGGCCTCCCGGCTGACCTCGATAGCTCCCCGGGACGCCGTGCTGGTCGACAGCGCCTTCGCCGAGGAGCTGATCCGCACCGCGGAGGCGCCGGCCTCCGAGGCGGAGGCGGCCGAGGCCGCGGCCGCGGCGGAGAAGGAGGGCGAGGAGCCGCCGGTCTTCCGCTTCGGGCTCCAGCCGATGTGGCAGCGCCCGGTGCGCGGGCTCGGCGTGGTCGAGCCGTGGCTGCTCACCCGGCGGACGCAGGAGCCGTAGCGCCGTCAGTGCCCGAGCGGCCCCACGCACAGACCGACGACCGGCACGCACAGACCGGGCTCGCCCGGCTGCGGGGCGGGGGACGACGGTGACGTGCCGTGGCCCGGATGCGGGGCCGGCTGCGTGGTCGCGGGCGGGCGGGGCGCCGCCGTCGAGGGGGCGGGCGTGTTGGGCGCCTCGGGGATGGTGGTCATGTCCGGGGCGCCGGGGGCCGTGGTCGCGGAGGCTTCGGGTGCGGGTGTCGCCGGGCGCGTGGCCGGCCCGGGGGCGTGGGTCGGGCTCGCCGTCGGGGTGGCGCTCACGCCGCCCATGACCGAGGTCGCCGACGGGCTGACGCCGGGGGCGGCCGGGACGGTGGCCGCCGCGTTCGTCGCTGCGTCGCTCACCCCGCCGCCGGGGTCCTCGCGGGGCTCCGCCTCGGTGGTCCCGGGCACACCGCTGCCGGGCCCGGGGACCATACGGACCAGGCTCAGCGCTCCGGCGGCCAGAGCCAGCCCACCGACGGCGAACAGCACCTTCCGGGGACGGGGCCGACGATGCCGCCCACGAACCCGGCCACCGAAGAGCCGAGTGCCGGGGAGAACGAGCGGCACGTCCTGGCCACGGGCGCCCGCGGACGCCGAGTCCTGGGCCCGGTCTCCGGCGAGGCCCGGTGATACGACAGCCCCGCCGGCGCCCGCCGCCTCCGGGGTTCGTTCCCCGGTGCGGACCGCTGACACGGCCGCACCCGCGCGCCCCGCGTCCCGGGTCCGGTTTCCGGCGGGGGCCGGTGATACGACGGCAGCATCTCCGGCGCCCGCAGGCGCCCCGTTCCCGGCCCGGACGGGCGGCCGCCCGCGGTCGGGCCGCACGACGGGCCGACGGCCGTCGGACGGGGTGACAGGTTTGTCGCGGTCGGGTGGGGCGGCAGGTTCGCCGTCGGTGAGTGGTGCGGCCGGCCGGTCGGTGGAAGGGGTGCGGTCGGGAGGGTGTGGCGTGGTCTCGCGGTTTGCCGCTTGTTCGGTCTCCGGCCTTGTCGGCGGCTGCGTCGTCTTCGTCATCCCGGTCCCTCCCCGATGCGCTCGCGCCCCCTGTGCGCCGTGGCGGACGCACGTTATGCGCTCTCCTGGGGGGTGGGAGGGGAGTTGGGCGGGATGTCACTCGAACGGGGTCTCGGGCCGGCGGACGGCGTCCGCTCTTTCCCCCGTCGTGTGCGTCCTGCGATGATCGGGCCGAACACTGTTAACCCGCGTTAACCGGAGGGTGTCATGAGCGAGGAGCGGTTCGGGGAGTTCGTCGCCGTACGGCGGCACGGCGAGGGGCATGTCGCGGAGCTCGCCCTCGACCGGCCGAAGGCCATGAACGCCGTGTCGACCGAGATGGCCCGCTCCGTCGCGGCGGCGTGCGCCGCGCTGGGGGCCGACCGGGGCGTGCGGGTCGTCGTGGTGACCTCCACGCACGAGCGCGCCTTCTGCGTCGGCGCCGACCTGAAGGAGCGAAACTCCTTCACCGACGCCGACCTGGTGCGCCAGCGGCCCGTCGCGCGCGCCGCCTACACCGGCGTACTGGAACTGCCCGTGCCGACCATCGCCGCCGTGCACGGCTTCGCCCTCGGCGGCGGGTTCGAGCTCGCCCTGTCGTGCGACCTGATCGTGGCCGACCGTACGGCGGTGGTGGGGCTGCCGGAGGTCTCGGTGGGCGTCATCCCCGGCGGCGGCGGTACGCAGCTGCTGCCGCGCCGGGTGGGTGCCGCGCGGGCCGCCGAGCTCATCTTCACGGCACGGCGCCTGGAGGCGGCGGAGGCGGCGGAGCTGGGGCTCGTGGACCAGCTGGTGGAGGAGGGGCGGGACACGCAGGAGGCGCTCGCGCTGGCGTCCCGCATCGCCGCGAACTCGCCCGTCGGCCTGCGTGCCGCCAAGCGCGCCCTGCGCCTCGGCCACGGCCTGGATCTGCGGGCCGGCCTGGAGGTCGAGGACGCGGCGTGGCGCTCGGTGGCCTTCTCCGGGGACCGGGCGGAGGGCGTGGCGGCGTTCAACGAGAAGCGGAAGCCGCAGTGGCCCGGGGAATGAGGACGGGCTCGGGACGGGTTCGCGGCGGGCCGGTCACCCTCCCGCCGCGCCCACGGCACGAAACCCTCTAAACCTCCCTAACCTGGATGAATGGGTGAGGACAAGCGGCTCGCAGCCGTCGTCGCGTTGGCGCAGGGCATGGCCGCGGCCCACGGTGCGCGCGGTGCGTGGCGTGCGGCGGCCACCGGGGCGTGCCGGGCGCTGGGCGGCAGCTTCGCCGCGCTGTCGGTGTGGGAGCGGGAGCTGGGGCGGCTGAAGGTCCTCGTCAACGTGGGCGAGCGGGCCCCGGAGGAGGACGAGTTCCCGGAGGACGAGTCGTATCCGGTGCACCAGTTTCCCGAGATCACCGAGTTCCTGCACGAGCGGTGGGCCGGGGGCGGCGAGCCCAACGCGTGGGTGGAGACGGCGGAGGGCCCCGCGGCCGGACGCCGCCCCGGGTACGTCCACCAGCGGGTCGCCGCACTGCGCCGCAGGGGCCGCGGCTGCTGCGTGGTCGCGCCGATCGTGCTGAACGGGCGGGCGTGGGGCGAGCTGTACGTCGCCCGGCGCACCGGGGTGCCGGTCTTCGAGCGGGCCGACGCGGACTTCGCCACCGTGCTGGCCGCCGTCGTCGCCGCCGGGATCGCCCAGGCGGAGCGGCTGGAGGAGGTGCGGCGGCTCGCCTACACCGACGCCCTCACCGGCCTCGCCAACCGCCGTGCCGTCGACGCCCGGCTGGACGAGGCCGTCGAGCGGCACCGCGCGGACGGGACCGTGGTGAGTCTCGTGGTCTGCGATCTCAACGGGCTCAAGCGGGTCAACGACACCCGGGGGCACGCCGTCGGCGACCGGCTCCTCGAACGCTTCGGCTCCGTGCTCTCCCTGTGCGGCGCCATGCTGCCGGGCGCGCTCGCCGCACGGCTCGGCGGTGACGAGTTCTGCCTGCTGGCCGTCGGGCCGTCCGCCGACGAGGTGGTCAAGGCCGCCGACGAACTGTGCCGTCGCGCCGCCGAGCTGGAGCTGGGGGAGGGGGTGGCCTGCGGGGTCGCCTCCACGCAGGACCCGATCGGTCCCGTCCGCTCGGCCCGCCGCCTGTTCCGCCTCGCGGACGCCGCGCAGTACCGCGCGAAGGCGCTCCGCGCGATGCAGCCGGTGGTGGCCGGCCGGGAGGGGCCCGACGACCCGGTCGTACGGCTCGCGGACGAGCCCTCGCCGGCCCTCCCCGCCGAGCGGCGCCGGTTCCGGGGGCGTCAACCCTGAGTGCCGGGGGTGCCGCACTTCCGGTAAGGGGCGTACCGGCCACCCAGTAGTGACATCCTCGTCTTCACTGCGTACGCTCCTGAATATGGATATGCACACTGTGGTGGTGGGGACGTCCGGGGTGACCGCGTCCGACGTTCTCGCCGTGGCGCGCGGCGGTGCCCGGATCGAGCTGTCGGCGGAGGCGGTCGCGGCCCTCGCCGCCGCCCGGGAGATCGTGGACGCGCTGGCGGCCAAGCCCGATCCCGTCTACGGCGTCAGCACCGGCTTCGGCGCCCTGGCGACCCGGCACATCAGCCGGGAGCTGCGGGCCCAGTTGCAGCGCAACATCGTCCGCTCGCACGCCGCCGGCCTGGGGCCGAGGGTCGAGCGGGAGGTCGTACGGGCGCTGATGTTCCTGCGGCTGAAGACCGTCTGCTCGGGCCACACCGGCGTGCGGCCGGAGGTCGCGCAGACCATGGCCGACGTGCTCAACGCCGGCATCACGCCCGTCGTCCACGAATACGGCTCGCTCGGCTGCTCCGGCGACCTGGCGCCGCTGTCCCACTGCGCCCTCACGCTCATGGGCGAGGGGGAGGCCGAGGGCCCCGACGGCGTCGTCCGGCCGGCCGGCGAACTGCTCGCCGAGCACGGGATCGCGCCCGTCGAGCTGCGCGAGAAGGAGGGCCTCGCCCTCCTCAACGGCACCGACGGCATGCTCGGCATGCTGGTCATGGCCCTCGCCGACCTCGACATGCTCTACAAGTCGGCCGACATCACCGCCGCCCTCTCGCTGGAGGCGCTGCTCGGCACCGACAAGGTCCTCGCCCCCGAACTGCACGCCATCCGCCCGCACCCCGGACAGGGCGCCAGCGCGGCCAACATGCTCGCGGTGCTGAAGGGGTCGGGCCTGACGGGGCATCACCAGGACGACGCCCCGCGCGTCCAGGACGCCTACTCGGTGCGCTGCGCCCCCCAGGTCGCCGGTGCCGGACGCGACACCATGGCGCACGCCCGGCTCGTCGCCGACCGGGAGCTGGCCTCCGCCGTCGACAACCCCGTCGTCCTGCCCGACGGCCGGGTCGAGTCCAACGGCAACTTCCACGGCGCCCCGGTCGCCTACGTCCTGGACTTCCTCGCCATCGCCGCCGCGGACCTGGCCTCCATCGCCGAGCGCCGCACCGACCGGCTGCTGGACAAGAACCGCAGCCACGGCCTGCCGCCGTTCCTGGCCGACGACCCCGGCGTCGACTCCGGGCTCATGATCGCCCAGTACACGCAGGCCGCCCTGGTGAGCGAGATGAAGCGGCTGGCCGTACCGGCCTCCGCCGACTCCATCCCGTCCTCCGCGATGCAGGAGGACCACGTCTCCATGGGCTGGTCGGCCGCGCGTAAGCTGCGCACCGCCGTCGGCAACCTCGCGCGCGTCGTCGCGATCGAGCTGTACGCCGCCACCCGGGCCATCGAGCTCCGGGACGGGCTGACCCCCGCCCCCGCCTCGCGGGCCGCCATCGACGCCGCGCGGGCCGCGGGGGTCGCCGGTCCCGGCCCGGACCGGTTCCTCGCGCCCGACCTGGCCGCGGCGGACGCCTTCGTGCGGGACGGCAAGCTGGTGGCCGCGGTGGAGACGGTCACCGGGCCGCTGCAGTGAGCGGCGGGGGCCCCGCCCCGGCGGGGCCCCCGGTCCGTCACGTGAGCTTGGCCGCCTGCGCCTTGATCACCTCGGTGGGGATCGCGTACTCGCTCTTCTCGCCGGCCAGCGCGGCCAGGCTGATCGAGTAGTACGTGGCGATCGTGGAGCCGTGCCGCACGACCTCGCCGTGCACGGTCTGCGTGTCGCCCTCGACCTTGCCGGTCACCTCGAACGCCACCGACCGCTCGCCGGTCCCGGAGGACTTCTCCCCGACGACCTTCGTGAACTTCTGCGTGTCCTGGCCCTTGGCGGCGATCGTGAACCCGCCCGCGCAGCCGGTGACCGCGTCCGACACGGACTTCATGGTCCGTGCGGCCCCGTCGCCGTCGTAGGAGGAGAGCGAGACGATCGTCATCGTCGAGCCCATGATGTCCTTCAGGCTCTTCTCCAGCTCCTCCAGGCTCTCGTCGGAGGTGCTCGTGGAGGAGGGCTTCTCGCTCTTCTCCGTCACCATGCGGTTGACGTAGGCGTTCTCGTCGTCGCCCGGCGCGAAACCGGTCAGGACGTAGGCCAGGGGCGCGCATTTGGCGTCGGTGACCGTCACCTCGTCCTTGGACGCGGCGAACTTCCCTCCCGCGCTCGCGGACTTGACGTCGTATCCGTCGAGGTCCGCCTCGGTGACGAGGAGCTTGCGCAGCTCGGTCGCGGTGTACGCCTTCGCGGCGGCGGTGGACGAGGAACCCCCGGCGTCCGAGGAGGCCGAGCCGGAGCTCCCGCCGCAACCGGTGACAAGGGCGAGCGACAGCGCGCTCACGGTGACCGTGGCGGCCCTGCGCACGCCCGATGATCTCTTCATGATCCGGACTATGAAGTCCATGCCAAGGAAGAGTCAAGCGAGTTAAAAGCCGAGGCGTTCCCGGCGGACCGAGTAGACGACGAAGCCGGCACCCAGCGTGAGGAAGAACGTCCCGCCGACGACGTACGGGGTGGTGTCGATGCTGCCGGTGTCGGCGAGCTGGGTGTCGTCCACGGAGGTGACGGTCTCGCTCTCGCCGAGCTGCGACGTGGCCCTGGCCTGCGTCGTCGTCACCGTCTCGGGCTGTGTTCTGTCCGGGCCGGCCTGGGACGCGTTGGCGGACGGGACGAACCACAGGGCCGCCAGCAGGGTGCCTGCGGCGGTGGCGGTCAGCAACGGACGGCGAGCGGATGACACGGAATATCGATCCCCTTGTGGCGCTGGCGAATTGGCCGTGTGGAGCGATGTTAGTGAAAGGCGCGGGTCACGGGAAAGTCACAGGAGGTTTGAGTCGTACGCTCGCGCCATGAGCACTGAAGAGACCTCACGTTTTGTCCGCCTTCGGGTGGAACTCGTCCTCGAGATCGGTGACGCCGAGGGTGTCACCAAGGCCGCGTTGCAGCGGATCGCCGGTGAGAGCGAGATGCCGGACGACGAACGCGCGCACGCCGAGGGCGCTGTGACGGAAGACACCGCGGAGGCGCTCGCGTATCTCGTCGATCCGTTCGACCTGGTCAACGCCGTGCCCGGGGTGGAGCTCGCGCAGGCCTCCTGGTCCAGCGAGGCCATCGACTACGACCCCGATTCGCCGGACTGGGACCTCGACGAGGATGATGTGGACGAGGATGACGAGGAGGACGGCGTCGGCTGAACGGCCTGGGAACAGGGGACCCCGGTCGGCCGCGTGCCGTCCGGGGTTTCGTCGTCCCGCCCCGCTGGACGTGGTGTGCCCCACATGTCTCGGGCATGGGGAACGAGGGCGACCGGTCGTAGCGTTGATGTTCGTTGACGGCTGAAGTACTGATGCGACGGCTCGTCGACGGGGACTCTCGGGGTTCTGGGGAAAATCGGCAACGATGGAGAAGCGTGTGATGACGAACAGTAAGCGGCGCAAGGGCCTGACGGTCGCGTCCGCACTGCTCGGCGGGGTTCTGGTGCTCTCGGCCTGTTCCGGCGGCGGCGACGACGCCTCCGGCGGCAAGAGCAAGGACACCTCGCAGGCCAAGGCCGACGAGGCGGCCGCCAAGAAGACCTCCGAGGCCGACATCAAGATCACGCCGAAGGACGGCTCGGACAACGCCTCCATCAACAACTCCGCCGCCGTCACGGTCAGCAAGGGCACGCTCACGAACGTGGCGATGACGACCGCGAACGGCACCGCGGTCCCCGGCACCCTGTCCGCCGACAAGACCAGCTGGAAGCCCAACGGCCAGCTGGAGCGCTCGACCACCTACAAGGTGGCGGCCACCGCGAAGGACGCCAAGGGCCTGGAGGCGCACGAGAACGCCTCCTTCACCACGGTCTCCCCGTCCAACAGCTTCATAGGCAACTTCACGCCGGAGGGCGGCTCGACCGTCGGCGTGGGCATGCCGGTGTCGATCAACTTCGACAAGGCCATCACCAACAAGGCCGCCGTCCAGAAGGGCATCACGGTCAGCTCCAGCAGCGGCCAGGAGGTCGTCGGGCACTGGTTCGGGGCCAACCGCCTCGACTTCCGCCCCGAGACCTACTGGAAGGAGAACTCCACCGTCACGCTGAAGCTCGCGCTCGACGGCGTCGAGGGCGCCCAGGGCGTCTACGGCGTGCAGCAGAAGACGGTCACCTTCCACATCGGCCGCAACCAGATCTCCTACGTCGATGCCAAGACGAAGCAGATGAAGGTCACCGAGGACGGAAAGGTCGTCAAGACCATCCCGATCTCGGCCGGTTCGCCGCAGAACAAGACCTACAACGGCATCATGGTGATGTCCGAGAAGTTCAAGGAGACGCGCATGAACGGCGCGACCGTGGGCTTCACCGACGACGACGGCAAGGGCGAGTACGACATCAAGGACGTGCCGCACGCCATCCGGCTCACCAACTCGGGCACCTTCCTGCACGGCAACTACTGGGGCGCGAAGTCCATCTTCGGCTCGGTGAACACCAGCCACGGCTGCGTCGGCCTGTCCGACACCAAGGGCGCCAACGACTCCAGCACCCCGGCCTACTGGATGTACACCCACTCGATCGTCGGTGACGTCGTGGTCGTCTCCAACACCGGCGACAAGACGGTGCAGCCGGACAACGGCCTCAACGGCTGGAACCTCAGCTGGGCGGACTGGAAGGCCGGTTCGGCCGTCTGACCCACAAGCCGTCTGACCCACAAGCCGTCTGACCTACGGCCTGCCTGACCCACAGGACACGCACAGCCTTCCGATGCCGCCCCCAGGGGCGGCATCGGTGTTTCCGGGCCCGGTCACAGCCTTCTCATGCAGCTCTTATGGCCGCCTTATCCAGTCATCACGCGCCGTCCCTAGCTTGCGGCGCATGTTCTTCACCTACCTGAGGCGCGAACTGCGCCGCCGCAGAAAGGCGGCCCTCGTCGTCGCCTCCGGCCTCGCGCTGGGCATCGCGCTGGTCATCGTGGTCAACTCCGTGTCCAACGGCATGGGGAAGGCACAGGACAAGGTCCTCCAGTCGCTCTACGGCCTGGGTACGGACATGACGGTCACCAAGGCGGCGACGCCGGCCGCGAGCGGCTCGCAGCAGCCGCGCTTCCAGTTCGACGCGCGCGGCAACGACGACGACTCCACCCAGAGCAGCGACCGGGTCCGGGTGCAGGGCTTCACCACCCTGGCCTCCTCGACGGTCGGCAAGGTCGCCGGGCAGAAGGGCGTCGCCTCCGCGGTGGGCGGCCTGAGCCTCAACGTGGTCAAGATCAGCGGGCAGTTCACCCGCGGCCAGTTCCAGCAGAACCAGAACTCCGGCGGCAACCAGGGCTTCCCGGGCGGCAACGGCGGCGCGAGCGGCCAGCCGCAGGGCGAAGTGCGCGGCGGCGGCGCCGACTTCAGCCTCAACCAGTACACGGTCTACGGCACCGACGTCACCCGCACCGGCCTCGGCCCGCTGACCTCCTCGAAGATCACCAGCGGGCGGACCTTCAAGACGACGGAGACCGACGCCAAGGTCGCGATCGCCGACTCGGCGTACGCCAAGGAGAAGAAGTACAAGGTCGGTTCGACCGTCACCGTCAAGAGCGTCAAGTACAAGATCATCGGTATCGCGACCGCGGACAGCGGCGACGCGGCGGCCAACCTGTACATCCCGCTGAAGCAGGCGCAGACGCTGGCCGGTGAGAAGGACAAGGTCACCACGATCTACGTCAAGGCGGCCGACTCCCAGCGGATCGACTCCGTGAAGTCGGCCATCCAGAAGAACGTCTCCGGCACGACCGTCACCACGTCGACGGACCTCGCCAAGACCGTCTCCGGCTCCCTGTCCACGGCGTCCTCCCTCGCCACGAACGTCGGCAAGTGGCTGTCGATCGCCGTGCTGATCGCCGCCTTCCTGGTCGCCGGTCTGCTGACCTCCTCGGCCGTCTCGCGCCGGGTGCGGGAGTTCGGCACGCTGAAGGCGCTGGGCTGGAAGTCGGGCCGGGTGACCCGGCAGGTGGTCGGCGAAGCCATGGTCAACGGGCTGCTCGGCGGTGCGCTGGGCATCGCGCTCGGACTGGCCGGCGCCTACGTCGTGACGTCCGTGAGCCCCACGCTGCAGGCCCAGCTGGGCGGGGGCGGCGGGAACGCGGGCGGCCCCGGCGGCGGGGGTCCCGGCGGGGGCTTCGGCGGGCCCGGACGGCAGGCCGCGAAGACCCTCGAGGTCGCCCTCACCGCGCCGGTGAGCGTGACGACCATCGTGCTGGCGGTGGCCCTGGCGGTGGCCGGCGGCCTGATCGCGGGCGCCTTCGGCGGCTGGCGCGCGTCCCGGCTGCGCCCGGCGGACGCCCTGCGCCGCGTCGAGTAGCGCACCACCCGCGCGCGCCTCACCGACCCTCCTCCCTCTCAGGAGCCTCCATGTACGAACTCAGAAACGTCACCAAGCGCTACACCCGGGGCAAGGACACCGTCGACGCCCTCGACGGTGTGGACCTCTCCATCGCCGACGGGGACCGGCTGGTCATCCAGGGCCCCACCGGCGGCGGCAAGTCCACGCTGCTGCAGATGCTCGGCGGACTGGACCGGCCGACGTCCGGTGAGGTCAGCCTCGACGGCACCGACCTGGCCAAGCTCTCCGAGGCCCGGCTGACCAAGGTCCGCAGCGAGAACATCGGCTTCGTCTTCCAGAGCTTCAACCTGATCCCGACCCTCACCGCCCAGGAGAACGTCGAGACCGCCCTCGTACCGCTCGGGGTGAAGGTGCGGGACCGGCGCGAGCGGGCCGCCGAGGCGCTGCGGTCGGTCGGGCTCGGCGAGCGGCTCGGGCACCTGCCCTCCGAGATGTCCGGCGGACAGCAGCAGCGCGTCGCCATCGCCCGCGCCCTGGTCAAGCAGCCGAAGGTGCTCCTCGCCGACGAACCCACCGGCAACCTCGACGAGTCGATGCGCGACGAGATCATGGACGTACTGGAGCGCATGTGGAAGGAGCTGGGGCTGACCTTCATCATGGTCACCCATGACTCCGCGATCGCGCGGAAGGCCCCGCGCGTGGCGACGATCCGCAAGGGGAAGCTCACTGTCAAGGAGAACGCGGGAGCGTAACTCGACGACTGCGTAACGGAGTTGGGCCCGCCGCGTAACAGTCGCCACGGCCCTCTCTCACCTTTCTCTCACCTATTGAGGTGGCAGATCGCCCCCCGGCATACTCCGTGTCCCGGGGGGTGCGCACAGGCGTACGAGACCACCCCCGACCGGGTGAACGGGGATGTCGCCCGGAACCTCATCTCCAGGGGGAGACTTGCGCAGACAAGTGAAAAGAGCATGCGCGGCCACCGTCGCCACGGCGGCCGCGGTGGCCCTGGCGGCGGGAATGACCAGCCCGGCGTCGGCGAAGACGGAGCGGCCCTCGACCGCCCCGCAGACTCAGCTCACGTCCAAGCACCGCATCACCCTGATCACCGGCGACCGCGTCCTGGTCGACTCCAAGGGCCGGGTCGTCGGCCTGGAGCGGGCCAAGGGGCGCGAGCACATACCCGTCCAGATCCGCAAGGAGGCCGGGCACACGCTGGTCGTCCCGGCCGACGCGGTCCGGCTGGTCGCGGCCGGCAAGGTCGACCAGCGGCTGTTCGACATCACCGAACTCGGCAAGTCCGCGACCCGTAAGTCCCAGGCCAGGGGCCTGAAGGTCATCGTCGGCTACCAGGGCGCGGCCACGGCCGCCAAGGCCGGCGTGCGGGACGCGGGCACCCTGCGGCGCACCCTCAAGTCCCTCAACGCCGACGCCGTGCAGACGCCGCAGAAGCAGACGCCCGAGCTGTGGGACGCCGTCACCGACGGCGGCAAGGCGGCCTCCGGTATCGCGCACGTCTGGCTCGACGGCACCCGCAGGGCCAGCCTCGACAAGTCCGTGCCGCAGATCGGCGCCCCCAAGGCGTGGGCCAAGGGCTACACCGGCAAGGGCGTCAAGATCGCCGTCCTGGACACCGGTGTCGACGCCACCCACCCCGACCTGAAGACCCAGGTCATCGCGTCCAAGAACTTCTCCGCCGCGGCCGACGCCACCGACCACTTCGGGCACGGCACGCACGTCGCCTCGATCGCGGCCGGCACCGGCGCCAAGTCGGGCGGCAAGTACAAGGGCGTCGCCCCCGACGCCAAGATCCTCAACGGCAAGGTCCTCGACGACGAGGGCGGCGGCGACGACTCCGGCATCCTCGCCGGCATGGAGTGGGCGGCCGAGCAGGGCGCCGACGTCGTCAACCTCAGCCTCGGCGGCCAGGACACCCCCGGTATCGACCCGCTCGAGGCCGAGGTCAACAAGCTGTCCGAGGAGAAGGGCATCCTCTTCGCGATCGCCGCGGGCAACTCCGGTCCGGAGTCGGTCGGTTCACCCGGCAGCGCCGAGGACGCCCTCACCGTCGGCGCGGTCGACGGCAAGGACAAGCTGGCCGACTTCTCCTCCACCGGCCCCACCGTCGACGGCGCCCTCAAGCCCGACGTCACCGCCCCCGGCGTGGACATCACGGCCGCCGCGGCCAAGGGCAGCGTCATCGACCAGGAGGTCGGCGAGAACCCGCCCGGCTACCTCACCATCTCCGGTACGTCGATGGCGACCCCGCACGTCGCGGGCGCGGCGGCGATCCTCAAGCAGGAGCACCCCGACTGGAGATTCAGCGAGCTCAAGGGCGCGCTGACCGGCTCCGCGAAGGGCGGCAAGTACACGCCGTTCCAGCAGGGTTCGGGCCGTATCGCGGTCGACAGGGCCATCACCCAGTCCGTGATCGCCGACCCGGTGTCGGTGGGCTTCGGGGTGCAGCAGTGGCCGCACACCGACGACAAGCCGGTCACCAAGCAGCTGACCTACCGCAACCTCGGCACCAAGGACGTCACGCTGAGCCTCGCGGTCACCGCGACGAACCCCAAGGGCCAGGCGGCCCCCGCGGGCTTCTTCAAGCTCGGCGCGACCAAGGTCACCGTGCCCGCGGGCGGCAAGGCGTCGGTCGGCGTCACCGTGAACACCAAGCTGGGCGGCACGCTCGACGGCGCGTACTCGGCGTACGTGACGGCGAGCGGCGGCGGCCAGAGCGTCCGCACGGCCGCGGCCGTGCAGCGCGAGGTGGAGTCGTACGACGTCAGGATCAAGCACATCGGGCGGGACGGAAAGCCGACCGGCGACTACAACACCGTCCTGTTCGGCTACTCGGGTCTCGCCGAGGGCCGCGGCTACCAGGTGAGCGTCGACGCCTCCGGTACCACCACGATGCGCGTGCCCAAGGGCAAGTACCTGCTGGACGCCTGGATCGCCAAGGACTTCGTGACGTTCGAGGGCGGCGTCGACTGGCTGGTCCAGCCGAGCCTGAACGTCACCAAGGACACCTCGGTGACGATCGACGCCCGCAAGACCAAGGCGGCCGACATCACCGTCCCGGACGCGGGGGCCAAGCAACAGCTCGGCGTGATCGACTACTTCTACGACGCCGCCGGCATCGGCCTGGGTCTCGGCCTGCAGTCCTTCGCCGACGTGCGCATGGCGCCGCTCGGCGGCGAGGTCTCCGGCCTGCAGCAGACCTGGAGCGGCCAGTGGACCAAGGGCGCGGGCGCCGAGTACGACGCGGCCACCACCGCCAAGGTCAAGAAGATCACCGGCGACAAGGTCCGCCACTTCAAGGCCTCCGAGTTCGCCACGGTGAAGAACAACCTCGGCTCGGGCGCCCTCGGCAAGACCGGCGCGCTCACCCCGATCGGCGAGCTCCCCGGCGACGTGGTCATCGCCGGCCCCGTCGAGCAGACGCTGCCGGGCACCCGCACGATGTACGTCTCGACCGTCGACAAGATCAAGTGGTCGTTCGACTTCGAGCAGTACAAGGGCCACGACGCGGACGGCCTGCCGATCCCGGAGGCGTACTACACGCTCGGCCCCGCGCAGCTGTTCAAGGCCGGCCAGAAGTACGCGAAGACCTTCAACACCGCGGTCTTCGGCCCGCACCTGAGCGCCGACTTCGGGCTCTTCCGCTACGGCAACAGCATCTACGGCTTCGTGCCGCTGTTCACCGACGGGGCGGGCCACGCCGGTTCCTCGGACTTCACCTCGGTGAAGACCACCCTGTACCGCAACGGCACCGAGATCGGCTCGAACGACGACCCGCTGTTCGGCAACAAGGACTTCACGGTCCCGGCCGGGCAGGCCGACTACAAGCTGACCACGTCGGTCCGGCGCGCCGCCGGCGTCGCGGGTGCCTCCACCCGCGTCGACGCCAGCTTCACCTTCCGCTCCAAGAAGCCGGCCGCCGACGACGTGGCCACGCTGGCCGCCTCCACCGCCCGCTTCAAGGCGGTCACCGGCCTGGACAACAAGGTCGAGGCCGGCAAGACGGTCACCGTCCCGGTGGCGGTCGAGGGCGCGGCCAAGGGCCGCAACCTCAAGTCGCTGACGGTCTACGTGTCCTACGACTCCGGCAAGACCTGGAAGAAGGTCTCCGTGACCGGCGGCAAGATCAAGGTGAAGAACCCCGCCAAGGGCACGTCCGTCTCCTTCCGGGCGAACATCACCGACAAGAAGAACAACAAGTCGTCGGTGACGATCTACGACGCCTACTACGGCAAGTGAGCCGATAGCGAACGCCCGCCGGAGGTACCGCCTCCGGCGGGCGTTCGTGTTTCGGTGGGGGCATGACCACACAGACCGTCGAGTACATCCGCTACCGCATCCCGGAAGACCGCTCGGCGGAGTTCCTCGCCGCCTACACCCGGGCCGCCGCCGAACTGGCGGCCGCCCCGAGTTGCGTGGACTACGAACTCTCCCGCTGCGAGGACGACTTCGAGCACTACATCCTGCGCATCGTGTGGACCTCGACGCGGGACCACATGGAGGGCTTCCGTAACTCGGAGCTGTTCCCGGCCTTCCTCGCCGAGATCCGCCCGTACGTGGAGAACATCGAGGAGATGCGCCACTACAAGCCGACGGCGGTACGGGGCGCGGGCTCGTCGCTGCCGACGCCGTACGAGTGGGCGGGCGGCGCCCCCGCCTTCTCCCGCCTGACCTCGGTCTTCTACGACAAGGTGCTCAAGGACGACCTCCTCGCGCCGCTCTTCGCCGACCTGCCCCCCGACCACGCAGAACACGTCGCCCTCTGGCTCGGCGAGGTCTTCGGCGGCCCGCCCGCCTACTCCCTGAACCTGGGCGGCCACGGCCACATGGTCGCCAAGCACGTCGGCAAGCACATCACCGAGCCGCAGCGGCGGCGCTGGGTGAACCTCATCCAGGACGCGGCCGACGACGCGGGCCTGCCCACGGACGCCGAGTTCCGCTCGGCGTTCCTGGCCTACGTCGAGTGGGGCACCCGCCTCGCCGTGCACTTCTCCGCCCCCGACGCCGCACCACCGGCGCAGCAGCCGGTGCCGAAGTGGGGCTGGGGCGTGATGCCGCCGTACCGGGGGCAGTGACCTGCCCACCCGGGTCCGGCGTGGGCGGGACCGGTCACCGTTTGGGCGCCGCCGATCCCTTGCCCGCCCGGGTCGCGTCGGCGCCCCAGCTGGCCAGCAGGCGCAGTGCCTCCGCCGAGGGGGAGCCCGGTTCGGCGTGGTACGTGATCAGGGCCTGTCCGTCGTCGTCGGCCGGGCGGAACGACTCGAAGTTGAGGGTCAGATCGCCCACCAGGGGATGGTGCAGGTGCTTGAGGCCGTGCCCCTTCTCCTTCACGTCGTGCGTCGCCCACAGCCGCCGGAACTCCTCGCTCTTCACGGACAGCTCGCCGACCAGCGCCGACAGCCGCGGGTCGTCCGGGAAGCAGCCCGCCTCCATGCGCAGGAAGCTGACGATGTCGGACGCCTTCTGCTCCCACTCCACGAACAGCTCCCGGTGGGCCGGGTTGAGGAACACCAGCCGCGCCCAGTTGCGCTCCTGCACCGGCAGCTCGCCCCAGTCGCCGAACAGCGCCGCCGCCATCCGGTTCCAGGCGAGGATGTCCGAGTAGCGCCCCGTGACGTACGCCGGCACCCCGTCCAGGGTGTCCAGCAGCTGCCGCAGCGACCCGCGGACCGCCTGCGTCCGCGCGGCCGGCTTCTTCTTGTGCTGCTTCGGCTTCGCCAGGTGGGTGAGGTGGGAGTGCTCGGCGTCGGACAGCCGCAGCGCCCGGGCGATGGCGTCGAGGACCTCCGCCGAGACGTTGCGCCCGTTGCCCTGTTCCAGCCGGGTGTAGTACGCCACCGACACACCCGCCAGCTGCGCCAGCTCCTCGCGCCGGAGCCCCGGCACCCGCCGGTGCCGTCCGAAGTCCGGCAGCCCCACGTCCTCCGGCTTCAGCCGGGCCCGCCGGGTCCGCAGGAACTCGCTGAGCTCGGCGCGCCGGTCGAGGGCCCCGCCGGTCACGCCCGCGGGCTCCGGTACGGCGTCGTCGGGGTAGTCGTCCATACGTCAAGGATGCATGGTCGTACGCTCACCAGCCTGACCCCGCCAGTGGTAGGCACAGCGGACGTACGCAAAGGCGTGGCCTGGGTGAAGCCCGATCTTCGGGGCACGCTGGACTGCGTGCCCGGACGGACCGACAGCCGGAACGTCGGACAGAAGGCAGCCGGGCACGGACCCCCCGAGGAGATTTCGGCATGACCACCGTTGCCGCGTACGCCGCACCCGCCGCCAAGGCTCCCCTGGAGCGCACCACCATCGAGCGCCGCGAGGTCCGCGAGTTCGACGTCCTGATCGACATCAAGTTCGCCGGCATCTGCCACTCCGACATCCACCAGGCCCGCGAGGGCTGGGGCGAGGCGATCTTCCCGATGGTCCCCGGCCACGAGATCGCGGGCATCGTCTCCGAGGTCGGCCCCGGCGTCACCAAGTTCGCCGTCGGCGACCGCGTGGGCGTCGGCTGCCTGGTCGACTCCTGCCGTGAATGCGACAACTGCAAGGCCGGCCTGGAGCAGTACTGCACCGGCGGCGGCGTCGGCACGTACAACGCCGTCGGCAAGGACGGCGAGCCCACCTACGGCGGCTACTCCGAGAAGATCGTCGTCGACGAGAACTACGTCGTCCGCATCCCCGACGCCCTGTCCCTCGACGTGGCCGCCCCGCTGCTGTGCGCCGGCATCACCACGTACTCCCCGCTGCGCCACTGGAACGCCGGCCCCGGCAAGAAGGTCGCGATCCTCGGCATGGGCGGCCTCGGCCACATGGGCGTCAAGATCGCGCACGCGCTGGGCGCCGAGGTCACGGTGCTCTCGCAGTCCCTGCGCAAGAAGGAGGACGGCCTCAAGCTGGGCGCCGACCACTACTACGCGACCAGCGACGAGAACACCTTCAAGGACCTCAAGGGCACCTTCGACCTGATCCTCTCCACGGTCTCGGCCCCGCTGGACCTGGACGCCTACCTGTCGCTGCTGCGCACCGACGGCGCCTTCGTGAACGTCGGCGCGCCCGAGGAGCCCGTCAAGCTCAACCTGTTCTCGGTGATCGGCGGCCGCAAGACCCTCGCCGGCTCCGGCATCGGCGGCATCCGCGAGACCCAGGAGATGCTGGACTTCTGTGCGGAGCACGGCTTCGGCGCCGAGATCGAGCTGATCGGCGCCGACCAGATCAACGAGGCGTACGAGCGGGTGCTCTCCAGCGACGTCCGCTACCGCTTCGTGATCGACACGTCGACGATCTGACCGCGGTGCCCGTTCCCGTCCTCACCGCGGTGAGGACGGGAACGCGGTCTCAGCCCCGCAGACCCGTCAGCCCGTCGTAGGCGGACATGACGAGCTCCAGCCCCCGGTTGTCGGCGGCCGGTTCGCGCATCTGGTTGGTGACGTACGCGACCACCATCCGCGCCTCGGGCTCGATCATGACCAGCGAGCCGCCCCAGCCGCCCCACCCGTACGTACTGCCGAACAGGCCGTAGCCCAGCCCCCAGCGCACCGGCATCCCCAGCCGCAGGTCGTCCCCGCTGAACTGTTCCTCCCGGGCCCGCGCGCAGCCGGCCTCCGACAGCAGCCGCACCCCGCCCACGCTTCCCCCGCAGGCCGTCACCGACTGCACGAGGGCGACCGAACGGGCGTTGCCGAAGCCGCCGGCCGCCGGGATCAGCGCGCGCCGCCAGGCCACGCTGTTGCCGTCGCGGACCCGCAGGGCGGTCCCGGGAGCGGCCTCGTTGCCCGGCGCGCTCGCCGTGTAGTCCTCGTCCCGCCCCGGCGGCGGGACGGTGAGCGCGAGGCGCCCGTCGTGCTCGGCGCCCAGGCCCAGATGGAAGTCGGCGCCCAGCGGCCCGGCGACCTCCTCGGCGAAGAACTCGCCCACACTGCGCCCGCTGACCCGCCACACCACCTCGCCGACGAGGAACCCCTGGGTGAGCGAGTGGTACCCGGCCGCGGTGCCCGGCTCCCACTGCGGGGCCGACGCGGCGAGACGTGCCGTGGCGGCCGCCCAGTCGTACAGCTCCTCCACCGGACCGTCCCAGTCGGGCAGCCCCGCGGTGTGCGACAGCAGATGCCGCACCAGCACCCTCTCCTTGCCGAGCGCGGCGAACTCCGGCCAGTAGCGGGCCACGGGCGCGTCCAGGTCGAGCTCGCCCCGGTCGGCCAGGATCAGCGCGCACAGCGCCGTCATCGTCTTGGTCACGGAGTAGACGCCGACGAGCGTGTCCCGCTGCCAGGGCACCGTACGGCCGGCGTCGGCGAAGCCGCCCCACACGTCCACGACGGGCTCCCCGTCCACGAACACCGCCACCGAGCCTCCGACGTCCCCGCCGTCCAGCAACTCCGCCAGCGCCTGCGGCACGGCGGTGAACAGGTCGTCGTACGAGCCCTGGATGTCAGCCATGGGTGGCATTACCCCGCAGACGCCCCGCGGGGGGCAACCGAATTAGCCGACGGCGCGGCCCGGGTCCACAGGGAGACGTCACTGCTCGTCGCCACGGCGAGGGTCTGCCCGGAGGGCGAGAAGCCCGCCGCCCTGCGTTCTGAGTGGCTGGACCGGGCTCACCCAGGGGAATTGTCACGGCCCTCGGGCTGGTCGGCGGTGCGGTGGTACGAGCGCCAGATCAGGCGGTGCACGCGGGTCCAGCGGGGGATGGAGCGGAGGCCGGGGATGAAGGGGAGCAGCATCAGGCCCAGGCTGAGCAGGGCCATCAGACCCCAGATGAGGGCGTCGGCGTTGCCGGACGACTTGAACGGCTCGATCTGGTACCAGAACGTGTAGAGCCACAGCCAGGCCTGGCCCGGGTAGTCGCCCGTCTCGTTCATCATGCCCCACTGGTCCCCGCCCAGGTGCTGGGCGCGGGCGAGGGTCTCCAGGTAGGAGCCGTCGGAGAGGAACAGCAGGGGGCGGGTGTAGTCGGTCTCGTAGAACTTCCCCTCCGCCTGCAGCTGCCCGTCCAGGGCACCCGACCTGGCCATGTCGAGAAGCCGTGCGACGAGGACCGGGACCGGGCCGAAGCCGCCGCCCGTGACCTTCGCGGGATCGCCGCCGGGGGCCTTGGCCAGCGCGTCGGAGTAGGCCTTGGTCCACGCCTGCTGCCGGGCGGCCGGAGCCGCGGCCCAGGCGGCGAGCGCGACGCGGACGACGGGCGGCTGGGGAGCGTCGGCGAGCGGACGCAGGACGAAGTCCTCGGCGGTGTCGATCGGGATGCGGACCCCGGCGGCGCTCTGCAGCCCGAGCGGACCGAGTTTCTGCGCGGCGCCGGGCGTGTGGTTGTACGGCGGCCCGTACTCGGCCGTCCCGCTGGTGCCGCCGAGTTCGGCGGCCGCCGTCGCCGTGAAGTCCGCGCCGTCCGCCCGCGACCAGGAGGCCAGGGTCACCGGCCGGTCGTCGGGCGAGGAGAAGACGGCGGCCAGGGCGGCGGTCAGGAGCGCGACCACGACCAGGGCGATCGTGAACTCCTTGACCAGGTCGTACGACCGGGTGGGGAAGGCGGCCGGGTCCGGCACCGCGGCCCTCTCGCGTCGACGGCGCGTCACGGTGCCTCCCCCTCGGCGGGCAGGGGCGCGGACGCGGCCGGCGAACCGTGCGCCGGGTCGGCCGCCCCGATCGGCGGCACGATCCCGCGCAGCCGTACCAGCAGGATGTGCCAGGCCGTGAGCAGACCGAGGACGAACGGCAGCAGCACGATGTGCCACATGAGCATCTGCCCGAAGTCCAGCACGTTGAAGAAGGCGCCGATACCGACCGAGTTGAGGCCGTCCTTGGCCTGCCCGGCGATCCACTGGGAGTCGAAGTTCTGCTGCACGAGGTAGCCGGTGAAGGCGGTGCCGATGGAGGTGAGGAAGCACACCACGCCCGTGATCCAGGTCAGGGCCCGCCGGCCGCGCCAGGCGGCCATGAAGAACTTGCCCCACAGATGGATGACCATGAAGAACATGAACAGCTCCACGCTCCACAGGTGGAGGCTGTTCACGTACTTGCCGGCATCGGAGACGTGCCACCACGCGGGGCCCTTCAGCGCGAGCACCCCGCCGGTGGCCAGCACCACGACCAGGGAGCTCAGGGTGAGGACGCCGAAGACGTAGATCCACGAGGCCATGTAGGCGGGCTGCGTGTCCGGCAGCAGCTTGTCCGGGGGCAGGGCCGCGACCGCGCGCCGCCGCACCGCTCCCGTCCAGCCGCGCGAGGCCGGCTCGTGCGGCGCGGTCATCTGCGGCCGCCGGGGAACGGCAGCAGCAGGGCGAGGACGAAGACGACCACCATCACCCCGATGACCACCAGGTTCGCGACCGAGAGCTGGATCACGCCCCAGTGCACGTAGTGCCCGGTCCCGTTCAGGTCCACCGGCGCGGCCAGCGCGTGGCCCCTCGGCATTCCCGTGACTGCCATCATCGACCTCCCGTCCTTCCCGGTGCCGCCGACCACAAGCCAAGCGCCTCGGAGAGCGGAGGGCATCCGGGCCGGGGCGGCAGTGGGCCGAACGGGGCAACGGGAGCAGGGTTTCCTGCACCCGGGCCGCCGTACCGGACGGTCGCCGTGCCTCAGGTGACCAGGCCGTGGCGGTAGGCGTAGACGACGGCCTGGACGCGGTCGCGGAGCTGGAGCTTGGCGAGGATGCGCGACACGAACGTCTTGACGGTCTCCTGGCTGATCACGAGCGCCGCGGCGATCTCGCTGTTGGACAGGCCGTCCGCGATGAGGCGCAGAACCTCCAGCTCACGGGGGGTCAGCGGAAGGTCCTGCGGCGCGCCGCCCCCGGCGGGCCGGATCCGGGCGGCGTACCGGCCCACGAGCTGGCGCGTCACCTCGGGGTCCAGCAGCGCCGCGCCCGAGGCGACGGTCCGGATGCCGTGCAGCAGCCGGTCCGGCGGCGCGTCCTTCAGCAGGAACCCGCTCGCCCCGGCGCGCAGCGCCTCGTAGACGTACTCGTCGAGGTTGAACGTGGTCACCACGAGCACCTTCACCGGATGCGGCACCCCGGCACCGGCCAGCAGACGGGTGGCCTCCAGGCCGTCGAGCACCGGCATGCGGATGTCCATCACCACGACGTCCGGACGCAGCCGGCCGGCGAGTTCGACCGCGGCCCGCCCGTCCCCGCACTCGCCCGCGACCTCCAGGTCGGGCTGGGCGTCGATGATCGTCACCAGGCCGGTACGGATCAGCATCTGGTCGTCGCAGACCAGCACCCGGATCGGTACGGTCACGCCGTGCTCCCCGCAGGTATCCGGGCCCGTACGACGAAGCCGCCGCCCGCGCTCCGGTCCGCGCTGAAGTCGCCGCCCAGGATGCCGACCCGCTCGCGCAGGCCCGCCAGGCCCCGCCCGCTGCCGCCGGGGGAGGCGGTCCCCGAGCCGGAGCCGTCCGTGCTGACCTCCACGGTGATCTCCCGTTCCCCGTGCCGCACCTGGACCGAAGTCCGGCTGCCGTGGGCGTACTTGAGGGCGTTCGTCAGGGACTCCTGCACCACCCGGTAGGCCACCAGGTCGGCGCTGCCGGTCGACTCGGCCGGCGTGCCCTCCTCGGTGAACTCCACCGGCTGACCGGCCCGGCGCGTCTGCTCCACGAGGGTCAGCAGCCTGCCGACCGCCGGCGTCCTGGGCTCGGCCGTGTCCGCCGCCGTCCCGGTGCCGTGGTCGGGGTTGAGCAGATCGAGCAGGTGCCGCAGGTCGGTGATGGCCCGCCGCCCGGTGTCCGTGACGGCGGTCAGCGCCTGGTCGAGCCGGTCGGGCGCGGCGGTCAGATAGCGCGCCGCCTCGGCCTGCACCACCATCGCCGTCACGTGGTGGGTCACCACGTCGTGCAACTCCCGCGCGATACGAGTTCGTTCGGCGGTGCGGGTGTCCTCGGCGACGCGCCGCCTGCGGTCCGCCTCGGCGGCCCGGGTGGAGCGCAGCCACGCCCCGGCGCCCCACGCCAGGGCCAGCGCCAGGTAGAACGTCACGAACTCCTCCGGCGACTCGCCCGTGCCGAGCCGGGAGAGCGCCACCGCCAGCGGCACGTACGCCGCGGAGAGGACGAGAACGCAGGTCCGCCGGTGCCGTTCCAGATGGGACCCCGCGCTCAGCAGCGCGATGGGCAGCGCGGTCGTCGCGAACGCGTGGTAGCCGCGCAGCTGGTCGACGGCGAACCCGCACGTCACCAGGGCGAGGGTGACGGCCGGCCAACGCCGCCGCCCGACGAGCGGAAGGCATTCCAGCAGGATCGCCGCGACGGCCAGTGCGTCCGTGGGGCGGGTCGGCACTCCGCCGATCACCGTGCCGTTGCCGTGCAGCGCCGGCAGGAACGAGCCGATGAGGAACAGCAGCCCGAGCGGGAGGTCCCGTACCGTGACGTCCAGCCGGCGCCATACCTGGCCGGCCTGCTGTGGGGTCATCACCGGGCGAGTGTAGCCAGGGCGTCGACGCGCTCGGCCCGCCGTCGGGGTACCAGGTGGCCGCGCCGGCGGGCCAGCCGCAGGAACACGATCGTCACCAGCACGCCGAACAGCATCGAGTACAGGCTCGCCTCCGGGCCGAACTCCCCGCCCGTGATCAGCGTCGAGCCCGACGTCGAGGCGTCCAGCAGGCCGTGCGTGGCGCCGTTGCCGGAGACCTCGGTGCCGAAGATGCCGGACTCCGCGAAGTTCCAGCCGAAGTGCAGGCCGATCGGCAGCCACAGGCTGCGCGTGGCGGCGTACGCGGCGCCGAGCATCCCACCGGCCTCGATCGCGATGGCGACGGCACCCAGCAGGGTGGCGTGCTCGTTGAACAGATGCATCGCGCCGAACAGCACGCTGGACAGCGCCAGTGCCGCGTACGTGCCCAGTCGCCGCTCCACCAGCCGGAAGAGCAGGCCGCGGAACATCAGCTCCTCCGTCACGGCGGCGGCGGCCATGAAGCCGACCAGTCCGATCGCGCCCGTCAGCGAGCCGAAGCCGTGGACGTCGTAGTCCCCGAGGAAGGCGATGTTCGCGATGACGCACCCGAACATCGCGACGCCCACGACCGTGCCCCGGAACAGCGACCCCCGGGCGCCCTCCCGGGCCAGCTCCGTCACCGGACGCCCCTCGGTGCGGCCCACGACCCACCGGTAGACGAACACCGACGCGACGGCCGTCAGGCCGCCCAGCAGCAGCGACAGCCACGGGCTGTCCTGCACGGCGGTGACCGCCTGACCGCCGATCGCGCCGACCGCCACCACGGCCAGTACCTGCCACACCAGTTTCATGACGACTCCTCTTCCGCACCCGCGACCGGAGCGCCGCGGCTGCTGAAGACGCTATGGATCCGCGCCCCGGGAATCGTCACCTCACGGTGGACACCTGCACGTAGCTCCCACGGGGGACAACACCCGTGCCGTACCACTTGCTTCACGACCCGTGCCGTACCGCTCTCGTCACGTCTCGACGCCCGGGCGTGCAACTGTTCGGGGCCGGCGGGAGTCTAGGGACCGAAGCGATGTTTCCCGGGAGAACACCCTCCGTTCGCCCGTACTCCCCCAGAGGTCCTTCATGCCGATGCCCCGATCCGACCGCCGCGTCTCGCATGCCGCGCGCGCTTCCCGTGCCGCTGTCGCCGCCCTCGGCGCCGCCGGCCTGATCGCGCTGGCCGCGGCTCCCGCCGCGTTCGCCGACGACGCCGAGCCCGACCTGGTCGTCAGCGGTGTCAAGCCGGTCGCCGGGCTGAAGCCGGGAGGCACCTTCGACGTGCCGGCCGTCGTCGCGAACAAGGGCACCGCCACCGCCGGGAAGGTGTGGATCACCTACGGCGTCACCCGGGGCCTCGACTTCGCGGAGGTCCCCTCCAACTGCTGGACCCAGCACGTCAGGTCGTACGACGAGATGCCCGAGCGGTGGACCGCGGTCTGCGAGTACGACCGGTCGGTGCAGCCGGGTGTCCTCTACACCCCCGAGACGCCGCTCCGCGTCAAGGCACTGGACCGCGCGCTCGACGACCAGCTGCGCGTGAAGGTCGACTGGAACGCCCCGTCGCCGGACGAGAACGGCGAGGACCCGGTCCCGGGAACCGCACCGGCGGTGAAACTGGCCGAGACCCACACCGGCGTCGCCGGGTCCAAGCGCATCGTCGACGTGCCGGTCACCACCGTCAACACGGCCGACTTCCAGGTCACGGGCGCCGCGTTGCAGGGGAGCGTCGGCGAAACGGTGCCGATGAAGCTGCGGTTCACCAACGCCGGGCCCGCCTGGGTCATGTCCACGACCGTGAAAGTCGTGGTCACACCGCCCGCCGGGACGTCGGTCGTCAAGGTCGCCTCCTTCTGCAGGGCCGACGGGCACGCCTACTCCTGCGGCATGCGTCAGCCGGCCTACAACGAGGGCGGCCACGAGAACTACACCTTCCAGCTGAGGATCGACAAGCGCGTGCCGCAGGCCAAGGGCTCGGTGGCGCTGAGCACCGAGCCGCGGCCGTTCGACCCCGACAAGACCAACGACAAGGCCGACATCACGCTCGACGTCCCGGGCGGGGACCCGACCGGCACACCGAGCGGCCCGACGGACAGCCCGACGGCCGCCCCCACCAGCGGCTCGACCGGTGGCTCGACCAGCGGTTCGACCGGTGGCTCGGCCGGTGGCTCCGCCGGAGCGACGGGCGGGTCGTCGACGCCCGCCGACGACGGTACGACGCCGCCTGACGGCAACCTGGCGGCGACCGGTTCCCCCGCGCTGCCGATCGCGGGCGCGGCGGCCGCGGCGATGGCCGCGGGCGTGGGCACGCTCGTCCTCGTGCGCCGCCGCCGCAACCAGAACCCGAGCTGACGACGCCCGACCGGCGCGGTTCTCAGAGCAGGCTCTCGTCGCGCACGACAAAGTCCTCCCCCAGCTCGCGACGCAGCACGTCCAACGTGCCGAGCGCCTGCTGCTTGAACCGCCGGGACTCCTCGTCGGACCACGGTGACGGGTTCGGCGGGTAGTCCCAGTCGATCGACGACTGGTACCACTCGCTCAACCTGGCCAGCTCGTCCCGCGTCTCCCGGCTGATCGGGAGGCGCGCGAGATCACAGGGGTAGCCGTACGGACTGGCCATGTCCTGCGGCCACAGAGGGGTGTCGACGCCGGCCTCGAAGAAGAAACGCAGGTAGTGGACCACACCGGACCCTCTCACAGGGGTCGCGGCGTGGCCCTGTTTGCGGGGGGCGCTCAGGCCGCGGGACTGTTATGTGCGAACGGGCTCCTTCTTCCTCCCGCGCTCGCCGCTGAACGCCTCCTTGCGCAGGAGATCCAGGAAGCTCGGGGTGTCCTGCGTCGTCCGTACGTCGACGAAGGCGCGCACATGCCGGTCCTCGACCGCCTGTCGCAGCAACGCGTGCGCGAGGTCGGCCCGGGCGGTGTACCGGCCGGGGAGGCGTTCCGTGCCGACCCGGTAGTCGCTGACGCCCTCCCTGTCGAACAGACCACCGGGACGGACGACCGTCCAGTCGAGGTCGGTCGCGCGGACGATCTCCTCCATGCGCCGCATGTCGTCGTACACGGTGCGCCCCATGAAACGCACGACGGACGGCTCCAGCACCTTGCGGAACAGGAAACCCTCGCCGGGCGCCGCCGTACCGAAGAGCACGGCCGAGGTCACGCCGACGAAGCGCCGGACGCCGTGCTCGGCCATGGCGCGGGCGATGTGGCCGACGCCGACGGAGTACACGGCGACGGGGCTTCGGCCGAAGGGAACTCCGAGAACCGAGATCACGGCGTCCTGCCCGGCCACCGCACCATCTACCGCACCGGGATCAAGCACATCGGCCCCGACCACGCGCACGCGCGGATTCTTCATCGGAAAACTTTCAGGGGCGCGCGTGACGGCGGTGACGGCGTGCCCTTCCGCCCGCGCCTGCTCGACGGCCAGCCGCCCGGTCGGTCCGTTCGCCCCGAAGATGACGATGTTCACTGGGTCTCTCCCTCTGCAGTCGTGTCTGCCGACAAGAGGGCCGGGACGGGCCGCAGTGTGACGTGGGGGAGCGGTTCCCAGGACGGAAGTCGCCGCTCATCTCCGGGCCGAGGCCATGCCGATCGGGCACTGCCCGGTCACCGGTGCGGGTGGGGCAGCAGTTCGCCCTGCGTGGGGTAGGGCGTCTCCTTCGGCAGCAGGCCGCTCGCCGTGTCCAGGTCGCCGCTGGTGACGAGCGCGAGGTCGGGGTGCAGACCCCGTACGTAACTCGACTGGCACGCGTTGCGCAGCGCCCACTCGAAGCCGTCGCGGGCGATCTCGACGGCGAGCACCGTCTCCTGCCCCGGCTTCGTGGCCCAGCCGCAGCGATACATCATCCACAGGAACGACGGCCTGTCTCCGCCCTGGACGGTGCCGGATCGAAGATCGCAGACCTTCGGCGTCTCGACTGTGGGAGCGACGAGCGAGTCGGCCCGGGCCGCCACGGTCGCCCCCACGAGCAGGTGTCAGGACGGTGAGCTGGTTGCCGGCCGATCTGCGGGAGGGGTGTTGCCGGGAATAGCCTGGAGAGGAGCTGCACCGGGATGGCGCGGACCCTGTGAAGGGGAGGTAGAGCCATGTCCTGGAATCTGAACGGCACATATCTGGAGAGCTGCAACTGCAACGTGGTGTGCCCCTGCACCACCTCGGGCCTCACCGCACCGGCCGACCACGAGCGCTGCCAGGTGACCTTGGCGTTCCACGTGGACAGCGGGAGCGTGGACGGCGTGGACGTCTCCGGCCGAAGCGTCGCCGTTTTCATCGACGCGCCCCGCGTGATGGCCGACGGTGGCTGGCAGGTGGCGCTGTACCTCGATGCTTCGGCTGACGACGGCCAGGCGGAGGCGCTGGGCAAGGTCTTCTCCGGCCAGGCCGGCGGGCCGATGGCGGCGCTCACCCCGCTCATCGGCGAGGTCCTCGGGATGGAGCGCGCTCCCATCGACTACCGCGACGACGGCCGCCGCCACGCCGCGCGGGTGGGCGACACCATCGACATCGAGATCGAGGACCAGGTCGCCCCTCAGTACGGCGAGGACGGTCCGGTCATGAGCCTGACCGGCATGTTCCACCCGGCGAACAGCACGCTGACCATTGCCCGGTCCACCCGGGCGACGGGTGACGGCGTGTACGGCCGTTCCTGGGACTTCTCCGGCGGCAACGGACACTCGGCGCCCTTCACGTGGTCCGCGTGACCGGTCGGCCGGTCACCCTCCGCCGCGGGGCGAGTCCGGCCGGACTGCTGCTGGTCGCGGCGGCCGCCGCCTGGGTCTGGGTGGTGACACGCTGGGGCGGCATGGAGGCGATGCCGGGCACCATGGGCCTGGGCCTGCCCGCTTTCCTGGCCGTGTGGACGCTGATGATGGCTGCGATGATGCTGCCCGCCACGGCGCCCGTCGGCGCGCTGTACGCACGCACCATCACCGTGCACCGAGCGCCGCGCATGGTCGTCTTCACGGTCGGCTACCTGCTTGTCTGGGCCGCGGTCGGGCTGCCGGCGTACGGGCTGGCCGCCGGCCTGGGCCGAGTGGAGAGCCTCCCCGCGTCGGCGGGGACCGCGGTGGCCGCGACGGTGTTCGCGGTCAACGGTGTCTACCAGCTCACCCCCCTCAAAGACCGCTGCCTGGCGAGGTGCCGCTCGCCGATCGCGCTGATGCTGCGCTACGCCTCGTACGCAGGGCCCTCGCGCGATCTGCGCGCGGGAGCCCACCACGGGGCCTTCTGCCTGGGCTGCTGCTGGTCGCTGATGGTGCTGCTCGCGGCGTTCGGCGTGATGAACCTGTGGGCCATGGTGGCTCTGACCGCCGTGATCACCACCGAGAAGCTGGCTCCGGCCGGCCGTCTGGTGGCCCGGGTCGTGGGGATCGCCTCGATCGCCCTGGCCGTCGCCGTCTTCTGGTTCCCGGAGCTGGCTCCTGGCCTCACCGGTGGCGGTATGGCCAGGATGTGAGGGCGGGCAAGTGCCCGCGCAAGATTCCGCGCCGGGCGGGCACATGAAGGTCCGGCTCACGGGGCCGCAGAAGATCCTGTTCCGCCACGGTGAACCCTCAACTCGGACGGGTGGTGCTGCTAGCTGGAGGCTGGCGAATTGACTGCCCGTCTTACTACCGGACTTCAGTCGAGACCGGGTCGAGGAAGAAGACGCACTGGTCGGCGTTGAAGTCGCCCACCTTGGCGACGAAACGGAACCTGTCGCCGGCGCCGAGGGTGGCGGGGATCTTCTTTCCGGTCAGATGTAGGTCAAGGGTGTTGACGTCTTCGTATTTGAAGGCAGGACCCACAGCCGTACTCGGTCCCTTGTCGCCTGGGCCGAGGAGGAAGTCGTAGCGGGTGTCGTGGTCACCGTGGTGCGCCGCGCTAACGATCGAACCATTGAACGCGACCGTCTCGCCCTTGTGCCTGGTCGCGAAGTTCACATCGGCGTCGTCGCACGAGTCCGCCTTCAGCAGTGCCGCGAATTCCGAGCTGTTCCGAGGAGTGATCACTTTAGGGGTGGCTGACTCGGCAGCAGCCGGAGCCGGCGTAGCGGAAGATCTCTCGCTCGCCCTGGCCGTCGACTTGTCTGACTCATCCTCCCTGGCGCCTCCGCCGCTGAATGCCGAGGCAATACCGATGACGGCGGCCAGGATCACGAGGATGGCGGCGGCCGCGCCGATCAGGAGCCACGGCTGTGGCTTCTTCGGCCGACGGAAGTCGAGAGTGGAGCGGAGCGTGCCCTGGGCCTCTTCCACGAGCTCCCAGCCGTCCTTCTGCATCTTCGAGATCACCAAGCCGTTGGTGCCGCGAACTGCCCGCACAGTCTTGTACTCGTACTTGATCTCGTCGGTCATGCGGCTTCGCGTCCCCCAGATGACTGCTCATACCAACGGCCTCGCGAGCATAAGGGACTCCGCACGGAACTCGGCACCATCTGCATTGCCTTCGGCCCGTGTTCGATCCGGACCACGGCTTGCCGTGCTCAGCGTGCCCTGTTCGTGGCCCGGCGGTGCCGTGCGGCGTCAGCTGCGTCGCTGCCACCAGCGCCGTTTCTGCTCGCCTGCCCGAGAGCCGGTTCCGGGGGCTGGCGTGCTGTTCGACGGGATGGCTTTCAGGGCGGCGCGGATGCGGTCGAAGGCGGCAACGGTGTGGTGTGCGTCGGTGGTGAGTGCCACTCCGACGCACACCAGCTTGAAACTGTCCCCGCCGAGGGATGCACCAATGAACACCGGCGCGCCCACGCACCCTTGTGGCACGTCTCCGATCCACCGGATGCCGCCGTCGCCAGAGCGCTTGATCCGGCCGATCACGACGGCCTGCTCCCGGGAACCGTCCCCGTCATTGACGTGACCCAGCAGATAGGCCGGGACCGGCGACCCACCGATGCCGGCGATGTCCTGTTCCGTAGCCGCGATGCCGTCGGTGATCTCGTCGGTGGTCCAGTGCCAGCCCTTGCGGGCGCCGTGCGCGTGCAGCCCGGTGGAGGACATGACCGCCACCCCCAGATCGCCGAGATGGGTCCACCCCTCCGCGAACTCGAGCATCATCAGCTTCTCAGCGCTCATCACGGGTGCGCACAGTGCAGGGCGCAGGGTGAACTCAGCCATCTCCACTCGCGCCGGCTCACTGGCGGTCACGAGGTACTGCCAGATGACCTCACCTTCGGAGGTCGTCTCCACCAGTTCGTTGAACCAGAAGGCCGTCGCGTGCTGTTCCTCCCGGTGTGCCCGCTGGAAGGGAAGCGTCGAGCGACCGACGTGATCGACTATCGCGTCGATGATTGCGCTGGTGTGGTCGGGCAGGTCAGACATGGATCGAGAGGCTAACGCACGGTCGGAGCCGGCTGCGGGGCAGCATGGCAGGGCCCATCGACGCGCCCTCCGACTCGCTCTTCGACGTCGTAGACGGGCAAGGGCCTGTCAACGCGGCTCGATGATCCACGTGAAGCCTTGCTTACAGACTGTTTGGGCTTCAATCGGGGAGCGGCCCAGAGCACTCCAGCTCAGGGTCAGCGCTGATCACGGATCTCCCAGCCGGGCGGCGTCTTGGGCAGGCTGATGAGGGCATCGATCCCTAGATGTTCCAGGAGGAGAGCTTTGAGCCCGCGGCCATCGATGAGTTCCATGCGGCCGGTGCGGTAGGCGAAGTCTTTGCTGGCTTTCCCGAACCACGCAGTGGTGACGATGATCCCCTTCGCTGCGGCTTTGTCGTGCATGACGCCGGCCAGAGCGCGCACCGTATCGGCCGGTACGGCGTTGCGGGTGCGCTTCGCCTGGATGATGCACAGCCCGCCCACGATGGGGTCCTCGTTGGTGGCGACGGCATCGATGCCGTCGTCGCGGGAGGCCTGAGTCACCCAGGCCTTGAGGCCGATGGCCTCGAACAGCCGTCGCACGAGGTGCTCGAATGCGATCGGGTCGAGTTCCATGAGGTCGGGGCGGTTGTCGAGTCCGGAGACGACGTCCATGTCCGGCCCCCACTTGTACTTCGTCAGATCGAAGGTGACGACGGGCCGTACGGGTTCGAGATCGTAGGGATGCTGAGAGACGACAGCATTGAGGTGCCGCAAGCATTCGACCGGGTCGAGCTCAGGCTCATCCAGAACCAGGTCGTTCACGGTCTCCCGGGTCGCCCGCACGCTGATGAGGCAAGGGCGGATTGCTTTGCCGGTGGCGCGATTCTTCGCGTTCACATGACCGTTGAAAGCGACAACGTCGACCAAGGCTGCCGGGGTCAGCGTGAGCACTTCATTGATGGCGCGTAGGGCCAGGCGAGCGATCAGCAGCCGATACATCTGTTTGATCTCGGCCTCTTTGCGCGGCTGGACAGCCACTGCCGGTGGAGCTGACGCCTTGTACCGGTAAGAAGCAGCGGTGGGCACGACCGACTGTCCCGGGAGATCCACCTCCAAGAGCAGTTCCCGTGTCTCTGGGACGAACGCGCATCGCCACGAACCGCGCAGGCCCGCAGGGTACGCAGCCTCGATCAACGCAACCTCTACCGCGTTGGTGAGTGCCTCGGGGTCACCCTCAAGCAACGCGGCTTCTACCTGTTTCCGCAGCGCGAGCGACGGTGCGGGCGGGAAAGACAGAACGGAGTTCAGCTCCCCGACCCTCAGCTGTAGGTCTGACGTTCGCTGCTCGGCCTCGGCTCGCATCTCCTGGGCGGCCTGCTGCTTGGCAAGGCGCTCCTGGTGAGCTGCTTGCCGCTGCGCCGCCTTCTTCTTCGCCTCAGCCTGCCGGGCTCGCTCTGCTTCTCGCTTGGCCAAACCACGCTCGACCTGCTCAGCGGCTCGCGCTTGCGCCAAGCGCTCACGCTCTGCGGCCTTCTGCGCCTGGGTCCACGCCTGCGCCTGCTCCCGCTCCTGACGCGCGCGTTCCCGCTCCCGTCGTTTCCGCTCCTGCTCGGCCGCGCGTGCCGCCCGCTGCGCCAGCTGCTGTTGGCGCTTGGCCTCGACTTCCTTGGCCTTTTGCGCATCCCGGTAGGCCTGGACCAACTGTGACGTCAGCGACTTTTTGCGTGCCATCGTTCCCCCCACCCCCATGGCTCAGCAGAGAAACATCCCCAAGTGCGTGTCTGTCCACGTCACAGCCGCGAAAGTTGGCTCGATCCGTGCTCGATCCGAACGGTCTGCACAGCGGCTGACCTGTCCCCGAGCGGGGGTGGATCGTCGTGTTCCCCTCTCTGCGACGTACAGGAGTCCGCCAACGCGGCTTGATGACCCACGTCAAGCCGGCTCATGAACATCTTTGAAGATGGGTCACATCCCCGTGGCCGACGGCAAGGCAACGCAATGCGCCATACCTGGGACCTCGTAGCCTGCGACTGGTGGCCAAAGAGGATCAGCAGACCGACGACCTCAACTCCCAGGTCCCGGCTGATTGTCAGTCGCCACTACCACGGTTGTGGTCGGCGCTGCGAGTCCAGAGGGACAGATCGCTGCTCGTCGCTACGGCAAGGGTCTGTCCGGAGGGCGAGAATCCAGCGGCACGGAGCTCGGAGTAGTGGGAGTCGAAGATGTGCCACCAGCGCTCTCCGTGAGGGCCGGAGTGCGGCAGACCGCCGTCGCGAGAGAGCAGAACACGCTCGTTCGGCCAAGCCGGAGCAACGACCTCCAGCTTCCAACCATCTCCGCTGACGGTGTGCAGTTCTCCGCCGAAAAGCCCGGCGACGCGCACCCTGCTTCCGGCAACCGGTCCCAACCCAGGACACCACTGAGCTGGATCCGCGTCACGGTTGCCGTCCTTGGCGTCCGGGTCACGATCCCGCGCGATCTTCTCCCCCGTGACGGCATCAAAGAGCCCGTGACCGTCGTGCGAGACGACCATCACCAAGTCCTGGCCGGCGCTGGGGTGCGAGACAAAGCCGATACCGAGCAGCCCACCGACCGGGGCGTACGCGATGCGGCGCCAGGGCTCGGGGGTCTCTACCACGGGGCTGCGAGGAGCCTCTCCCGCATCGCCCGCTGGTAGGCGGAAAGCTTCGACTCAGGGCTTGGCTGCTCGACGGTAGGTTCGTTCTTCGTCCACTTCTTCACGCAGCCATGATCCAGGCTTCGACGGGTGCACCCAACGACGTTGATGCAGGCCAGTGGCAGCGACGTGCCCCTAGGGTCTATGGACGCGGTTGATGACCCACGTCATCCTGTCCCGCTTCCACACGGCGGGAAACCGGCCGTCGCGTGCGGCGGGCAGACCGATGTCCGCGGAGTACGCCTGGTAGACGGTGATCGTGGATTCCGAGTGGGCCGCACGGATCCTGTACTGCGGTTCTTCCAGGGCGTACAGCGTGCGGTGGGCGGGTTCGGGCGGCCACTGATTTCGGCGGCAGCCAGCGCGGTGTCGCTGGAAGCTCAACCGGGTGCGACCGCATAGCGGGCCATGACGTCGACGAGCAGCTCGACGCGGATGCGGGTGCGGCTGTCCACCGTTCCCCGGACGCTCACCGACACCTCGCCGCCGCCCACGGATCGGGCGATGTGGAGATCCACGCGGGTGCGCCCGACGAGGGGGTAGGTGTACCAGGCCGAGCGAGGTTGCTCGTCGTCGGTGTGGGGGAGTGCCGTGTCGATGGCCAGCCAGTCGCTGTCGTCGAAGTCGTACCCCACCTCTGCCGCCAGTGACTCGCAGAAGGCGCGCAGGTTGGTCTCCCGGATCCAGCCTTCCGCGACGGTCCTGTCGCCGGGCGCCGCGGCCGGGGAGTCCGGCTTGTCGAGGTCCTCGTACAAGGCGTCCAGCACCCGATGCGTCGGCTCACCGGCGGGTGTTGTCTCCATGAGGACCCACCCGGGCATCTGCTGACGGAGTTCGGTGGGCAGGTCGTCGCTGTTCGGATCCGCGAGTCGGTACAGGACGCTGAACACGGTCTCGCGTGCGACGGCGCGGGCGATCCGCGTTGTCTCCGCCACGGGATCGGCGAGACGGGCTCCCTCCGCCTTCATCCCGTCGCGAAGGGAGTCGACCGCGGCGGCGTCCCAGGCCTCGATGTCCCGGGACAGCGCCCGAAGGAGCCGGTACCGGGCCAGTTGAGGAAGGTTCTCCCCGACCTCCGACTCGGCCCAGCCTTCGGGATCCTCGGCGCCGAGAGCGGCGAGAGCGGCGAGCAGACGTCTGAGCCTGTCGACGTCGGCCACCCCGGATCAGCCGTCCGCCGAGACCGGGTCGAGGCAGAAGACGCACTGGTCGGCGTTGAACTCGCCTGCCTCGGCGACGAATCGGAAGTTGTGGCCTGCGCCGACGATGCTCATGGACGTAGGTGAACCTCACGTCTTCCTCAGGAAATGTGAGGAAGACGGTAGCCCATCCCCAGCGCTGGCATGATCGCGTCAGTTGCCTGCATGTCCCGAGCAACCGCAAAGGGCAGCAATCCACGCCCACCCTTTACACGCCGCCTGTGGAAGGACTCATATGCCTCGCCGCACCCGTGCAGCAGGACTGAGCTTCCTGTGCGCTGCCATGGCCTTCCCCCTCGCCGCGTGCACATCAGACCACTCGGACACCAGGCAGGCTCCGCCGCCTCGGCGTTCCCCCTCGCCCAGCGTGGCAACGGCAACCGCCGCGCCGAACACTGCACGACCCTTCGTGCTGAAGCCGCCCGAGCTGGACGCCGACGAGACTCTCGCCGGCCGAAAGGAAATGACCAGCGGGAATGCCGGCATCGCCTACAGCAAGGGCAGGAAAGGCGACGCCCTCATCGTGGCAGTGAGCTGCCGGGGCGAAGGGAAGATCAAGGTTGTCGTGCGGTCCGCACACGTCTCCTTCGCACAGCCGTGCGTCGCCGACAAGAACAGCACCAACTACAACCAGGTTGACCTGACAGGGGCAGATCGAAACGGCGTCGCCTCGGTCGAAGCGCCCTCGGCCGTGCGTTGGTCCCTGACCATCGGCCATGGCGCACCTGTGCAGGAAGGGTCACCCGAGAAGAGCTGAGAGGTTGCCAATGCGGCTGAACAGCCGGGTTCAACACCGCAGTTGAGGCGAAGTGGCCCAAACCGACGCAGTCACCCGGTGCCCTGTCGTCGACAGCGCCGAGAAACCGTTTTGCCGTACAACCACAGGCTGCTCTCATGAATCCTCTATCCCGGTAGGACTGCCTGTGGGGCAGCCACGTGCCCGCGGGGGGACTCAGTGAGCAGTGTCGGAAGGTCGCGTCTGGCCGCCGCAACCGCGGTGGTGACCGTGATGACAGGCGGTCTCGCCGCGGTGGCCACCTCGTCGGCGTCGGCGTCGGCGTCGGCGTCCGTGTCCGCCTCCGCGTCGGCGGCGGCCTGCGCGACGAACACCTACACCCGGCAGGTCTTCGCGAACACCGCCTTCTCGGGTGCGGCGAAGCGCACGGACTGCGACACGGCGGTCAGCGAGAACTGGGCCGCCGACTCGCCCGGCGTCTCCGGCGTCGGCAAGGACGACTTCGGCGTCCGCTGGACCGTGACCCGTGACTTCGGCTCAGGGGGGCCCTTCACGTTCGCCGCGTCCGGGCAGGACGGCATCCGTGTGTACCTCGACGGCACGCGCGAGATCGACCTGTGGAAGAACGGCACCAGTACCGTCTCCCAGACCGTCAACCTGACCATCCCCCAGGGCACGCACACCATCCGTGTCGACTACGTCAACTGGACCGGCTCCGCCGCCGTCAAGTTCGCCTACACGCCCAGCGCTTCGGGCCCGGACAACGTCGCCCCGCTCGCACCGACCGGGGCCAGGGTGGCGTACGACGAGCACGCCGGCTCCGCGACCGTCACCTGGGCGCCCAACAAGGAGATGGACCTCGCCGCCTATCCGTATCAGGTCTACCGAGAGATCGCGGACGGCGGCTGGATCTCCATGGGGCCGACCAACAAGACCACCTGGACCGACCCGGACGTGGCAACCGACGGCACGCCGCGCCGCTACGCCGTCCAGGCCACCGACCGTGTGGGGAACGTGTCCGAGCGGACCCCCGTCCTGATGGTCACCCCGCCCGACACCATCGTTCCGACGGCCCCCGTCCTCGCCGTGGCCCACAAGCCGGGAACGGCCAGTTCCCTCAACGTCAGCTGGTACCAGCCCGGCGAAGGCACGCTGCACGAGCTGCGCACCGGCGGCACCCTCAAGCTCTACCGCTCCACCGGCGAAATCCTCGGCGACAGCCCCGAACTCCTCGCCACGGTGACGGCGGCCTCACCGTCGATCGACACCTTCACGGACGACCTGTCGGCCTTCGACGGCACCACCTACACCTACGCCGCCGTGGTCACCGACGCCGCCGGCAATTCGTCCCCGATGTCGGAGCCGGTCACCGTAACTCCCGACAGCGTTCCCCCGCCCGCGCTCACCGGCCTGACCGCGACCCCGCGTGCGGACGGCATCGTGCTGAGCTGGGACGCCCCCGCCGAGAGCGGCCTGCGCTACGTCGCCGCCCGCATCGTCCAGCGGTCCGACGGCAGCATCCACTACGACACCACCGGGTGCAGCGATGCCGCCTCGGTGTTCCCGGAGCGGGACGTACCGAACGCGCTGCTGTGCGCGGGACCTCTGGACGGCGAGACGGTCACCTTCCTCGTCGCGGCGCTCGACCGCTGGGACAACCACATCGCCTGGGCCGACGCCTCCACGGTCACCGTCACCGAACCCGACAACAGGCCCGACGAGGCCCGCGGCGCGGACACCGGCCCGCTCACCATCGCCAACCCCGAAACCGTGGGCACCGTCGGATACGTCCAGTGGACCTGCGACGAAGTGACCCTCTGCGGCACCGTCACCGAGTACCACCTGGACAAGTGGGACCCGTCCACCCACACCTACGAACGAGTCAGCACGGTCGCGAGCTCCAAGGGCCCCCTCTACAAGGCCTACGTGCCGCGGATCCACGGCGATACGACGTACTTCCGGATCACCGCAGTCCTTGCCGACGGCACAACCGCCGCTGTGACGTACGGCGCCGGAGCCTACGGCCTCTCACTGTGAGGTGCGGGGTGCCGCGAGCCCTGTCGGGCACGACGCCCCCACTTCGTCCCGGACGGGTCCCCTAGCTTGACCCCGGTCCCACCGATCCCGCAGTACCCCGCCGGGTTCTTGTCCAGGTACTGCTGGTGCCTGTGCTTAGTTGCTCATCGCTCGATGTGGCTGGGGTCTGGCCAGGCTGAGATTGGCTCGTCAGCAACCGAGTAGATCTCCAGGAGTGACAGGTAACCGTCCTCTGTGCAGACCATCACACCAGCCGTGTGCGGGTCGGTGTACCCCGCTTCCACGGCCGGATTGCCATGTGACTGCGCGGGAGCCACGGCCGTACGGTCCACCTCTAGATCGACCGTTGCACAGCCGCAGCCGCACCTGCCCACCACCCGGGTATGGAGAACCTGGGCCAGCAGGGCCACGCTAACCGGATCTGAGCCGGACAGCAGCGCCCGCAGGGTTGCCGTGACGTCGGGCGGCAGTGGCTCAGTCATCCGTCATCGCCAAGCCGATCGGGCAAGAGACTCCTGTCCCGCCCAACCCGCAGTACCCGTCCGGGTTTTTGCTGCCCGAGAGGTACTGCTGGTGGTACCCCTCCGCCGGATAGAACGGGCGGGCCTGCGCCGGCAGGATCTCCGTCGTGATCGTGCCGTGGCCCGCGCCGGTCAGGACGCGTTGGTAGGCCTCGCGGGAGGCCTCGGCGGCCCTGGCCTGTTCGGGGGTGTGGGTGTGGATCGCCGAGCGGTACTGGGTGCCCACGTCGTTGCCCTGGCGGAAGCCCTGGGTCGGGTCGTGGGACTCCCAGAAGGTCTTCAGGAGGCGTTCGTACGATATGACCTCGGGGTCGAAGACCACGCGGACCACCTCGGTGTGGCCGGTCAGGCCGGAGCAGACCTCCTCGTAGGTGGGGTGCTCCGTGTAGCCGCCCTGGTAGCCGACCAGGGTGGTCCACACCCCGGCCGGAAGCTGCCAGAACTTGCGCTCCGCGCCCCAGAAGCAGCCCAGGGCGAAGTCGGCGACCTCCAGGCCCTCGGGGTAGGGACCCAGGAGCGGGGTGCCGAGGACGGTGTGCCGGTCGGGGACCGTGAAGATCGGCTCCGGACGGCCCTGGAGAGCCTGCTCGGGGGTGGGGAGCTGCGGTGAACGGCTGTACAGGAACATGCGGTCTCCAAGCGAGGGGCCGAGGGTTCGCTGCCGTCAACATGCCGCGGCGGGGCGGCATTCCGCCGTGGCCGGTCAGTGCGGCAGCGTCGCCGGGCTGCCGCCGTTCGCCTCGTAGCCCGCGACCGCCAGCGCGCGGTACACCGCGAACTCGGCGGCCGGGTCGGCGGACAGGGTCCAGGGCAGGGCCCCGACGTGTCCGTCGATGTGTATGAGCTGGTTCATCGCCTCGCCCCAGCGCTCGGCCCGCACCAGGAAGAACACCAGCAGGTGCCGCACGTGCGCCAGCATCGGGTCGTCGGGGCGGGCCGAGTGGACCGCATGCAGGGCGCCGTGGATCGCCTTGGTCACGACCTCGCTCTGGTAGAAGCCGCGGACCAGGTTCACCTCGGGCAGGTGCTCGAAGACCGCGAACAGCGGCATGGCGGCGAGGAGGGAACCGCGCGGGGCGCGGGCGGCCGCGGCCTCCGCGAAGGCGTACGCCTGCTCGCGCGAGCCGTGCCACTTCTCGCACCAGTAGTGCAGGGCCGCCAGGTGCGCGCCCATGTGGGACGGGGCGCGGTCCAGGATCTTCAGCCACAGCTGATCGAACTCCGGCTCCGAGTAGCCGAGTCCGCGGGCCACCGACAGCTCGACGATGTACGGGACCGGGTCGCCGGGGGCGAGCAGCGCCGCGTCCCCGCAGGCCGCCGACGCCTCCTCCATGATGATCCGGAACTCGTCCGTGCCCGGCGTCGACGTCCGCCACGCCTGCTGCACCAGGAACTCGGCGTGCACGGCCGCACCGCCGGCGTCCTTGGGCTGCTCGGCCCGCCACACCCGCAGCCACTGCCCGCCCGGCACCTCGCCGACCCCGCCCGGCCGCTCCTTCAGCTCCAGCGACGCGGCGCCCGCGAAGGCCTGCACGCGCTGCCAGCGCAGCTCGCCCTCCGCCTCGGTGCCCGCGAGCAGCTGGGAGGCCGCCCGGTAGTCCTGCGTGCGCTGCACCAGGTCCAGCACGTCCAGCAGGTCGTGGTCGGGGCCGGGCATGCGGACGTCCAGCTCCTCCTCGCGCACGAAGCCGTAGTCCGCGGGGTCCGCGGCGTCCGGGTGGCCGGCCGGGACCTGCTCGATCATGCCCCGCCGGCGTCGCATGACCGGGAGCAGCACGAAGCCCAGCATGGCGACCGCGACCAGGACCCAGAGAATCTCCATGCCTCAAGCGTTCCAGACGCCTCGGACAAATGGCGAACCGGTCCGCCGACCTGTGGACAACCCGACGCCACGGGGTTCGGGACCGCCGCGGCGTCCGTCCGGCCGAAGCGCCTGCGCCACCGAGGGAAAACCCGCCGGTCCCGCCTCCCGAGCCCCGTCGTCCGGCGCCCGTCCCGCGAGCGCACTACGCTCGGTCCCCATGAGCGACAGGCATATCAGTCAGCACTTCGAGACCCTCGCGATCCACGCGGGCAACACCGCCGATCCCCTCACCGGCGCCGTCGTCCCGCCGATCTACCAGGTCTCGACCTACAAGCAGGACGGCGTCGGCGGTCTGCGCGGCGGCTACGAGTACAGCCGCAGCGCCAACCCCACCAGGACCGCTCTGGAGGAGAACCTGGCGGCCCTCGAGGGCGGCCGCCGCGGTCTCGCGTTCGCGTCCGGACTGGCGGCCGAGGACTGCCTGTTGCGTACGCTGCTCAGCCCCGGCGACCACGTGGTCATCCCCAACGACGCCTACGGCGGCACGTTCCGTCTCTTCGCCAAGGTCGTCTCCCGGTGGGGCGTGGAGTGGTCGGTGGCCGACACCAGCGACCCGTCCGCCGTGCGGGCCGCCATCACCCCGAAGACCAAGGCCGTGTGGGTGGAGACCCCCTCCAACCCGCTGCTCGGCATCACCGACATCGCCGCCGTCGCCCAGGTCGCCCGGGACGCGGGTGCGAGGCTCGTCGTGGACAACACCTTCGCCACGCCGTACCTGCAGCAGCCGCTGTCGCTCGGCGCGGACGTCGTCGTGCACTCCCTGACCAAGTACATGGGCGGCCACTCGGACGTGGTCGGCGGCGCCCTGGTCGTCTCCGACGAGACGCTCGGCGAGGAGCTCGCCTACCACCAGAACGCGATGGGCGCGGTCGCCGGGCCCTTCGACTCCTGGCTGGTGCTGCGCGGCACCAAGACGCTGTCGGTGCGCATGGACCGGCACAGCGAGAACGCCACCAAGGTCGCCGAGATGCTCACCCGGCACGCGCGCGTGACGCGTGTGCTCTACCCGGGCCTGGAGGACCACCCCGGTCACGAGGTCGCCGCCAAGCAGATGCGGGCCTTCGGCGGCATGGTGTCGTTCCAGGTCGAGGGCGGGGAGGAGGCGGCCGTCGAGGTCTGCAACCGCGCCAAGATCTTCACGCTCGGCGAGTCCCTGGGCGGCGTCGAGTCGCTGATCGAGCACCCGGGGCGGATGACGCACGCGTCCACGGCCGGCTCGCTCCTGGAGGTGCCCGGCGATCTCGTGCGGCTCTCGGTCGGCATCGAGAACGTCGACGACCTCCTGGAGGACCTGCAGCAGGCGCTCGGCTGACCGCCCGCTCACCAGCCCGTGTACGGGGGAGTCGTCTGCGAGGGCGGCTCCACCCACGGGCGGGCCGTCAGCGCCCACACCACGAACGCGACCGTGGCGGCGCACAGCAGCAGCCACATCAGACGCCGGACGATCCTCCTGCGGCGCAGCATCCGGGCGCCGCGCCGCATGACGTCGGCGTACAGCTCGGGCGGCACGGGCGGCGGTTCCCGCTCCATGAGCCGGCGCACGGTGGCCTCACGCTCGGGCCGATTCACGCCGCGCCTCCCCGAATGCGCGCCCGCAGGCTCCTGAAACGGGCCGTCACGCCCGAGCGCCCGCGCCTCATGACGGCGCCACCTTCGCGCTGATGACCGGTGCGGGCCTGCCGGGTGCCGGGTGCAGCAGGGATGTCGTCGCGCGGTCGCAGATGGAGCGCACGCGGTCGACGGGGAGACCGAGCAGCGCCGCCGTCTGCTCCTCGGCGACCCCCTCGTACAGCCTGAGAACCAGGATCAGGCGTTCCTGCGGCGCCAGCCCGGCCAGGGCGCTGTCGGGGTGTGGGCGACTCCGGCCGAAACCGCCGTACTGGTGCCACGCGGCACGCGCGAAGCGGGTGGCGAGATACTGCCGGGCGCGGTCGTACGGGTCCTCCCCGCGCAGCCGGTCCCAGCACGCGTACGTGTGCGCGAGGGCGTGTGTCAGCAGCCGCCGCGCCCGCGGGTTGTCCTCCGGCAGCTCCGCCGTGAGCAGCGTCGCGGCGTGCAGCAGCCGCCCTGCCGCGCCCGCGACGAACGCCTCGAACTCCCGGGCCCGGCGGGCACCTTGGGACACCTGCCGTTGTCGCACCGCGCCTCCCACCCTGACGCGCCCCTGTGGGACCGGGACCCGGCCGCGTACGGCATGCGGAACCGTGTGCGACGGGGGCCCGATCTCATATGAGGCCAGGGGCGGCCTTTCGGTCAAGAGCCGCGCGCCACCCATGCGTGCGAGAGGGGCCGTGCGAGTGTGCGGGAGGCACGGCCCGCCGCCGCGTCGCCCGCGGCGCCTACGACGGCTGCGAAGCCTCCGGAGCCGGTACCCCCTGCACGGTCATCCGGGCGGAGAGGGCGGTGTTGAAGCGCGTGAGGAGCGTGCAGAACGCCTCGCGCTCCTCCGGCGCCCAGTCGTGTGTCAGCTCGGCCATCAACTGACGCCTCGAGGAGCGCACTTCCTCCAGCCGTGACTGCCCGCGTGGGGACAGCTGGAGCACCACCGCGCGCCCGTCCTCGGGGTGGGAGGTGCGCTTGACCAGACCGGTGTCGACGAGCGGAGCCACCTGCCGGGTGACCGTCGAGGAGTCGATGCCCATGCTGGCCGCGAGCGCCTTGACGCCCATGGGGCCCTCGTTGTCGAGGCGGTTGAGCAGCAGGTATGCGGCGCGGTCCATGGAGTTGCGCACCTGCCCGACCCCGCCGAGCCGGGTCTGTTCGGCACGGCGGGCGAAGACCGCCACCTCGTGCTGCAGCGTGTCGAGGAGACCGGTGTCACCGACGGTCGTCATGTCCATCGACATTCCAGGTGTTGTGGGCATGGCCGGAGGCTCGCTTCATGAAGGTGGTCTGTGAATGGGGGACAGAGTACGCGGCCGGGAGGCGGGCCGTACCGGCGCTGCGCAAACCAGTCTCGGACGTTGGTCACACCGGTCGCGCGCGCCTGTGAACTGCGATGCTTGAGTCATGAGCTACAGCACGGCTGACTCCTTGCGGTCCGTCACCCTGGACGACGTACGCGGCGCCCAGAAGATGCTCACGGGCGTGGCGCGGATGACGGCGATGGAGGGCAGCAGGCACCTGTCCCAGCTGGTCGGCGCCCCGGTGCACCTGAAGTGCGAGAACCTCCAGCGGACGGGCTCGTTCAAGCTGCGCGGCGCGTACGTCCGTATCGCCGGGCTGCTGCCGGAGGAGCGGGCCGCCGGGGTCGTCGCGGCGAGCGCCGGCAACCACGCGCAGGGCGTGGCCCTGGCGTCGTCGCTGCTCGGCGTGCGGGCGACGGTGTTCATGCCGAAGGGCGCCCCGCTGCCCAAGATCAGCGCGACGCGCGAGTACGGCGCCGAGGTGCGCCTGCACGGGCAGGTGGTGGACGAGACGCTGGCGGCCGCCCAGGCGTACGCGGCCGAGACGGGCGCGGTGTTCATCCACCCCTTCGACCATCCCGACATCATCGCGGGGCAGGGCACGCTCGGCCTGGAGATCCTGGAGCAGTGCCCGGAGGTGCGGACGATCGTCGTCGGCATCGGCGGCGGCGGGCTGGCGGCGGGTGTCGCGGTCGCCGTGAAGAGCCTGCGGCCGGACGTGCGGATCGTCGGTGTGCAGGCGGAGGGCGCGGCGGCGTACCCGCCCTCGCTCGCGGCCGGGCACCCGGTGTCGATCGGGCATCCGGCGACGATGGCCGACGGCATCAGGGTCGGGCGGCCCGGTGACGTGCCGTTCGGGATCATCGAGGAACTGGTCGACGAGGTCCGCACGGTCACCGAGGACGAGCTGGCCGCCGCGCTGCTGCTGTGCCTGGAGCGGGCCAAGATGGTCGTCGAGCCGGCCGGTGCGAGCCCGGTCGCGGCGCTGCTGAGCGATCCGCGCGCCTTCGAGGGACCGGTCGTGGCGGTGCTGTCCGGCGGCAACGTCGACCCGGTGCTGCTGCAGCGCGTGCTGCGGCACGGCATGGCCGCGCAGGGCCGCTACCTGGCCGTACGGCTGCGGCTGACGGACCGGCCGGGGGCGCTCGCGACGATTCTCGGGGTGTTGTCAGTGGTCGACGCTAACGTCCTCGATGTGAGCCACATTCGGACCGACCCACGGCTCGGGCTCACGGAGGCGGAGGTGGAGCTGCACCTGGAGACGAAGGGGCCGGAGCACTGCGCCGAGGTCGGCCGCGCCCTGCGCGAGGCGGGCTACACGGTCATCGACTGACGCGCCGGGATTTCGCACCGCAGCACCGGAAAACCCCAGTTCAGAAGCCCTTCGTCACCCGTTCGGGAAAATCCGTTGAGACACGCGATACATCGCGTTATGGTGTGTCTCGTGGCCGCTCTTTCGCCGTCCGGCACCCGTCGGGCGGAGCAAAGCACACAAATCCAGGCTTTTTTCGAAGAATCCCCGACGACGTGGAGACTCATATGCCAGGCGCCATCTATGCCGAAGGCCTGGTGAAGACCTTCGGTGACGTAAGGGCTCTGGACGGCGTCGACCTCGATGTCCCCGAGGGCACCGTCCTGGGCCTGCTCGGGCCGAACGGCGCGGGCAAGACCACCACTGTCCGCTGTCTGACCACCCTGCTGCAACCGGATAGCGGCAGGGCCGTCGTCGCGGGCCTCGACGTGCTCAAGCACCCGAACGAGGTGCGCCGCTCGATCGGCCTGTCCGGCCAGTTCGCCGCCGTCGACGAGTACCTGACCGGCCGGGAGAACCTGCAGATGGTCGGGCAGCTCTACCAGATGAAGGCCAAGGCCGCGAAGGCCCGGGCCGACGAGCTGCTGGCCCAGTTCGACCTCACGGACGCCGCCGACCGCACCGCCAAGACGTACTCGGGCGGCATGCGCCGCCGGCTCGACCTCGCCGCCGCCCTGGTCGTCTCCCCGCCCGTGATGTTCATGGACGAACCGACGACCGGCCTCGACCCCCGCAACCGCCAGATGCTGTGGGAGGTCATCAAACAGCTCGTCTCCGGCGGTACGACCCTGCTGCTGACCACGCAGTACCTGGAAGAGGCCGACCACCTCGCCCACGACATCGCGGTCGTCGACCACGGCCGCGTCATCGCCCGCGGCACCTCCGACCAGCTCAAGGCCCGCACCGGCGGCGAGCGCGTCGAGGTCGTGGTGCACGAGCGCGAGCACATCCCCACCGCCCGCGAGGTCCTCGGCGGCTTCGGCAAGGGCGACGTCACCGTCGAGGAGCACACCCGCAAGCTCACCGTCTCCGTCACCGGCGGCGCCAAGCTGCTGGCCGAGATCATCCGGGAACTGGACGTCCGCGGGATCGAGATGGACGACATCGGCCTGCGCCGCCCGACCCTCGACGACGTCTTCCTCTCCCTGACCGGCCATGTGGCCGAGGAGAAACCGGAGGAGAACGGCGCGACGGCGGACGCCCCCGCCAAGGACCGCAAGCAGAAGAAGGAGGCCACCAAGTGAGCGCCGTGACCGACGCCCTCAGGGTCGCGCCGACCGGGAACCCCGTCAGCCAGTCCGTCCGGGACTCCATGGTCGTCGCCAAGCGGAACCTGATCCGCATGTCCCGCATCCCCGAGATGATCATCTACGGGCTCATCCAGCCCATCATGTTCGTGGTGCTGTTCACCTACGTCTTCGGCGGCTCGATGCAGATCGGCGGCAGCACCAGCGCCACCGACTACAAGAACTTCCTGATGGCCGGCATCTTCGCGCAGACCGTCACGTTCGCCACCGCCAGCTCCGGCGCCGGCATCGCCGACGACATGCACAAGGGGCTCATCGACCGCTTCCGCTCCCTGCCCATGGCGCGCGGCGCGGTGCTGACCGGGCGCACGCTCGCCGACCTCGTCCAGACGGCGCTGACCCTCGTCGTCCTCGCGGTGGTCGCGCTCCTGGTCGGCTGGCGGGTCGGGTCGAACGGCCCCACGAACGCCGCCAAGGTCCTCGCTGCCTTCGGCCTGCTGCTCCTGCTCGGCTACGCGTTCACCTGGATCGGCGCCCTGATCGGCATGTCGGTACGCACCCCCGAGGCCGCCACCTCCAGCGGACTGATCTGGCTGTTCCCGGTGACGTTCATCTCCAACGCCTTCGTGGACACCAGCCACATGACCCCGTGGCTGCGCCACATCGCCGAGTGGAACCCCTTCAGCGCCACCGTGCAGGCCTGCCGGGTGCTGTTCGCCAACCCCGGCCAGTCGCAGTCCGGAGCCTGGCCGATGCAGCACCCGGTGTGGGCCTCGCTGATCTACTCCGCCCTGATCATCGTCGTCTTCCGGACCCTCGCGGTACGCAAGTACCGCTCGGCGACGGCCTGAGCGGCCCGCGCGGCCTGAGCGGCCCGCCCGCCCCGCGCGGCGACCGACCGCCGCGCGGAGCGGACACGACCACGCCCCCGGCGCCATGAGGACGCCGGGGGCGGGTCGAGGGCAGGGTGGCCGCGGGAGCGGCCCGATGACCGTCGGGTTAGCCGTTGTAGGGCTCGGCCTTGAGGATCTTCACGGAGGCCTTCTTGCCGTTCGGCAGTTCGTACTCCGCGTCCTCTCCGACCTTGTGGCCGATGACGCCGGAGCCGAGCGGGGACTGCGGCGAGTAGGTCTCGACGTCGGCGCTCGCGTACTCGCGCGAGGCGAGCAGGAACGTCATCGTGTCGTCCTCGTCGCCGTCGAAGGCGATGGTCACGACCATGCCGGGTGCCACGGCGCCGTCCGCCGACTCCGGGGCCTCGCCGACCTTGGCGTTCTCCAGGAGCTGGGTCAGCTGGCGCACACGGAGCTCCTGCTTGCCCTGCTCTTCCTTGGCCGCGTGGTACCCGCCGTTCTCACGCAGGTCGCCCTCCTCGCGCGCGGCCGCGATCTTGGCGGCGATCTCCGTGCGCGCGGGACCAGACAGGTACTCCAGCTCGGCCTTGAGCTGGTTGTACGCCTCCTGGGTCAGCCAGGTGACGTTCTCGCTGGTCTGGGTCACAGGTGCTCCTCGTAGGTACTGGGAATACAAAGCATCGCCCTACCCAGAAGAATGTTCCTTCACGGAAGGGCGAAACCACGAGCCTAACAATTCAGTGGCCGAAGAGGGAGGACATAAGCCATCAGAATTACGTCGACGCAGGTCAGCCGCAATGCATCCGGGTGATGTCAGTCGGCGTGACAGCCCAGCAGCTCGGCCGTGGTGCCCGGAGCCGTCGTACGGAGCGTGACGACCTTGTCGATCCGGGTGGCGCTGCCGTCGAACCGGAAGTCGGCCCGGCCCACCTCGGAGCCGTCCGCGGCCTGGGAGCGGACCGTGCAGTAGCCGGAGGCGCCGGCGTCCTTGCGGACCTCCAGGTGCACCGAGACGGAGCTCTTGTGCGGCTCGAACGTGATCACTTCGCCGCTGATCTTGTTCTGGCCGACGTAGTGGTAGGCGAAGTAGCCGACCAGGACGAGCAGCAGGGTCCCGAGGACGGCACCGGCGATCTTGAGCTTGTGGTCGGCACGCGCGTCCGAGGAGCGGCCGTAGCGGCCCTCGGGCAGCTGAGTGCGCGCCGTGCTCATGATCGTCCTCTCGGTGCGGGGCTCCCTGAGCCGGACCCCGGAATTATTCGCCCCCCGATTCGGTCACTATAGAAGCCTCCCGCCCGCCGCCCGACCACCGCCCCTCAACGACGTCCCTACGGGACGGCACCTGTTGAATTGCCCCCGAAGACACCGGGGCGCCGACTTTACGAGGATTGAGTCTTGACTGACCAGCTGCGACTGATGGCCGTGCACGCCCACCCCGACGACGAGTCGAGCAAGGGCGCGGCCACCATGGCGAAGTACGTGTCCGAGGGAGTGGACGTGCTGGTCGTGACCTGCACCGGTGGGGAGCGCGGTTCCATCCTCAATCCGAAGCTGCAGGGCGACAAGTACATCGAGGAGCACATCCACGAGGTACGCAAGAAGGAGATGGACGAGGCCCGCGAGATCCTCGGCGTCAAGCAGGAGTGGCTCGGCTTCGTCGACTCCGGCCTGCCGGAGGGCGACCCGCTGCCGCCGCTGCCCGAGGGCTGCTTCGCCCTGGAGGACGTCGACAAGGCGGCGGGCGAGCTGGTCAAGCAGATCCGCTCCTTCCGGCCGCAGGTGATCACCACCTACGACGAGAACGGCGGCTACCCGCACCCCGACCACATCATGACCCACAAGATCTCGATGGTGGCGTTCGAGGGCGCGGCGGACACCGAGAAGTACCCGGAGGCCGAGTTCGGCCCGGCGTACCAGCCGCAGAAGCTGTACTACAACCAGGGCTTCAACCGCCCGCGCACCGAGGCGCTGCACAACGCGCTGCTGGAGCGCGGCCTGGAGTCGCCGTACGGGGACTGGCTCAAGCGCTGGAAGGAGTTCGAGCGGGTCGAGCGCACGCTGACCACGCACGTCCCGTGCGCCGACTTCTTCGAGATCCGCGACAAGGCCCTGATCGCGCACGCCACGCAGATCGACCCCGACGGCGGCTGGTTCAAGGTCCCGATGGAGATCCAGAAGGAGGTCTGGCCGACGGAGGAGTACGAGCTGGCGAAGTCGCTCGTGGACACCTCCCTCCCCGAGGACGACCTCTTCGCGGGCATCCGCGACAATGCCTGACATGAGCGCAAGCGTGAGCCTGGCAGTGACGCACCTCGTCCCCCTCGCCAAGGAGGTGGACGAGAACAAGGTCACCCCCGGCGTCCTCGGTTTCATCGTCTTCGCGGTGATGGCCCTGGCGGTGTGGGGGCTGATGAAGTCCATGAGCAAGCACATGGGCAAGGTGAAGTTCGAGGAGCCCGCGGACTCCGAGGAGAAGGCCTCCACCAAGGCGTCCGGCAAGGGCTCCGCGGCCTGACCCGCCGACGGTGGCGGGGCTGACGGACGTCAGTCCTGCCGCACGGCCACCGGCACGCCCATCACCTCCCGCGCGTGCCGGCCGGGCACCATGCCCAGGCGCCAGGCCTGCCAGCCCGTGTCCAGATCGACGCCCCGCTCCAGCAGGAGCCGGTAGGCCTCGATGCAGTCGCCCAGCTTCTCGTCCCGCAGAGGGTGGCTCGCGCGGGAGAGCTGGGCGAGCTCCTCCTGGGCGACCGCGGTGCCGATCTCGACGCCGCCGGCAGCGCCGTAGGGCAGCAGGGTGCAGCGCAGGAAGCGGGCCCAGTCCTCGCCGCGCAGGTCGCCGTAGGACGCGAACAGGTCGATGGCCTCGTCGCACAGGGCCAGTGCCTGGGGCGTACGGGCGTTGCCCGCGTCGACGACCGCCAGTTCCAGGCAGGTCCAGGCCTCGCCGTGGGCGACGCCGATGCGCTGGAAGTCGGCACGGGCGTCGACCAGGAGCTGTCTGGCGAAGCCGGAGTTGCGCAGCGAGCCGGTCTGCGCGGCCCGCTGGTCGCGGGTGACGCGCGCCGAGTGGTGGCGGGCGCAGGCCAGGCCGTAGACGTCCCGCATCCGGGAGAACATCGTGCGGGAGCGTTCCAGCTCGCGCACGGCCAGGTCGAGGTTGCCCGTCTCCTCCAGCGCCTGGCCCAGGTAGTAGACCGTCCAGGCCTCGCCGCGCGCGTCCTCGTTCTCGCGGTGGCGGGCAGCCGCCTGGCGCAGGCCGTCCACGGCCGGCGAAGGGTCGCCGGCGACCAGGCGGGCGCGGGCGAGCTGGGTCAGGGCCCAGGCCTCGCCGCGGGCGTCGCGGGTGCGGCCGTAGCGGTCGAGGGCCGCGCGCAGCTCCGACTCCGCGCGCGGGACGTCGCCCATGCGCAGGCTCAGCTGGCCCAGCTGGAAGTGCGCCCAGGCCTCGCCGTGCACCGACTCGCCCTCGCGGTGCCCGACCAGGGAGCGGGTGAGCAGGTCCAGGGCCTCGGCGACGCGGCCGCGGTCGCGCTCCACCGCCGCCAGGGCGTGCATCGTCCAGGCGCGGTCCGTGGCCAGTTCGGGCGCGGACTGCAGGTCCAGGGCCTCGCGGAGCTTGGCCGCCGCCTCGGTCAGGTGGCCCTGGTGGTGGAGGGTGATGCCGAGGGAGCACAGGGCGCGGGCGGCGCCCGCGTCGTGATGCGCCTCCAGGTAGAGGTCGACGACGGACGACAGGGTGGTGCGCGCCTTGTCCAGTTCGCCGAGCTGACGGGCCGCGATGCCCGTGCGCCACTGCACCGAGCGGACCAGCAGGCCCTGGTCGACGGCCTGCGCCAGCTCGCTGATCTCGCCCAGGCGGTACAGGTCGCCGCGCAGCAGGCAGTAGTCGCACAGGGCGCCGAGCAGATTGAGGACCGCCGCCTGGTTCACGCCCTCCGCGTGCCGCAGGGTGGAGGTGATGAAGCTCGACTCGTCGTCCAGCCAGCGCAGCGCCTCCTCCAGCGAGGTGAAGCCGTGCGGGCCGAAGCGGTCCGAGCGGGTCGACATGTTGCCGTCGACCAGGCGCAGCACGGAGTCCGCGAGCTCGGCGTAGTTGACGATCAGCCGTTCCTGCGCCGCCGTGCGCTCGGCCGGCTCCTCCTCGTCGAGCAGCCGGGCCTGGGCGAAGGCCCGCACCAGGTCGTGCAGGCGGTAGCGGCTGCCGCGGACGTGGTCGATCAGGCCCGCGCGGGACAGCGCGGCCAGTTGGCGGCCGGCCTCGGTCTCGTCGGTGGCGAGGAGGGCGGCTGCGGCCGCGGCGCCGAGGGAGGCCCGGCCGGCCAGGGCGAGGCGGCGCAGCAGCCGGCGGCCCGTGTCGGACTGGTCGGTGTAGCGCAGCCACAGGGCGCGCTCGGTGGGCTCGACCGGGCCGTACGCGCCGAGGTCCGTGGCCAGCCGGCGCGGGGAGCGCGGGCCCAGTGACGAGCCGGCGATGCGCAGGGCCAGCGGCAGGCCGCCGCACAACTCCCGGATGCGCTCGGCGGACTGGGCGTCGTAGGGCTCGGTCCGCTCCTGGGCCGCGGCGTCCAGGAGTTCCTCGGCGCCCGCCGCGTCGAGGGCCTCGACCGGCAGCTCGTGCACCCACGCCTGGAGGCCGGAGGGCAGGGTGAGGGGCTCGCGGGTGGTGACCAGGACCAGGCTGTCGGAGCGTTCGGGGACCAGCGCGCGGACCTGCTCGGGGTCGGAGGCGTCGTCCAGGACGATCGTGACGGGAAGCCCCTTGAGGTGCTGGTGGTACAGCTCGCTCAGTCGCTTGACCTGCTGGTCGGCGGAGGACCGCTCGCGGAACAGCAGTTGTTCGCGGGGTGCGCCGAGGCGGTTGAGGAGGTGGAGCAGGGCGTCCCGGGTGGACAGCGGGGTCTCCTCCGGGCTGCCGCCGCGCAGGTCGACGACGCAGGCGCCGCGGAAGTGGTCCTTGAGGTCGTGGGCGGCGCGCACGGCGAGGGCCGTGCGGCCGCTGCCGGGGGCGCCGTGCAGCACGACGACCGTCGGGCGGGTCTCCGTGCTGGCCCGGGAGGCCTGCACCCACTGCCGGATCCGGGCCATCTCCTGCCGCCGGCCGGCGAACGTGCCCTCGGGGGAGGGGAGCTGGCCGAACGACTGCTGCAGCACGGTCCGCCCGCGGGCCGCGGCGCTCTTGTCCGCGCCCTTCAGCCGCGGGCCGCTCTGCTTCGGCCCCGTGGAAGCGGCCAGCACCCGCTGCTGGTCGAGGAAGGGGCGGATGCCGCGCACCTCCAGTGCCGTCAGCCACTGCAGGCGCAGCTGCTCGGCGCCGCCCGGCTGGTGGGCGGCACCGGCGTGGTGGTGTGCGTCGGGCAGATGGGAGCCGGCGACCTTGACGACCGTCGTCGCGGCGGCCACGACCCCGACGGTCGCGCCCGCCCCGACCGCCGTGCCGGCGCCGGTGCCGAAGGCGAGGTCGGCGACGGCGGCCGCGATCGCGGCGACGGCCGCCACCAGCAGGGGAGTTCCGGCCCCTTCGCGCGCGTACCGCTGGGCGAAGGTGAGCCGTCCGGCGTCCGCCTCGTCCAGCGCGCGGGTGTACGCCGCGTACTCCTCGGCGGCCGTCTCCGCCATCGCGTCGAGGGCTCCGCGCGCCCGCGACAGCAGGACGCCCCCGTCGGTGCGGCCGCCGGAGCGCCGTACCTCCTCCTCCACGGCCCGAGCCAACAGCCGCTCGGCCTCCGCCCGATGGCCGTCCCGCATGTCGCTTCCCCCTCCGGCGCCAACTCCTGTGCCTATGAGTGTCCTTCGCCGGGGGCGCGAGCGACAGAGGGCCGCGATCACCGCGGATGACGGCCCCTCAGGTGCGGGAGCGGCGGTCCGTCACCGCCAGGTACACGCAGACGCATGCCGGCGCCGCCTCGCCCACCGCGCAGGCCAGGGCCTGGGCGAGGCCGGAGCCCGCCTGCGCGGTGGTGATGTCGAACCAGGCGTCCAGGACGGCGACGCCCGCCGCGGCCGAGGCCGTGAGCCGGGCGGCGGGGTGCCGGCGCAGGCCCAGCAGGGACGTCGCCGCGCAGCCCGCGGCCATCAGCCCGTCCAGGCCGATCCAGGCCGGCGACCGGTGCCGGACCTCGGTGTCGGCCGGCAGGGTCAGGCCCGGCACCACCGCCCACGGCACCAGCAGGACGGCGGCCGCGCTCAGGAAGACCAGCGTCCACCGCTTCACCGCCACGGCCACCACGCCGACCGCCACGCCCAGCAGGAGCAGGGTCCCCCCCCGCGAGCTGCTTCTCGTACGACTGCTTCTCCACGCAGCGCCACGGCACCTGGCTCACCAAGGACGAACTCCTCGCGTTCCTGCGCGAGTACCGCGCCCTGCTGGACCGCTACGGCCACCCGCGCGAGACCGCTCCCGAGGGGGCGCGCCCGGTCGACATGCGTTTCCACGCCGTGGCCGAGCCCGTGGGAGAGTGGAGGAGTGAACCGACTGGCCCATGAGACGTCCCCGTACCTGCTCCAGCACGCCGACAACCCCGTCGACTGGTGGCCCTGGTCGGCCGAGGCCTTCGAGGAGGCCCGCAAGGCGAACAAGCCCGTTCTGCTGAGCGTCGGTTACTCCAGCTGCCACTGGTGCCACGTGATGGCCCACGAGTCCTTCGAGGACCGGGCCACCGCCGACTTCCTCAACGAGCACTTCGTCAGCGTCAAGGTCGACCGCGAGGAGCGCCCCGACGTCGACGCCGTCTACATGGAGGCCGTCCAGGCGGCCACCGGCCAGGGCGGCTGGCCCATGACCGTCTTCCTCACCCCGGACGCCGAACCGTTCTACTTCGGCACCTACTTCCCGCCCGCCCCCCGCCACGGCATGCCCTCCTTCCGGCAGGTCCTGGAGGGCGTGCGCGGCGCCTGGGCCGACCGGCGCGAGGAGGTCGCGGAGGTCGCCGGGAAGATCGTGCGGGACCTCGCCGGCCGCGAGATCTCCTACGGCGGCCCCGACGCCCCCGGCGAGGAGGAGCTCGCGCAGGCCCTGCTCGGGCTCACCCGCGAGTACGACGCGCAGCGCGGCGGCTTCGGCGGCGCCCCCAAGTTCCCGCCGTCCATGGTGGTCGAGTTCCTGCTGCGCCACCATGCCCGCACCGGCGCCGAGGGCGCCCTGCAGATGGCCGCCGACACCTGCGAGCGCATGGCCCGCGGCGGGATCTACGACCAGCTCGGCGGCGGTTTCGCCCGCTACTCCGTCGACCGCGACTGGATCGTGCCGCACTTCGAGAAGATGCTCTACGACAACGCGCTGCTGTGCCGCGTCTACGCGCACCTGTGGCGGGCCACGGGCTCCGAGCTCGCCCGGCGCGTGGCGCTGGAGACGGCCGACTTCATGGTGCGCGAACTGCGCACCGAGCAGGGCGGGTTCGCCTCCGCGCTGGACGCCGACAGCGACGACGGCACCGGGAAGCACGTCGAGGGCGCGTACTACGTGTGGACGCCCCGGCAGCTGCGCGACGTCCTCGGGGACGACGACGCCGAACTCGCCGCCCAGTACTTCGGCGTGACCGAGGAGGGCACCTTCGAGCACGGTCAGTCGGTGCTGCAACTGCCGCAGAGCGACGGCCTGGTCGACGCCGAGAGGATCGCCTCCGTGCGCGAGCGCCTGCTCGCCGCGCGCGCCGAGCGGCCCGCTCCCGGCCGGGACGACAAGGTCGTCGCCGCCTGGAACGGCCTGGCGATCGCCGCCCTCGCCGAGACCGGCGCCTACTTCGACCGCCCCGACCTCGTCGACGCGGCCGTCACGGCGGCCGACCTCCTCGTCCGGCTGCACCTCGACGAGCACGCCCGCCTCTCCCGCACCAGCAAGGACGGCCGGGCCGGCGCCAACGCGGGCGTGCTGGAGGACTACGCCGACGTCGCCGAGGGCTTCCTGGCGCTGGCGTCCGTCACCGGCGAGGGCGTCTGGCTGGAGTTCGCCGGGTTCCTGCTCGACCACGTCCTGGCCCGCTTCGCCGACGCCGAGTCGGGCGCGCTCTACGACACCGCCGCCGACGCCGAGCGGTTGATCCGCCGGCCGCAGGACCCGACCGACAACGCCGTGCCGTCCGGCTGGACGGCCGCCGCGGGCGCCCTGCTCGGCTATGCCGCCCACACCGGTTCCGAGCCCCATCGCACCGCCGCGGAACGGGCGTTGGGGGTCGTCAAGGCGCTGGGTCCGCGGGTGCCGCGGTTCATCGGCTGGGGGCTCGCGGTCGCCGAGGCGCTGCTCGACGGGCCGCGGGAGGTCGCGATCGCCGGTCCGGGCCTCGACGACGACGGCACGAGGACCCTGCACCGTACGGCGCTTCTGGGCACCGCCCCCGGCGCGGTCGTGGCCGTGGGGACCCCGGACAGCGACGAGTTCCCCCTGCTCGCCGACCGGCCTCTGAGCGACGGCAGGCCGACGGCGTACGTCTGCCGCAACTTCACCTGCGACGCCCCGACCACCGACCCGGAGCGACTGCGCACGGCCCTGAACGGCTGAGCGCGGCTAGCTCGCGAACTCCGCCAGGGCGCGTTCCACGATGGCCACCAGCTGTTCGTGGTGCGCGCCCTTCCAGTACGCGCGGCCGCAGTCCCGGCACTGGGCGAAGACGTCGTACGAGCGCTGTGTGCCGCCGCGCAACTGGTCCGCGACCTCCTCCTTGGTGGCCTCCTTCAGCAGTCCGTTGCACGCGGTGCAGCGGGTCCAGGGCCGCAGCGCGGGCCGGAACCGTTCCAGGACGTCGCGGAGTTGGGCTTCGGGGCTGGTGCTGTAGACGTAGGCGCCGGACCACAGTTCGCGGCGGCGCAGCAGGCCCCGGTCGCGGCTGAGCATGACCCGCTTCTCGGCGGCCGAGAGGGCGGCGAGCGCCGGGTCGCCGATGTCCGTCGACTCGTAGGCCGTGTCCACGCCGAGCAGGCGCAGCCGGCGGGCGAGGGTGCCGAGGTGGACGTCGAGGAGGAAGCGCAGGGGAGCCCCGGGCACCCGCTGGGGGCGTTCGACGGTCCCCACCTGCACGCGGTCGCCGGCGGCGGGCACGTAGGACGCCGGGACCTCCCGGCCGTCGACCCGCAGCGTGCCGACCTCGGTGAGCGGGACGCCGGCCGACTCGACGGCGTGTCCCAGGGAGGACACGCCGTCGGTGACGAGGGTCCGGTGCGGCCGGCGCTGGACGAACAGGGCCAGTTCGGGAGCGAACTCGACGTGGATCTCGGGACCGTTCACCCGGTCAGGATGTCACGGGCGGGAAGGGCGGGCTCAGCGGTTTTCCGTGGGGAGGCCGTGTTCCAGGACGTCCAGCGCGCGGTCCACGAGGTCGCGCAGGTCGTCCCGGAAGCCGTTCTCCGCCCAGCACATGTTGGCCTCCATCAGCCCGCCGACCAGGGACATCGCGGAGACGCGGACCTCCAGGGAGTCGGCGGGCAGACCGGAGCGCTCCGCGATGGCCCGGCGCAGCAGACGTCCGGTCTCCGACATGGACTCGATCATCCGGGCCCGGACTGCGGGGACCTGCGCCGACAGGTGCGCCCGGGTGCGCACCACCTCGGGGTCCTCCCGCGTCATCATGTCCATGGCCCGGTGCATCACGTACCGCACGGAGTCCATCCACGCCTCGTCCGCGGGCCGCGCGCGCAGCTCCTCCAGCATCAGCGGGTCGTACTCGTCCGTGAGGACGATGTCCTCCTTGGTGGGGAAGTACCGGAAGACGGTCGACGGCGACACCTCGGCGCGCTCGGCGATCTGCTCGATCGTCGTGGCGTCGTACCCCTGCTCCCCGATCAGCGCGTAGGTCGCGGCGCGGATCGCCTCACGGGTCTTGATCTTCTTGCGTTCGCGCAGGCCGAGCGGGGGGCGGTCGGCGGGGGAGAGGGGGGAGCGTGCGGCCGTCATGGACGTCATTGTCCGGCATCCGCCACGGCGCCGGCCATCGGCGGGGCGTCCTGCGGTGCCTTGGCGGCGACGGGTGCGTTCGGCAGGAACGCGGCGGCCAGCAGCGCCGACACGAGGGCGGCGGCGCCGCACACCAGCAGCACCAGGCCCATTCCGTGCACGTAGGCGCCGTCCGCGGACGCGGCGAGCCGGGGCGAGTGCGCCCTGACGGCGACGATGTGGGCCGCGACGACGGAGTCGCGGGCGGTGTCCGCGGCCCCGGCGGGCAGCCCGGCGACGTCCAGCCGGTCGCGGAAGGCGCCGGCGAGCAGGCTGCCGAGCAGGGCGATGCCGATGGCGCCGCCGACCTGACGCAGGGTCATCAGCAGGCCCGAGCCGCTGCCGGCCCGGTCCCTGGGCAGCGTGGCGAGCGCCCCGGACATGGCCGGGACCAGCGCGAAGCCGAAGCCGAGGCCGGTGACCGACAGCCACAGCGCGGTGAAGCCGTAGCCGGAGTGGACGGTCGTACGGCTGCCGAGGAACGCGGCGAACGCCAGCACCACCAGGCCCGCGCTGACCGTGGCCCGCGCGCCGAACCGCTGGGCGGCGGCCGGCGCCCCCTTCGCGGCGACCGTCAGACCGCCGATCATCGGCAGCAGCCGGATGCCGGTGCCCAGGGCGTCGTTGCCGCGCACGGCCTGGAGGTACTGCGGCAGGACGAACAGCAGGCCGGACAGGACGAACATCACCAGGGTCGCGGCGACGGTGTTGAGCAGGAAGCCGCGGTGGCCGAGCAGCGTCATGTCGAGCATGGGACGCGCGGACCGGCGCTCGCGCAGCACCAGCGCGGTGAGCAGGGCGGCGGACGCGGCGAACAGGGCGATGACCAGGGGGTCGCCCCAGCCGCGGTCGGGCGCCTCGATGATCGCGTAGACGAGGGCGCCGAGGCCGAGCGCGGTGCACGCCGTGGAGACGGTGTCGACCTTCGGGGAGGCCGGGTCGCTGGTCTCGGGCAGCAGGAAGACGCAGGCGGCGATGCCGATCGCGGCCATCGGGACGTTGATCAGGAAGACCGAGCCCCACCAGTAGTGGTTCAGCAGCCAGCCGCCGATGATCGGGCCGAGCGGCAGGCCGAGCGCGGAGGCGGTCGAGATGATGCCGACGGCCTTGGTGCGCTCGTCCGCGCCGAACAGCGAGGGCAGGACGGACAGCGCGAGCGGGGTGACGAGTGCCGCGCCGACGCCCATCACCGCCCGGGCGGCGACGACCCAGTTCACGTCCCCGGCCAGGGCGCCCACGAGCGAACCGGCGAGGAAGATCCCGAGGCCGGCGATCAGCATGCGCCGGCGGCCGAAGCGGTCGCCGAGCAGGCCCGCGGGGAGCATCAGGGCGGCGAAGACCACGATGTAGGAGTCGGCCATCCACTGCTGCTGGCCGGTGGTGGCGCCGAGGTCGGCGGCCATGGTCGGCAGCGCGACGTTGAGGATCGTCATGTCGAAGCCGAGCGTGAGCATGCTCGCGACCAGGGCCGCGAGGGCCCACCAGCGCCGTGGATCCGGAGTGACAGTAACCATGAAATGAGAGTAGCTCTCAAAATAGGGTTACTGTCAATCGGAATCGGCATGCAAAAAGGGCCACGGCGGGAAGCCGTGGCCCTGTGGGGTCGTGAGGGGCTATGTGTGCGTGTAGGCCACCAGCGAGATGCCGACGTAGTGGACGACGAACGCCGCGAGCGTCAGGGAGTGGAACACCTCGTGGAAGCCGAACCAGCGCGGCGAGGGGTTCGGCCGCTTGATGCCGTAGATGACGCCGCCGGCGCTGTAGAGCAGGCCGCCCACGATCACGAGGACCAGGACCGCGATGCCGCCGGTGCGCATGAAGTCGGGCAGGAAGAAGACGGCGGCCCAGCCCATCGCGATGTAGCAGGGGGTGTAGAGCCAGCGCGGGGCGCCCACCCAGAACACCCGGAAGGCGATGCCCGCGAGCGCCGCGCCCCAGATGCCCCACAGCAGCCACTGCCCCTTCGCCCCGTCGAGGAGCAGCATCGTCAGGGGGGTGTAGGTGCCCGCGATGATCAGGAAGATGTTGGCGTGATCGAGTCTGCGCAGGATGCCGTCCATGCGCGGGCTCCAGTTGCCGCGGTGGTACAGGGCGCTCACGCCGAACAGCAGGCAGGCCGTCAGGGCGTAGATGCCGCAGGCGATGCGGCCGCGGGGTGAGTCGGCGAGGGCGGTGAGCACCAGGCCGGCGATCAGGGCGGCCGGGAACATGCCGAGGTGCAGCCAGCCGCGCAGCTTCGGCTTGAGGGGTTCGGTGATCTGCTGGGCGTGCTGCTTGATCTGGTGCGGAATCGAGCTCGCCTCTGGCCGGCGGCCGGCGGCCGGCGTGTTCTTGGCGGCGTCGGGGACGGGCGCAGTCATGCCCTGCATCGTACCTACGGAACCGTAAGTTAGGGATCAGAGCGGGCCGACAAGCGACGAAGAGTGGCCATCCTCTCATGCCCGGTGGGCGCGCGGCCCATGGCCGGTGGGCGTGCGGGCGTCCGGCAAAAGAACCTTCAGGTGAACTCAACGTGCACGCAAAATCACGCGTGGAAACACGGTTGTGCGTGACGATCCCCACTCCGCTCACTTGTGAGGGCCTCTGGACATATGGGCACTCGCCTCGGATCATCAAATGAGTGCGGTCGGCACCGGATGAGCGCTGAAGATCCAGTCATGCAGCATCCGGGTCGCAGCCCCCACGGGGCCTCCACAATCACAAATCCCTCATTTAGGAGCAATCGTGGCGCGCGACATCGCGGCTCCCACCGTGATCCCCACCAACCACCAGGAACTGATCTCGTGGGTCAACGAGATCGCGGAACTGACCCAGCCGGACAACGTGGTCTGGTGCGACGGATCCGAGGCCGAGTACGAGCGCCTGTGCGAGGAGCTCGTCGCGAAGGGCACCTTCAAGAAGCTCGACCCGATCAAGCGCCCGAACTCCTACTACGCCGCCTCCGACCCGAGCGACGTCGCCCGGGTCGAGGACCGGACCTTCATCTGCTCCGAGCAGGAGAAGGACGCGGGCCCGACCAACCACTGGAAGGCGCCCGCGGAGATGCGGGAGATCTTCCAGGGCGAGAAGGGCATCTTCCGCGGCTCGATGAGGGGCCGGACGATGTACGTCGTCCCGTTCTGCATGGGCCCGCTCGGCTCGGACCTCTCCGCGATCGGCGTCGAGATCACCGACTCCGCCTACGTCGCGGTCTCCATGCGCACCATGACCCGCATGGGACAGCCGGTCCTCGACGAGCTCGGCTCCGACGGCTTCTTCGTCAAGGCCGTGCACACCCTGGGCGCCCCGCTGGCCGAGGGCGAGGCCGACGTGCCGTGGCCGTGCAACTCCACCAAGTACATCTCGCACTTCCCCGAGAGCCGCGAGATCTGGTCCTACGGCTCCGGATACGGCGGCAACGCCCTGCTCGGCAAGAAGTGCTACGCCCTGCGCATCGCCTCCGTGATGGCGCGGGACGAGGGCTGGCTGGCCGAGCACATGCTGATCCTCAAGCTCACCCCGCCGACCGGCGAGTCCAAGTACGTGGCGGCGGCCTTCCCGTCGGCCTGCGGCAAGACCAACCTCGCCATGCTGGAGCCCACGATCTCCGGCTGGACGGTCGAGACGATCGGCGACGACATCGCCTGGATGCGGTTCGGCGAGGACGGCCGGCTCTACGCCATCAACCCCGAGGCCGGCTTCTTCGGCGTCGCGCCCGGCACCGGTGAGCACACCAACGCCAACGCGATGAAGACGCTGTGGGGCAACTCGGTCTTCACCAACGTCGCCCTCACCGACGACAACGACATCTGGTGGGAGGGCATGACGGAGGAGACTCCGGCCCACCTCACGGACTGGAAGGGCAACGACTGGACGCCGGAGTCCGACACCCCGGCCGCCCACCCCAACGCCCGCTTCACCGTGCCCGCCTCGCAGTGCCCGATCATCGCGCCGGAGTGGGAGGACCCCAAGGGCGTGCCGATCTCGGCGATCCTCTTCGGCGGCCGTCGCGCCTCCGCGGTGCCGCTGGTCACGGAGTCCTTCGACTGGAACCACGGCGTCTTCCTCGGCGCCAACGTCGCCTCCGAGAAGACCGCGGCCGCCGAGGGCAAGGTCGGTGAGCTGCGCCGCGACCCGTTCGCCATGCTGCCCTTCTGCGGCTACAACATGGGCGACTACATGGGTCACTGGATCGACGTGGCCAAGGGCAAGGACCAGTCCAAGCTGCCGAAGATCTACTACGTCAACTGGTTCCGCAAGAACGACGCAGGCAAGTTCGTCTGGCCGGGCTTCGGCGAGAACAGCCGCGTCCTGAAGTGGATCGTGGAGCGGCTGGACGGCAAGGCCGAGGGTGTGGAGACGCCGATCGGCGTCCTGCCGGCCAAGGGCGCCCTCGACACCAAGGGCCTCGAACTGTCCGAGTCCGACCTGGACTTCCTGCTCACCGTCGACAAGGACGTGTGGCGGGAGGAGGCCTCGCTGGTTCCCGAGCACCTCAACACGTTCGGCGACCACACGCCGAAGGAGCTGTGGGACGAGTACCGGGCGCTGGTGCAGCGCCTCGGGTGACTGTCCGCTCCGCTCCCGGAAAGACTCCGCGGCCGGCTGGGATGTGCCCTGACCAGTGATCGTCACGGCCGGCCGCGGTGAGAGTCGGCGAGGCCGCGCACAATGGCGTGCGGGGCTCGGGCCTGTCCCTGTTCTCCCGTCCGCCCCGACGGGAAGAGCGGGACAGGCCTTCGTCGTTTTCGGGTGCGGCCCGGTGGGGGCTTGTCGCGCAGTTCCCCGCGCCCCTTAGACACTATGGTGAACGTTCTTCCAAGTAGCGGGTGTGGGTTTCCTGGCGGCGGGCCTCTGTCTCTCGCAGCGCCGCGGCCAGGGTCTCCGCCTCCTCCTGCAGGAGGGTGAGCTGTCGCTCCAGGTGGCGTTCCGGGGGGTCGGTGCCCGGGGTGAGGCGGGTCCACCAGCGGGTGCGTACGTAGCTGTCGACCGCCTCGGGGATGTCCTGCCGTACCGTCCGGGACAGGGTGTGGACGCCCTCCGGGTCGTGGGCGAGGAGTTCGGACGGCCGGCCCGGGTCCAGCAGGGCCGTGAGCAGGTCCGTCAGTTCCGTGAGGCGGCCCGCGGCGGCCGGGGGCAGGTCGACCTCCGCCAGGTAGGCGCACAGCTTCCCGAAGTCGGCCCGCAGCTCCTCCAGTTGGGCCGATGGCGACGGGAAGTCCGGCAGCGGCGGGCGTTCCGGTGGGGCGATCAGGGCGCCGGCGCCGTAGAGGCCGGCGACCACCACCGGCCAGTAGGGGCCCGCCAGACCCGTGAAGGTGAGCGCGAGGCCGGCGAGACCGCACACGCTGCCCGCGATGTTCTTGCGGGACTCCAGGTACTCACTGATAGCCACGGATCTCCTCGAAGGCGCCGTCCAGCGAGCCCTGCCGGGCGTCGAAGAGGCGGCCGCCGGTCAGGTCGGCGATGTGGGACAGCTCCTTGCGGTCGGAGTCGCCGAAGAGGATCGGGAAGACCGGGATCTCCCGCCGGCCGGCGGGCAGCGAGCGGTAGAAGGCGTCGAACTCCGCGGCCTTCGCGCCCGTCGTGTTCTCGCCGTCCGTCATCAGCACGATCGACGTGAACGTGTCGCGGTCGGTGCCGAGATGCCCGTACGCCTTCTCCAGCGAGGTGTAGATCGCGGTGTCGCCGTCGGCGGACAGGGCCCCGGTGTCCGCGCGAATCGCGTCGAGTCCGGCCTTGGGGTCGGCCGGGTCGACCACGTGCGTGCGCACGCTCTTGACTCCGGAACCGAACGGCATCAGCGTCACCGCCTCACGCTCGCGGAAGTCGCCCGTGAGGTCGGTCAGGGCCCGCTTCAGCCGGGCCAGCCGGTCGCCGTCCATCGAGCCGGAGGTGTCGAGGACGTAGACGGTGCGGGAGGGGCGGCGCAGCTCGTTCTCATAGGAGTGCAGCAGGCCGTCGGCGACGGAACGGGAGCCCGGGAAGGGCAGTTCGCGGCGGCGGGCGGTGTCGAGGCCGGGCGCGGGCGGCACGGACGGGATCACCGGGCGGCGGTGGGTCGTGGTGGTGATCCGCCGCTGGATCGCCGGCGTGCGCAGCGCCTCGGTCAGACGGCGGACCTCCTCGCGGGTCGCCGCGCCGGTGCCGGCGAGCGAGGAGAGCGGGTAGTCGGCCGTCACCACGCCGTCCTTGGGGCGGATCACGGTCAGGCCGGGGATGCCCGCGAGGACGGACTCGTAGTTGAGGAGCGCGTCGACGTTCGCCCGCCGCTTGTACGCCGTCGCCAGCCAGCCCGACGAACCCGACGTCAGCTTCTGCCCCTGGAAGAACTCCTTCAGACGGGGAGTCGCCTTCGCCACGTCCGCGTCGGTGAGTGCCGACTGGGCGCCGGAGAGCGCGGAGGCGACCGAGATCAGGGTGGAGAAACCGGAGTTGGAGCGGGCCGGGTCCGTCATGCCGTAGGTCAGTCTTCCGTCCTGTACGGCCTTTTCCACCTGGGACCAGGTGACGTTCCGCGGCTGCCAGCCGAGCGCCCGCACGGTGGCCGTCCGGACGCCGACGGCCACCGGGCTCGACATGACCGGTGTCTCCGAGACGACCTTCCTCGCCGCCTCGGGGCGCAGCCGCAGATAGTCGTCCGACGACAGCCACACGGCGTCGTAGCGGCCGTCCGCCCGGCCGGACGCCAGCAGGTTCACGGCGTCGAGGGTGCCCATGTAGGTGGGGCGGACCCGGAGCCCGGTGTCCTTGCGGACCTGCTCCAGGACGGGCGCCATGTCGGCGAGCTCGCTGGAGGCGAGGACGCGCAGGGCGCCGGGCTCGGGGGCGGCGGGGTCGTCCTTGTGGGCCGTGCTGCACGCGCTCAGCAGGGCGGCCGCCGACAGGACGGCGGTGAGCGTGCGTCTCACGCGAGACCCCCTTCCAGGGCGCCCCGCGACCGGCTGCGCTCCAAGTAGGCGCTCGCGGACTGGAGTTCGGCCGTCAGGTTCTCCACGGTCGTCGCCATCGCCTCGGTCGCCTGGACCTTGTAGGTGTCGATCGCGTCCAGCGTCCGGTAGATCTGCTGGAACGCGGCGCGCAGGGTCTCGGCCCCCACGGCCGGGTCCGCGGCGATCCGCTGGATCTCCCCGCTCTGCGTGGCCAGCATCTCCGCGTTCCCCCGGATCAGGTCCTCCGTGGTCCCGCGCAGGGCGTTGACCTGCTCGACGACCTTCTTCTGGTTGTCCAGCGCGGACGCCAGCATCACCGAGATGCGCAGGGCGGACACGGTGGTCGTGGCGGCCCGGTCGACGCCCTTGATCAGTTCGTCGTTGTTGCGGCGTACGACGTCCATGGCGAGGTAGCCCTGGGCGCACACCGCGAGCTGGGTGAGCAGGTCCTGGTGCTTCTGCCGGACCGGGAAGAGCACGTCGGCCCGCAGACCGTCGGCCGTGTCGGGGTCCGCGACGCCGGCGATGTGCTGCTCCACGGCCGCGTCCAGGGCCTCGGTGTGCACGACGTACTCCTGCAGCTTGCCCATGGTCTCCCACAGGCGGACCCGCTCGGTCTGCAACGCGGCGTTGTCCCGGCGCAGTTCGTCCTGGCCGCCGCGCAGCGAGCCCACGATTCTGTTCAAGGTGCCCTGCGCGGAGGCGTACTTGGCGACGTGGTCGCGCAGCCTGTTCCCGCCGGGCAGCCGGGAGAGGAGCTTGCGTCCCTTGCCCGCGGGCAGGTCCCGGGGGTCCAGGTCCTCGACGACCCGCCGGAGTTCGACCAGCGAGCCGGCGACCTTCGACGGGGCGTCCCCGCCCTTGCCCGGCAGGCTGCGGACGGTCCGCTCCAGCATCCGGTTGGACTGCGCGGCCGCGGACCGCATCTCGCCGGCGCCCAGGCTGGTGATCTCGCCGACCTTGCCGGCGAACTCCGGCGAGCGGGCGTCGAGGGCGGCGAGCCCGGCGACGTAGGCGGAGGCCTTGGCGGCCATGTCGGCGCGGACGCCGTCGTCCACCGGCACGAGTCCGCCGGCCTTGTCCCGCGGCACGGGCGCGACCGCGTCGGGCGGGGTCAGTGTGAAGACGTCGTCCCCGCTGAGGGTGGGCTGATGGCTGTGCTGAGCTGTGTCGTCGAAGCCGTTCACAGAAGTGCCCCCGTTCATCCGCGCGCCCGGCGCGCCATCTCGTGCAGCACCGCGGAGGTGGGCACGGGCGCCTGCCGGACGCCGGTCAGTCGTTGCCTGAGGTAGGTGGTGTCCGTGGCGAACTCGGACGCGTCGCCCTGCGGCCGGAACCCGTGCCGCACCGCGAGCCGCCGCAACTCCTTGTCCGTGCTGAGGAGTTCGGCGAGTGCCTTGCCGTCGTCCGTCAGCGGTACGACGGTGTGGTCGCTGTCGACCGTGGTGTCCGGGTAGAGCACCACCAGGTCGTCGGGCTTCTGTCCGCCCGCGAGCAGCGAGGCGACCTGCGACTCGTAGACCCAGACCAGCGGGTTGCCGGCCCCGCTGACGAAGTCCCGGAAGACCGCGTCCGAGCCGGTCTGCTGGGCGCCCTGCACGGTGACGAGCTTCTTCAGCAGCGGTCCCGTGCGGTCGAGGCCGCTCCTGTCGGCGACGACCCGGCCGCCGTTGGCCACGTAGGAGGCGGCGGCGAGGTAGAGGGCGCCGGAGTTGGAGGACTCCGGGTCGGTGCTGGAGATGAACAGGGTTCCGCTCAACTCGCCGTACTTGCTCGCCCCCTTGAGCTGCTGCCAGGTCCGGTCGTGGCGGGCGGCGTCCAGCAGGGCGGTCATCCGCACCGTGCCGCGGTGTCCGGTGTCGAGGGTCGCCAGGCCGTTCGCCGCGAGGACCTGGGCGGCGCTGCGGTGGGCCACGACGACGAGCGGCGAGTAGAAGGGCCGCGGGAGGGTGCCGCGCACCCGGTGGCGGGCGGCCAGTTCGACGGCGGGCGCCTGGCTGGACGGGAAGGCCAGGTCGTAGCCCTTGAGATCGAGTCCCTCCATGGCCCAGGACCCCGAGGTCTCGGCCTTCACGGTGTAGCCCTTGGCGGCGAGGGCCTTCACCACTGCGGGGTCGGCGAAGTACTCGGCCTTCTCCGACCCGATCACCATGCGCACGGTCTTCGTTGCCGTGCCCTTGTCGTCCGCTTCCCGGCCCGCGAGGACGGCAGCCACCACGCCACCCATCAACACGACCGCGAGGACGATCCCTACGATGCGTCTCACGCCGTGGAGAGTGCTCGCGGAACCCAACATTCCCCGCCGTCAAGCATGAACGGGGGGTGACATACCTGCCCCGGCCCTGCAACGCGCCCCTGAGGGGCGCGGGGAACTGCGCGACAAGCCACGACGAACCCGCACCCGCCGACGAGCAGGCGCCCTACGGCGACAAGGCGCCCCCGCTCAAGCCGACGCAGTGCATGGCACCCGGTCCGCGCGTCGCTGCGGGTGCACGCGGACCGGGGCCGTCAGAGAGAGCCCCGCGGGGAAGCGGGGCTCAGGTGGACGCCAGCTCGCACGGCTCCAGCGCGGCCGCGTGGACGTCCATCTGCTCGGCGGCGAGGATCGCCGCCGCCGTGTCGGCGCGGGAGGCCGCCACGACCAGGGCGCGGCCCGCGAGGGCGTGAGCCCGCTCGTGCAGGGCCGTGACGTCGGCGTCGGACGGCGCGGACGTCAGCCGGGCCGGCGTCGCGCCGCCGCGCAGCCGGGCCACCTGCCGGGCGAGCCGCTCCGCCGCCTCGTCGAGGCCGGGGGAGGGGGCCACCGCCCGCAGCTCGTCCGTCACGGTCAGCAGGGCCGCGAGATGACCGGCGAGCTGGATGTCCAGCTCCTCCTCGCGGGAGCGGTGGGGGAAGTCGGAGGTCGTGCCGGCCATCGTGCTGTGGACCGACTTGGTGCGGATCGGTTCGTACATGGATGGCCTCCTGTGCTGTCAGGAAGCCATCCTAGCTTAGATTCCGTCTAAAGTTGAGTGAACTGCAAAGATCAGGGGCGGTGGAGGTTTACGGCTGACCGTAGCCGTCCAGGAAGCGTCCGATCCGGCCCATGGCGTCCCTCAGGTCCGTGACCGTCGGCAGGGTCACGACCCGGAAGTGATCGTGCTCGGGCCAGTTGAAGCCGGTCCCCTGCACGACCATGATCTTCTCGTTGCGCAGCAGGTCCAGCACCATCCGCCGGTCGTCCTTGATCTTGAACACCTTGGGGTCGAGCCGCGGGAACAGGTACAGGGCGCCCTTGGGCCGTACGCAGCTCACGCCGGGGATCTGCGTGAGCAGCTCGTACGCGGTGTCCATCTGCTCCTTCAGCCGGCCGCCCGGCAGCACCAGGTCGTTGATGGACTGACGGCCGCTGAGCGCGGCGACCACGCCGTGCTGACCCGGCATGTTCGCGCACAGCCGCATGTTCGCGAGGATCGTCAGGCCCTCGATGTAGGAGTCGGCGTGGGCCCGCGGCCCGGAGATCGACATCCAGCCGACCCGGTACCCGGCCACCCGGTAGGCCTTCGACATGCCGTTGAAGGTCAGGGTCAGCAGGTCCGGGGCGACCGCGGCCGTCGGGGTGTGGGTGGCGCCGTCGTAGAGGATCTTGTCGTAGATCTCGTCGGAGCAGACCAGCAGGTTGTTGCGGCGGGCGATGTCGGTGAGCCCCTTGATGACCGCCTCGTCGTAGACGGCCCCCGTCGGGTTGTTGGGGTTGATGATGACGATCGCCTTGGTGCGGTCGGTGACCTTGCGCTCGACGTCGGCGAGGTCGGGCATCCAGTCGGACTGCTCGTCGCAGCGGTAGTGCACGGCGGTGCCGCCCGACAGCGACACCGCGGCCGTCCACAGCGGGTAGTCGGGGGCCGGTACGAGGACCTCGTCGCCGTCGTCCAGGAGCCCCTGCATCGCCATCACGATCAGCTCGGAGACGCCGTTGCCGATGAAGACGTGCTCGACGTCGGTCTCGATGCCGAGGGTCTGGTTGTGCATGACGACCGCCCGGCGCGCGGCCAGCAGGCCCTTCGCGTCGCCGTAGCCGTGCGCGGAGGAGACGTTCCTGAGGACGTCCTCCAGGATCTCCGGCGGGCACTCGAAGCCGAACGCCGCCGGATTGCCGGTGTTCAGCTTGAGGATGCGGTGCCCGGCCGCCTCCAGCCGCATCGCCTCCTCGAGCACCGGACCGCGGATCTCGTAACAGACGTTGGCGAGCTTCGTCGACTGGATCACCTGCATGTCAGGGAGCTTACGGCCCGGTAACGCCTTTCGGGCCGTGTTTTCCGCCACGTGAGACGCGTGGTTTGTGCTGTTATCGCCGGTAGCTGTCTCGGCGGCCCCACCCGTCTCTACAATGCGCGGCCATGTCGAGGCCAGCCGAGTACGAGAACGGGGCGCAGGGGACGGGCGTCACCCACCCTCCGGTGGACGGTGGTGTGCAGGACCCGCCGAGTGTGTACCACCCGCAACAGCAGCCGGCGCCCTCCTACGAGGAGTACGCCGACCCCGCCGCCGCGCACGGCTGGCAGAACGCCTACGACGAGACGGCCCGGCTGCCCGCCGTGGTGCCGGACGCCGACCGTCCCCGGCCGCGCACCGCCCCCGGCCACCGTGCCCGGCGCCGGCCCAGCCGCTGGCGTTCGCCGCGGGCCGCGGTCGCGGGCGCGGTGGGCGCCGTGTCGGTCGCCGCCGTGATCGCCGGGTTCTCCTTCTCGGGCGCCTCCGCGGGCGGGACCGGCGGGAAGGAGACGCACCCGGGGCCGTCGGCCACCGACCTGCCCGCGCCCACCGGCCAGGAGGAGTCCGCCGCGAGCGGCGACGCACCCGCGTCCACCGGCGGCGCGCCGACCTCCGCGACGCCCGCGAAGGACGCCGCGACGCCCGGGGACACGACCCCGTCCGCGAGCCCGACGGTCACCGCCACGGCCTCTCCGCAGCCCTCCGCCCCCGCCACCACGTCCGGGTCCGACCCCGTCGAGACGACCTACGCGCCCGGCAACTCCGGCAACAACCCCGGTCACGGCAAGCGGCCCCGGTAATCGGTCGGTGGCGCAAAGCCCCTCCCTGCCGCGGTCCTGAAACGACTCCTTGCCCCGCCACCCCTCTCCCCTCACAATGCCCATGACAAATACGCGGGCGACCGGAAGACCTCCGGTCGCCCAAGTCGTAAGAGGGGACCCCCACATGAAGAAGCCTCTCGGCGCCGTCGTCACCGCCCTGGTACTGGCCGGGGCCGGCGCGGCACCCGCGGTCGCGGCGCCCGTCAAGGACAGCGCCGCACCCACCCTGCAGGCCGTCAACTTCGCCGGCACCGTCTCGCTCAGCAACTGCTCCGGCTCGGTCATCCGCTTCCCCAACTCCGCGGACACCGACCCGGCGCTGGTCATGACCAACGGCCACTGCCTGGAGACCGGCTTCCCGTCGCCCGGCGAGGTCATCACCGGCCAGTCCTCCAGCCGCTCCTTCGGACTGCTGAACTCCTCCGGCAGCCGTATCGCCACGCTGCGGGCCAACCAGGTCGTCTACTCGACGATGACCGACACGGACGTCACCATCTACCGGCTGACGACCACGTACTCCGCGATCAGGAGCTCGTACGGCATCAGCCCGCTGACCGTGCAGGACACGCACCCCACGGCCGGCACCGCGATCACGGTCGTCTCCGGCTACTGGAAGCGGACCTACGCCTGCAACATCGACGGCTTCGTCTACCGCCTGAAGGAGGGCGACTGGACCTGGAAGGACTCGGTCCGCTACACCTCCGCCTGCCAGACCATCGGCGGCACCTCCGGCTCGCCGGTGATCGACAACGCCACCGGCAAGGTCGTCGCCGTCAACAACACCGGCAACGAGGACGGCGAGCGCTGCACGGAGAACAACCCGTGCGAGGTCGACGCGAGCGGCAACGTCACCGTCCGCCAGGGCATCAACTACGCCGAGGAGACCTACCAGATCCCGGCCTGCTTCACCACGGGCAACAAGCTGAACCTGAGCGCGAGCGGCTGCACCCTGCCCAAGCCGTAGCTCAGCCGCGGGTGGCGTTCCGTCGTACGGGACTGCGACGGACCGCCCGCCCCGCCAGCACGTCCGTCCGCCGCCCGTCCTCGATCACGAAGCGGCCGTCGACGAAGACGTACGGAATGCCCCTCGGCAGCGTCCGCGGATGCTCGTACGTCGCTCCCGCCGCCACCGTCTCCGGGTCGAACAGGACCAGGTCGGCGCGGTACCCCTCGCGGACCAGGCCCCGGTCCTCCAGCCGCAGCCGCGCCGCCGGACGCGAGGTGAGGTGGGCCACGCACTCCTCCAGCGACAGCACGCCCAGCTCCCGCACGTAGTGGCCGAGATAGCGGGGGAAGGTGCCGAAGGCGCGCGGATGGGGCTTGCTGCCCTGCAGGATGCCGTCCGAGCCGCCGGTGTGGACCGGGTGCCGCATGATCGTGCGCACGTTCTCCTCGTGGCCGACGTGCTGCAGGATCGTCGAGCCCAGCCGGTCGCGCAGCAGCAGGTACCGGGCGGTCGCCCACGGGCTCTCGCCCCGCAGCTCGGCCGACTCCCGCACGCTGCGGCCCACGAAGCCGGCCAGCTCCGGCTCGCTCACCCCGGAGATCTCGATGGTGTCCCAGTCGATGGGCACGCCGTGGCAGCCGTCCGAACCCACGGCCTCCAGGTGGTGCCGGATGCGCTCGGCCGTGTCGTCGTCCGCCAGGCGCTTCAGGACCGCCTCCGGACCACCCTCGTTCGCCCAGCTGGGCAGCATCGCCGCCAGGGTCGTGCAGCCGGGGGTGTAGGGGTAGGTGTCCAGCGTGATGTCCGCGCCGGACGCCAGCGCGTCGTCCAGCAGCGCCAGCAGTTCGGGCGCCCGGCCCTCGTTCACGCCGAAGTTCATCGTGGCGTGGGCGAGATGGAGGGAGCAGCCGGCCTCCCGGGTCAGGTCCACCATCTCCGCGTACGCCTCCAGGGCGCCCGCCCCGTAGGAGCGGTGGTGGGGGCAGTAGTAGCCGTCGTAGGAGGCCACCACCCGGCACAGCTCGGTCAGTTCGGCGTCCTTGGCGTACATGCCGGGCGTGTAGGTCAGCCCCGAGGACATGCCGACCGCGCCCTGCTCCATGCCCTCGGCGACCAGCTGCCGCATCCGGTCCAGCTCCCGGGGCGTGGCCTCGCGGTCCTCCCAGCCGACGGCGAGCATCCGCACGGTCCCCTGGGGGATCAGATAGGCCGCGTTCACGGCGATGCCCCGGTCGAGGCGGTCCAGGTACTCGCCCACCGAACGCCAGTCGAAGTCGATGTCGTCGCCCGGGCCGTTCCAGCCGGTGATCGTCCGGCGGACCTCGGCGAGGGTGCGGTCGTCGACCGGCGCGTACGACAGCCCGTCCTGGCCCAGGACCTCCAGGGTGACCCCCTGCGCGGCCTTCGCGCTGTGGTCGGGGTCGCGCAGCAGGGCGAGGTCGCTGTGGGCGTGCATGTCGATGAAACCGGGGGACAGCACGAGCCCTTCGGCGTCCAGCTCCCGGCGCGCCTCGGGCCGCTGGCAGCCGGCCGCCGCGGCTTCCTTCACGATCGAGACGATCCGGCCGCCGTCGATCACCACGTCCGCGCGGTACGACGGCTCACCGCTGCCGTCCACGACGTCGGCGTCCCGGATGACGAGCTCTTCCACGGCGGGCCCCCTCTAGAAGAACGTGCGGATGTAGTCGACGACCGTGCCGTCCGCCTCGGCCAGCGGGATGAGCTGCCACTTGTCGAAGGACGTGCACGGATGGGACAGCCCCATCCCCACCCAGTCTCCGACCTCCAGGTCCGCCTCGTCGGTGGTCCGCAGCCACGCGTGCTGGTCGGACAGGGCGGTCACCGAGACGCCGGTGGCCGGGCGCTCGGTCCCGTCCCGCCGCACGACCTGGGCGAACGGCAGGTCGAGGTCGTGGGCCGCGTCCCGCTTGCCCGCGTTGACGAAGGCCTGCTCGGCACTGGGACGGGAGACGACCTGCGCCCACAGGCGGAACGCCGGCTCCAGGGCGCCCTCCTCCGGGACCCGGTTGAACGGCGTGAGCTTGCGGTAGTGGCCGTCGTCGTGCGAAACGTAGGCGCCGGAGCGCAGCAACTTCAGTACGGGCGCCGACATTTCGGGGATCTGCGCGAAGACGTCGGCCACCGCGTCGAACCAGGCGCTGCCGCCCGCGCTGACGACGATCTCGTCCAGCCCCGCGAACCGCCCCGCCTCGTCGAAGGCGACGGCGAGCGCGACCAGCCGCCGCAGCCAGGCGTGCACCCGTTCCGGGTCGGCCCGCGGCACCTCGCCCTCGTACCCGGCGACGCCGACGAGCCGGAGCGTGCGGGTGGCGGCGACCGCGTCCGCGACGGCCGCGCACTCGCCCTCCGTGCGGACGCCGGTCCGGGCGCCCTCCCCGGCGGCGAGCTCGACGACGACGTCGAGGGGGCGTCGCGCGCCGGCGAGGGCCGCGTCCATCAGTTCGACGCCGCGCACGGAGTCGACGTAGCAGACGAGCCGGAAGCCGGGGTCGGCGTCGAGTTCGGCGGAGATCCACCGCAGCGCGGCCGGGTCGACGAGCTCGTTGGCGAGGAAGACCCGCTGGACGCCGAACTCCCGTGCCACGCGCACCTGGTGGGGCACGGCGAGCGTGATGCCCCACGCCCCCCGGTCGATCTGCTGCCGAAACAGCCGGGGCGCCATCGAGGTCTTGCCGTGCGGGGCGAACGCCAGGCCGTGCCGGACGGCGTACGTCTCCATGAGCGCCAGGTTGTGCTCCAGGCGCTCGGCGGACAGCGCGAGGACGGGCGTGGTGAAGCCGCCGGTGAACAGGTTGCGGCGCTGGGCGGCGAGCTCGCCGACCGTCAGGCCGTCGGCGTCCGGGGGGAGGCCCTTGAAGCGGTGGTCGACGCGTTCCTCCGCGAGGCGGGCGAGCGCTTCGGAACCGGTGTCGCGGGCCATACAGCCTCCCTGATCAGGTGCGTTGCATTCAATGCAATGCTCATTGCGTATGTCGCTCACTGCTGTCTAGCATCTCGGCCAACGCCGGGTCAACGAAAAGCCGTCACCCGCAACTCACCTGGGAGCCACGACGATCGTGACCGCCGACGGACCCCGCAACGCCCCCGACGTCGTGGACGTCGTCGCGCTCGGCGAGTCCATGGTCACCTTCCTGCCCACCCGCCCGGGCCGCCTCGCCGACGTCCCGTCGTTCGAGCGGGGGATCGGCGGGGCCGAGTCGAACGTGGCGTGCGCACTGGCCGCCGCCGGCCACGCGGTGCGCTGGGTCAGCCGGGTCGGCGCGGACGGGTTCGGGGACCACCTCGTGGAGACGATCGGCGGGTTCGGGGTCGACGTCTCCTCGGTGGCACGGGACCCCTCGCGCCCCACGGGGGTGTACTTCCGTACGGCGGGGGACCGGTCGACGGACGCGCACGAGGTCGCCTACTACCGCGCCGGGTCCGCCGCCTCGGCCATGACCGCGGACGCGGTGGACCAGGCGGCGGTACGGGCGGCCCGCGTGCTGCACCTGTCGGGGATCACGGCCGCGCTGTCGCCCGGCTGCCTGGAGCTGGTGCGCGCGCTGACGGCCCCCGCGCCGGGCCGGCCCCTCGTCTCCTTCGACGTCAACCACCGGGCGGGGCTGTGGCCGGACGCCGACGGCCCCCGGGTGCTGCTGGAACTGGCGCGAGGAGCCGACATCGTCTTCGTCGGGGAGGACGAGGCGGAGGAGGCGTGGGGGATCACGGGTGGCCCGGCGGAGATCCGGTCGGCGCTGCCCGAGCCGGGCGTGCTGGTGGTGAAGCAAGCGGCGAAGGGGGCCACCGCGTTCGTGTCGGCCGCGGGCCCCGAAGCCGCGGGCATTCGTGCCGCTGGGGCGGCACGGGTGGGCGCGGCGGCACCCCGCCGGCGCGGGCAAGCGATCACGCCCCCCGCCCAGCCGCAGCCGGCCGACACCTTCGTCCCCGCCCTTGCCGTGGACGTCCTGGCCACCACCGGCGCCGGGGACGCCTTCGCCGCGGGGTTCCTGTCCGCCACCCTGCGCGGCCTGCCCGTGAAGACCCGTCTGCGCCACGGTCACCTCTGGGCCGCCGCCGCCCTCACCGTGCCCGGCGACCTCGCGCCGCCCCCCGCCCGCGCACACGCCGACCACCTCGCCGCCCTCGACGACGGCACCTGGGAGAGACTTCGACTCGGCCCCGGCTGGACGCAAGCCGGCAAGGCCCCGGAGGAGGTACGCACCCCATGAGCCAGACCGTCGACCGCGCGCTCAGCATCCTGCCGCTGCTCGCCGAGGGCCCCGCCGACCTCGGCCAGGTCGCCGACCGCCTCGGCGTGCACAAGTCCACGGCCCTGAGGCTCCTGCGCACGCTCCACGAGCACGGCATGGTCTACCGCCAGTCCGACCAGCGCTACCGCCTCGGCGCCCGTCTCATCGCCCTCGCCCAGGAGGCGATGGAGAACCTCGACATCCGCGAGATCGCCCACCCCCACCTCGTACGCCTCAACGAACAGTGCGGGCACACCGTTCACCTCGCCGTGTACGAGGAGGACGAGGTGCTCTACATCGACAAGGTGGAGAGCCGCTACCCGGTGCGGATGTACTCGCGGATCGGCAAGCCCGTCGCCATCACCGTCGCGGCCGTCGCCAAGCTCCTGCTCGCCGACCTTCCCGAGGCCGAGCGGCGGGCCCTCGCCGACCGGCTCGACTACCCCATGTACACGTCCCGTTCCACCCCCAACCCCGCAGCCTTCCTGCGGGAGTTGGAGAAGGTGCGCGAACAGGGCTGGGCCACCGACCTCGGCGGCCACGAGGAGTCCATCAACTGCGTCGCGGCCCCCGTCCGCGGCGCCGACGGCCGGGTCGTCGCCGCGATGTCGGTGTCCGCGCCGAACGTCGTCGTCACCGCCGAAGAACTCCTCACCCTGCTCCCGCTGGTGCGCCGCACGGCCGACGCGATCAGCGGCGAGTACTCGGGCAGAAATACAGTAAAGGACCCCGCATGACGGACAAGACCGCCCTCACGCCCAGCACCCACACCACCCCGCCCGCCAAGTTCTCCCACGGCGTGCGCAAGGGCAACATCCTCCAGGTGGCGGGCCAGGTCGGCTTCCTGCCGGCCGAGGAGGGCAAGCCGCCCACGCCCGCCGGCCCCACCCTGCGCGAGCAGACCCTCCAGACCCTCGCCAACGTCAAGGCGATCCTTGAGGAGGGCGGCGCGAGCTGGGACGACGTGATGATGATCCGCGTCTACCTCACCGACGTCGACCACTTCGCCGAGATGAACGACCTCTACAACGCCTACTTCGAGGAGCAGCGGCTCACCCAGCCGCCCGCCGCGCGCACGACGGTCTACGTCGGTCTGCCCGCCGGCCTCCTCATCGAGATCGACGCGCTCGCCGTCCTCGGCTGACGCCCCCTCACCTCCCGCACGGCCCACACGGCACGGCACCTCACCCGGTGCCGTGCCGCGATCTCCCCTGCCCGAAAGCTGTATGTACTCACCCCAGAGGACCCCCGAATGCCCCCTTCGCTCGCCGCGGCCGCCCCCGAGACCCCGCCCCACACCGGCGGTCTGCTCCTCCTCGTCGACGGCACGGCCGGTCTGCTCACGGTCGCCGCCCTCGGTATCGCCCTGCTCCTCTTCCTCATCATCAAGGTCAGACTGCAGCCGTTCGTGGCGCTGCTGGCCGTCTCCATAGCCGTCGGTCTGCTCGCCGGCCTGTCCGTCACCGAACTCTTCGGCACCGTCCAGCGCTCGGACGCCGTCTCCACGATCGAGTCCGGCATGGGCGGCATCCTCGGGCACGTCGCCATCATCATCGGCCTCGGCACGATGCTCGGCGCGATCCTGGAGGTCAGCGGCGGCGCGGAGGTGCTCGCCTCCCGGCTGCTGAACCTGTTCGGCGAGAAGCGGGCCCCGCTCGCCATGGGCCTCACCGGCCTGATCTTCGGCATACCCGTCTTCTTCGACGTCGGCATCTTCGTCCTCGCGCCCATCGTGTACGCGGCGGCCAAGCGCGGCGGCAAATCGATCCTGCTCTACTGCCTGCCCCTGCTCGCCGGCCTGTCGATGACCCACGCCTTCCTGCCTCCGCACCCCGGCCCGGTGGCCGCGGCCGGTCTGCTCCACGTCGACCTCGGGTGGGTCATCCTCATGGGCGTCGTCTGCGGCATCCCCGCCGTGCTCGCCGCGTGGGCGTACTCCGCGTGGATCGGCAACCGCGTCTTCGTCGCCGTACCGCAGGACATGGTGGAGGCGGCCGCGGAGGCCCGGCAGGCCGTCGTCGAGGAACAGCGGGCGTCGGGCGTGGAGCCGGCGGAGAAGCCGGTCCCGCTGGGCACGGTGCTCGGCATCATCGGCACCCCGCTCATCCTCATCCTGGCCGCGACCTTCTCCTCGATCGCCCTCGACCCCTCCACCGGCCGCTCGGTGATCGAGTTCTTCGGCCACCCCTTCGTCGCCCTGACGATCGCCCTGCTCCTCGCCTACTACCTCCTCGGCATCCGCCGCGGCTGGTCCCGCCGGTCCCTGGAGACCGTCTCCACCGCCTCGCTCAAGCCGGTCGGCAACATCCTCCTGGTCGTCGGCGCGGGCGGTGTCTTCGGCGCCGTCCTCAAGGCCAGCGGGGTCGCCCAGGCCCTCTCCGACACCTTCAACGACGTCGGTCTGCCCGTGATCGTCCTGTCCTACCTGATCTCGGTGGTGCTGCGGGTGGCACAGGGCTCGGCGACGGTCGCCATCGTCACGACGGCCGGCATCGTCGCCCCGCTCCTCGCCGGGGGCCACCACTCCCAGAGCTTCGTCGCCCTGGTCATCATGGCCATCTCGGCGGGCTCCATCTTCGCCTCGCACGTCAACGACGGCGGCTTCTGGATGGTGGCGAAGTACTTCGGCATCAGCGAGCGGGACACGCTGAAGTCCTGGACGGTGCTGGAATCGGTGCTGTCGGTGGCGGGGTTCGCGGTGGCCGCCGCGGTCAGTGTGTTCGTGTGAGCCGCATGTAGGCGTCTGATAACGAAGTTGGGGCTGGCTGTGTCCGGCACAGGATCGTCGACCATACTGCCCGCTGTGGAGCAGCGCATAGGTTCGAGCAGCCAGCCCCTGAAGGGCGAGCCCGTCACGGGTGCCGGATTCGACCCGGCCTTCATCCCCGGGCTCACCTCGCCCGCGACCGGAGAGCCGGAGGACACCGGGCCCGAAGTCGCCGAGGCCGAGACCGCGGAGGCGGAGACCGAGACCGCCGCCGGGGCCGAGGCGAAGGACGCCGTCGAGGAGCCCGCGACGGACGGCGACGAGGAAGAGGCCCCCGAGGGACCCGTCTTCGAGGCCTCCGACCGCCGCGCCAGAATCGTCGCCGACCACAGGGGCGTACGCCTGTCCCTCGACGACCAGGAGTGCGAGTTCCGCTGGGACGAGATCGGCGCCGTCGAGACGGAGTCCCCTCGCTTCGGCAAGCGGTTCACCATCACGGTGCACACTCCCGAGCGCCGCTGGTACCCCATCGAGATCGAGGCGCCGGCCCGGTCCCGCTTCAGTGAGTGGGAGGCCGAGTTGGACGCCGTCCTCGACGCCTACTTCGAGGACGAGGACGACAAGGGAGCCGACGCCGAGGCCCCCGAGGACGCCGACTGACGGTCGCGGAGCACCGCGCTCGCCGTGCACTCCTCCGTCAAGGGCCGCGCAGTGTACGCGCGGCCCTTCCTCCCGCCCTGCCCTCGCGCGAAGTTGTACCCGGCCGGGTGAGCGGCGCGTGCATATATGCCGGACCCGGAGAACAGTGAGGTTCCGTTTCCACGGCATACGTACGGGGCGGACGGCTGTGGTCGGCGACGGCCGTGCCGCTCGGTCCGGCCGCCCGGGGGGCTCGTCCGGCCCCCGGGCGGCCGTCACCTGACCGGCCCGGCGGTCGGCCCGCCGGGGCTACGGCCACCACTTCGGGCTCAGGGCGATCGTCCGCAGCCGCGCGATCGTCAGCGCGGGGGTGGTGCGCGTCGCCGCGTCGTGCGGGGCGCCGGAGTTGAGCTCGCTGATCACCACCCGCCTGCCGTCGCTCCGCAGGGTGTCGACGGTCCACATCACGGCACCCGAGCCGCCCTTCTCACTGGGCCCCTGGTGCACGGCGACCCGCGTCCCGTCCGGCAGTGTCTCGGAACCGGAGCCGAACAGCTCACCGGCGACGTCCGACATGCCCTCCTGGACGTTGACCTGGACCAGGCACCGGCCCTTGCCGTCGTCGACGACGAGATAGCCGAAGCCGGTGTCGTCGCCGCTGGACTCCGAGACCGTGAACCGACCCTTCGGCAGCAGGCTTTCGAGGGTCGGGGCGACCGCCACGGCGGGCCGGGTGGCGGTGGGCGTCGGCTCCCCGGTGGGCCGGCCGGGGTCCTCGGGCATCGCGTCGACGGCGTCCCGCCAGACGTGCGCCGCCGCGAGCCGCCTCAACCGGGCGGGCGACAGGGGCGGTTCGGGCCGGGTGACCGGCGCGTCCTTCTCGGCCGCCGCGTTCCACTCCATGACGCCGACGTGCTGGCCCTCGGGCGTCACCAGCTCGGCGCTCCACAGCTTGGTGTCCACCCGGCGGTCCGGATACTCGTACCCCTGCATGACCATCACCACCGAGCCGTCCGGCAGCCGGGTCGTGCCGCAGGCGTCGTAGTGCACGAACACCTTGCCCGGGCACCGGGTGGTCTGCCGCGCCTCGTCGCTGCCCGGCTGGACGCGCCCCAGGCTCACGGAGATCGCCGCCGCGCCCTTGCCGTCGTCGTACACGCCGCTCACGTACGGCCCCGGCTTCTCGTCCGTGCCGCGCGCCTCCGTCTTGCTCAACTTCCCCGCGGGCAGCAGCTTCTCCAGGGCGCGGATCAGCGCGTCGCCGGAGACGGCCGGTGGGGCCGCGGTGGCGGAGCGGCCGGAGGTGCCCACGGAGGTGTCCTCCCGCGGCGCCTTGCCGCCGCCGCCCGGCAGCAGCAGGGCCCCGCCCAGGCCGACCAGCGTCAGGGAGGCCGCCCCGCTCACGACGGCGGCCCGCCGCCTGAGCAGCCGGCGCCGTCCGCGCACCGCCCCCGCGGCGACGAGCGCGGCCCGGTCGGCGTCGAACCCGGCGCCGGCGCGGCGCAGGCCGGCGGAGAGCTGTTCCTCGAACGGGTCGCTGTGCTGTTCGACGTCGGGCATGACGGAACCACCGTTTCGCGAAGTGAGGTGAGAGGGGACGGTCAGGGGCGCGCGTACTCGCCGAGCTCCTCGCCCAGCAGCCCGCGCAGCCGTCCGAGCGCGCGGACACACCGCGTGCGCACGGCGGCCGAGCTGACGTGCAGGGCGTCGGCGGTCTCCTCGATGGAGCGGTCCTCCCAGTAGCGCAGGACGACCACCGCCCGGTCCTTCGCGGGCAGTCGGGAGAGCGCCTCCAGCAGCGTCAGCCGCAGCGGTGTGTCCCCGGTGCCGTCGTGCGCCCGGTCGGGCAGCACGTCGGTGGCACGCTCGGAACTGCTGCGCCGGCGCTGGTGGGCGAGGAACGTACGCGCGAGAACGGTCTGCGCGTACCCGGCGGGGTTGCCGACCCGCGACACGCGTCCCCAGCGGACGTACAGCCGGCCGAGGGTCTCCTGCACGAGGTCCTCGGCGAGATGCGTGTCACCGGCGGTGAGCAGACAGGCGGAACGGTAGAGATGCCCGGCACGCGCCGCCGCGAACTCCGCGTACTCGTCCGCGCGTGCCTGTCTCATGCCCGTTCCCCCTGTCCGCCGGCGCCGTTCTCACTTCATTGATGCGGTGGGCCCCGGGAAATGTTTCATCTTTCCCCGGTTACGGCAGCGCGTGCACATGCGCTCCCACCGAAGCGGACCACGAACTGCCCGCCGAGGCGTCCCAGTTCGTCGACCAGGTCATCGCGCCCCGCAGGTCGGGGTACGTCTTCGAGGGCTTGAAGGAACCGCAGTCGGTGCCCTTGGCCAGACAGTCCAGGGCGTTGTTCACCACGGTCGGCGACACGTATCCGCTGCCCGCCGCGCTCGTGGAGGCCGGCAGGCCGAGGCCCACCTGGGACGGGGCGAGGCCCCCCTCCAGCTGGATGCAGGCCAGGGCGGTCAGGAAGTCCACCGAGCCCTGCGCGTACACCTTGCCGTCGCAGCCCAGCATCGAACCGCTGTTGTAGTACTGCATGTTGACGACCGTCAGGATGTCCTTGATGTTCAGCGCGGTCTGGAAGTAGGAGCCGGACGTCGACTGCATGTCGATGGTCTGCGGGGCCATGGTGATGATCAGGGACGAGCCGGCCTTCGCCGACAGGGCCCGCAGCGCCTGGGACATGTAGGTGGCGTTGAGCCCGTTCTCCAGGTCGATGTCGACGCCGTCGAAGCCGTAGGTCTGCATCAGCGACCAGACCGAGTTGGCGAAGTTCGTGGCGGACGCCGAGTCGCTCACCGACACCGTGCCGTTCTGGCCGCCGACCGAGACGATCACCTTCTTCCCGGCGGCCTGCTTGGCCTTGATGTCCGCCTTGAACTGGTCGACGGTGTAGCCGCCGAGCCCCGCCGAGTCGAGGGTGAAGGTCACCGCGCCCGGGGTCGTCGTCGCGTCCGCGAACGCCACGGCGATGATGTCGTACTGGGCGGAGACGTCGGAGATCTTCTGGACCGTCGCCCCGTTGTTGAAGTTCTGCCAGTACCCGGTGACGGCGTGCTTGGGCAGCGTGCCGCCGCCCCCGCCGCCCCCGCCGGAGGTGGCCGTGGTCCCGGTGACCGCCCCGGACTTCGCCGACTCGCCGGCCGAGTTCGTCGCCGTGACCTGGAAGGAGTACGAGGTGGCGGCGGCCAGGCCGGTCACGGTCGCCGACGTCCCCGTCACGGCCGTGACCTTGGTGCCGTCGCGGTAGACGTTGTAGCCGGTGGCGCCGGAGACGGTGTTCCAGGCCAGCGACACGGACGAGGACGTCGTGCCGGAGACCGCGAGGCCGGCCGGCGCGGACGGGACCGTCGGGCCCCCGCCGCCGCTGTTTCCGCCGCCGTCGGGGCCGTAGACCGAGACGTCGTCGGCGTAGTAGGCGGCCTGGCCGTACCAGCCGTGGGTGTAGACCGTCACGGACGTCGTCGACGCCCCCGTGGTGAAGCTCGTCGACAGCTGCTTCCAGGAGGACGAGTCGGGGGTCCAGGTGGAGACGTCGGTGGTGCCGGTGCCGGTCACGCCGAGGAAGGCGTAGCCGCCCTGCACCCAGGCGCTCAGGGTGTACGTGGAGCCCGGCTTGACGGCCACCGTCTGGCTGCACTGGGCGTCGTCCTGCCCGGCCGGTGTCGCCTTCAGGGCGGCCGAGCCGCTGTGGACGGGGGAGGAGACCGTCGTCCCGCTGCTCGCGGAACAGGTCCAGTTGCCCAGACCCGACTCGAAGCCGGCGTTCTGGGCGTTGTTGACGTCCGCGGCGGACGCCTGGCCCGTGCCCAGGAACGTGAGGGCGAGGGCGGCGGTGACGGCTCCTGACCAGAACCGTGCTGATCGTCTCTGTGGGGACATGACAATAAGTTGGTCCAGACCAATACGCCTGTCAAGAGGTCCAGACCAAATGCGGTGACCGGGGGCCGGGGTCGGTTCGGGATCGGCAAGATGCACAAGGTGCCCCGTTTTGGCGCCACTTGTGAGGCGGCAGTTCCACATCAGCTGCACAAACGCTGTTCTCCGGTCACAAGCCCGTGGTTACAGTGCTGACGTAGTCACGCAGTGAAGTCATTTCGGTGCGCCGGAGTAATCCCGGTGTGCCGACGGCGCAACACGGGGAGCTGCGCGTGCCAACAGCCGTTGCCGTGACCAGTGCCGACATGGCGCTGCCGCCGCAGGACGAACGGACCCTGCCCGCAGTCGTCCTGCCGGACCTGGACCGTCAGCCTCTCGACCAGGCGCTGGCGGCCGTCCAGGCCTTGATCGACCAGTACGGCCATCTCGTCGTCGTGTGCTCCAAGGCGGCCCCCGCCGGAGTCGAGCAACGGCTGCGCACGATCCGCTCCCTGCTGGAGAGCGACCGGATCGCCCTGTTCCGGCCCGATCTGCCCCCGCTCGGACTCGCGGTCCTGGCCCGCCAGTTGCGCCAGCTCGCCTCCTGCGACCTCAGCCCGGGCGTCCTCGCCTCCGCGGGCCGCCTGCTGACCCACTACATCCACGCGGGCGCGCTGCTCGGCTCCGTGGCCCGGCTGGACCGCGTCCCCGTCGGGCTGAAGTCGCACGCGAAGTCCTGGGTGCCGGGCAGCCAGTTCGCCGTACTGGCCCACCCCGAGCCGCGGCTGGTCAAGCTCGGCCCCGGGGCCACCCTGCCCGGACCGGAGTTCGGCACCCGGATGCTCGTCGCCAAGGGCCAGCTGCAGTCGGACTGGGTCACCGCCACCCTGGCCAAGCAGTGGAACGCCCAGGGACTGCGGGAGATTTCGGCGCCCGCCGAGTCCGCGGCCTGGTGGGGCACGAACAAGCTGGTCGAGTTCGCCGCCTACCTGCCCGACCTCTCCGTGCTCTACCAGCTGGTCACGTCCGTCCGGCAGGGCGTCTGCCACTGGTGCGGCATCGACGTGATCGGCGACCGCTGCGTGTTCTGCTCCGCCACCCCGCCACCACCCCTGGACGGCCCCCGGCAGCTCCCCGCCGGGAGAGGCTCCTGAGGCCGCCGCCCACCGCCCCGCGCACCGCTCGCACACCCCCCATCCGCTCGACCGATATCCCCCAATGAGGTTGTACGGTTCATGAACTCCCGTCAGCGCCGCGGCGTGCTCCTGCTGGTCCTGTCGATCGTCTGCGCCCTCGCGGCGTTCGCCGGCGTCCTGTCCGTCATCGGTGACGTGAAGTCCAAGGTCGGGCCCGAGGTCACGGCGTACCAGGTCAAGGCCAAGATCAATCCGTACACCCAGCTGAGCCCGGACCAGTTCGAGAAGATCTCGATGCCCAAGCGCTGGCTGTCGGACAACGCGGTCACCCGTATCGGCGACATCCGGGGCAAGATCGCCGTCACCACGCTGAAGCCGGGCTCCCTGCTCCAGACCGACATGATCGTGGACCAGCCGGCCCTGCAGCCCGGTCAGCAGGAGGTCGCCATCATGATCGACGCGGCGACCGGCGTGGCGGGCAAGATCACGCCCGGTTCGACGGTCAACGTCTACGCCACCTTCGCGGGCCAGCGGCAGGGCGACCCCGCCGAGTCCAAGATCATCGTAACGAACGCGAAGGTGCTGGACGTCGGCGAGATCAAGGCGCTCGACCCCGCGGAGGCCGGCAAGAACCAGCCGACCGACACCGTCCCCATCACCTTCGCCCTCTCCACCCTCGACGCGCAGCGCATCACCTACGCCGAGTCGTTCGCCCAGCGGGTCCGGCTCGCGCTGGTCGCACCGGGCGGCGGCACGACGGTCCCGGACAAGGACCGCACGTACGAACTCGCGAAGGACAAGTGAGCCCGCATGCCCACCAGGATCCTCCCGGCCGTCGGTGACGCGGACGCGGTCCGTTCCCTCACGACCCTGCTCAGCCAGCTCCCGGACGCCGAACCGGTCGCCCCGGTCGTCGACTCCACCCAGCTCGTCGACACCCTCGCCCGGCTGGCCGCCGAATCGGTCGACGAACTGCCCGAGGTCGTGGTGGTCCACGAGCGCATCGGCCCGGTCCCGGCCCTGGAGCTCATCCGCGAGGTGGCCCTGCGCTTCCCGGCGGTCGGGGTCATCCTCGTCACCACGGACGCGAGCCCCGGCCTCTTCCAGGCCGCCATGGACTACGGCGCCCGCGGCCTGGTCGCCCTGCCCCTCAGCTACGAGGAGCTGGCGAGCCGCGTGCAGGCCGTCGCCCAGTGGTCGGTGGGCGTACGGCGCCATCTGGGCGCCGGAGGCGACGTGTTCACCGGCGTCGGCGGGACCGTCGTGACGGTGAGCGGGGCCAAGGGCGGCGTCGGGGCGACCCTCACCGCCATCCAGCTCGCCCTGGCCGCACAGGCGTCGGGGCGGGCCACCGCCCTGGTGGACATGGACCTGCAGACCGGCGACATCGCCTCCTACCTGGACGTGCAGTTCCGGCGGTCGGTGGTCGACCTGGCCGCGATCAACGACATCTCGCCGCGCGTCCTCGCGGACGCCGTCTTCCGGCACGACACCGGGGTGGCGCTGCTCCTCGCGCCGGGGGAGGGCGAGCGCGGCGAGGAGATGACGGACCGCGCGGCCCGGCAGATCGTCAGCGCCCTCAGGTCCCGCTACGAGGTCGTGGTCGTCGACTGCGGGGCCCAGCTGAGCGGGGCCGGCGCCGCGGCCGTGGAGATGGCCGACCTGGCGCTGCTCGTCACCACGCCCGACGTGGTCGCGGTGCGCGGCGCCAAGCGGACGGTGCGCATGTGGGACCGGCTGCAGATCCGCAAGGCGGAGGAGACGACGGTCGTCGTCAACCGGCACGCGCGGGCCTCCGAGATCCAGCCGCCGCTCATCCAGAAGATCACCGGCACGGCGGTCGCGGCGACCGTGGTCCCGGCCAACTTCAAGGAACTGCAGGCGGCGGTGGACGCCGGCCGCATCCACGAACTGGACAACAAGGGGGCCGTCAAGCAGGCCCTGTGGGGTCTCGCGGGGGAACTGGGCCTGATGAGGGCGACGGAAGGGGCGCACCGGGGCGGGGGCCGGTTCCGGGGCGACCGGGGGTCGGTGAGTTTCCGGCGGCGCAGGGAGCTGGGGCCATGAGGCGGCGGCGCGGCGACCGGGGGCAGGTGACCATCGAGTTCCTCGGCATGACACCGCTGATCATTCTGACGCTGGTGCTGGTGTGGCAGTTCGTGCTGGTGGGGTACGCCTACTCGCTCGCGGGGAATGCTGCCGACGAGGGCGTGCGGGCGGCGACGGCCGCTCCTCGGGGGGCGCGGTCCGCCGCCTGCCAACAGGCGGCGCTGAAGCACCTTTCGGGTGCATGGAGGGGAGCGGCCACGGTGGACTGCGGCGGCGCCGGATTCGTGACCGCGGACGTGGCGATCAGGGTCCCCGTCCTCTTCCCGGGGTCGATCTCCTTCCCCCTCACCGTGCACGGACACGCCGGCGCGGTGGAGGAGGTGAAGGAGTGAGATGTCGTACCACCGCAGACGCCGTGACGCCGGCCAAGTGGCCATCGAGTACCTGGGGTTCCTGCCCGTCCTGCTGCTCGTCGCGCTCGCCGGGGTGCAGCTCGGGCTGATCGCGTACGCCGCTCAGCAGGCGGGGACCGCGGCCCGGGCGGGGGCGCGGGCGGCCTCCCTCCAGCAGGCGGCGGGCGCGGCCTGCGCCCAGGCCGTCAGCCTGGACGCCACGTGCGACACCGCGGACCTGGGGACCGAGGTCCAGGTCACCTCGCACGTCACCATCCCCGTCCTGTTCCCCGGACTGGGCCGCTACGAAGCCAGCAAGACCGCCGTCATGCCGCTCGACCACTGATCCACCCGGGCACAGCGAGGAGCACCGACCCATGAGCCTGCGGGCACGCATCAACTCCCCCGAGGAGAACGGCCACCGGGGCGAGGACGCGCACCTGGTCGCCTCCTACCGGGCCAAGCTCCTGGAGGAGATCGACCTCGCGGAGATGTCCTCGCTGGCCGCGGCCGAGCGCCGGGCCCGCCTGGAGCGCGTCCTCGGGCACATCATCAGCCGCGAGGGCCCGGTGCTGTCGACGGTCGAACGCTCCCAGCTGATCCGCCGGGTCGTCGACGAGGCACTCGGCCTCGGCATCCTCGAACCCCTCCTCGAGGACGCGTCGATCACCGAGATCATGGTCAACGGCCCCGACGCGATCTTCGTCGAACGCGGCGGCCGCGTCGAGCAGTTGCCGCTCCGCTTCGCCTCCCACGACCAGCTCATGCAGACCATCGAGCGGATCGTCTCCACCGTCAACCGGCGTGTGGACGAGTCGAACCCCATGGTCGACGCCCGCCTCCCCTCCGGCGAGCGCGTCAACGTCATCATCCCGCCGCTGTCGCTGACCGGTGCCACGCTCACCATCCGCCGCTTCCCGCGCTCCTTCACGCTCCAGGAGATGGTGGGCTTCGGCTCGCTCGACGAGCACATATTGTTCCTGCTCGCGGGCCTGGTGCGGGCCAAGTTCAACGTCATCGTCTCCGGCGCCACCGGCACCGGCAAGACGACCCTGCTCAACGCCCTGTCCGGGCTGATCCCGGAGGGCGAGCGCATCATCACCATCGAGGACTCCGCCGAACTCCAGCTCCAGCAGTCGCACGTGATCCGCCTGGAGTCCCGCCCGCCGAACGTCGAGGGCAAGGGCCAGATCAGCATCCGCGACCTGGTCCGCAACTCCCTGCGGATGCGCCCCGACCGCATCGTCGTCGGCGAGGTCCGCGGCGGCGAGTCCCTCGACATGCTCCAGGCCATGTCCACCGGCCACGACGGCTCCCTCGCCACCGTCCACGCCAACAGCGCCGAGGACGCCCTGATGCGCCTGCAGACCCTGGCGTCCATGTCCGACGTCGAGGTCCCCTTCGTCGCCCTGCACGACCAGATCAACAGCGCCGTCGACGTCGTCATCCAGCTCACCCGCTTCGCCGACGGCGCCCGCCGCGTCACCGAGGTCGCCCTGCTCGACAGCCACGGCGGGGAGCCGTACCGGCTGGCCACCGTGGCCCGCTTCAACGCCCGGCCCATGGCCCCGGACGGCCGGATCCACGGCGTCTTCGAGCACTACCCGCTCACCCGCCGCAGCGCGGACCGCCTCTACATGGCGAACCAGGCCGTCCCCCAGGCCTTCGGCGTCGCCCGGTCCGCGGACCAGCTAGCCACCCGAGAAGCCAGGTAGGTGCCGCCCCCATGGATCTGCAAGACCTCGTCGCCCTCACCACCGGCATCACGCTGCTGACCTGCGTCCTGGCCGTCATGGGTCTGCACGCGTACGCCACCGGACGCGCCGAGCGGGCCGCGCTCGTCGAACGGCTGACGCACACCGGGCAGATACCGGTCACCGGCCGCCCCCGCCGCTTCCGCACCCTCGACCGCCGGCTGCGCCGCACCCGGCTGGGCCGGAAACTGGAACTGAAGCTCGCCGCGACCGGACTCGACGTCACCCCAGGCGAGTTCTTCGCCTACATGCTCGCCACGGTCGCCGCCCTGTGGCTCATCGGCCAGGCCTCCCTCGCCCCCTTCTTCGGCCCGATCGCCGGCCTGCTCGGCGTCTGGGCGGCCTGGCAGTTCCTCACCTGGCAGCGCCAGAAACGCATCGAGAAGTTCATCAACCAACTCCCCGAACTGGCCCGCATCCTGGCCAACGCCACACAGGCCGGGCTGGCGCTGCGCACCGCGATCAGCATGGCGGCGGAGGAACTGGAGGCGCCGGCCGGCGAGGAACTGGAGAAGGTCGCCAACCAGCTGGCGATCGGGCAGTCCCTCGACGAGGCGCTCGGCGACCTCGCGGACCGGCTGCCCTCCCGCGAACTGGTCGTCCTCGTCACCACACTGGTGCTGTCCAACCGGGCGGGCGGACAGGTCGTCGGCGCGCTGCGCAACCTCACCGAGACGCTGGAGGAGCGCAAGGAGACCCGGCGCGAGATCCGCACCCAGCTCTCCCAGGTCAACATGACGGCGTACGCCGTCCCCGTGATGGGCGTGGGCTCGCTGTTCCTGATGAACGGGGTCAAGGACGGCGCCCTGGACCGCATGACCGGCTCGCCCGTCGGCCAGGCCTGCGTGATCATCGCCTTCGCCATGTACGCCGTCGGGTTCGTGCTCATCCGGCGCATGTCGCGGATCGACGTCTGAGACAAGGGGGTAGGTGACATGGCACTGCTGCTCGCGCTCGCGATGGGCCTCGCCGTCTGGGGCGTCTTCGCCGGCATCCGCATGTACCGGGCGGAGGCGAAACTCCCCGGCGACCTGCTCCTCGCCCTGGAGGTCGGCGCCACCCGCACCGGCGCGGTCGACTCCCTCATCGACCGCATGGGCATGCGCTACGCCCCCGCGGTCCTGCGGCTGATGGGCCCCGGGCTGGTCGCCAAGTACCGCCGCAAGATCGACCTCGCGGGCAACCCGGGCGGTCTGACCATCGACCGCTACGCGGCCCGGCGCGCGGTCTACGGCTTCCTCGGCGCCGTCGGCTTCCTGGTGTTCCTGCTGCGCGGCCAGTACCTCGTCGCGCTGCTGCTGCTGGCGTTCGGCGCGTTCTGGACCGAGGTCGGCATCTGGGCGGCGATCCGCCAGCGCAAGGACGTCATCGAGCGCACCCTTCCCGACTTCCTGGACGTGCTGGCCGTCGTGGTCAGCGCCGGCCTCGGCTTCCGGCAGGCCCTGGACCGGGTGGCGACCCGCTACGAGGGCCCCTGGGCCGACGAACTGCGCATCACCCTGCGTCAGATGGACCTCGGCATGAGCCGCCGCCAGGCCTTCGCGGAACTGCGGCGCCGCAACGACTCCGAGCAGGTGGCCATGTTCGTCACGGCGCTGCAGCAGGGCGAGGAACTGGGCGCCCCGATCGTGGACACCCTCGTCTCGCTGGCCAAGGACATGCGCCGCACGGACGCCCAGAACGCCCGCCGCAAGGCCGCGCGGGCCGTCCCGCGGGCCACGCTGATGATCACCACCTTCATGGTCCCGGCCACGCTGCTCCTGCTCGGCGCGGGACTGCTGCTCGGCTCCGGCACCGACTTCGGCACGCTCACGGGCAAGTAGGCAGGGAAGGGCGAGGAGATGGCGACGACGAAGGAACGCGGCGGCCCGCCGTGGCGCCGCCCGCGGACGGCGCGGAGCAGGATCACCGCCCCGCCGGCGGGCACGGTCCTCGCGGACCACGCGCGCACCGGCGCCCCCGACGCCCCGGTGCCGCCCGCGCTGCCGCCCGGCTGGGTGCTGACCCGGACCCCGGCACCGCTGCCGGCGGTACCGCGTCAGCCGGCGAGGTTCGCACCGCCGACGCCGGCGCCCGCCGAGGACGACGCCCCGCGACCCCCCGCTCTCTCCCTCCAGGTCAACGCCCTGCAGGCCATGTGCCGTCAGGTCTTCGCCTTCCGCCTGGCCATGATCGCCCTGGCCGCCCCGGCCGCCCTCGTCAACGCCGCCCCCGGCATGCCCGTCCGCCTGGTCGGCGCCGCCGTCGTGGTCACCTTCATGGGCTCCTACGTCCTGTACCGGGACTGGGAGCGCTTCGGGCCCCTGCTCCTGCGCCACCCCACCCTGCTGGCGGTCGACACCCTCCTCGGCTCGCTGCTGCTGATCTCGGCGGGCCCGGACACCACGCTCGCCTACGTCAGCGTCTGCACGCCGCTGCTGGCGGGGATCGTCTACAGCTGGCGGGGAGCGGCGTGCTTCGCGTCCCTGCAGTCCCTCATCCTCCTCCTGGTCTACGCCACCCGGCACGACCTGCACGCCGCCCTCGCCGAGTCCCTGCTCCTGCCCGGCCTGTGCGTCATCGCCGGCGCGGTCGGCTCGTCGCTGCGCGGCCTGATGCTCCGCTTCGGCACGGCGACCCAGGCCCTCACCGAGGTCCAGGCCCGTCTCGCCGCCACCGAGGCGGTCGGCGCCGAACGCGCCCGCCTCGCACGGGAGATGCACGACTCGGTGGCCAAGACCCTGCACGGCGTGGCCCTCGCCGCGGACGGCCTCGCGGCCTCGGCGGGCCGCGACGGCACCGACCCGGCCCGGCTCAGGCAGCAGGCGGAACTCGTCGCCCGCGCCGCCCGCCGCGCCGCCGCCGAGAGCCGCGAACTCCTCACCGACCTGCGGCGCGTGAACGACCCCGGCCACGGCACCGACGTACTGGCCGAACTCGCCTCCCGCACCCGCGACTTCGCCACCCGCACCGGCCTGTCCGCGGCCTGCCGCCCGACCGGCGACGACACCGTGCCCCCGGTCCCGCCCGCCGTCGCCCGCCAGCTCCTCACCATCGCCGACGAGGCCATGGAGAACGCCCACCGCCACGCGGCCCCCACGCGGGTCGACGTCAGCGGCGGCGTGCGCGAGGGCCTGCTGTGCATCAGCGTGTACGACGACGGCGACGGCCTGCCCCCCGGCACCAGCCTCGAACAACTGCGCCGCGCGGGCCACTTCGGCCTGGTCGGCATGGTGGAGCGGGCGGCGTCGGTGGGCGCCCGGATCAGCGTCGGCCGCGGCGACCACGCGCGGGGCACCGAGGTCCGCCTGGAGCTGCCGCTCACGGCCCTGACCGCGCAGAGCGCATGAGCGTCACGCCGACCCCCCACGCCGACGAGAGGAGGCCGCCGATGCCGGACCTTCCCGACCTGCCCGCGGCCCAGCCGCCGCCGCCCCTGAGCGTCGTGGTCGCCGACGACAACCTCGTCGTCCGCGCGGGCCTGACCGCGCTGCTCTCCGGGCGCGAGGACATCACGGTCGCCGCAGAGGCGGCCGACGGCCGCGAGGCCTACGAGGCGGTCCGCCGCCACCGCCCCGACGTCGTCCTCCTCGACGTCCGCATGCCCGGCATGGACGGCCTGTCGGTCCTGCCCTACCTGGTGCCGATCGCGCCGGTGCTGATGCTGACGTACAGCAGCGAGTCGGAGATCGTCCAGGAGGCCCTGCGCCGCGGGGCGGCCGGCTACCTGGTCCACGGCGAGTTCACGGCCGACCGGCTGGTCGCGGCGATTCGGGACGTCAGGGAGGGCCGCGCGCACTTCACGGCGACGGCCGCCGACGTCCTGCGAAGTGCGATTGCACACTCCCCATCGCGCTCAACTGTCAAGTCTCCCCTAGTTTCTTCACAAAGTCTTTCGCAAGTGCAACCGGATGTGGGACAGTCGGAGTCACGGTCTCGACTGAGCACGAGGGAGGCGGAGATCATGGACCTCATCGCGTCCGGCATGAACAACCAGCAGATCGCCGCCACTTGCTTTATCAGCGAGAAGACCGTCAAGAACCACATCAACCGCATCTTCGCCAAACTCCACAGCACCAACCGCTCCGAGGCCACGGCCACGTGGCTCGGCACGCGAGGGACGGGGTGAGGCGCCATGAGGGGACGCAGGCGTGTTTGGGCCCGCGATTGGGTCCTGGGACCCTCGGGGCGGCGAGGGACGGCGTCGTACGGTTCCGGGATCGGAAGCGAACCCGGAGGGGAGCACCATGAGCAGCTGGATCAACACCACCGTCGCGTACCTGCAGGCTCGCACCGCCCGCAACGACAAGGGCCAGACGGCCGTGGAGTACCTGGGCATCATCGCGGTGGTCGTGGCGATCGTGCTGGCGATCACGGGTACGGACATCGGGCAGACGATCTTCGACGCCATCACGGCCAAGATCGCCGAGGTGACAGGTGGCTGATGTGGCCCCGTAAGTACGGCGACGCAGGGCAGGCTTTCCCCATCTACATCACGGTGGTGGCGGGCCTGCTCTTTCTCGCGTTCGCCTATGTCGCGGTCGGCCAGGCCGCGGTGACCCGCAACGGCGCCCAGACGGCTGCCGACGCGGCCGCTCTCGCGGCGGCGCAGGACACCCGGGACAAGCTCGCAGGGCAGTGGAAACTCGTCGTGGACGACCCCACGAAGTGGCAGGACATCCTCGACGGCCACGTGGCGGTCCTCGACGGGTGCGAGCGGGCCGGCCAGTTGGCGGCGCGCAACGAGGCGCACCTGCTCGGCTGCGATCCGCAACTGGCGGACCTGAGTTACACGGTCCAGGCCGAGACGGACGGGACCGTCGGAGAGTCGATCGTCCCCGGGACCGAGTCCCGGCACGCCAAGGCGTCCGCCAAGGCCGTGATCCAGCCGCTCTGCCAGTTCCCGCCCCTCGGCACGGACCCCGGAGGCGACACTCCGCCGCACCTCACCTGCGAGGACGGCCGCCGGTGGGAGGTGAATCCGGACGACCCCACCGATCTGCCGGAACCGAAGGACCTGTTCGACGTCCACCTGGCCGACTGACAAGCGAACAACGAGCGCAGAAGGAAGCAGAGGCATGAGCATGCGGTTCACGACGAAGGCCCGCAGGGCGATGGTCGCGGTGACCGTTGTGGCCGCTCTGGCCGTCGGCGTGGCCGGCTGCGGGGGTGGCGGAGACGGCGGCAAGAAGCCCCGGACGTCGGCGTCCGCTTCCAAGCACGGTGGGTCCGAGCCGACGGCTCAGGAAGGGCAGTCGGACACGCCCCTGGCCGAGCTGAAGGGCTCGGACGGACTGCTTCTGCAGATCACCTCGGCCCAGCGCGACTCGGGTGGATTCGTCACCGTCAACGCCGATCTGAAGAACGACGGCGCCAAGAGCCTGGTGATTCCCTCCGCGTTGAGCGGCAACGAAACGGAGATCACCAGGAACGGCAGGTCATTCGGTGGCGCCACACTCGTCGACTCCAAGGGCAAGAAGCGCTACTACGTGCTGCGGGACACGGACGGCCGCCCGCTGACGACGACGGGCTTCTCGACCATCAAGGCCGGTGAATCCCTCGCCGTCTTCATGCAGTTCCCCGCCCCGCCCGCCGGTACCTCCGAGGTGACCTTCCAGCTGCCGACCTTCTCCAGCGCCCCGATCGAGATCTCCGGGTGAGGCCCCAAGTGACCGCGCCCCGCCTCCCCCTGCTCCTCACGGCCGCCACCCTCATGGTGGCGACCCACCTCGCCGGTGCCGTGCCGGCGCACGCCGACGGCAGTCCCAGCGTGCCCCCGGGCACCGAGCCCTCCGCCTCCGCGCCGGTCGAGGTCGATCCGAACGACCCCGACCTGAAGCTGCCCGAGGGCGCCACCCTCGCCGCCCCCAAGGTCCTGGACATCAAGTCGGTCGTGGAGGACGAGAACGGCGACGAACGCCGTTCGGACACCAACACGTCCGTGACGTTCGCCCTGCAGGCGGAGGTCCTGTTCAGCAAGGACAGCGCCAAGCTCAACGGCGAGGCCAAGTCCCGTATCGCGACGATCGCCGACGAGATCAAGAAGCAGAACGCGACGCACGTCCGCGTCTTCGGCTTCACCGACGACCTCGGCAGCTACGCCCACGGTCTCGTCCTGTCGAGACAGCGCGCGAACGCCGTGCAGGACGTCCTCGCCCAGGAGCTGAACGACCCCGGCATCACCTTCGAGGTCCGCGGCTACTCCGAGGACTACCCGATCGCCTCGAACGCCACGGAGGAGGGACGGCGGAAGAACCGCCGCGTGGAGGTGTCGTTCCCGCGCGGCGGGAACTGACGGGCGCCCGTTGAACCGCTCGGCCGGCCGTCACGTACCAGTCACCGACGGTCCGTGGCAGGCCGGTGCGCCCAGAGAAGGGTCCGAGCGATTTCAGTTGATGCGAGTCCGCCGGTCGGCAGCCCCGTCGTACGGACGGAACGGACGAGCGAGGCACCCGCCCCCCGGCAGGTGCGGGGCCTGGACGGCCTGCGCGGCCTGGCGGCGCTGTACGTCGTCCTGTTCCACTGCTGGCTCTACACCTTCCCGGGCTACCCCGACAGCTCCGCGCCCGCCTGGCTGGACGGGCTGATGTTCGGGCGGGTCGCCGTCGTCTTCTTCCTGGTGCTGTCGGGTTTCTCCCTGGCGATCTCCCCGGCGCGTCACGGCTGGCGCTCGGGCGGTGCCGCCGAGTTCCTGCGCCGGCGCGCCTGGCGCATCCTGCCCCCGTACTGGGCCGCGCTGGCGCTGAGCCTGGCGATCTCCTGGTTCGTCGTTCCGGCCTCGCACTTCGGGCCGCCCACCGCCGCGACGGTCCTGGTCTACGGCCTCGTCGCACAGGACGTGTTCACCGCCCCGACGCCGAACGGCGCCTTCTGGTCGATCGGGGTGGAGGCCGAGCTGTATCTGCTCTTCCTGGTCTTCCTGTACGTCAGGCGGCGTACGAACGCGGCGGTCCTGGTCGCCTGTGCTGCGCTCCCGGTGATCGTCGGCGGTCTGCTGGCGCCCGGCGCGTCCCCCGTCGAGGGCGACAACTGGCTCGCTCCCCACCTCGCCCCCGTGTTCGTCGCCGGCATGGCGGGTGCGGGAGTGGTCGCCGCCTCCGAGCGGGTGCGGCGCCTGCCGTGGGCCTGGCTCGCCGCCCTGGCCGCGCTGCCCGTCCTGGTGCTGGGCGCCGTGAAGGGCCCGGTGTGGACGGTGAACCACTACTTCTGGGTGGATCTGGCCATCGCCCCCGCCATGACGCTGCTGCTCGCCGGGGTCGCCACCGGCAGGCCCGCCGTCCTGGTGCGGCTGCTGACCACGCGGCCCGTCGAGAGCCTGGGCGGCTTCTCCTACAGCCTCTACCTCATCCACCTGCCGATCGTGCTGGCCGTGATCCGCCGGGTGGCCCCGCACTTCGTGGCGCCCGGCCTGCCCACGTTCCTCTTCACGCTCGCGGTGGCGCTGCCCGTCTCGGTGGCCGGGGCGTGGCTGTTCTCGAAGGTCTTCGAGATCCCGTTCAAGCGGTACCGGTCCTGGAAGTCCCTGACCGCGGCGCTCGGCACACACCCCCGCGTCCGGACCCGCGCCTAGGCCCTGTCGGCCTAGCCCCGCACCTCCACCCGCTCACCCACCCGCAGCCCCCACCCCGCCATCGCCCCGGCCTCGGCCTCCAGGACGTGCCGGGAGCGCGGCCGGGGCAGCCCGAGGCGGCCCGGACGCATGGTGCGGACGGCGACGACCTTCAGGCCCCGGTCGAGGTAGGCGACGTCGATGGGGAAGCGCATACGGAAGGTGTGCACGCTGTTCGCGGGGGAGAGCAGGATCGCGCCGTCGACGCCGTCCCGCCCCAGCAGCCCTCTGGTGCGCGCCCGGTAGGAGGCGGCGATCTCCAGCGGCACGGACACGGCGGCCTCCCCGTCCTCCGGACGCACCACGAGTTCACCCCGTCCGTCCCGCCATCGCCGCGCCATACTCAGGACCTCCCGGCGGTGCCGCCCACCGCGCCAACCGAAGGTATCCGCCCCGCGCTCGGGAAAGAAGAGGACCATGGGAAAGATCGTCCTGATGATGTCCGTCTCCCTCGACGGCTACATGGAGGGCCCCGACCACGACATCAGCTGGAGCCGGGCGGACGAGGAACTCGCCCGGCACTTCAACGACACGGTCAGGGCACTGGGCGCCCTGATCGAGGGCCGCCGCGTCTACGAGCTCATGGCCGCCCACTGGCCCACCGCCGACGCCGACCCCGACGCCTCCCCGGCCACCGCCGAGTTCGCCGGGATCTGGCGGGACATCCCCAAGATCGTGTACTCGCGGACCCTGGAGAAGGCCGACTGGAACGCCACCCTGTTCCGGGAGGTCGTGCCCGAGGAGGTCCGGGCGCTCAAGGAGCGCACGGAGGGCGACCTGTGGGTCGGCGGAGCCGAACTCGGCGGCGAGTTCCTGCGCCTGGGGCTCGTCGACGAGTACCGCGTGTACATCCATCCCGCCGTCGTCGGCCGCGGCAGGCGGCTCTTCCCGGAGGCCGACATCGCCGCCTCGCTCCAGCTCGTCGAGAGCCACGTCTTCGGCAGCGGGGTCGTCCTGCTGCACTACAGGCGGGACGACAACACCGGCGGCGCGTAAAGAAGTTGTCCGGTTCGTCCCCGCCGGGTAGGAAGAGGGGCATGACTGGACTCGGCGCCGTGTTCCGGCCCCAACTCCCGCCCGAGCGGCTGCGTGCCGTCGCCGAACTCGCCGACCGCAGCGGGCTCGAGGAGCTCTGGCTGTGGGAGGACTGCTTCCGGGAGGGCGGCATCTCGACGGCCGCGGCCGCCCTCGCCTGGACCGAGCGGCTGAAGGTCGGGGTCGGTCTCCTGCCGGTGCCGCTGCGCAACGTCGCCGTCACCGCCATGGAGACCGCGGCGCTGCACCGTATGTTCCCCGGCCGCCCGATCGTCGCCGTCGGACACGGCGTGCAGGACTGGATGGGGCAGGTCGGGGCGCGGGTCGAGTCACCGGTCACCCTGCTGCGTGAGCACCTGCTCGCCCTGCGCGCCCTGCTCGGCGGAGAGCGGCTGACCACCGCCGGACGCTACGTCCGTCTCGACGACGTGGCCCTCGACTGGCCGCCCGCCACCCCCGCCCCCGTCCTGGCCGGCGCCACCGGCCCGCGGTCGCTGCGGCTGGCCGGGGAGGCCGCCGACGGCACCGTCCTGACCGCGTCGACCGACGCCGACGGGGTACGGGCGGCACGCCGGCTCGTCGACGAGGGCCGGGAGTCGGCCGGACGTACCGCCGATCCCCACGAGATCGTCGTCTACCTCCTCACCGCCACCGGCCCCGACGCCGACACCCGGCTGCGCGCCGAACTCGCCGCCGAGGGCCTGGAGTCCGCCCCCGGTGTCGGCGTCGCCGGAGACGCCGACACCGTCGCGAAGGCCGTCCGACGGCTCGCGGAGGCCGGAGCCGACCGGGTGATCCTCCAGCCGACGGGCGACGAACCCGACCCGGAGGGGTTCGTGCGGTTCGCGGCACAGGAGGTCGGGCCCCTCGTCCGGTGAACGCCGGCCGCACCGGGGCCGTCGACGGCCTCCTCGACGCGGGGAGCGCGCAGCGGGCGTACGACCTGCTGCGACCGCACCTCGGCCCGCCGGACGGCACGGGCTGAGGCGAGGGCGGCCACCGGAAAATCGCGCGCGCCCGTCGCCGCAGCCCTGTCAGGATCACCTCATGGCCCCCCACATCACCCCCCGTTCCTTCGAAGCCCTCGTCGCCGAGGGTGCCGCCGTGCCCACCGACGGCTGGGACTTCTCCTGGTTCCGGGGACGGGCCACGGAGGAACGGCCCTCGTGGGGATACGCCGTGTCGCTGGCCGGCCGGCTCGCCCGCGCCACCGCCGCGCTGGACATCCAGACCGGGGGAGGAGAGGTGCTCGACTTCGCCCTGGGCCGGGCCGCGAGCACGCCCGTGCTCCTCGCCGCGACCGAGGGCTGGCCGCCGAACGTCGCCAAGGCCACCGAACTGCTCCGCCCGCGCGGCACCGTGGTCGTCGCCGCGCACGAGGACGCGCCGCTGCCCTTCGCGGACGGCGCCTTCGACCTGGTCGGCAGCCGGCACCCGGTGACCCCGCACTGGACGGAGATCGCCCGCGTCCTGCGGCCGGGCGGTACGTACTTCGCCCAGCACGTCGGCCCTCACAGCGTCTTCGAACTCGTCGAGTACTTCCTCGGTCCGCTCCCGGCGGAGCAGGGCTCCGGCCGCGACCCCGAGCGCGAACGCGCGGGCGCCGAGGCCGCGGGCCTGGAGGTCGTCGACCTGCGCGCCGAGCGGCTGCGGATCGAGTTCCACGACATCGCGGCCGTCGTCCACTTCCTGCGCAAGGTGGTGTGGATGGTCCCCGGCTTCACGGTCGAGGCGTACGAGGACCGTCTGCGGTCCCTGCACGAGGAGATCGAGAGCGAGGGCCCCTTCGTCGCCCACAGCACCCGCCACCTCTTCGACATCCGCAAGCCGCACCGGTAGCCGCCCCCGGATGCCCGCTTCGGCGGGATTGGCCGGGAAGTGCCGGTACGGGCGGCGAACCCCGGCAGGGTTCGCGGACAGCTCCTGTCCGCCGTCGGCGGCGGTCCGCCGACCCCGGCACGCCCGGCCCACCGGCCCCGGTTTCCACATTGTTATGCCCGCGAGTCGCATCCGGCCCCAGGCGTCACGTAAGTTCAGACCAAGGTAATTCGCGTCAGCAAAGCTGCGCGGGCGGCACCGCGCAGTGGAGGGGGCTGCGCGGTGCCCTTTTCCACCTGGTCACGGCCCGCACCGCCGTCAAGAAGAGGTTCGCGGCCCGCGTCACCCGCCCGGGCGACCCCAGTGAGATTTCGCCGAACGGCCGCACCGGCCCGCCGAACCTCCCGCATCTCGCCGTCCACGCCGTGAAATGCCTGTACACCGGCTGTGTTTCGGCCATGGGGAACCTCCCGGAACGGCCCTTCACGACCACCGCCGCGTCGCCGTTCGATTCCGGAGAGTAGTTGTGGCACGCCGATGCACGCAGCATCACTTACGAAGGGTTATGGTGGAAACCCCCCCTCGGGCCGGTCCGTCTCCCCCCCACGGACCGGCCCGTTTTTTGTGTTCCCCCGCCACCCTTGGGAGAGTGACGGTGCGGCGGGGGTAGGCTTTTCGCCGCCGGGGACCGCCATGTGGACAGGGAGCGCCCGCCGCACGCACGGGCCGCGCGCCGTCCGATCGCATCTGAGGGGCTGACAATCACGTGAACCTGCGCGACAAGCTGCGCGGCCTGCTGGTCAGGCTGTACGCGCGCCGGGTGGAAGGCCACCTGGACCACGCTCAGGTGCCCAAGCACATCGGCGTCATCATGGACGGCAACCGGCGCTGGGCGAAGGCCTCGGGCTCCACCACCGTGCACGGCCACCGCGCCGGCGCGGAGAAGATCGAGGAGTTCCTCGGCTGGTGCAGCGAGACGGACGTCGAGGTCGTCACCCTGTGGCTGCTGTCGACGGACAACTTCGACCGCCCGCAGGAGGAACTCGGCCCGCTGCTCGGCATCATCGAGGACGTCGTGCGCACCCTCGCCGCCGACGGCCGCTGGCGCGTGCACCACGTGGGCACCCCCGACCTGCTGCCGTCGAACATGCAGACGACGCTCAAGGAGGCCGAGGAGACGACGGCCCACGTCGACGGGATACTCGTCAACGTGGCCATCGGCTACGGCGGCCGCCAGGAGATCGCGGACGCCGTGCGCTCGATGCTCCTCGACGCCCACGAGAAGGGCACCGCGCTGGAGGAGCTCGCCGAGGCCGTCGACATCGACATGATCGGCCGCCACCTCTACACCGGCGCCCAGCCCGACCCCGACCTCGTCATCCGCACCAGCGGCGAGCAGCGGCTGTCCGGCTTCATGCTGTGGCAGACCGCGCACTCCGAGTACTACTTCTGCGAGGTCTTCTGGCCGGCCTTCCGCAAGGTCGACTTCCTGCGGGCCCTGCGCGACTACGCGGCGCGACACCGGCGCTACGGAGGCTGACCGCCTACCCACATCGGGGCGGAAGTAACGAGGAGTTCACCGGGGCGCCGTCGTGACGGTCGGCATGGTGGCGCGTGTTCGAGGGCATAAGCCAGTCAGGTCGATGCCCGAACCACGGGTGTCGGATCTCAGCGGACGGCACGGGGCCGTCCGCCCGGGAGGCCCTTTGCACCAGCCCGACCGTGCGGTTCCAGCACGGAAGACAAGGCGGAGGGCCGGTTCTCGGCCCGTGCATCGCGGCCGTCGACCGGTCCAGCTCCACTCCGTCGCTCCCCGACCTCATCCGAGGGGGTACGTCCTTCCGTGGTGACCAGCACAAAGCGCCACAAGCCAGACCGGCGCACCTATGTTCTCGACACCAGCGTCCTGCTGGCCGACCCGAACGCCCTGACCCGCTTCGAGGAGCACGAGGTCGTGCTCCCCATCGTGGTGGTCACGGAGCTGGAGGCGAAGCGGCACCATCCCGAACTCGGCTACTTCGCCCGGCAGGCCCTGCGCCTGCTCGACGACTACCGGGTGAAGTACGGCCGCCTCGACGCCCCCATCCCGATCGGGGAACTCGGCGGGACCGTCCGTGTCGAGCTCAACCACTCGGACCCCAGCGTTCTGCCGACCGGCTACCGCCTGGGGGACAACGACTCCCGCATCCTCGCGGTGGCCCGCAACCTGCAGGCCGAGGGGTTCGACGTCACCGTCGTGTCGAAGGACCTGCCGCTCAGGATCAAGGCGTCCTCCGTCGGTCTCCTCGCCGAGGAGTACCGCGCCGAACTCGCCATCACGGACTCCTCCGGCTGGACCGGAATGTCCGACCTGACCCTGCCGGCCGAGCAGGTGGACACCCTCTTCGAGGAAGGGCACGTCTACGTCCCCGAGGCGTCCGACCTGCCCGTGCACACCGGTCTGACCATCCACTCCGAGCGCGGCAAGGCGCTCGGCAGGGTCACGGCCGAGGGCAACGTCCGCCTGGTGCGCGGCGACCGGGAGGCGTTCGGCATCAAGGGCCGCAGCGCCGAGCAGCGGATCGCGCTCGACCTGCTCCTCGACCCGGACGTCGGGATCGTGTCCATGGGCGGCCGGGCCGGCACCGGCAAGTCGGCGCTCGCGCTGTGCGCGGGCCTCGAAGCGGTCCTGGAGCGCCGCCAGCACCAGAAGGTGATGGTCTTCCGTCCGCTGTACGCGGTGGGCGGGCAGGAACTCGGCTATCTGCCGGGCTCCGAGGCCGAGAAGATGAGCCCCTGGGCGCAGGCGGTCTTCGACACCCTGTCCGCGGTCACCAGCCGCGAGGTCATCGAGGAGGTCACCTCCCGCGGGATGCTGGAGGTCCTGCCGCTCACCCACATCCGCGGACGCTCGCTGCACGACGCGTTCGTGATCGTGGACGAGGCGCAGTCGCTGGAACGGAACGTCCTGCTGACCGTTCTGTCCCGAATCGGCGCCAATTCACGGGTGGTTCTCACCCATGACGTGGCACAGCGGGACAATCTGCGCGTCGGGCGCTACGACGGCGTCGTCGCCGTCGTGGAGAAGCTGAAGGGGCATCCGCTCTTCGCGCACGTGACCCTGACGAGGTCCGAGCGGTCCCAGATCGCGGCACTAGTGACCGAAATGCTGGAGGACGGCCAAATCTGACCGATTCGACACCAGTTGGCGCCGTCCCGCAAAGGCTGAGAGCCTAGCGGGGCGGCGCCTTCGCGTGGTGCTGTTCCGTGAAATCCCCTGGGGTAAACAGCATGTGAGCTTTCACACGCAACTCAGAATTGCCACCCGGCGTCCCCGTACGGCAGAGTCTCACTCCTGTCAGGCCCCGCATACGACACACCTGTACCCCCAGCGGTATGGCACCACATGAGCACCACGCCAACTCCATAGCGTCGTCGTATGCCGCCCGAGCACCAAGCGGCGCTCCCCGAGCGGGAGTTGCCCACCGGGCCCGTGTCTCCCGTGACCCCGTAGGTGGGAGGCCAGCGTCAGGGGCACGATTGCGTCCGCCAGGGTCACCGAAGCGGGCGATGCTGGAAGGAAACCGTGTGAGCCGGATTTCGGTCCGGGGATTCGCAGTGGCCTCGGCCACCGCGGTCACCGCTGTCGGAAGCGTCGTCGGAGTTGCCTCGGGCAGCGTCGCGCAGAACAACGACGCCGAGCCGACGGCCGCCGACACCACGCTGCTCGCGGACATACCCACGGGCCAGCAGGCCCAGGTGCAGACCGCGTCCCTGACGCAGCAGGCCGACGCGCAGGCCATCCAGGCCGACGCGAGCGCCAAGAAGGACGCCGAGGCAGCCGCCCGCAAGGCCGCCGCCGACACCGCCATCGCCAAGAAGGCAGCGGCGGAGAAGGCAGCCAAGGAAGCCAAGCAGCGCGCCGAGGTCAAGCAGACCGCCAGCCGCAGCAGCGCCGACTTCCCGGTCCAGAGCTCGTACACGGTCGCCGAGATCCAGGCGATGGCCCGGCAGATGGTCCCGGGCAACCAGTTCCAGTGCTTCAGCTACATCGTGGACCACGAGTCCAGCTGGAACTACCACGCGGTCAACGCCTCCTCCGGCGCCTACGGCCTCTTCCAGGCGCTGCCCGCCTCGAAGTACTCCACGGCGGGCTCCGACTGGCAGACCAACCCGGCCACCCAGATCAAGTGGGGCCTGAACTACATGAACAGCCGCTACGGCAGCCCGTGCGAGGCGCAGTCCTTCTGGGTCGCCAACCACTGGTACTGAGCCGGCGAGGTTCACCGCCTCACCTCTCAACCCCGCGCAGCCCCTCCCCGTCCTAGGGGGAGGGGCTTTCGCCCTGTACGGTCGAACGCGAACGACTCCAGGGGGGAGTGGTGGCCAGCACCCGGGTACGCGGGGGAAGAGGACGGATCATGTCGCGAGTGCCAGGGTGGCTCGGCCGGATCGGCGCCGGGCTGACGGAGGTCGGCGAGCGGTTGGACGAGCGCCGCGCGGAGGTGGAGCGGGAGGAGTCCGAGATCGGGCCGCCGCACCGCCCGCGGCCGGTGCGCCCGGCGGTGCTCGCGACGGAGCCCGTGGACGACGAGGTGCAGCAGACCGCCGTCGTCGTCCCGGTCCGCCCCGACCCCGCCCAGGCCGTGCCCTGGGGCGTGCGCGTCGCCGCCGAGGCCGGCTGGCGGCTGCTGGTGCTCGCGGGCACCGTCTGGGTGCTGATGCGGGTCATCAGCGCCGTACAGCTCGTCGTCTTCGCGTTCGTCGTGGCCCTGCTCATCACCGCGCTGCTGCAGCCGACCGTGGCCCGCCTGAAGGGCTACGGCGTCCCGCGCGGCCCCGCCACCGCCCTCACCGCGATCCTCGGCTTCATCGTCATAGGGCTCCTGGGCTGGTTCGTGACCTGGCAGGTCATGGAGAACATCGACACGCTCTCCGACCAGATCCAGAACGGCATCGACGACCTGCGCAACTGGCTGCTGAAGAGCCCCTTCCACGTCACCGAGAAGCAGATCAACCAGATCGCCAAGAACCTCAGGGACGCGGTCGGCGCCAACACCGACCAGATCACCTCGGCGGGCCTGGAAGGCGTCCAGGTCGTCGTCGAGGCCCTCACCGGCATCCTGCTGACGTTCTTCTCCACCCTCTTCCTGCTCTACGACGGCCGCCGCATCTGGGAGTGGTTCCTGAAGCTGGTCCCCGCCGCCGCCCGCCCGGGCGTCGCCGGCGCGGGCCCGCGGGCCTGGCGCACCCTGACCGCCTACGTCCGCGGCACGGTCCTCGTGGCCCTCATCGACGCCGTCTTCATCGGCCTCGGCATCTACTTCCTCGACGTGCCCATGGCCGTCCCGCTGGCCGTCTTCATCTTCCTGTTCTCCTTCATCCCCCTGGTCGGCGCGGTGGCCTCCGGCGCGCTGGCGGTGGTCGTCGCCCTGGTCACCCAGGGCGTCTTCACCGCGGTGATGACCCTGGCCGTGGTCCTCGCCGTGCAGCAGATCGAGGGCCACATCCTGCAGCCCTTCATCCTCGGCCGCGCGGTGCGCGTCCACCCTCTCGCGGTGGTCCTCACCGTCGCTGCGGGCGGCATGGTGGCGGGCATCGGCGGCGCCGTGGTGGCCGTACCGCTGGTGGCGGTGACGAACACCGTGGTCGGCTATCTGCGGGCCTACTCGGCGGGGCAGACCGACGACACGGAACCGGAGGACGCCGCCGGGCCCCCGGCCCCTCCGGCGATGGAGGACGAGACCGTCGGGGCCGAAGCGGGGACCGGGGGCGCGGCCCCCACCGGCGCTCACGACAAGACCGGAGCCTGACCGCCGACCCGCTCGAAATTCCCTTCCCGTTCGGTCAAATGAGCGCCGAACAGAGCCAATTGCGCGACCCCTCGGCCCAACTTCCGCCATCGAGCGACAGGTCGGAAATCTCCGTCCGGAATATGCGCTCCGGCTGATAAATCTTCCCCCCTCAGCGCTACGCGTCAGGCGTATGTGCGAGAAGGCTGCGGCGGGCGAGGAGCGTGATGTCGGGCTACGACCTGCTGGCGCGGTCCCTGGCCGCGTGCGGGCGCGAGGGGCTGACCGGAGAGCTGCGGGTGTCCGGGGTGCCCGGCGGGACCTTCCATCTGCGCAACGGACTCGTCATCGCCGTCGAGACCCCCGGCGCCCCGGGGCCCGAGGCACTGCTGCTGCGCTCCGGACGGGTGACCGGCGAGCAGTGGGCGGCGCTGGTCCGCGAGGCCGGCGGCAAGCGCTGGCCGGTCACCGGGCTGATCGCGCACGGCTACACGGGCGCCGCCCAGCTGCGGGTGGTGTGCGCGATGGCGCTGCAGGACGCGGTGTTCGCGGTCATCGCCGGCCGGATCGACGGCTGCGAGAGCGGCCCCGCCGGTCTGGAACCGCCCGCCCCGGTGCCGGTCGGCGAGTCCTCCGTCCGGCTGCTGGAGGAGGCGAGCCGCAAGCTCGCCGCCCTGGCCACCCTGCCGTACCCCGTCCACCCGGACCGTGAACGGCCGCTGCCCGTCCTGGGGTTCGAGGGCCCGCTCACCGAGCTGCGGCGGGACGTCATCGCCCACGCCGACGGCCGCCGTACCGCCCGCGACCTCGCCTTCCGCACCGGACGCGGTGTCTACACCGTCACCGTCGAACTCGCCCGCATGCTCGCCGAGGGACTGCTGACCTGCCCCCCGAGGCCCGCTCCCATTCCGGTGCGCACCCCGCCCGAGGGCGTACGGCACCGCACGCCTCCGCTCCCCGCACCGCCCCCGCCCGAACCGCCCGGCCCGGCGGACCTGCCCCGCCGCAGGCCGGGCGGCTTCTTCCGGCTTCGCAACGGCACCACGAGATGAACAGATACCCAGGAAACACACGGGAGTTGAATACATGGATCACGAAGCCCTGGCGCTCGAGATGCGCGGTCTGCGGGAGCAGGTGACCGGCATCACCGACACCGCGGTCGCGGCGGCCGACGGCCTGCTCATCGCGGCCGACACCGCCGACTCGATCGACCCGGAAGGCCTCGCCGCGCTCGCCGCGGCCGGCCTGGGCCTGGCCCGCCGTACCGCCCAGGCGACCGCCCGCGGCGCCCTGCGCCAGACCGTGACGTACGGAAGCCACGGCTGCGCGGCCTTCTACGCGGTGGGCGACACGGCTCTCATGATCGTCCTCGGTGACGAGGGCATGGACGTCGACCGGCTCCACCTGGCGACCCAGCCCGCCCTGGACCGGATCGGTTCGATCCTCATGAGCAGGACAGCAGAAGGAGTCTGAAAGGATGGCGACGAAGCGTATGAACGCCGGTTTCTCGGACCAGGTGATGAGCCTGGTCAAATCCCTGCGCACCGAGGCCCCCGACTGTGTCGCGTCGGGTGTCGTCGACATGGCCACCGGCATGCTGCTGGCGTACGAGACGGTCGACAATCACCCTCCGGAGGTCCTGGACCTGCTGGCGGGCGCGACGCTCGACCTGTTCCAGGGCCGTACCGTCCTGATGATCGAGGACCTGTGGAAGGAACGCCGGGGGCAGAGCGGCGACGAGAGCCACTTCTTCCAGGAGGTCCTCGTCAACAGTGACAACGTCACCCACCTGTTCGTGAGGATGAGCCAGCAGCAGGACGTCGTGGCGGTCGTCGTGTGCCGCAAGTCCGTCAACGTCGGCATGCTGTTCGCTCAGGTGCGACGGGTGGTGGGGCAGCACAGCCTGTGAACGGGCCGGGCCCCTCCCCGGCGCGGGGGAGGGGCCGACGGTGCGCGCCCCGCTACTCGGTGCGCAGCCCGTCCGGGCGCATCAGCCGCAGCAGCGGCGGCAGGCTGAGCACCGTCACGACGAGGACCACCGCGGCGCCGATGCCCGTCATGGACAGCACGCTCGCCCAGTCCACCCGCACGGTCTCGCCGGTCATCCGCAGCAGCACCGCGCCCAGCGTCAGCCCGACGGCCGACGCCAGCAGCAGCCCCAGCGCGATCGGGATCGCCGTCTGCCACAGCACCGACAGGCTCAGCGTGCGGCGCTGGGTGCCGAAGGCGACCAGCGCCGACAGCAGCTTCTTGCGCTCCCGCAACTGCTCCAGCTGGGAGACCAGCAGGCTCGCCCCGATCAGCACCAGAACGCAGGTGGCCCCGACGAACAGGCCCGTCCGGATGGAGCGGAACTGCAGGTTCACCTTGCCCGAGGTCAGCGCGTACACATCCGCCAGCGGGTCCATGGCCGCGGCGGCGTTGCGCGCGTACTCCCGGGCGTCGGACACCGACGGGTCCAGCGAGACGTACACCTTCCGCGTGAAGCCGGCCGTGGCGGCCGCGGGCAGCGCCTTGGGCGTGACGAGCAGACCGCCGCGCTCGTAGCCGGTCGGGTCCGGTCGCGGCCCCGCCGTCTTCAGGCCGGCCGCCGGCACCTTCCAGGGGACCGGGTGGCTGCCCGACGCGCCGTAGTCCCGGTCGAAGTAAAGGGTCCTGCCCGCCCGGAGCAGCTTCGGCGACGTCTCGTCGTAGTGGGCGCCGACGATCCGGAAGATGTCGCCGTCCCGGCACGAGGACAGCCGCGCCACCTGGCCGAGCTCCTTGCAGGAGCCGACGGCCACCTCCACCGAGTTGTCCGGGTTCTTCGGCTTGTCCTCGGCCGAGCCCAGCGCCAGCGCCGACGCGTGACGCACGCCCTCGGTCCCGGCCAGCCGCCGGCCGGCCTCGGACAGCGGGATGTCACCGCGCAGGGAGACCTCCATCTGGGCCCGGTTCAGATCGGCCCGGGTGGACTTGACGTAGTCGTGCTCGACGCCGGCGAACAGCATCTGCAGCGCGATCGCCCCGGCCACCGCGACGGCGATGCCGTTGACCATGCGGGCCGCCGAGCCGCTGCTCAACTGCAGGCGGCGCACGGCCAGTTGCCAGGAGACGGCGCCGGGGTCCAGCCGGGCCACCACGGCCTCGACGAGCCACGGCAGCAGCGCGGTGACGCCGACCAGCAGCAGCACGGTGCCGCTGATCACCATCCACTCGTTGAAGTTCCCGTCGGCGTTGCCCTTGCCGACCATCGGGTACAGCAGGGCCAGGCCGCCCAGCGGCAGCAGCAGCCGCCACCACAGCCGGCGGCGCGGCGGCTTCGCCGTACGGACCACACCCAGCGGTTCGATGACGACCCCGCGCAGCGCGAACAGCGTCACCAGGACGGCCGCGGCCGGTACGGCGACGGCGACCAGCGCGACGAGCGCGGGCGAGGGGTTGAGGTCGCTGGGGAAGACGCTGATGTCCCGCACCACCAGCAGACCGGCCGACTGCCGCCCGATCAGGAAGAACACACTGCCCAGGACGAGCCCCAGCAGCGCCCCGGCGAGGGCCTCGCCGCCCGCGATCCGGCGGGCCATCCGGCCGTCCGCGCCGACCAGCCGCAGGGCCGCGAGCCGCCGGTCCCGGCGCTCGCCGCCGAAGCGCACGGCCGCCGCGATGAACACGCCCACCGGCAGCAGCAGCACCACGAAGATGATCATGATGAGCAGGATCAGGACCGGGTCCAGGCCGTCCTGCTGGTGATTCGGGGACGGCCCGAAGTAGTCGAGGCGCTCGACGTACCCGCTGGACAGCTGGTGCTCCAGGCCGGTGGCGCCCGCGTAGTAGGCGAGCTCGGCGGGCCCGATCAGCCCGGCGTGCCCGATCGTGCCGCTGATCCGGTACGGCAGGCGCTCGCGCAGCAGCTTGCCCGAGCCGGACTCCAGCAGCTTCTTCAGCGCGGGCGAGACCACCATCTCGCCCTTCGCGGGGAACGTCCCCACGCCGGGCGGCAGCGGCGCCTTGTCGCCCTCGGGCTGCAGCAGCCGGCCGCGGACGTCGTCGCTGCGGAAGGTGGTGTCGGTCTGGGCGACGATCACCGTGTCGTCGGCCTTGGACAGCACCTTCCCGCTGTACGTGAAGTCGTCCCGGTCGCTGCCGCGCCGGTCACGCGCGGACAACGCACTGGGAATGGCGGTCGTCAGCAGCAGCAGGGCGACGCCCAGCCCCACGCCGACGGCCGTCAGCAGGGCCCGTACCCAGCCCTCGCGGCCGCCGGCGAAGGCGAACCGCACCCCCATGGCCAAGTCCTTGGCCCACCCCCGCACGGTCATACGACGCGCTCCATGTCCCGGGACTTGCCGTCGCGTACGACGATCTCGCGGTCCGAGTACGCGGCCACCCGCGCCTCGTGCGTGACCAGCACCACGGCCGCGTTGGTGGTCCGCGCCGCGTCCGTGAGCAGCTCCATCACACGCTCGCCGTTGAGCGAGTCGAGCGCGCCCGTGGGCTCGTCGGCGAACAGCACCCGGGGATCGGTCACCAGCGCCCGGGCCACCGCGACCCGCTGCCCCTGACCGCCCGAGACCTCGCCGGGCCGCTTCTTGCCGAGGTCGTCGACCTCCAGCCGCTCCATCCAGGTGAGCGCGGCACGCTCGGCCTCCTTGCGGGAGGTGCCGTTGAGCCTCAGCGGCAGCGCGACGTTCTCGACACAGGTCAGCTCGGGCACGAGCTGGCCGAACTGGAAGACGAACCCGAACTCGGAGCGCCGCAGCGCGCTGCGCTCGGCGTCGTTCATGGTCGCCATCTCGCGCCCGTTGTAGAGGATCGACCCCGAGTCGGGCGTCACGATCCCGGCGAGGCAGTGCAGCAGCGTCGACTTGCCGGACCCGGAGGGGCCCATGACGGCGACGACCTCGCCCGGGTGGATGGAGAACCCGGCGCCGTCGAGGGCGACGGTCGGGCCGTACGCCTTGTGCAGGTCGTCGGCCACCAGCAGGGAACCGTCGGGAGTCACTTGGTCACCGCCTCGGCGAGCTTGTCGAGGCGCGCGGCGGTGAGTTCCAGCCACCGCAGGTCGGCCTCGAGGTGGAACAGGGCGTGGTCGCAGATGAGCTGGTCGGCGAGATCGCCCCTGCGCTTGCGGTCCGTGAGGATCCGCATCAGGCGCAGGTGCTCGGCGCGCTGGGTGTCGAGGATGTCGGCCGCGTCGCGGTGCGTGAGCAGCGCGAGGACGACCTTGGTGTAGAGCGTCGACTGCAGATACGGCTCCGGCGCCTCCGGCGTCGCGAGCCACCGCTCGACGTCGGTGATCCCGGCGTCGGTGATGGCGTACCGCTTGCGCTCGGGGCCGCCGCCCGGCTCGATGCCGTCGACCTCGACCAGGCCGTTCTTCAGCAGCCGGGACATCGTCGAGTAGACCTGGCCGTAGTGCAGCGGCCGGTCGTGACCGAACTTCTCGTCGAAGGCCCGCTTGAGGTCGTAACCGTGGCGGGGCCCGGACTCCAGGAGTCCCAAAAGCGTGTGACCGATGGACATGCCAAGGACTGTACACGGGGTGTATACGCCTCGTGTATACGCACGGTGTGTAGATCATGGCGCGCTGTGCGAGAGCCCAGGTGGCGGCCGATTGTCATGGTTCTGCAACAAGGGCCCCAGGTGTCGAGGTGGTATCGCTTCCCCAGGTCGGGCAACCCTCGGCCGTTCGAATCCGTCGGTTCCGGTGGGGCGGGTGCTGATTGTCACGTCCGCAAAAGGCGGGAACGACGGACCTTCGGCACATGTCCCGGTGTTAGCTTTCTGAGCTGACCTGTGCGGCGAACCTGTGTGACACATGAGCACACTTGAACGAAGCGGAGCGGAACGGACTCATGGGACGAGCGGAAGAGAGAAGAGCGCGACAGCGCGGTGGCCACCGCGCGGCGCCCCCTACGCGCTCGTCCGGTACGGCGGCGCCCACCCGCCCGGCCGGCACGGCGCCGGCCGGCTCGGCGTCGGCGGGCACGGCCGAGGGCGGCCCGATCCAGGGCGGCCGCGCCGCGGCTCGGCGCGCCGCCCAGGGCAAGGCGGCCCGAAGCGGTGCGGGCAAGGGCAAGGACGGCAAGAGCTTCATACGCCGGCTCTTCACCTGGAAGAAGATCGTCGGCGGCTTCCTCGGCGTCTGCCTGCTCGGCATGGGCGCCTTCATCGTGCTGTACATGATGATCGGCATCCCCGAGGGCAATGCCGACGCGACGCTGCAGAGCAACGTCTACAAGTACAGCGACGGTTCGCTCCTCACCCGTGACGGCAAGCGCAACCGCGAGATCGTGCCGCTGTCCAAGGTGCCCAAGGGCGTCCAGAAGACCTTCGTCGCCGCCGAGAACAAGACGTTCTACAAGGACAACGGCATCGACCTCAAGGGCACCGCCCGCGGTCTGCTCAACACCCTGTCCGGCAAGGGCGCGCAGGGCGGTTCGACGATCACCCAGCAGTACGTCAAGAACTACTACCTCACGCAGAACCAGACCGTCACGCGCAAGCTGAAGGAACTGGTCATCTCGCTGAAGCTGGACCGGGAGAAGTCCAAGGACTACATCCTCGCCGGCTACATCAACACCAGCTACTACGGCCGCGGCGCCTACGGCATCCAGGCCGCCGCGCAGGCCTACTACCGCGTCGACGCCGAGAAGCTCTCGGTCAGCCAGGGCGCCTACCTCGCCGCCCTGCTCCAGGCGCCGAACCAGTACGACTGGGCGATCGCCTCCGACACCGGCCGGCGCCTGGTGAAGGCCCGCTGGAACTACGTCCTCGACAACATGGTCGGACAGGGCTGGCTGGACAAGGCCGAGCGGGACAAGATGACGTTCCCGACCCCCAAGGCGCCCAAGGCCGCGCCCGGCATGGACGGCCAGACCGGCTACCTGGTGAACGCGGCCAACAACCAGCTCGCCAAGCAGCTGGTCGCGCAGGGCAGCGCCGACAACGTCAACGACGCCCTGAATCTCGTGGACGCGGGCGGCTGGACCATCACGCTCAACATCGACAAGAAGAAGCAGGTCGCGCTGGAGAAGGCCGCCAAGTCCCAGCTGACCAGCAAGCTCGACCCGAAGAAGCGCTCGGTGGACGCCGACGTCCAGGCCGGCGCGGTGTCGGTGAACCCCAAGACGGGCGCCGTCGTCGCCATGTACGGCGGCAAGAGCTACTACCAGCACTACCGCAACAACGCGACCCGCGTGGACTACCAGCCGGCCTCGACCTTCAAGCCGGTCATCCTCGCGGCCGCCTTCGACGAGGCCGCCCAGACCCAGACCGGCAAGCCGATCACCGCCAACACCATGTACGACGGCACCAGCAAGCGCCCGGTCGTGGACAAGGGCGTCAAGGTCGGCTTCGCCCCGCAGAACGAGGACGACCACGACTACGGACCCATCACCGTCCAGACGGCGATGAACTACTCCGTCAACTCCGTCTTCGCGCAGATGGGCGTCGACGTGGGCATGGACAAGGTGCTCAAGGTGGCGAGCCAGCTCGGCATGGACACCGCCGACCTCAAGGCCGTACCCGCGCAGACCCTCGGCACGATGGGCGCCAGCCCGCTGCAGATGGCCGGCGTCTACGCGACCCTCGACAACCACGGCAAGAAGGTCACCCCGTCCATCATCAAGTCCGTCGAGAACAGCAAGCGCACGGTCGAGCTGCCGAACCCGATCGGCGGGCAGGTCATCGACCGCGAGGCCGCCGACTCGGTGACCTCCGTGCTGACCGGCGTGGTCGACGACGGTACGGCCAAGACCTCGGTCCGGGACAACGCCCAGCGCGACGGCCGCAAGGTCGCCGGCAAGACCGGTACCTCCGACGAGAACCGCTCGGCCTGGTTCACCGGATACACGCCCGACCTGGTCACCTCGGTGGGCCTGTTCGGCGAGTCCAAGAAGAACGGGGCCCAGGTCTCGATGTACAAGGCGGGCGGCTACCCGCGCGTCAACGGCGGCGGCTTCCCGGCGCAGATCTGGGCGGCCTACATGTTCGGCGTCTCCCGGACGGGCCTGAAGTTCGACCTGGAGACCCAGCAGGGCGCGGCGGTCCAGCCGACGTACACGCCGACGGTCTCGCAGTCGCCGACCCAGACGCCGTCGCAGACCCCGTCGAGTCAGGCGCCGACGTCCCAGTCGCCGTCGCAGACCCCCTCGCGGACCCCGACCCAGACGCCGACGCAGACGCCCACCCAGACCCCGACGCAGACCCCCACGGGGACGCCGACCAACGGCAACGGGAACATCGACAATCCGCTGAATCCCAACGCCCAGCCGTAGCGACGGGAGCGAAAGGGCGCCCGGCCTTCGCCGGGCGCCCTTCGCGTTCGGTTTTCCGGCCGCCTACTACTGCTGCGGGGTCTTGCTCAGCTCGAACCACACGACCTTGCCGGTGCTCAGCCGGGTCGCGCCCCACCGCCGGGCCAGCCGGTTGACGAGGTACAGACCGCGTCCGCCCTCGTCCGTCGCCCGGGCCTGCCGGAGCCGGGGCAGCTGAGGCACGTCGTCGCCCACCTCGCACCGCAGCACGTCGGTGCGCAGCAGCCGCAGCGTCACCGGCCGCGAGGCGTACCGCACCGCGTTGGTGACGACCTCGCTGACCAGCAGCTCGACGGAGTCGCTGAGCTCCTCGAGGCCCCACCGGGACAGGGCCCGGCGTGCGAGCCGCCGCGCCCGCCCGGGCGCCGCGTCCTCCGGTTCCAGGAACCAGTACGCGACGTCACTGGGCGCGATCCCGTCGAAGCGGGCCGCGAGCAGCGCGATGTCGTCGTCCCGGTCGCCCGGCCCGAGCATGTCCAGGACCTCGTCGCACAGCGCCTCCAGCGGCGGCGGATGGTCCGGTCCCGTCAGCTGCGCGGTCGCGGCCAGCTTCTCCCGCAGCTGCTCTATCCCGGTCCACACGTCCCGCAGCCGGGACTCCACCAGACCGTCGGTGTACAGCAGCAGGGTCGCGCCGGCGGGCGCGTCCAGCTCCACGGCCTCGAAGTCGACCCCGCCGACGCCGATCGGCGCGCCCGGCGGCACCCGCAGCACCTCGGCCCGCCCGCCCAGGTGCAGCAGCACCGGCGGCGGATGGCCCGCGTTGGCGATGGTGATGCGGTGCGAGACCGGGTCGTAGACGGCGTAGAGGCAGGTCGCCATGCGGTCGGTGCCCAGCCGCTGCGCCTGCTCGTCGAGGTGGTGCAGCACCTCCTGCGGCGGCAGGTCCAGGCCGGCGAGCGTCTGTGCCGTCGTGCGCAGCTGGCCCATGATGGCCGCCGAGGTCATGGAGTGCCCCATGACGTCGCCCACCACCAGCGCCACCCGGCTGCCCGGCAGCGGGATCGCGTCGTACCAGTCGCCGCCGACCCGCGCCGTCTCCGCGGCCGGGAGGTAGCGGGAGGCCAGCCGCACGCCCGTGGGCCGCGGCAGGTGCTCGGGGAGCATGGTGCGCTGCAGTTCGTCGGCGATGTACGCCTCCCGGCCGTACAGCACCGCCTTGTCGATGCCCAGCGCGCTGTGCGTGGCCAGCTGGGCGGCGACCAGCAGGTCGTCGGCCTCGAAGGCCAGGCGCTCCGGCCGCCGCAGGAACAGCGCGGCGCCGATCACCCGGCGCCGGCCGCGCAGCGGGGCGAGGATCGCGCGCTGGCCGCCGGGCACCAGCGTCTCCCCGCCCTCCCCGAGCAGTTCGGGCAGGGCGGCGTGGGCCGCGGGCGCGTCCGTGAAGACCGGGCGGACCCCGCGCAGCACCTCGGCGAGCGCGCTGCCCGGCCGCACCTCGCACAGCTCGGCGCCGAGCGAGTCGAGTTCGGTGAGCTCGGCGGGCTCCGGCTGGAGCGCGGGCGAGAAGCCGGCGCCCTCGGTGTCCCGCTCGGCCGGGATGCGGTCGGTGCGGCGCAGCCGCAGCACCAGCGGACCGGTGGGCCGCTCGTCCCCGACGGGCAGCGGGTCGCGCAGATAGACCAGGATCGCGTCCGAGAACGTCGGTACGGTCGCCCGGCACAGCCCCATGACGATCTCGTCGAGGTCGATGCCGCGGGCGATCCGGCGCGTCGCGGCCCCGACGAAGCGCAGCCGGTCTCCGTCCCGGCGCATGGGTGTGGGCCGGCCCGGCGCCAGTCCCTGGCCCTTGCGGCGCTCAGGGCCGCCGCTCTGCGGCCGGTCCTGACGGCTGTCCGGGACGGACTCGGGCACGGGGCGCGGACGGTGCGTGTCGGGCTCCGCGGCGGAAGGCTGGGAGTGCTCGGGGCCCGGGCCCGTGGTGTCGGCAGACGAGGCCGGCTCCTTTCCCTTGCCGCACGGTGTGGCCGTACTCGGTGTCGAGGGTGTCTCTCCGGCGCGCGCCTGCGCGGGTAAGGCGGCCGCGGGCGCGTCCGGCACCTGCGTCGGGGTGTGCAGAACCGCCCCGCGGGGGTCCGCGGGGTCGGCGCCGGGGCGCTCGAAGGAGATGGGGTACTCCGTCACGCGTGTCGAATCCGTCCGTCCGGGGCTGCGCGTCGTGCGCGCAGTTGGTCCCGCAGGAATCCCGATACCCGGAATACGTGTCCCCGGAACGGAATTCCCGCGTGGTCAGAGGCTGTTCCTGTGTCACCGGCGAACCGATGACGGTCCGTGCCGGCGTTGCCCTCGTACCCCTCGCTCACGTCCTGCCGCCCCTCGGTGACGTTCGGTCAAGCCCGGCGCATGCTCCGGGAGTTGCTGGTGCACACCCACCCGTCACCCGGCCACCACCCCTCAACGACGGTGCTGTGCACCGGTCCTTGATATCAAGTTGCGGAGGACGATCCTACGGTTGTGGACCGGGGGCGCATCAAGGGTCTCATGTGGACACGTGCGCGGGGGTACGGTCCCAGTCCTCCGGCAAAGAAGGTACAGCCCAGGACGGATCCGGGCGCCAGTGCTGCCAGCCCTCGCTGAACGGCGGCCCCCAGGCGCGGATCACCTCCACCGCGGCCTCGCCCGCCTCCCGCACCCGCTCGGCCGCCGGCTCGTCCATCAGGCCGTCCCGCCGGGCCTGCGCGAACTCGTCCTCGTCGCGCCAGTGCCAACTGCGGTCCGGGTGGACCGAGATGTCGAGGAAGTGGTCCTCGGAGTCCACGCCGCCGTGCCACCGGGCACGCGGCGTCTCCAGGTTCACGTACCAGTTCTTGAACCGCCAGCCCGGCTCCCAGAACAGCCACACCGACCAGGGCTCGCCCGGCCGGGCCAGCTTCAGCACGCCGGTGCCGAACCAGCGGTCGTGACTCACGGTCCGCGGCTTGGTGTAGCGCGTCCGCAGCGGCTCGACGTGCACGGGCGTGCCGTCGGCCAGGACCGGCTTGACGCACTCGGTGCCGGGCGCCAGCCACACGGCGAGCAGGTCGGCGTCGTCGCGGACGACGGTGACGGGGCGCGCGATGTGGAAACGCTCGCCGGCGTTCTCCCGGTACCGCCACAGGATCTGGCTCCCGGGCGCCCAGAAACCCGCCGACGTGCCCGCTGCCGCTTCCGCTCTCACCGCTCCGCCCTCTGCCATGCACAGATATTAGGTGCCCGGGGCATACGACGCTGCGGTCCCCGTCACGGTTCTCGCCGGGTGCGGCGATCGGTTACGGGCGCGTCATCCGCAGGACATCCAGCGCCTGGTCCAGCTGCTCGGTCGTCAGGTCGCCGCGCTCCACGTAACCGCTCTCCAGGACGACCTGGCGGATCGTCTTCTGCTCGGCCAGCGCCTTCTTGGCGACCTTGGCGGCCTCCTCGTACCCGATGTACTTGTTGAGCGGGGTGACGACCGACGGCGAGGACTCGGCGTACTCGCGGGCCCGCTCCCGGTTCGCGGTGACGCCGTCCACGGTGCGGTCGGCGAGCAGCCGGGAGACGTTGGCGAGCAGCCGGATCGACTCCAGGACGTTCTTGGCGATCACCGGCAGCATGACGTTGAGCTCGAAGTTGCCGGCCGCCCCGGCGGTCGCGACGGTGGCGTCGTTGCCGATGACCTGGGCGGCGACCATGAGGACCGCCTCCGGGATGACCGGGTTGACCTTGCCCGGCATGATCGACGAGCCGGGCTGGAGGTCGGGCAGGGCGATCTCGGCGAGACCGGTGCGCGGACCTGAGGACATCCAGCGCAGATCGTTGGCGATCTTCGTCAGCCCGACCGCGATCGTCCGCAACTGCCCGCTGGTCTCCACGATCCCGTCCCGCGCGCCCTGCGCCTCGAAGTGGTCGCGGGCCTCGGTCAGCGGCAGCCCGGTGACACGGGCGACCTCCTCGATGACGGCCGCCGAGAACCCGGGTGGGGTGTTGATGCCGGTGCCGACGGCCGTGCCGCCCAGGGGCAGCTCGGCGAGGCGGGGGAGGGAGGCGTACAGCCGCTCCACGCCGTAGCGGATCTGGGCCGCGTAGCCGCCGAACTCCTGGCCGAGGGTGACGGGGGTTGCGTCCATCAGGTGCGTGCGCCCCGACTTCACGACGTCCGCGAACTCCTCGGCCTTGCGCTCCAGCGAGCCCGCCAGGTGCTCCAGGGCCGGGATCAGGTCGCGGGTGACGGCGGCGGTGGCGGCGATGTGGATGGAGGAGGGGAAGACGTCGTTGGACGACTGCGAGGCGTTGACGTGGTCGTTGGGGTGGACGTCCCGGCCCAGCCGCTCGGTCGCGAGCGTGGCGATGACCTCGTTGGTGTTCATGTTCGAGGAGGTACCGGAACCGGTCTGGAAGACGTCGATCGGGAAGTGCTCGTCCCACTCGCCCCGGGCGACCTCCTCGGCCGCCTCCTGGATCGCCTCCGCGACGTCCTTGTCGAGCACCCCGAGCCGTCCGTTCACCTTCGCCGCCGCGCCCTTGACGCGGGCGAGCGCCTCGATGTGGGCGCGCTCGATGCGCTGGCCGGAGATGGGGAAGTTCTCCACCGCCCGCTGGGTCTGCGCCCGCCACTTGGCGTCCGCCGGGACGCGCACCTCACCCATGGAGTCGTGCTCGATCCGGAATCCGGTCCCGCTCTGTTCCTGCTCGTCGGTCATCGACGATCACCTCCAAGTCTCACAGCGCCCCCGACGGGACCACTGTTCCCCGCGGAGGCGAACCGTCACGGTCTTCCGCCGTACCTGGCCCTTCAGCCTGTCCGGCGTTCGAGGAGCCCCTGGAGGAAGGGACGGGTAGGGGCGGCGGGGCGAAAACCATCCCCGGCCGCCCCGCAGCACTACGCGAGCCCAGGTCCCCGAACCGGGATCGAGGTGAACGTCGGCGCCGGGGCCGGGTCCTGGAAGAAGTCGTTGCCCTTGTCGTCCACGACGACGAACGCCGGGAAGTCCTCGACCTCGATCTTCCAGACCGCCTCCATGCCGAGCTCCTCGTACTCGACGACCTCGACCTTCTTGATGCAGTCCTGCGCCAGACGGGCGGCCGGGCCGCCGATGGAGCCGAGGTAGAAGCCGCCGTGCGCGTTGCACGCCTCGGTGACCTGCTTGCTGCGGTTGCCCTTGGCGAGCATGACCTTGGAGCCGCCCGCGGCCTGGAACTGCTCGACGTAGGAGTCCATGCGGCCGGCCGTGGTCGGGCCGAAGGAGCCGGAGGCGTACCCCTCGGGGGTCTTCGCCGGGCCCGCGTAGTACACCGGGTGGTCCTTGAGGTACTGCGGCATCTCCTCGCCCGCGTCCAGCCGCTCCTTGATCTTGGCGTGCGCGATGTCGCGGGCCACCACCAGCGGGCCGGTGAGGGAGAGGCGGGTCTTCACCGGGTACTTGGTGAGCTCGGCGAGGATGTCGTCCATCGGCTGGTTCAGGTCGATCCGCACGACGTCGGACTCGTCCAGGTGCTCGTCGGTGGTGTCCGGCAGGAAGCGCGCCGGGTCCGTCTCCAGCTGCTCCAGGAAGACGCCCTCGGGGGTGATCTTCGCGAGCGCCTGGCGGTCGGCCGAGCAGGAGACGGCGATCGCGACGGGGCAGGAGGCGCCGTGCCGCGGCAGGCGCACCACGCGGACGTCGTGGCAGAAGTACTTGCCGCCGAACTGCGCGCCGATCCCGATGCGCTGGGTCAGCTCGAAGACCTTCTGCTCCAGCTCCTTGTCCCGGAAGCCGTGCCCGAGCTCGGAGCCCTCGGCCGGGATCTCGTCCAGGTAGTGCGCGGAGGCGTACTTGGCGGTCTTCAGCGCGTACTCGGCGCTCGTGCCGCCGACGACGATCGCCAGGTGGTACGGCGGGCAGGCGGCCGTGCCCAGCGAACGGATCTTCTCCTCCAGGAACTTCATCATGGAGGACTCGTTCAGGACGGCCTTCGTCTCCTGGTACAGGAACGACTTGTTGGCCGAGCCGCCGCCCTTGGCCATGAACAGGAACTTGTAGGCGCCGCCGTCGGTGGCGTACAGCTCGATCTGGGCGGGGAGGTTGGAACCGGTGTTCTTCTCCTCCCACATGGTCAGCGGGGCCATCTGCGAGTAGCGCAGGTTCAGGTTCTTGTAGGCGTCGTAGATGCCGCGCGAGAGGGCCGCCTCGTCGCCGCCCTGGGTGAGCACGTTCTGCCCGCGCTTGCCCATGACGATCGCCGTGCCGGTGTCCTGGCACATCGGCAGGACGCCCGCGGCCGCGATGTTGGCGTTCTTCAGCAGGTCCAGGGCGACGAACTTGTCGTTGCCGGACGCCTCGGGGTCGTCGATGATGCGCCGCAGCTGGGCGAGGTGGGCGGGGCGCAGATAGTGCTGGATGTCGTGGACGGCCTCCTCGGCCAGCTTGCGCAGCGCCTCCGGCTCCACCTTGAGGAACGTCCGCCCGTCGGCCTCGAAGGTGGAGACACCCTCGGAGGTCACCAGCCGGTAGGGGGTGGTGTCCTCTCCCATGGGGAGCAGATCGGTGTACGCGAACTCAGGCATCGCAGCCCATTCCTCACTCGACAGACGGCCGCCCGCCGACACTGGCGGGCGCCCACCAGCGTAGAACCTGCCCCCGACACCGGGCTTGTGAGGTTGTCCTCAGTTGGGGGGTAGTCGCGATCTATCGCGTTTCGCTACGCTGCTGCCGTGGACCTTCAGAAGCACACCGAACCGACGTCCGCGACGGCCGGCCTGCGCGCCTCCGACGCCGAGCGCGACCGTGTCGCCGACATCCTGCGCGAGGCCCTCGCCGAAGGCCGCCTGAGCGCCGACGAGCACGCCGAGCGGGTGGAGGGCGTGCTCGCCGCCAAGACGGTGGGGGAGCTGGAGGGCTTCGTCCGGGACCTGCCGGCCGCCCACGGCCGGCGTACGGTTCCCCCGTTCGCCGCCGCCCCCGACCGGCCCCCGGTGGGCAGCGTCCCGGTCGACGCGGACGACCATGTGGTGGCGGTGCTCAGCAGCGCCGTGCGCCGGGGGCGCCGGCGCGCCGGACGCCGTATCCACGCGTACGCGGTGTTCGGCAGCGTGGAGATCGACCTCAGCGAGGCGCTGTTCGAGTACCAGCAGGTCGTGGTCAAGGCGATCGCCGTCTTCGGCAGCGTCGAGGTCCAGGTCCCGGAGAACGTCTCGCTGCGCGGCACCGGCGGCGGGGTGCTCGGCAGCTTCGAGGTGGCCAGCTTGGACGCGGACGACGACAACGCCCCCGTGGTCTACGTCGACGGCTGGGCCGTACTGGGCAGCGTCGAGGCCCGACCGAAGCGCGGCAGGTACGTCGCGGACATTCTCGATCGCGTTCAGCGCAAGGTCGACAAGAGTTTGCGCAGATACCTCGACCGTTGACGGTTGTGAATCCGACCGCTCCGCGAGGGAAGCGGCCCACCGGCGGCCGCGGTCGCGCACCCCGCGCGAGCACGCCGGATCCGGCGGTCCGGAACTCAGTGCATAGGCGCGCGCACAGCGGGTAGGGCTTGCTGCATCGTCGCTCGCTCGCGAAGCCGTCGTCAGGAGTAGACCGTGCTGCAACCGCCGCATTCGTCCCTGCAGGTAGCTGCCGTTCCGGCCCAGCGGGTGCCAGTGCCAGTCCGGGACCAGGACGCCCCTTGGCACACCGAGGCGGTGTGCCGGCGGGACGAGGCCGGCCTGTTCTTCGCCCCCTCCAAGGAGCCCACGGCGGCACGCCTGTCGCGGGAGGAGGCGGCCAAGCGCGTCTGCGCCCGCTGTCCGGTGATGGTCGAGTGCCGCGAGCACGCCCTGCTGCAACCCGAGCCCTACGGCGTCTGGGGCGGCCTCACGGCCGCCGAACGCCGGGTGGTCCTCGCCAGGCGGCGGCGCCGCGAGATGGAGCTGAAGAAGACGGCGCGAGCGCAGGGCCGCATAGCCGCGGCCGGATAGAAGCCGTACGGGACGAGACGTGGGCGCCCCCTGCCGCACCAGGGGGCGCCCACGTCTCGGCTCGGCGGCCGGTACCCGGCCGGACCGGGCTACTTGGCGCGGTCGAAGTCGATCGCGCTGTAGGCCCGCAGCTTGCTCAGCCGGTGGTCGGAGGCGATCCGCCGGACCGTCCCCGACTTCGAGCGCATCACGATCGAGTCGGTCGTCGCCGTCTCCGAGCGGTAGCGCACACCCCGCAGCAGCTCGCCGTCGGTGATCCCGGTGGCGACGAAGAACACGTTCTCCCCGGCCACCAGGTCGTCGGTCATCAGCACGCGGTCCAGGTCGTGCCCGGCGTCGATCGCCCGCGCCCGCTCCTCGTCGTCCTTGGGCCACAGCTTGCCCTGGATCGTGCCGCCGAGGCACTTCACGGCGCAGGCCGAGATGATCCCCTCGGGCGTGCCGCCGATGCCCAGCAGCATGTCGACGCCGGTGCCCTCGCGCAGCGCGTAGATCGACCCCGCGACGTCGCCGTCGGAGATCAGCTTGATCCGCGCGCCGGCCTCCCGGATCTCCTTGATGATCCCCTCGTGCCGCGGCCGGTCGAGGATGACCACGGTCACGTCCTCCGGGGTGGACCGCTTGGCCTTGGCCACCCGGCGGATGTTCACCGACACGGGCGCGTCGATGTCGACGAAGTCCGCCGCCTCGGGCCCGGTGACCAGCTTGTCCATGTAGAAGACGGCGGACGGGTCGAACATCGACCCGCGGTCCGCGGCCGCCAGCACGGCGATCGCGTTCGGCATGCCCTTGGCCGTCAGCGTGGTCCCGTCGATCGGGTCGACGGCGATGTCGCACTCGGGGCCGGTCCCGTCACCGACGCGCTCGCCGTTGAAGAGCATCGGCGCCTCGTCCTTCTCGCCCTCGCCGATGACGACCACGCCGTTCATCGACACGGTGGAGACGAGGGTCCGCATGGCGCGCACGGCGGCGCCGTCGGCGCCGTTCTTGTCGCCCCGTCCGACCCAGCGGCCCGCGGCCATCGCGGCGGCTTCGGTCACCCGGACGAGCTCCAGGGCGAGGTTGCGGTCGGGGGCTTCGCTGGGAACTTCGAGCTCGGACGGCAAGTGATGATGCTCGGTCATCGGAGCGCACCTTTCTGATACGACGACGGCCGGATGAGGGTTCGACCCTCGACTCTATCGTCAGTCCGACAAAATGAGCAGGGGACCCCACGGATGAGCGGACCGGGCACCTGCGACGATAGAGGGCGTGGCAGGTTCGAACGGCAGGCAGAAGACGGTCCGGGACATGATTCTCTCCCTGGGCCTCATCGGGATCGCGGCGGCGCTCATCTACGTCTTCATCCCCCACGACGACTCGGCTCCCGACATCAAGCGGGTCGACTACCGCGTCGAGCTGCTCACGGCCCGCCGTGCCGCGGCCTACCCGGTGGCCGCGCCCGAGGGCCTGCCCAAGAGCTGGAAGGCGACGTCCGTCCGCTTCGACGGCGCGAACAACGACGCCTGGCACCTCGGCTTCCACGCCCCCGACGGCCAGTACGTGCAGATCGAGCAGTCGACTCAGAAGCCGTCGGACTTCATCGACCAGGCCACCCAGGGCGGCAGGGCGACCAAGTCCACCCAGGACATCGACGGCAGGACCTGGACGCGCTGGACCGGCGGCCGCTACGACGCCCTCGTGCTGCCCGGCAAGGGCTCGACCACGGTGGTCGCGGGCACCGGCTCCCTGGGGCAGCTCACCGAGATGGTGCGGGCGCTGAAGATGTCCTGAGCGGGACTGAGCGGGACGCGCGCATACGAAGGAGGCCCCCGGCGTCACCGCCGGGGGCCTCCTTCGTGCGCGGTGCTCAGACCGTGGTGACGACCTGCTCGTAGTCCAGGCGCGGGGAGCGCGGGAACCAGGCGTCCTCACCCGGCTTGCCGATGTTGACCACCATCAGCGGGGTGTGGTCGTCGTCCAGGAACTCCTTGCGGACGCCCTCGAAGTCGAGACCGGTCATCGGGCCGGCGGCCAGACCGGCGGCACGGACGCCGATGATGAAGTAGGCGGCCTGCAGGGCGGCGTTCAGCGCGGCGTTCTTCTCGCGGGCCTCGCGGCTGCCGGCGAAGAGGTCCTTGGCCTGCGGGAAGTGCGGGAAGAGGTGCGGCAGCTCCTCGTGGAACTCGTTGTCCGCGGAGAGGATCGCGACCAGCGGGGCGGCCGCGGTCTTCTTCCGGTTGCCCTCGGCCAGGTGCTGCACCAGGCGCTCGCGGGCCTCGGCGGAGCGGACCAGGGTGACCCGCAGCGGCGACTGGTTCATGGAGGTCGGCCCGTACTTCACCAGGTCGTAGATCGCCTGCACCTGCTCGTCGGTCACCGGCTCGTCGGTGAAGGTGTTCGCGGTGCGGGCCTCACGGAACAGCAGGTCCTGGGCGGCGGGGTCGAGAACGAGAGACATGCGGGATCTTCCTCGGGGGCGACGTGCGATCCGTACCGGACCGCGGTCCGGATCGGCTGACGACACCGAAAGTACGCCAGGGAGGTTCAAGTTTCAACTAATGTGAAGGTGTGGTGATCCGCTTCACAGCGTGATCCGCTCCGTAAGGGCTCGCGTCCCCGCTCCGTAAGGGCTCGCGTCCCCGCTCCGTAAGGGCTCGCGCCCCTACTCGCCGTCCTCCCCGGCCTGGTCCGCGTCCGCGTCTTCCTCCTCGGCCAGAGCGGCGTCCAGGCGGGCGCGCGCCCCGTCCAGCCAGCGCCGGCACACCTTGGCCAGCTCCTCGCCGCGCTCCCAGAGGGCCAGCGACTCCTCCAGCGTCGTGCCGCCCGCCTCCAGCCGCCGTACGACCTCGATCAGCTCGTCCCGCGCCTGCTCGTACCCGAGCGCCTCTTCCGCCACCTTGCTGGTCATCCACCCACCCTATGTGTCGACTCGGACGACGAACTCGCCCTCACTGACCCGTGCCCGCAGCGTCTCGTCCGCCGCGACCTCGCCCGGGTCCCGCACCACGTGCCCGTCGGCCTTCTGCAGCACCGCGTACCCGCGCTTGAGCGTGGCGGCGGGGGAGAGGGCCACCACGCGTGCGTGCGTGTGCGTGAGCTCGGAGTCGGCGCGGTCCAGGAGATGGCCCAGGGTCCGCCGCGAGCGCTCCACCAGCGAGGCCACCTGGTCGGCCCGCTCGTCGACCATGCGATGCGGGTCCTGTATCGCGGGCCGGGCGAGGGCGTGCGCGAGCCCGCGCTCCTCCCGCTCCACCAGGGCCTGCGCACACCGCCGGGCCCGGTCCCGCAGCAACCGCACCCGCTCGTACTCCTCGCCCACGTCCGGGACCACCTTCTTGGCGGCGTCGGTCGGGGTGGAGGCACGCAGGTCGGCGACGAAGTCGAGGAGCGGGTTGTCGGGCTCGTGCCCGATGGCCGACACCAAGGGCGTACGGCACTGCGCGACGGCCCGCACCAACTGCTCGTCGGAGAACGGCAGCAGGTCCTCCACACTGCCGCCCCCTCGGGCGACGATGATCACGTCCACGCCGGACAGCTCGTCGAGCTCCTTGACGGCCTGCACGACCTGCGGCACGGCGTGCACGCCCTGCACGGCGACGTTGCGCACCTCGAAACGGACCGCGGGCCAGCGGTGCCGGGCGTTCTCCAGCACGTCCCGTTCCGCCGCGGAGGCCCGCCCGCACACCAGCCCGATCAGCTGCGGCAGAAAGGGCAGCCGCTTCTTGCGCTCCGCCGCGAACAGCCCCTCGGCGGCCAGCGCCTTCTTCAGCCGCTCCAGCCGCGCGAGCAGTTCACCGACGCCGACGGGCCGTATCTCGGTGGCGCGCAGGGAGAGCTGGCCGCGCGGGGCGTACCACTCCGGCTTGGCCTGCACGACGACCCGCGCGCCCTCGCTGACCACGTCGGCGACGCCGTCGAACACCTGCCGGTAACAGGTCACGCTGATCGAGATGTCGTACGACGGATCACGCAGCGTCAGGAACACCACCCCGGCGCCGGGCCGCCGCGACAGCTGCGTGATCTGCCCCTCGACCCAGACCGGCCCCAGCCGGTCGATCCACCCGCCGATGAGCCGCGAGACCTCACCGACGGGCACGGGCGTTTCGGCGGACGTGTGCAGAGCCATGCCGCGAGGGTAACGGCCCGCACCGACAACGCAGGTCAGGGCCGGCCGGCCGGCGCCGCCCCGGTCCGGCGTCCGCGCTGCGCCACCAGCACCACGAGCCCGACCGCCAGCCACACCGCCCCCACCAGCTGCGCCGCCCCCGACGCCTCCACGATCACCGCGACCGTGATCGCCGCCCCCAGCACCGGGAGCAGCACATGCCGCCACCAGATCACCGGCCCGCCGGCCCGGCGCACCGCGAACCAGCCCACCACGCTCGCGTGCAGCAGCGTGAACGCCGTGAGCGCGCCGATGTCGACCACCGACACCAGGCGGTCCATCCCGTCGCCGCGCCGGGCCGCCCACACCGCCGCCACCAGCGTGATCACGGCCGCGCACAGCAGCGCCACCCGCGGCAGCCCGGCATCCGTGCGGGCCAGCGCCCGCGGCAGCCGCCGGTCCCGGCCCATCGCGAACAGCAGCCGCCCGGCCGCGGCCTGCCCGGCCAGCGCGGCGAACGCCGCGCCGATCGCCTTGCTGACGGCGACCAGGTCGTGCAGCCACGAGCCGACCGACGCGTCCACGGCGTCGTAGAACGCCGACCCCTGCGCCTGGGGGTCGGCGGCCAAGTGCGCGGACGTCGTCGGCTCCAGCAGCGCCACCAGGTACGTCTGCGCGAGGAACAGCACACCGGCGAGCGCGAGGCAGAACAGCAGGGCGCGGGCCACCTTGGCCGAGCCGCCGGTGACCTCCTCGGCGAAGGTGGCGATCGCGTCGAAGCCCAGGTAGGACAGGACCGCCACCGACACCGCGCCGATCACCGCCGACCATGCGAACGCCCCCTGCGTGCCGTCCCCGGTGAGCGGCGACCACCAGCCCCGCTCCGCGCCGTCCCGGCCGAGCACCACCAGGGCCGACACGACGAACACCAGCAGCACGACCACCTCCATGGCCAGCACCAGGAAGCCGGCGCGGGCCGCGGCCCGTACGCCCCACAGGTTCAGCGCCGTCGTGACGACGACGGCGAGCGCCGTCCACACCCAGCGCGAGACCTCCGGCACCAGGGCGTTCATCGCGATCCCGGAGAAGAGATAGGCGACCGCCGGGATCAGCAGGTAGTCCAGCATCGCCATCCAGCCCGCGACGAAACCCGCCCCTTCGCCCAGCGCGGCACGCGCGTAGGCGAACACCGAACCCGCCTGGGGGACCACCCGCACCATCTGCGCGTAGCTGAACGCGGTGAACGCCATCGCCACCGTGGCGACGACGTAGACCAGCGCGACGGCCCCGTGCGACTTCGCGTCCAGCGTGCCGAACACGCCGACCGGCGCCATCGGGGCGATGAAGAGCAGGCCGTAGACCACCAGATCCCGCGCACCCAGGCTGCGCCGCAGGCCGGGCCCCTCGCCGGTGGTCCGCTCCGCCGTGCCGGTCCCGGTCATGCTGCCTCCGTCGGTGCCTCGTGCGTCGTGTCCCGTCCCACCCCTCCCGCCCCACGGCCAGTCTCCCCGAGGACACGATCTTCGACCCCCCGGACGTGGCCCTACGATGGACGCATGACTGCTTCGCCTGGCCGCCGTGTCCTGCTCGCCGCCCCCCGTGGCTACTGCGCGGGTGTGGACCGCGCCGTGATCGCCGTCGAGAAAGCCCTCGAGCAGTACGGGGCTCCGATCTACGTCCGCCACGAGATCGTCCACAACAAGTACGTCGTGCAGACCCTGGAGAAGAAGGGCGCGATCTTCGTCGAGCGGACCGAGGAGGTCCCGGAGGGGAACATCGTGATGTTCTCCGCGCACGGCGTCGCCCCCGTCGTCCACGAGGAGGCCGAGCGCGGCCGGCTCGCCACCATCGACGCGACCTGCCCGCTGGTCACCAAGGTCCACAAGGAAGCCGTGCGTTTCGCCAACGAGGATTACGACATCCTCCTGATCGGGCACGAGGGCCACGAGGAGGTCATCGGCACCTCCGGCGAGGCCCCCGACCACATCACCCTGGTCGACGGCCCCGGCGACGTCGCCAAGGTCGAGGTCCGCGACCCCTCCAAGGTCGTGTGGCTGTCCCAGACCACGCTGTCGGTCGACGAGACCATGGAGACCGTCGACGCGCTGAAGGAGAAGTTCCCGCAGCTGATCTCCCCGCCCAGCGACGACATCTGCTACGCCACCCAGAACCGCCAGCTCGCGGTGAAGCAGATGGGCGCCGAGGCGGACCTGGTGATCGTCGTCGGCTCCCGCAATTCTTCCAACTCCAAGCGCCTGGTCGAGGTCGCCAAGCTCGCCGGCGCGCGCGAGGCGTACCTGGTGGACTTCGCCGACGAGATCGACGAGGCCTGGCTGGAGGGCGTGACCACGGTCGGCGTCACCTCCGGCGCGTCCGTCCCCGAGGTCCTCGTCGAGCAGGTCCTGGAGTGGCTGTCGCAGCGCGGCTTCGAGGACGTGGAGATCGTCAAGGCGGCCGAGGAGTCCATCGTCTTCTCGCTGCCCAAGGAGCTGCGCCGCGATCTGCGCGAGGAGGCCGCGGCCCTGATCGCCGAGCGTACGGGCACCTCGGCCGAGTGACTGTCAGTCGTTCGTCGTAACGTAGAGCCATGCAGATCTTCGGTGTGGACATCGGCGGGTCCGGGATCAAGGGCGCCCCTGTGGATCTCGACAGGGGCGACCTGGCCGAGATGCGTCACAAGGTGCTCACCCCCAACCCGGCGACGCCCGACGGCGTGGCCGACGGGGTCAAGCAGGTCGTGGAGCACTTCGGCTGGACCGGTCCGGTCGGTCTGACCTTCCCGGGCGTGGTCACGGACGGCTCCACGATCCGCACGGCGGCCAACGTCGACAAGAGCTGGATCGACACGGACGCGCGCGCGTTGTTCAGCGAACGCCTGGGCGGCCTGCCGGTGACGGTGGTCAACGACGCGGACGCGGCGGGCGTCGCCGAGATGCACTTCGGCGCCGGCAAGGGCCACAGGGGCACCGTCATCCTGCTCACCTTCGGCACGGGCATCGGCAGCGCGCTGTTCGTCGACGGCGTCCTCGTCCCCAACACCGAACTGGGCCACCTGGAGCTGCACGGCCACGACGCGGAGAAGCGCGCCTCCAGCAAGGCCAAGGACGACGAGGACCTGACCTGGGAGCACTGGGCGCACCGGGTCCAGAAGTACCTCGCCCACGTCGAGATGCTCTTCTCGCCGGACCTGTTCATCATCGGCGGCGGCGTCAGCCGCAAGTCCGCGAAGTTCCTGCACTTCATCGAGGACATCAAGGCGGAGGTCGTCCCGGCGCAGCTGCAGAACAACGCGGGCATCGTGGGCGCGGCGATGCGGGCGGTCACGGAGCACCACTAGTCCCGGGCAGGGCCGGCGCCGGCCGGCGGGCGCCGGTCAGCGGGGCGGGTCGCTCCGGCGCCGGACGGTCTGACGGCGCATCAGGGCGGCCTTCCGCACGGTCGCGATCAGTCCGGCGATCAGCGTCCCGCCGTACAGCCATCCCGCCTGGGTGGCGAGCGCCGTCACCAGGCCCATCAGCCGGCCCAGCACCCCGCCGCTGCTGTCGGCGACGGGCAGCAGACCGACCGCGAAGGCGATCGGCACCACGACCGGGGCGGTCACCAGGTCGCCCTTGCGCACCCAGACCGCCGTCAGCACGCACACCGGCAGGAACAGCACGCCGTACACCGTCGGCGAGCCGCCCAGGAGCAGGTCGTCGAGGCAGCCGAGGACGAACATCACGGCCCCGCAGAACAGGCCGCCGCCCAGCCCGGTCAGCCGTGGGTTGGGCATACTCCGCGCCCTCTCGGCCAGCGAGGCGGCGGGCTGCCGTCCGCCCGCGGGGCGGGGGGCCGGGCGTTTCTGCGCGGGATGCGGCGCAGGCCGCGCACCACCGCCCGCGGCGCCGCCGCGGGCCGCCTGCGGGGGCAGCGGGGGCGTGCCTCGTCGCGTTCCGTCGTGCGGGGGTCGCGTCCTGTGTTGCTCCACCCGACCAACTTAGGTCTGTTTATGTGTCGAATCGCCCCTGGGACACGCCGTAGGAAAGACCTTGGCCATGCGTTCGATCCGTCGCCGGGGCGCTGTGCGGCACGCCGTAGACTGGTGGATCGGCCCAGCCCCTCCAGTCCTCTCCTCTCACGTACGGGAAGTCGCAACGTGTCGCTCACGATCGGAATCGTCGGTCTGCCGAATGTCGGCAAGTCGACCCTGTTCAACGCCCTGACCAAGAACGACGTGCTCGCGGCCAACTACCCGTTCGCCACGATCGAACCGAACGTGGGCGTGGTCGGCGTCCCCGACGCCCGGCTGACGAAGCTGGCCGAAATCTTCTCCTCGCAGCGCATCCTTCCGGCGACCGTCGACTTCGTCGACATCGCGGGCATCGTGCGCGGCGCGAGCGAGGGCGAGGGCCTGGGCAACAAGTTCCTCGCGAACATCCGCGAGTCCGACGCGATCTGCCAGGTCATCCGCGCCTTCAAGGACGAGAACGTCGTGCACGTCGACGGCAAGGTCTCGCCGAAGGACGACATCGAGACGATCAACACCGAGCTGATCCTCGCCGACCTGCAGACCATCGAGAAGGTCCTGCCGCGCCTGCAGAAGGAGTCGCGGATCAAGAAGGACGTCGCGCCGAAGGTGAAGGCCGTCGAGGAGGCCAAGGAGATCCTGGAGACGGGCGACACGCTCTTCGCGCACGGCATCGTCCAGGGCAGCGAGCGCGCGGAGCCGCTGCACGACCTCCACCTGCTGACGACGAAGCCCTTCCTGTACGTCTTCAACGTCGACGAGGACGAGCTGGTCGACGACGACTTCAAGAACGAGCAGCGCGCGCTGGTCGCCCCCGCCGAGGCGATCTTCCTCAACGCCAAGCTGGAGGCGGACCTCGCCGAGCTCGACGAGGCCGACGCCCTGGAGCTGCTGGAGTCCGTCGGCGCCGAGGAGCCCGGCCTCGCCACCCTCGCCCGCGTCGGCTTCAACACCCTCGGCCTGCAGACCTACCTCACGGCCGGCCCCAAGGAATCCCGCGCCTGGACGATCAAGAAGGGCGCCACCGCCCCCGAGGCCGCCGGAGTCATCCACACGGACTTCCAGAAGGGCTTCATCAAGGCGGAGGTCATCTCCTTCGCCGACCTGGTGGAGACCGGCTCGGTCGCCGAGGCCCGCGCCAAGGGCAAGGCCCGCATGGAGGGCAAGGACTACGTCATGCAGGACGGCGACGTGGTGGAGTTCCGCTTCAACGTGTGACCGCGCTGGGGGCCGGGCTCTTGCGGGCCCGGCCCCTTTGCGTTCGCCGGCTCAGGTGCGGGGCGGGGTGAGCTTGTCCAGGTCCAGGGTGATCTCGAAGGGCACGGGACGCTCCAGGGTGCCCCGGAAGATGCCCGCGGGCGCGTAGGCGCCGGTCGGTTCGTCGAGTTCGTAGACGTGGACGACCGGGGCTCCGTCCTCGTCCTCGATGCACCAGTAGTGAGGAATGCCGGCCTGCGCGTACTTGTGCAGCTTCACCGTGCGGTCGCGGTGGGCGGACTCGGGTGAGACGACCTCGACGACAAGTCGTACCTCGTCCGGCGTGAACCAGGTACGGTCTGCGTCGTAGTCGGCCGTCGTCAGAAGCAGGTCCGGCTCTGGGCGGTTCCGCTCGTCGAGCTTTATCGACATTTCTCGGCCGACCCTGATATCGCCGGGCGCCTGCTCCATGAGCGCGACGGTGAGCATCGTGACGAGGTGGCCGTGCCACCACCTCTGCGGCGACATCATGAAGACAAGTGCTCCGTCGATCAGCTCGGTGTGGCGAGGTGCCTCGGGGAGGCGGTCCAGGTCCTCCGCGAACCAGCCTTCCTCGCGCGGCGGGCGCATCCAGTCGGGCAGTGCGGTCATGGCTCAACGGTAGCGACTCGGCGAGGGACGAGCCACGAGATCGTCTGCGAGGTTATCGAGCCGGTTTCCCCAGGGCGGCCTCGGCTGCCGCCAGTACCGTGCGGGTCTGGTGGGTGACCTGGTGGTGGACGGGGACCCAGCGCAGGCGCAGGGACTTCTCGAAGTCCGCGCACCAGGCGGTGAAGAGTTCGTCCAGGTCGCGGTGGAGGCCGGGGGCGGCCGGGTCGTCCGCCGTGCTCAGCAGGCGCAGCAGCAGGCCCGCCGCCCGCAGGGGCTGCCGCCGGGCCACGATGTCGAGGGCCGAGACCTGGGCCCTGGTCAGCGCGGGCCGCGGGGCCTCGGCCGCTTGCCGGGCGAGGGGCTGCCAGGACTCGGCGACCAGGTCGTAGAGGCCGTCGGCCATCCACTCCAGCACCCGGCGGGGCCCGCTCTCCGCGGGCGGGGGCAGGAAGGCCCGCGCCTTGTCGAGGACGGCGGTCACCTGCCGGCCGCCGTCCCGGACCAGGCCGGCCAGGTCGCGCAGCGCGGCGGCGGCCTCCGGGTGGGGTGAGGAGTCGTCGGCGAGGTCGCTCGCCCACATGGGTACCTCGACGATCGCGGTGAGACCCCCGTGGCGCTGGGGCGCGCACCAGGTGGACAGCCCGATGTTCTCGGAGCCGGCCGCCAGCCGGGCGGTGCTGTCCGGCGGAGGCAGGACGTGGATGCCGGGGCTCGGGTTCTCCCAGTACAGGGCGTCGAACGTGCCGAGCTGGACGGGGATGCCGAGGTGCGCGGCCGACGCCTGGAAGGGCGTGGCGAGTTCGGGCAGGTCCCGGGTCAACTGCACCCAGCTGCCGCCCGCTTCGACGCTGTGCAGGGAGCACTGGAGAACGGGACGCAGTTCGTCGATCACCGCGAACAGCGCGGCGCTCTCGGGGAGTCGGCACGCCTCGATCGGCGCCCACTCCGGCTGCTCCGCCGCGACCGGACGGTAGGCGGCGCGGTAGTAGCCGGCCAGGGAGTGATCCGGGCCGGTCGTCGCCTCCTGGACCTCCCGGCTCAGCGCGGCGCCGTCCGGGTCCAGGCACAGGACGATGTCCCAGGTGACGAGGGAGAGGTCGGTCGCCGCGCACGGCCGGTCGCCGCGTGCCAGACACTCCGCCAGCGCGAGGGCGGTCGCGGGTCCCACCGGCTCGTCGGGGTGCGGCCCGGCCACGACCAGCACATGGCGCGGCCCGCGTCCCAGGGACAGCATCGTCATCGGGCGGCCCGCCCGGGACGTGCCGATCCGGCGCAGCCGGCCGGCGGCACCGGGGAACCGGGACACCAACCGCCGCGCCGCATCGGTGACTTCCTCGACCGTCGGGTAACGGTCCACGACCGTCTCGGAACGGTCCATCGTCCGCGTCCGGTCAGGCGCCGCCGTTGCCACCGGACTCGCCGGTGGTCTCCTTCTTGTCCAGCGGGCGGATCTCGATCTTGTTCGGCATGCCGTGTCCTCCTGACGATGGCTGTGGCCTGCGGTGGTCCGACGTGCTCTTGCCAGAGTTGGTCAGTCGCACGATTGTTGTCAATGTCCGTTGCCGGCAGTCGAGTTGGGGCTGACGAGATTGGCGTGAAGATGACCGTGCACGCGATGCGGCGGCCCCGGATCAAGCCGGAGCACCGCGCCTACCGGACCGTCGACGGCAACGTCCGGATCGGGAGCGTCGTCCACGGCGTCGGCGCCGAGGTCAAGGACCCCGACGGCTGGGTGTGGACGCTGGTCGAGGCCATGGACGGCACGCGCAGCGCCGCGGACGTCGTCGCCGAGGTCGCCCGCAGCCATCCGCAACTGCGGCTGCCGGAGCCGGACATCGCGCAGGCGATGACGGACCTGACCGCGACCGGTTACGTGGAGGACGCCGGTGCCGCGCCCCCGCCGGAGCTGTCGGAGCGGGAACGGGAGCGCTACGGCCGGGGCATGACCCTGCTGCGCTGGATGGACCTGTCGCCCAGGGCGAGCGCCTGGGAGCCGCAGCTGATGCTGCGCCGCGCCCGGGTCCTGCTGGTCGGCCTCGGCGGCACCGGTTCGGCCGCCGCCCGGGACCTGGTGGCCTCCGGGGTGGGGCTGCTGCACTGCGTCGAACCGGACGTCGTCGAACTGTCCAACCTCAACCGCCAGACCCTCTTCCGCGAAGCCGACCTGGGCACGCCCAAGCTCGACGCGGCACTGACGGTACTGCGCGCCCTGAACTCGGACACGACGGTCACGGGGGAGCGTGGAGAGGTGCGCGGCCCGTCGGACCTCGAGGACATGCTGACCGGCGGCGGTCCGCGCTACGACCTGCTCCTGCTGGCCGCCGACCGTCCGCCCGTGATCCGGCGCTGGGCCAATCGGGTCTGCCTCGCCTCCGGCACCCCGTGGGCCGAGGCCGGCTATCGCGGGCCGCTGGTGAGCGTCGGGGTGTTCGCGCCCGGCCGGGGCGCCTGCTGGGAGTGTCTGCGCAGCGCCGAGATCGAGCGCCGCGACCTGCGTCTCGCGCCCGGCCAGGACGAGGAGGCCGCCTCGCCCCGGATGCCGTGGAACCCGGTCAACGCCGTGACCGCGAGCCTGTCCGGCGGTCTGCTGGCCCATGCGGCGATCATGCTGCTGTGCGGGATACCGCCGGTCGAGCCCGGCTGCCGGTTCGGCCTCAATCTCATGGTGCCCGGCGAGGCGATCATGCAGCGCGCGGAGCGCCGCGCCGACTGCCCGGCCTGCGGAACCTGAGCGCCGCAACACCGGTGCGGCTGCGGCCACGGTGCGCGTGACACGCCTCCGGGTGCCCCGTCGCACGACCCATCGCACCGCCCGCGTGACACGCCTCCGGATGGCCCATCGCACCGGCCCGCGAGCCATCCGGTCATAACGTATGGAATATGACTAAATGTCGCATCGCGTATCTTGCGTGCACCGCAGCGATCCTCGGGGCGGGCCTCGGCGCCGCCCCACCGGACTCCGTACCCAGTACCCACCTGGTCTTCCCCGGCCAGTCCATCCAGAAGGCGGTGGACGCCGCCGCCCCCGGGGACACCGTGCTGGTGACCCCCGGCACCTACCACGAGAGCGTCAAGGTGACGACGCCTCACCTGACCCTGCGGGGCACGGGCCGTGAGACGGTCGTCGAACCGGGCACCGACAAGACGGGCGCCTGCGCTTCCCGGGGCAACGGCATCTGCGTGATCGGCGCCAGGGGCCACGACCTCCAGGGCGTCACCGTGGCCGACCTGACGGTCACCGGCTTCGGCCACACCGGCGTCTTCGCCATGGCCACCGACCGCCTGACCGTGCGGAACGTGACCGCGGTGAAGAACGCCGTGTGGGGCATCGCCCAGGAGGGCTCGGTGCGCAGCGTGATCCGCTCCAACACCGCCCGGGACAACGGCGACGCGGGCCTCTTCCTCGCCAACACCATCACCCGGGAGGCGGGCGCCGCGGACACCCACGGCACCCGTGTGGAGCACAACCGCCTTCAGGGCAACCGGATCGGCATCACCGTCCGCCGCCTGCGCGACCTCTCCGTCGCCGGCAACCACCTCACCGGCAACTGCGCGGGCGTGATGATCGTCGGCGACGAGAACACGCCCAAGGCCGGTGACCTGACCGTCCGCGACAACCGCGTCGTGCGCAACAACAAGTCGTGCCCCAAGACGGCGCGGCTGCCCGCACTCCAGGGCTCCGGCATCGTCCTGACCGGCGCCGAGAGCACCCTCGTCACCCACAACACGATCCGCGACAACGCCGGCGACTCGCCGCTGTCGGGCGGCATCGTGCTGTTCAAGAGCCTCGTGGGCGCCACCAGCGACAACAACCGCATCAAGGACAACGTGCTCCAGGGCAACGCCCCGGCCGACCTCGTCAACGGCGACCCCGGCAAGGGCAACACCTTCACCGGCAACAACTGCCGGGCGTCCCTGCCCGCGGGCCTGTGCTGACCGCCGTACCGTCCGACTCCAGGAAGGAGGGCGGCACATGACGACCGCCCAGACCGCCCCACCGCCCTCGATGCGGCTGCGGGAACTCGCCTTCGGGGCGGCCTGCGCCGCCGCCCTGCGCGCCGCGGCACGGCTCGGCGTCGCCGACGCCCTCGGCGAGGGCCCGATGGCCGCCGAGGACCTCGCCGCCGCGGTGAAGACCGAAGCGGCGCCGCTGCGGCGGCTGTTGCGGGCCCTGTCCTGCTACGGCGTCTTCGCCGAGCGGCCCGACGGGACGTTCGCGCACACCGACGTCTCCCGGCTGCTGCGCGAGGACGACCCGCACAGCCTGCGCGCCATCGTCCTGTGGTGCACCGAGCCGTGGACCTGGGACGCCTGGCCGAAGCTCGACGAGGCCGTGCGCAGCGGACGCAACGTCGTCCAGGACCTGTACGGCAAGGAGTTCTTCCAGTACCTCAACGAGGACGCGCCCGAGTCCGCGGACGTCTTCAACCGCGCCATGACCACCTCCAGCAAGCAGTCCGCGAAGGAGGTCGCCGAGCTCCTCGATCTGTCCGGGAGTTCGTCGGTGGCCGACCTCGGGGGCGGCCAGGGGCACGTCGTGGCGAGCCTGCTGGAGAAGTACCCGTCGATGCGGGGCACCCTGCTCGACCTGCCGCAGGTGGTGGAGAACGCCGACCCCCGGCTGCGCGAGGGCGGCGCGCTCGCGGAGCGGGTGCAGATCCTGGGCGGCGACTGCCGGGTGTCGGTGCCGGTCAAGGCCGACACGTACATCATCAAGAACATCCTGGAGTGGGACGACGAGAGCACGACCCGTCTCCTGCGCAACGTCCGCGAGGCCGGCGGGCCCGGGGCCAGGGTCGTGGTCATCGAGAACCTCGTCGACGACACGCCCTCCATGCGGTTCAGCACCGCCATGGACCTGTTGCTGCTGCTCAACGTCGGCGGGGCGAAGCACACCACCGAGAGCATGGTGAACCGGATCACCGCGGCCGGGCTGGTCATCGACGACATCAGCCCCGTCAACCCCTACCTGCACGCCTTCGACTGCCACGTCCCGGGCTGACCGGGCCCACACACACCGGTCGCCGGACCCGCGGCGCTGCGGGTCCGGCGACCGGTGTGTGTGCGTGGTCAGCCGGCCGGGTCGCGCTCCCAGAGGTAGAAGCGCTGGGCCATGGCGTCCTTGGGGGAGCGCCAGGTCTCGGGGTCGTACGCGCTGACGTACGAGGCGAGACGTTCGCTGACGTCCCGGAACTCCGGGTGGTCGACGACCTTGGCGATGGCGGGTCCGGGATCGCGCTCGGACTCCACGAGATGCATGTACACGTCGCCGAACTGGAACAGGCTGCGCCGGACGACTCCTACGAGGTGCGGCAGCTCGCCCCGGTCGGACTCCGCGAAGATCTTGGCGATGTCCGGAGCCGAGCCCGGGGCCATCCGGGCGACGATCAGCGCCTGGTGCATGGGAGGTTCTCCGTCCGGCTCAGTCGGTCAGGCCGGGCGTGAGGCCCTGCTCGGCCGCCGTCTTCTCGATGCGGTCGCGGATCAGCGCCAGCTGCACCTTGGAGTTGCGGTTGATGTTGTCGGTCATCCAGTCGTCGTCGACCGGAGCCTCGGGCTTCATCGCGAAGTCCTGCGTCCAGACCATCCGCACGCCCTGCGGGACCTCCTCGTACCGCCACACGATGTTCATGTGGTCGAAGGGGCCCGTCTCGACCCGGCGGGCCCGGACGGTGAGGGTGTCGCGGTCCGCCTCGCGCTCCGAGACCCAGCTCCACACCTTGCCGTTGTCGTCGGGGTGCATGGTCAGCCGGAAGGTGACCTTGTTCCCCTCCCGGGAGAGGATCTCGGCGGAGGCGTACTCGCTGAACAGCCGCGGCCAGCCGGCCACGTCGTTCGTCATGTCCCACACCAGGTCCAGCGGTGCGGCGATGGTGATCTCGTTCTCGGTGTGTCCGGTCATGTCACGCCCCCGCCAGCAGGGCGCCGTTGACCTGGTCGAGGAACTGCCGGGGCGACTTGCTGCGCTCGGCGTCCGGCGGCATCGGCGTGCCGTAGCGGTTCTCCAGCTCGCCGACGATGCCCAGCAGCCCGAGCGAGTCGATGCCGAAGGTGTCGAAGCCGGAGTCGTAGCCCCGCTGCAGCTCCTCGGGTGCGACGGTGACGCCGGCCGCCTTCTTCATCAGCTCGGACAGTTCTTCCACGGTGATGCGGTCACTCATGCGGTGGTTCTCCTTCGCTGGTGTGACGGTTTCTCAGGCGGCGCCGTGCCGCAGCACGAGCGCCGAGTTCGACCCCATGAGCCCTCGGCTGAGGACCAGCGCCGTGCGCGGCTCGGCGGCGCGGGCCGCGCCGGTCACGAGGTCGAGGTCGTGGCAGACGTCGAAGACGTTCGGGGTGGGCGGGATGACGCCGTGGCGCATCGCCAGCACCGCCGCCGCGACGTCCAGCACGGGCGCGGCCCCGTAACCCCGGCCGATCCCGGTCTTCGGCGCGGTGACCGGCACCCGCCGGCCGTGCGCGCCGAACACGTCGGCGATCGCCAGGGCCTCGGCCCGGTCGGCCTCCGGCACGCCCAGGGCGTCGGCGAAGACCACGTCGATCTCCTCCGGCGCGCAGCGGGCCTCGGCCAGGGCGCCGCGGATGGCGTGCGCGAGCCCCTCCCGCGACCGCTCCCAGCGGCCGGCCCCGGTGAACGTCGCCGCGTGCCCGGCGATCCGGGCCCGCACCTCGGCACCGCGCTCGCGGGCCGACCCCTCGTCCTCCACCACCAGCATCGCGCCGCCCTCGGCGGGCACGAACCCGCAGGCCGCGGAGGTGAAGGGGCGGTAGGCGCGGGTCGGGTCCTCCTCGGTGCTCAGCTCCGGATAACCGAGCTGGCACACCACCGAGTAGGGGGCGAGCGGCGCCTCCGTGGAGCCCGCCACCAGCACGTCGGTGCCACGGCGCACCGCGCGTGCCGCGTGCGCCAGGGCGTCCAGGCCGCCCGCCTCGTCGGAGGCGACCACACCGCAGGGGCCCTTGAAGCCACGGCGGATGGAGATCTGGCCGGTGCTGGCGGCGTAGAACCAGGCGATCGACTGGTACGGGCCGACGAACCGGCTGCCCTTGCCCCACAGCTGCTGCAGTTCCCGCTGGCCGAACTCGCCGCCGCCGGAGCCGGCCGCGGTGACCACGCCGACCGAGAACGGAGCCTCGTCGGTGTCGGCCCGGCCGAGCCCGGCGTCGTCCAGCGCGCGGTCGGCGGCGGCCAGCGCGAAGTGCGTGAAGCGGTCGGTCTGCACGAGATACCGCTCCTCGACCGCCGTGGCGGCCTCGAAGTCCCGGATCTCACCGGCCACCCGCAGCGGCAGGTGCTCACAGCCCTCGCGGGTGACCCGGCCGAGGACGCTGAGGCCCGCCTCGGTGGACTTCCAGAAGGCGTCCGTGCCGTTGCCGTTGGGCGCGACCACGCCGATTCCGGTGACGGCGACACGCCGTGGATACGGTTCGCTCATCGTCTTGGCTCCCTCGACCGGGACAGGACCACCGCCGACTGGAAGCCCCCGAACCCGCTGCCCACGGACAGCACGCTGTCCAGCCGGCGTTCGCGGGCCGTGCGCGGGACGTAGTCCAGGTCGCACTCGGGGTCCGGGGTCTCGTAGTTCGCGGTGGGCGGTACGACCTGGTGGGCCAGGGCCAGCACGCAGGCGACGACCTCTATCGCGCCGATCGCGCCCAGGGAGTGGCCCACCATGGACTTGATGGAGCTCATCGGGGTGTCGTAGGCGTGCGGGCCCAGCGCCCGCTTGACCGCCGCCGTCTCGTGCCGGTCGTTCTGCTGGGTGCCCGACCCGTGCGCGTTGACGTAGTCGATCGCCGTCGGGTCGAGCCGGGCGTGGTCGAGGGCGTCCTCGATGGCGCGGGCCATCTCCAGTCCCTCGGTGGTCAGACCGGTCATGTGGTAGGCGTTGCCGAAGGTGGCGTAGCCGCTGAGCTCGCAGTACACGTGCGCGCCTCGGGCTCGCGCGTGCTCCAGCTCCTCCAGGACGAGTACGGCGCCGCCCTCGCCCATGACGAAGCCGTTGCGCTCGGCGTCGAAGGGGCGGGAGGCGTGGGCCGGGTCGTCGTTGTTGGGGGAGGTGGCCTTGATCGCGTCGAAGCACGCCATGGTGATCGGGGAGATCGGCGAGTCCGAGGCGCCGGCTATGCAGACGTCGGCCCGGCCCTCCTCGATGGTGTGGAAGGCGTAGCCCACCGCGTCCAGGCCGGAGGTGCAGCCCGTGGAGACCGTCTGCACCGGCCCGCCCGCGCCGAACCGTTCCGCCACCGTCGCGGCGAGGGTGCTCGGCGCGAACGCGCGCTGCAGGTGCGGGCCGGCCTCCCGGTGGTCGACGTCCCAGCGCTGCCCGCCGTGGCTGACCAGGACGTAGTCGTGCTCCAGCCGGGTGGTCCCGCCGACCGCGGTGCCGAGCGACACCCCGACCCGCCAGGGATCCTCCCGGCCGAGGTCGAGACCCGCGTCCCGCACCGCCTCCTCGCCCGCCACCAGGGCGAACTGGATGTAGCGGTCGCAGCGCGCGACCTGCTCGGGGTCCAGCCCGTACGCGCCGGGCTCGAAGTCGCACTCGGCGGCGATCCGCGACCGCAGCCCGGACGGGTCGAAGAACGTGATGCCCCGGGTCGCGGTGCGCCCCTCGGCCAGCAGGTTCCAGAACGCCGGTACGCCGATGCCGCCGGGTGCGACGATGCCTATGCCGGTGACCGCGACGCGCCGGCTCATGACGCGACCCGATCTCGTCCGGCCACCGGGGCGGCGTCCGTCTCCTCGGTGTCCACGTGCCCGAGCGGCGGGGTCGGCGCCAGCGGGCCGAGGTGGAAGACGAGACGGGCCTCGACGTTGCCCACGTTGCGGAAGCGGTGGCGCATGTGGGCGGGGATCATCAGCCCCTGCTCGGGCTGCAGCGGGTGGGCCTCGCCGTCGAGGTCCACCTCCAGCTGCCCGCACAGGACGTACACGAACTCCTCGGAGTACGGGTGGTAGTGCTCACCGATGCGGTCGCCGGGCTGCACGATGGCCACACCCATGAAACCGCTGGTCGAGCCGACCGTGGCGGGGGTGAGCAGGGCGCGCAGATCGCCGCCACGGCGGGTGTTGGGCTCGATCTCGCTCAGAGCCACGATTCTGGGAAGGGAAGTGGTCACGACAGTGCTCCGATTCATGCGCTGCGCGGGCGGGTGGGTCAGTGGCCGTCGCGGTCGACCGGTCAGGCGTCGGGCGAACGGCGGTCGGTGACGAGGTCCATGCGCGCGGCCTCGAGCACGCGCGCCGGGTCGCCGTCCGGGAACGTGGTCAGCTCGGCCACCTGCCCGGGGTCGGACAGGCCGAGGAACGGCGCGGGGACGGCGGTGTCGAGCGCGCCGCGCACGTCGATCAACCGGACAACGATGTCGTCGCGCTGGAAGATCGTGCTGCGCACGACCGGGCCGTGCGGGTCGTCCGCCGCCGCCGTGTCCTGCCGGGCGAGCACCTCGGCCAGTCGCATCCCCTGTCCCGGACGGGCCGGGTAGTACAGGGCGTGCCGCTCGACGGGCGTGTTGTGCGCCTCCGCCGTCACGTGGTGCACGGCGGGCAGGGCCGCACGGGTGAAGAACATCCGGGCCGACTCGGGGTCGTCGAGATCCCGGTCCTGCTCCAGATAGGGGTTGATGGCCTCCTCCACGGCGCGGACCTCGGGCTGGCGGGCGACGTGGCGCAGCGCGGCGAGCAGGTCGCCCTTGACCTCCACGGCCCGCACCACCCGGTTGCCGTGCATGAACAGGGACGTACGGCACAGCCGGGTGCTGTCGTCGACCCGGGGCTCGGGGGAGGCGTAGTCGGAGAGGATCTTCTTGACCTGCTCCTCGCTGCCCGGCTTGACGGTGAAGGTGAGCGCGTGCCGGATCACACCGTCGCCGATGCGGGGCATGCTCTGCAGCCGGCGCTCGTCGTCCGCGGCGGGTCCGCCGGTCTCGCGGACGACGTGGAAGCGTAGCGACCGCGTGTCCCGCACGCAGCTGTGCAGCGGCTCCACCATCCGCACGTGCTCTTCGCTGTTGACCCAGGCGAGGAACGGCGGGGCGCTCTCCCACTCGCTGGTGATCAGCCACTGGGAGGGGTTCTCGATGGACTGGCACAGCTGGTCGCTGACGTGTCCGGGGACGGAGGCGACCTGGTGGCACAGCTGCTCGTAGGCCTCCAGGAACTGCTGCTGGGCGCCGTCGTAGACGTCCACGAGCAGCACGACCCGCAGGCGGGAGCCGTCGAACACGGACTGGGACACGCGGGGCGATGCCTGGGGGGCACGTTCGGACGTGGTGGTCATCCTGCGCACATCTCCTTCTCGGGGGATTGCTTCTCGGCGTTCTCGATCCTGTGCCCGTCCTGTGCGGCGCGCGACTCGCGTGAATCACGCGGGTGACCGTGGCTCACACCAGGTGCGCGAAGACGACCAGGTTGTCGGTGTAGTCCCGCACCGTTCGGTCGTAGTCGCCCGCACAGGTGATGAGGCGTGCCTCGGCCCGCGGGGTGTCGCCGTAGACGCGGTCGCTGGGGAAGTCCGCCTTGGAGAAGGTCTCCGCGCTGTCGACCCGGAAGGTGGCGGTACGGCCGTCGGCGCGCTCCACGGAGAAGACGTCGTCCTTGCGCAGTTCGCTCAGGCCGGCGAAGACGGCGGCCGACGTCTTGGTGTCGACGTGCCCCGCGATCACCGCCGTGCCCGTCTCCCCGGGCGCGGCACCGTCGGCGTACCAGCCGACGAGGTTGGTGTCGGCGGCCGGCGGCGGCTGGAGCTGCCCGGTGGCGCCGAGGGACAGGTCGGTGAAGGGCGCGTCCACGCCGATCTTCGGGATCAGCAGACGCACCGGCCTCGACCAGGGCAGATGCGGTCCCGCCGAGCTTCCCGAGGGAGCCGCCCGGGCGGGCGGGGCCGATACGGCGGCGTGGTCCGCGCGCGGTGCGCGGGAGGTGCCGGGCGCGGGGTCGTGGCCCGTGAACAGGGCGATGGCCAGGAGCAGCCCGGCCGCGGCCCAGATCATCACGGGGCTCGTGCGCGAGCTCGCGCCGGGGGCCGGGTCGTCGCCGGAGGGAGGAGAGGAAGGGGCTGCCATCGGGAAGAACACCTCACTCGGACACGGCAGTCGAGCGGACGGGACGGGGGTGGGAGCGGCCGGGCCGCCACGGGGGCGCGTGTGGCGGCCCGGGCCGCTATCGCGTCCGGCATGGCTCAGGCCAGGGTCGCGACGGTCTTCCTCCGCCGCGCCGCGAAGAGGCCGGCCCCGGCGAGGCCCAGGACGGCCAGGCCGCCCGCGGTCACCGTCGGCGTGGCGAGCGCGCCGCCACCGGTGTGCATGCCCCCGTGCGGCTTCTCGTGCTCACCGCTCCAGCCGCCCGAGTCGCTGGACGAGTCCTCGCCGTGCTTGCGGTAGGTGTCCGGGTCGAACCGGGGGTCGGAGGAGCCGCCGCCCCAGTTGTCGCCCTTGACGGCGGTCAGCGCCCCGCCACCCGTGTGCATGCCACCACGCGGTCCGTCGTGGCTGCCGTCCTTGTCGTGTTCCTTGCTCCAGGAGGAGGAGTCGTGCTCCTTGCCGGTGGAGGAGGACGAGTCGTGCTCCTTGCCGGTGGAGGAGGACGACGAGCTGTCCGGACTCCAGCCGCCGTCGGCCGCGTAGGCGCCGGGGGCGGTGATCGCCAGGACGGCCGAGGCCGCCGCGGTGGCCAGGAGCATGCGAGCAGAGCGCATAGGTGGTTTTCCTTCCGTCGTGGCCTGGGCAGCTGGCGTGGTGTCAGCTGAGGTGACCCGGCCCCGACGTGAACCACCGTCAGCGCGGTGGCGCTCGGCCACCACTCAAGACGATCACGCGGGTGAACGGCATGGGCCGGCCGGGCGGTGTCGCACCGCCCGGCCGGCCCTTTTTGCCCCGAGCTCAGGTCAGTGCCGTCACCGCCGTCAGGACATGACGCAGCGTCGACTCGGCGTCGTCCACCGGTCCCGCCGAGCGCCAGGCCACGAACCCGTCGGGGCGGACCAGTACGGCGCCCCCGTGCTCCGTGCCGTGGCACTGCGCCCAGTCCGCGCCCTCCTCGGGCACCAGCTCGGCCTCGGGCCCGGTGCCCACGCGGTACGACACGAGGGGGGCGGGCGTCCGCGCGGCGAGCCGTACGGCCGCCTCGTGCCAGCCGCCCGGCTCACCGGCCCCGCTCAGCAGGACCAGGGACTTCTCGTACAGGTCGAGGGTGGAGATCCGCTCGCCGTGGTGACGCAGCCACATGTGCGGGGCGCGGCTGCCGGGTTCACCCGTCAGGACGAGGCCCTCCGGGACGACCGGGGCGGCGGGCTCGGTGCCGACGACGGCGCCCTGCGGATAGCGGTAGCCGAGGGCCACGTTCAGGATGCCCCGCTGGGGGCCGCCGGCGCCCGCCCCGGGCGGCGGCGCGAAACCGGGGTGGCTGTGCTCGGCCGACCGCGCGGCGGCCCGGGCGCTGGTCGCCTCCGCCACCGGCCGCCGCTCGGCGTCGTACGTCTCCAGCAGCCCCTCGCCCGCCCAGCCGCCGAGCACCGCGGCCAGCTTCCACGCGAGGTTGTGCGCGTCCTGGATACCGGTGTTGGAGCCGAACGCGCCGGTGGGGGACATCTCGTGGGCCGAGTCGCCGGCCAGGAAGACGCGGCCCGAGCGGTAGCTGCGGGCGACGCGCTGGGCGGCGTGCCAGGGCGCCCGCCCGGTGATCTCCACGTCCAGGTCCGCCACGCCGACGGCGCGCCGGATGTGGTCGACGCACCGCTCGTCGGTGAACTCCTCCAGGGATTCGCCGTGTTCGGGGTGCCAGGGCGCGTGGAAGACCCAGTTCTCGACGTTGTCCACCGGCAGCAGCGCCCCGTCCGCCTCCGGGTTGGTCAGGTAGCAGACGATGAAGCGGCGCTCGCCCACCACCTCGGCCAGCCGGCGGGAGCGGAAGGTGACGCTGACGTTGTGGAACAGGTCGCCCGGGCCGCTCTGGCCGATGCCGAGCTGTTCGCGGACCGGACTGCGCGGGCCGTCGGCGGCGACCAGATAGTCGGCGTGGACGGTCGTGTGCTCGCCGGTCTCGCGGCTCTTGACCACGGCGGTCACGCCGTCCGGACCGGCGTCGAAGGACATCATCTCGGTGGCGAACCGCAGATCGCCGCCGAGGCGCCGGGCGTGCTCCAGCAGGACCGGCTCCAGGTCGTTCTGGCTGCACAGGCACCAGCCGCTGGGGCTGAACCGGGCCAGGCCGCCGCCCGGGTCGATCTGCCGGAACAGCCACTCGCCCGCGTCGCCGACCAGGGTCGGCGTCTGCAGGATGCCGTGGTTGCCGGCCAGGGTCGCCGCCGCCCGGTGGATCGCCGGCTCGACGCCGGCCACCCGGAACAGCTCCATCGTGCGGACGTTGTTGCCGCGGCCGCGCGGGTGGATCGAGGTGCCGGCGTGCCGCTCGACCAGCGTGTGCTCCACCCCCAGCCGTCCGAGGAACACAGACGTCGACAGACCGACCAGGGAACCGCCGACGATCAGGACCGGCGTCCTGTGGACGCGGGCACCCGTGTGTTGCGCTTCTTCGTTCATCACTCGCCTCCGGCGCGTCGTCTCCACCGACTCGGCCGTGTTGGGGTCGGCCCTCCATCCATGCCCCGCACAACTGACAACGGGTCAGATTTCACCCGTCCGCAGGCGCGCACGCCGGGCCGGCGCGCGCTCCCCGCACCACCGGCCGGTGGTCCCGCGATCTTCGGGGTTCCGTGGGCAACGCTTGCCCAAGTGGGTTGTCCGGTAACGGTGTTCAGGCGGCGCGGGTGCGACCCGACCCAGGGGGCCGACGAGGACGGCGTCCGCACCGGCGGCATCGTCGAGATCGCCGTGGTCGCCGTGGTCGGCAGGGCCTTCCTTGTGCCGCGCCGGAGTTGATCGCACGGCCCGGGCTCCCCTGCCTCCCGGGCCGCCTGCGCCGTCGGAGTCCGGTGCGAGGATGTGGGCACCTGGGACGGGCGGAGCGGGAGGGGTGGCGCGGTGGGCGTGGGGGAGGAGCCGGCGGCGCCCGTGGGGCGGCGGGCCAGGGAGGTCTGCGAGCGGGGCACGCGGCTGTACGAGGCGGCGCGTGCCGTACTCGACGATCACGCCCGCGCCCTGGAGGCGGTGCGCTCCGCCCTGGCGCCGCTGAAGGACGAACTGGTCGCCCGGGAGCTGGAGTCCATCCCGGTGGCCCGGCTGAAGGACGCCACCGAGGGCAGGCTGCGGCTGGCGGCCGTGGAGGCGGCCGGGTTCACGACGGTGCGGGCGGTGCACGAGGCGAGCCGGTACGAACTGCGCCGGGTCCCCGGGGTCGGCGCCCAGACCGCCGACCAGGCCCTCGCCGCCGCCCACCAGATCGCGGCGGCCGTCGCGGAGACCGTCTCCGTCCGCATCGACGTCGACCGCCCCGAACCCCGCACCACCGCCCTGGTCGTCGCGCTGCACCGGCTCGTCGAGGCCGGACCGGAACTGCGCAGGGCCGTCGACACCGCCGGTCGACTGGAGGGCGAGCTCGCCGAGTTGCTGCCCGCCGCCCGCCCCGCCACCGGCCGGCTCCGCCTGGCACTCGCCGGCCGGTCCCGCAGGGAGGCCGCCCTCGCCGCGACGACCCGGCTGTCCGCGCTGGCGGCCGAGGCGGAGTCGGCGGGCACCGGCCTGGAACTGGCGCAGGCCTCGACCGACCTGCTGCGCGGACCGGCCTCCGAGATCGAGGCCTGGGTCGACTTCGAGCTGCGCTCCGCGGAGTACTACAGCCAACTCGCCGAGGTCTCCGCCCACCGCACGGACGAGGCGGCCGCCGAGGGCTTCCTGCCCTCGGAGGTGGCCGAGCGGGTCCGCGCCCAGCCGCTCGACGACACCCACCGCCGGGTCTCCCTGCGCGGCTACCAGTCCTTCGGTGCCCGCTTCGCCCTCGCCCAGCGGCGCGTCGTCCTCGGCGACGAGATGGGCCTGGGCAAGACGGTCCAGGCCATCGCCGCGCTCGCCCACCTCGCGGCCGAGGGGCACACCCACTTCCTGGTGGTGTGCCCGGCGAGCGTGCTGATCAACTGGACGCGCGAGATCCGCTCCCGCAGCACCCTGCGGCCGGTGCCCGTGCACGGCCCGGACCGGCGGGACGCGTACGCCGAGTGGCGCGAGCGCGGCGGCGTCGCCCTGACCACCTTCGACCTGCTGCACACCCTGCCCGCGCCGGACGGCGACGGGCCCGGGATGCTCGTCGTGGACGAGGCGCACTACGTCAAGAACCCCGACACCCGCCGCGCCAGGTCGATCGCCGCCTGGACGGGAACCTGCGAGCGCGTGCTGTTCCTCACCGGGACCCCGATGGAGAACCGCGTCGAGGAGTTCCGCACGCTCGTCCGCCAACTGCGGCCCGAACTGCTCCCCGGCATCCGCGACAGCGACGCGGTCGCCGGCCCGCACGCCTTCCGCAGAGCCGTCGCCCCCGCCTATCTGCGCCGCAACCAGCAGGACGTGCTCACCGAGCTGCCCGCCGTCCTCCACGTGGACGAGTGGGAGGCGTTCGGCGCGGCCGACGAGGACGCCTACCGCGCGGCGGTCGCCGCGGGGAACTTCATGGCGATGCGCCGGGCCGCCTACGCCGCCCCGGAGAAGTCCGCGAAGCTGCAGCGGCTGCGCGAACTCGTCGCGGACGCGGCGGCGAACGGCCTGAAGGTGGTCGTGTTCTCGTACTTCCGCGACGTGCTCGCGGCGGTCGGGTCGGCCCTGGACGGCACGGCCCTCGGCCCGATCGCGGGCAACGTGCCCGCCGCCCGCCGTCAGCGCCTGGTCGACGACTTCACGGCGGCCGACGGCCACGCGGTGCTGCTCGCGCAGATCGAGGCGGGCGGCACCGGCCTCAACCTCCAGGCGGCCTCCGTGGTGATCCTGTGCGAACCGCAGGTCAAGCCGACCCTGGAGCACCAGGCCGTGGCCCGCGCCCACCGCATGGGCCAGGTCCGCCCGGTCCAGGTGCACCGCCTGCTGTCCCCCGACAGCGTCGACGAACGCCTCCTGCGCATCCTGAACGACAAGAGCCGTCTGTTCGACGCCTACGCCCGCCGCAGCGACACCGCCGACGCCACCCCGGACGCGATCGACGTCTCGGACGCCGACATCGCCCGCCGGATCGTGGAGGAGGAGCAGCGCAGACTGGCGGCCGAACCGGCCGGCTGACCGTCAGATCCCGTCCACCCAGGCCACGGTGAACGGCTCGTCGGGCACGCCCGGACCCATCGGGCCGCCCTTGTCGAACTGCGACCGTACGACCAGCAGCCGGCCGTGGAGACGGGCGAGCGTGGTCGGGATCTGCAGCGCGGAGTCGCTGAACCGCCGCTCCAGCCGGGCCGAGGAGCCGTCCCGGGCCAGCCGCCACCGGCTGAGGGCGTCGACGGCGTTGTGCGCGGCCCACAGGGTGCCGTGCGTCAGCTCCAGGCCGTCACCGTGGGTCAGGTCGCCGCCGGTCATGCCGACGACGAACAGGTACCGGCCCGACGGATCGACCACGATCCCGTTGAGGAACAGGCCGTCCGGGGCCGCCACGCCGCTCAGGTCGTAGGCGGCGTCCAGCGTCGCGCCGCCGCGGCGGGCGCGGGCGAGGTCGGCCGGGGTGACGCGGTAGACCACGGGGCGGGAGCTGTCGGTGAGGTAGGCGGTGCCGTCCGGCCCGATCGCCAGGTCGTTGACGAAGGACGGGGCGTCGCCGGGGACGGTGAGCCGGGCGAGCGGTGTGCGGCCGGGCAGGTCGTACACGTCCACCCCGGCCGTGGAGTCGACGACCCACAGCCGCCCGGCCCGGTCGACCTTCAGGCCGTTGGCGGTGGTGCGGCCGTCGGCGCCGGCCGCGAGGAAGACCTCGGCGGCGCGGCTGCCGCGCGCGGCCCGGTACACCGCGCCGGTCGTGTACGAGCCGACGTACGCGTCGCCGGTGCGCGGGTCGAGTGCGATGCCCTCGGGATAGGCGCGGTCGTCGGGGAGCGTGAACGCCGTGGAGATCCGCGGCGCGGCGGCCGCCCGGGCCGGGCCCGCCACGGTGACGGCCAGCGCCGCGGTCGCGGTGGTCAGAAAGGTACGGCGATGGATCGAACGGGACACGTCGGTGCCTCTCACTTCGGATACTCACTACCTTCAGCGCACGAATCTAAGTTAGAGCTCTAATGCTCGTCAATGCATTAATCACACAGCGTGATCTCATCGCAGAAAGAGGCCGTTACCATGCGCAGATGACGTCCATGCCCGTGTCCGAGCGCCTCGGCTCCCACATCAAGCGGGCCGAACAGGCTCTCAGCGCGACGAAGGCCGCCGTCCTGAGACCCGCGGGCGTGACCGTCGCCCAGTACTCGGCGCTGCTGCACCTCTCCGAGAACCCCGGCATCTCGGCGGCGGCCCTGGCCCGCCTGTGCGGAGTCACCCCGCCGACGATGAACACCGTCCTGAACAACCTCCAGGACCGCGCCCTCATCGAGCGCACCCCGCACGAGTGGCACAGGAACGTGCTGGAGACCCGTCTCACCGACGCGGGCCGCGCGGTCATGGCCGACGCCGACGCCCGCGCCGTACGCGTGGAGCGGGCGCTCGCGGCCGAGTTCACGGACGAGGAACGCGCCGCCCTGGCGGGCCTGTTGGGGCGGTGCGTGGAGCTCCTGGAGAGGGAGCGGCCCTAGACCCTAGCGATACTCCTCGATGTCCTCCGGGTCCTCCTCCGGATACGGCTCCGGGTCCGTCACCCACCCGGCCGCCAGGACCAGCCGTGAGTGGCGGTGCAGCGCGAGGAAGCCGAAGGGGCGGTCGTAGACGGCCTCGACGACGGTGGTCGCCCAGCGGAGCCGCGGCATCGCGCCGCCCGGCATGCCGAAGGCCGTCACCGCCGCCGCCTCGAAGCCACGGGCGTGGAAGCGGGCCATCGCCGACTGCCGGGCCGACGCGACGAACAGCGGGTAGGCGCTGACACCCGGGAAGGGACCGGGCTCGCCGTCCTGCGTCGCCGTAGCCAGGCCGAACACCTCGGGCCGCTCCAGCAGATCGTGCTCGGCCGTCAGCTCGAACGCCACGGTCTCCACGTCCAGCGACGGGGGATCGGGCGTGGCGGACCGCTCCTTCACCACGCGCAGCCCGGGCCCGGCCTCCCCGTACGGCAGCGCCGGCCCCGGCAGCACCGGACACCTGCGTGCCAGCACGTCCACGCCCGCCGCGAGGACCTGACCGGGTGTCATCCGCTCCTCCCCGAGCAGCAGATGGACGTCGACGGCGTTGTCGCCCAGCACCTTCAGCTCGGTGACGTGCCCCCAGCGCGTGTCGGCCACGCCGATCCGGTCCAGCACCTCGGTGCGCCGGCACAGCCCCAGCAGCGTCCGCCCGAACCACGGACCCGCCGCAGGCTCCGTCACGATCTCGGTGAACGGGCGCAGCCAGCGGGTCCGCAGCGCCAGCGCGCTCGCCAGCACCAGTTCGGTGTCCTCGTACAGCGCCACCGGCATCCGCTCGATCAGCCCGCCCGTCCGCTCGGCCGCCCACGCGTCCAGCGCCGCCTTGTCGGCCACCAGGTCGGCCGTGAGCACGCCGTGCGCCCCGACGGGCAGCCCCGCCTCCCAGCTTTCCCGCAGCTCCAGAGTCCGCCGGGTCCACAGCCCGAGCGCGCTGTCGACCCCGCGCATCGCCCCGAGCGCCCCGAGCAACTCCCGTGCCGCCGCGCCCGCTTGCCCGTCGGGCACGCCCAGCGCCTCCACCAGCTCCGTCCGGGCCGTACCCCCGGCCCCGTCGGCCAGCAGGCCGAGCAGCGGCCACACCCCCGCCGCCGAGAACACCGTGCCGGCCGGCGCCACCGCCGCCCACCGCGCGGTCAGGTCGTTGACCGCCCGGATCGTCCGATTCGTGATCCGCATTCCACCCCCGCCGGCCCCGCGCTTACCATGCGCCCAGCCGTACACCGCTCCCGCCACCGCTCCCGCAAGGCCGGTCGCCGCGTACGTCTCCGCACCCCTCCGCGCAGCTCCGGCCGCGCCGCCCGAACCAGGAGCACGGTACCCGTGTCCATACCGCCGCCCCCGGGGCCCCATCAGCCCCAGGAGCCCCGCACCCCCGCGCAGCCGCCGTACCCGTACCAGCCCTGGGGTCAGGGCTACAGCCCGTACAACCGCCCCGCTCCGGTCAACTCCCTCGCCATCGCCTCCCTGGTGCTGGGCATCGTGTGCTGCGTCCCCGCCCTCGGGCTGCTGTTCGGCCTGATCGCGCTCGGGCAGATCCGCAGGAAGGGCGAGCGGGGCAAGGGCATGGCGATCGCCGGGTCGGTCCTGTCGTCGGCCGGACTCGCCCTGTGGGTCCTGGTCCTGGCCACCAACGGCATCTCCTCGTTCTGGTCCGGCTTCAAGGAGGCGGCGCACGACCGCGGCAGCGCCTACACCCTCACCAAGGGCGAATGCTTCGACGCGCCGGACGGCTCCCTGGAGGGGGTGGCCTACGACGTCGACAAGGTGCCCTGCGCCGGACAGCACGACGGCGAGGTCTTCGCGGCCTTCAAGATGCCCGGGCCCGCCGCCTACCCCGGCGACGAGAAGGTCACCGACGTCGCCGACACCCGCTGCTACGCGCTGCGCTACTCCTACGCCATGGACGTGTGGGCCGTGCCCGACGACGTCGACGTGTACTACCTCACCCCGACCCGGGAGAGCTGGCGCTACGGCGACCGGGAGGTCACCTGCGTGTTCGGCAACACCGAGGACGGCGGGAGCCTGACCGGCTCGCTGCGCAACGACGGGCGGTCGCTGGACGCCGACCAGATCGCCTATCTGAAGGCCGTCGACATCGAGAACAAGGCCCTCGACACCCAGCCCGTGGACGACCCCGACGACGACCTGCGGGCGAGCACGGACTGGGCCGTGCGGATGGCGGGGGCGCTCGCCGAGGAGTCGCGCCTGCTGCGCGCCCACACCTGGCCGGCCGATGCCAGGGGCCCGGTCACGGCCGTCGCCAAGGAGGTGGAGACCATCCGCGAGCAGTGGACCCGGGCCGCCGCGGCGACCGACGCGGACGGCTTCTACACCGCCTACGACCGGATCATGGTGCTGTCGGCCCCCGGCAGGTCGGTCACCGCCCGCAAGGCTCTGGGCCTCGCCACCACCCCGCCCTCGGACGGGGCGGGCGACGGCGGTCGGGACGGCGGGGGAGACGCTTCCGAGCTCGAGGTGTGAACGCGGCTATAGCGGGGAGAAAGTGCCTGCGTAAAGCCCTCACCCGATACATGTCATCACATCGAGTGATTCCCTGGCCTTTGCTTGCACGGCGGAACCCACGGTTGCCAGGCTGTTGCTGTCTGTACAACCTGATGGGAGTGGCCAGTGACTTTCGGTGAGCAGCCGGCGTACTTGCGTGTCGCGGGTGATCTCCGCCAGAAGATCGTCAACGGTTCACTGCCACCGCACACCCGTCTCCCCTCCCAGGCGAGAATCCGCGAGGAGTACGGCGTCTCGGACACCGTCGCCCTGGAGGCGCGCAAGGTGCTGATGGCCGAGGGCCTGGTGGAGGGCCGCTCGGGCTCGGGCACGTACGTCCGCGAGCGGCCCGTGCCCCGCAGCATCGCCCGCTCCGGCTTCCGTCCGTCGGGCGGGGCGACGCCCTTCCGGCAGGAGCAGGCCGACGGCGAGTCGCGCGGCACCTGGGAGTCCCGCAGCGAGCAGACCGAGGCCGGGGGCGCGATCGCCGAGCGGCTGGCCATCAAGCCCGGCGACCGGGTGATGTGCACCCGGTACGTCTTCCGGGAGGCCGGCGAGGCGATGATGCTCTCCACCTCCTGGGAACCCCTCGCGGTCACCGGCCGCACCCCGGTGATGCTGCCCGAGGAGGGCCCGCTCGGCGGCATGGGCGTCGTCGAGCGCATGGCGGCGATCGACGTGATCGTGGACAACGTCACCGAGGAGGTCGGCGCCCGCCCCGGCCTCGCCGAGGAACTCCTCGCGCTCGGCGGCGTCCCCGGCCATGTCGTCCTCGTCGTCCAGCGGACCTTCTACGCCTCGGGCCGCCCCGTCGAGACCGCCGACGTGGTCGTCCCGGCCGACCGCTACCGGGTCGCGTACCACCTCCCGGTGAAGTAGCGCACACCTTTACGGCTGTTACCGCCGGAAGCACCCCCTCGGGGACCCTCTCCGGCGGCGCTCACGACCGCCCGCACGCCGGTGGAATCTGGCCGTTCTCGCAGGTGGTCCCGTACCTGCCCGGAATGCCCCTGACCGGATGCGTCGCCCCGCACGGACGGCGCATCCGGCGTCGCGCGCCCCCTTCGGTCTGGCCGGTTGCGTACCTCTTTGTGAAAAGCCGTATTCGCTGCGTGAAGCGAAGGCGTAGGCTCGGGCATATGCGGATTGCGGTTTCCTTAGCGGGCGGGGCGGTGGAGCGCGGTGAACGACGGCACGATCACTCTTCCCTGGCTCGTCATACGACAGGACGACAACGGCAATCGCTACCGAGTGGGCCGGTACGCGACCCGCGCCGAGGCCCAGAAGATCGCGGACAGCCTCGACGACCGCGGCCACAAACAGCTCTACTGGGTCGAGCGGATCGGCCAGAACGGCCAGCACGGAGCGAGCACGGTGAACTGATCGCCGGTGCCGTAGGCTCCCGCGCATGACGGATCGGATCGTGGTGGTGGGCGCGGCCCTGCTCGACGGCCCCCGCCTCCTGGCCGCCCGCCGCAGCGCACCCGCCGCCCTCGCCGGGCGCTGGGAACTCCCCGGCGGCAAGGTGGAGCCGGGCGAGACGCCCGACGCGGCCCTGGTGCGGGAACTGCGCGAGGAACTGGGCGTGGACGCACAGGCCCTGGCGCGCGTACCGGGCGAGTGGCCGCTGAAGCCGCCGTACGTCCTCCAGGTCTGGACGGCCCGTCTCGCCCCCGGCTCCCCGGCACCCGAGCCGCTCCAGGACCACGACGCACTGCGCTGGCTCGGCCCGGACGAGATCTGGGACGTCGACTGGCTCGACCAGGACGTGGAGGCCGTCCGCGAGGTGACCGGCGGCTGAGCCGCACACCACCGCTACGCCGTTCGTGCCACCGTGCGCCCCGCGGGACGGTACTCGCTCCTCGATATCGGGTATGTGCCCATTAACCCCAAGAAAACCTGACATGGGGTGAGCGTCCGGCCCGGGAAGTGATCGGCGTGATCGACACCGAAGGCGCCTGCGCCGAGTGGAGCTTTCCCGCCCGGCCCGGCGCGGTCAGAACCGCCCGCAGCGCCGTCCGCGGCCAACTGCACACCTGGGACCTGGACACCCTGGGCGACCTCGCGGCCCTGCTGGTCAGCGAACTCGTCACCAACTCCCTGCGGCACGCCACCGGCCCCATCGGGGTCCGCCTCGTCCGGCCCGCGGCCCTGCCCGGCGTGCTCCTGGTCGAGGTCTCCGACCCGCTCCCGGACCTGCCCCGCGAGCGCGTCGCCCGCCCCGAGGACGAGAGCGGCCGGGGACTGCAACTGGTCGCTCACTCGTCCCGCCGCTGGGGTACCCGGCCCGGAGGCGCGGGCAAGACGGTGTGGTTCGAGCTGGCGGTGCCCGGATGAGGGTCCCGACGCCGTACGCGGCCGCCCGGGGTGCCGACCGCGGGACCGGGGCCTCGCGGACCGGTGGCGGAGAGTGTGGTTCGACGCCGTGTCCGCTGGTTAGAAGACTGGAAGTGTTGTCACGGCCGGGACCGAAAACCGCCGGGAACGTGCTGTGATCGTGAACACCGTGTTGCGCGGCGCCGTAGTGCTGGATACTGCGGGCAGCCGCCCCCGGTGACCGGTACCGGGCGCGGTGAGCTGGAGGGGACGGTTCGCGTGAGCGAGATACCAGCGAAGGCCACGGAGTCCGAGGACCCGTCGGACGGCGCGAGGAGGAGTGCCGCGGGCGATCCCGCGGCGGACACGTCCCGCGCGTCGACGGACGGGCCCGAGCTGTCGTCGTCACACAGGGCGACCCGAGACACCGGTCTCGGTGACGAACCCTCCGCCGACGCCATGTGGCAGAGCAGCCCGCCCGGCTCGATCTACGACTACATCAAGGTCGCCTCCTTCTCCATCGGCCCCGACGGCCTCGTCGACCAGTGGAGCCTGCGCGCCGAGCAGCTCTTCGGCATCCCCGCCCGGCGCGCCCTCGGCATGGACCCCATCGAGGCGTTCGTCGACCCCGACCTGCGCGAGCAGGGCCAGCGCAAGATGGCCGAGATCCTCGACGGCCGGGAGTGGACCGGCGTGGTCCCCTTCCGGGCACCCGGGACGGCCGGGGAGGGCGAGAAGGAGGGCCTGGCCGAGGTCTACGTCATGCCGACGCGGACCGAGGAGGGCGAGAAGGCCGCCGTCTGCATCGTCGTCGACGTGCGCACCCTGCGCAGCATCGAGACCGACCTCGCCGCCTCGCAGTCGATTTTCGGTCAATCCCCTTTCGGTTTCCTGCTGATCGACCCCGATCTGCGGATCCGCCGCGCCAACCAGCAGTTCGCCCAGACCTTCGGCGGCGCCTACGGCAGCTCGCCCGAGGCCCACCGCGGCCGCGGCGTCCACGACTACCTGCGCAGCCCGGAGGCCGAACGCGTCGCCGCGACCCTGCGCCGGGTCCTGGAGACCGGCGACTCCATCACGGACATGCACGTCACGGGCTTCCTGCCGGGCTCGGAGGAACGCCGGCACTGGTCGGTCAACCTCTACCGGGTGCACAGCGGCTCCGGACGCCCCATCGGCATCGCCTGGCTCGGCATCGACATCACCTCCCGTCGCGCCGCCGCCCGGGAGGCGGCCGCCGCACGGCGCAATCTCGCCCTGCTGAACGAGGCCGGCGCCCGCATCGGCAACTCCCTCGACCTGGAGACCACGGCCCGCGAACTCCTCGACGTCGTCGTCCCCGGCTTCTGCGACCTCGCCACGGTCGACCTCTACCAGGGCCTGCTGGCCGGCGACGAGACCCCGCCGGGCCTCGCCGACGGCAGCGCCCAGCTGCGCCGGGTCGCCTTCGCCAGCGCGGTCTCCGACGCCCCCTTCATCGGCTCCGGACCGCCCGTCGCGGTCGGCGCCGTCCACCACTACCCCTTCAACTCGCCCTGCGCGGACGCCCTGCGCACCGCCCGCCCCCAGCTGGTGCCCGCCGAGGAGGGCGGCCTCGTCCAGTCCACGCTGGCCGTCCCGATGGTCGCCCACGACACCGTCGTGGGACTCGTGCAGTTCGCCCGGACCAAGGGCAGCGAGCCCTTCGGCGACCGGGACCGCGATCTGGCGGTGGAGCTGGCGGCGCGTGCCGCGGTCTGCATCGACAACGCCCGCCTGTACCGCCGCGAGCACGAACGGGCCCTGATACTGCAGCGCTCCCTGCTCCCACCGGGCGACCCGGTCGCCGCCGGCCTGGACATCGCCTGCCGCTACCTGCCGGGCAACTCCTCCGCCGACCGCCCCAGCGAGGTCGGCGGCGACTGGTTCGACGTCATCGAACTGCCCGGCCACCGCACGGCCCTGGTCGTCGGCGACGTCATGGGCCGCGGACTGCGCGCCGCGGTGGCCATGGGCGAACTCCGCTCCGCGGTCCGCACGCTCGCCCTCCTCGACCTCGAACCGGCCGAGGTGCTCAGCGCGCTGGACGAGATCGCGCGGGGCCTCGGCGCTCCGGGCGGGGTCCAGCAGGCCACCCGCGCGGCCCGGCGCCCCCGCGAGGCCGACCTCTCCGAGGTGTACCTGGCGACCTGCGTCTACGCGGTCTACGACTCGGTGACGCGCCGCTGCACGTTCGCCAACGCCGGGCATCTGCCGCCGGTGCTCGTCGAGCCGGGCGAGGACGCTCTGATGCTGGACGTGCCGCCCGGGATGCCACTGGGCGTGGGCGGGGAGCCCTTCGAGGAGGTGGAGGTCGAACTCCCCGAAGGCGCCCTGCTCGCGCTCTACACGGATGGACTGGTCGAAAGCCGCGATCACCCCCTCGACGAGGGCCTCCAGGCGTTCGTCGGCGCGCTCACCGATCCCACCCGCCCCCTGGAGGACGTCTGCGACCACGTCCTCAACACCCTCGACACCCACCACGGCGAGGACGACATCGCCCTGCTGATGGCCCGCGTCCAGGGCCTGCCGACCGACTCGGTCGGCGACTGGACGCTGCCGCGCGAGCCGCGCAGTGTCGGGCGGGCACGGGAGTACGCGCGCGGACAGCTGCTGTCGTGGGACCTGGAGCCCCTCGTCGACACCACGGAACTGCTGGTCAGCGAGCTGGTGACGAACGCCCTGCGGTACGGCGAGGGGGAGATCCGGCTGCGGCTGCTGCTCGACAGGACCCTGGTGTGCGAGGTCTGGGACTCCGGCCTGGTGCAGCCGCGCCGCCGGCGCGCCCGGGACACGGACGAGGGCGGCCGCGGGCTGCAGCTGGTGGGACTGCTGAGCGCGGCCTGGGGCTCGCGGCGGACCCCGCGGGGCAAGACGGTGTGGTTCGAACTGCCGTTGCCCGACGGGGAGACGGGGCTGGCGGACCCGGCGGAGGCGTTGCTGAGCCTGTTCTGAGGCGCGGTTCCGGCGCGGTTCCGGTGCCCTGGCGCGTGCGGGTTCGTCGTGGCCGGTCGCGCCGTTCCCCGCGCCCCTAACGGGGCGCCTGAGGCGACCGGCTGATGTCCTGTTCCGCCAATTCCAGGGCCCGGACGGCCAGGGGGTCGGCCGCCGGGTCCTCGGAGAGGAGCAGGCGGCGGGCCTCCGCCAGACGGGTGCGGGCCTCGGCGCCCACCTGTCCCCGGTGCGTGGCGACGAAGTCGTCCGCGGTGGTGACGGAGTGCCGCGCGACCAGCCGCGCGGCGGCCGACAGCACACCGTCCCGGGGCGGACCGGCCGCCCGCACGATGCGCCGCAGGGCGTCCAGCGGGTCGTACGGCCCGGCGATCAGGTCCTCCCGCACACCGGTCAGGACCCGGTCGGCCGCGGGGTCCCGCCTCCCGGCGAGGGCCGCCTCGGCGCCCGTCAGCGCCGCCGGGACCAGGGACGCGGCCGCCGTCAGGGCCGCGGCGAGGCGGTCGACGCCGGCGACGAGCGAGGCGGCCAGGGCGATGTCCTCCTCGGCGGCACGCAGATGCCGCGCGGCCTGCTCCGCCTCTCCCAGGTCGGAGCTCTGCCGGGCCTGGTTGAGGACGGTCGTGGCGGACACCAGCCGGTCCTTGGCCCGTTCCACATGGCCGGCGACGGAGGCGGTCGCGGTGCGCCCGTAGCGGCCGGTGAGGTCGGCGACGGTCGCCCCGGCCGCCGCGATACTGCCGGTGAGGTCCCGGAAGCGGGCCTCCGCGACCTCCAGCGCCGGCCCCAGCCCGTCGCCCTCCAGAGCGCGCAGCCGGTCCAGCGCCTCCCGCCGCGCGTCCAGCCGCCGCACCGCCTCCGCGCACCGCCCGACGATCCCGGCGAGCAGGTGCCGCCGGGCCGTGTCGTCGCCCGGCACCCCGTCGTCGTACCGCTGCCGCATCCGGAACGCGGCGGCGAGCTCCGCCTCGGCGCCCTCCAGGGCCTGCGCGAAGGGGGCGACGGCCTCGGCGCCCGCCCGTTCTTCGGCGAAGTCGAGTTCCTCCCCGTCCGCCCGGACCCGGTCGTCCGTCTCGGCCAGCAACGCGCGGGTGCGTCCGTCGAGTTCGGCGAGGTCGGGCAGGGCGGCGGGCACGAGCCGGCCCCCGGCGGGTTCCGCGCGGGTCCGGCCGTGGCGGGCGCGCCGCACGACGACGTATCCGGCGAGTATCCCCGCCGCCCCGACGACGGCCAGCGGCAGCAACAGATAGGTGGCCGACGTCTCGTCCCGCGCGGCGTCGCTCGCGCTCGCGGCCGGCGGATGCGCACGGGTGTCCGGAACCGGGGCGCCGGTATTGATCGTCATTCCCGGCAACACCAGCCACACCACCCCGGCCAGTCCGCCCACCAGGGTGTGCACGATCCGCACGGATATGTGGGACGGCGAGGCCCGCCGCGGCCGCCCCCGGATCAAGGATGACGTCATCTTTCGGAGCGTATGGGCAGGAATGCGGGCCCGCGACCGGTGTGCGTCCGGGGTGGGGGAGGGTGCGGCGCACGGGGAGGGCGAGGGGAGACGGATGGACACCGCGGAACGCACGGAGAACACCGGCGAGGAGGCCACCGGACGACGCCGCTGGAACCGCGGGCTCCGGCTGCCGCGGTGGTCCCGCCGGGCCCGTCGGGTCCGGCGGATCACGCTCGGTGTCCTCCTCGCCGTGCTCCTCCCGCTGCTGGCCGCCGAGGTCACCCTCCGCGTGAACTACACGGGCGACCCCGCCGAGGGCACCCGCACCCGCGACCGCGACGCGCTCTGGCTCGGCCACGCCTGGGTCGACGGGCGCAGGACCGACGCGGACGTCACCGCCCTCGTCCACCGGCTGCGGGACACCGGCGTCCGCGACCTGTACGTCCACGCCGGCCCCCTGGAACACGACGGGACGCTGCCGAAGTCGGCCTACCCGAAGGCCCGTTGGCTGATCGACAACCTGCGGCACAAGGCGCCGCACGTGCGCGTGCAGGCCTGGCTGGGCGACGAGGTGGCCCCCGAGAAGCCGTACGCGATGCATCTGGAGCGCCCGGCGACCCGCGCGGCCGTCGTCGCCTCCACCCGGCAGATCCTGGCCGCCGGATTCGCCGGCGCGCACTTCGACCTGGAGCCCCTGCACTCCGGCGACCGCGACTACCTCGCCCTGCTGGACTCCCTGCACCGCGTCACCCGCGCCCACGGCGCCGTGCTCTCCGTCGCCGCCCACCAGATCGACCCGCTGCCCGGCTTCCACTCCTTCTGGGGGACGGTCACCGGCCACCCCAAGTGGTGGTCGCAGGCGTACTTCGGGCAGGTCGCGCGCCGCGTCGACCAGATCGCCGTGATGTCGTACGACACCATGCAGCCGATGCCGAGCCTGTACGGCGGCTATGTCGCCCAGCAGACCTCGCTGGCCCTGGAGGCCACCCCGGACTCCACCGACCTCCTGATGGGCCTGCCCTTCTACCACGAGAACCGCTTCGGCCACTGGGCGCGTGCCGAGACCGTCCCCGCCGCCGTCCGCGGCGTCCGCCTCGGCCTGTCCCGCACGGACGCCGACCGCCCCGCCTTCGGAGTCGCCCTCTACGTCGACTTCGCGGCGACGGAGGCGGACTGGACGGCGTACCGGAGAGACTGGGTCCGGTGAGCCGTACCCGACAGCACCTGACCCCCGCCGACCTCACCCCTCTCACCCGCGCCGCCCTCGGCCCGTCCCGGACCCCCGTCGCCGTGACCCGGCTGCGCGGCGGCAGCAAGAAGGGCGCCTACCGGCTCCACCTCGACGACGGCTCCACCGCCGTCGCCTACGTGTGGTCCCCCGACGAGGACTACTGGGACGCCGGCCCGCCCGACCCGCGCGACCCCTTCTCCCACGGCACCGGCCTCGGCCTGTTCACCGCGGCGCACGACCGGCTGGCCGGTGCCGGCGTGCGCACGCCCCGGCTCCGGTACGCCGACGCCACCCGCGCCCACCTGCCCGCGGACGCGGCCGTCGTGGAGGACGTCACCGGCGGCAGCCTGGAGGAGGCCCTGCGGCACGATACGCGGACGGCGGCCACGGCCCTGCGGCGCCTGGCGGACACGCTCGCCGTCCTGGACGCCCAGCGGGGCCCGGCCTTCGGCAAGGTCGCGCTCGTCGACAACGGCGGCGTCTCGTACGGCGATTCGTGCGAGCGGCGGGTCCTGGACGGCGCCCTGCGCAGCGTCGAGGAGGCCGCCCTGCGCGAACCGCGGGTGGCCGCCGTACGGGCCGAGTTCGCGGATTTCCTGCGGACCCTCGCCGCCGAGGTCGGCCCCCGCACCCGTCACAGCCTCGTCCACGGCGAACTGGGGCCCGACCACGTCCTGTTGACCGCCGACGGCCATCCGGCGCTCATCGACATCGAGGGCCTGCTCTACTTCGACGCGGAGTGGGAGCACGTCTTCCTCGAACTGCGCTTCGGCCCCCACTACGACCTGCTGCGCACCCCGGACCTGGACCCCGCCCGTCTGCGCCTGTACCGCCTGGCCATGCATCTCGGCCTGGTCTCGGGGCCGTTGACCCTGATCGAGGGTGACTTCCCCGAGCCCGAAGTGATGCGGGGGATCGCCGAGTTCAATCTCGGGCGGGCCCTCAGTCTGCTGCGGACCGCCTCCTGATCTTCGAGCCCAGCCACACCAGCGGGTCGTACTTGCGGTCCACGGCCCGCTCCTTCAGGGGGATCAGCGCGTTGTCCGTGATCCTGATGCCCTCCGGGCACACCTCCGTGCAGCACTTGGTGATGTTGCAGTAGCCGAGGCCGTGGTCGTCCTGGGCGGTCTTCTTGCGGTCGAGGCCGGTCTCGGCGGCCGCGTCCAGCGGGTGCATGTCCAGCTCGGCGGCGCGCATGAGGAAGCGCGGGCCGGCGTAGGCCGGCTTGTTCTCCTCGTGGTCGCGCACGACATGGCAGACGTCCTGGCACAGGAAGCACTCGATGCACTTGCGGAACTCCTGCGAGCGGTCCACGTCCTCCTGCATCATCCGGTACTCGCCGGGACCGAGATCGGCGGGCGGCACGAAGGCCGGGACCTCCCGGGCCTTCTGGTAGTTGAAGCCGACGTCGGTCACCAGGTCCCGGACCACCGGGAAGGCGCGCAGCGGGGTGACGGTGACCGTCTCCTGAGGCGTGAACACCGACATCCGGGTCATGCACATCAGCCGCGGCCGCCCGTTGATCTCCGCCGAGCAGGAACCGCACTTGCCCGCCTTGCAGTTCCAGCGGACCGCCAGGTCGGGCGCCTGCGTGGCCTGGAGGCGGTGGATGATGTCGAGGACCACCTCACCGTCGTTGACCTCGACCTCGAAGTCCTTCAGGCCGCCGCCCTTGACATCGCCCCGCCACACCTTGAAGCGGGCCTTGTAGCTGCTCACTCGTACAGCTCCTCTTCGGCGAGGTACTTGACCAGCTCTTCCTTGTCGAAGAGGGCGAGCAGGTCGGCGCGGATGGGTTCGGTGGTCTCGCGGGTGAGCTCGATCTGGCCGCGGACGGGGTCGGTCGCGGCCAGCCCGCCCGTCGGGTCGGTCAGCCGGCACAGCAGGTTGATGTTGCGCCACTTGCGGTCCATCGCCCCGAAGTCCTCGCGGGTGTGGCCGCCGCGCGACTCGGTGCGCTCCAGTGCCGCCCGTGCCACGCACTCGCTGACCAGCAGCATGTTGCGCAGGTCCAGGGCGAGGTGCCAGCCGGGGTTGAACTGCCGGTGCCCCTCGACGCCGGCCCTGCGGGCCCGTACCCGAAGGTCGGCGAGCTTCTCCAGGGCCTGCTCCATCTCGCCCTCGCGGCGGATGATGCCGACCAGGTCGTTCATGGTCTGCTGGAGTTCCTGGTGCAGGGTGTACGGGTTCTCCGGCGGCCTGCCGTCGTCCTCGCCCGGCGCCGGGCCCTCCGCGGAGAACGGCCGCAGCGCCTCCGCCGCCGCCGTGTCCACCTGCACGTCGTCCACCGGCGGGCGCGCTCCGGTCAGTCCCGTCGCGTACTCGGCGGCGTGCCAGCCGGCCCGGCGTCCGAAGACCAGCAGGTCGGACAGGGAGTTGCCGCCCAGGCGGTTGGAGCCGTGCATGCCGCCCGCGACCTCGCCGGCCGCGAACAGCCCCGGCACTCCGCGCGCCGCCGCCGAGTCGGAGTCGACGGCGATGCCGCCCATCACGTAGTGGCAGGTCGGCCCGACCTCCATCGCCTCCGCCGTGATGTCGACGTCCGCCAGCTCCTTGAACTGGTGGTACATCGACGGCAGCCGGCGCCGGATGACCTCGGCGGGCATACGGGTGGACACGTCCAGGAAGACTCCGCCGTGCGGCGAGCCGCGGCCGGCCTTCACCTCGGCGTTGATCGCCCGCGCCACCTCGTCACGCGGCAGCAGCTCCGGGGGCCGCCGGTTGTTGTCCGGGTCCTCGTACCAGCGGTCGCCCTCCTCCTCCGACTCGGCGTACTTCTCCTTGAAGACGTCGGGGACGTAGTCGAACATGAACCGCTTGCCCTCGGAGTTCCTGAGCACCCCGCCGTCACCGCGGACCGACTCGGTGACGAGGATGCCCTTCACCGACGGCGGCCAGACCATGCCCGTCGGGTGGAACTGCACGAACTCCATGTTCAGCAGGGGCGCGCCCGCCAGCAGCGCCAGCGCGTGGCCGTCGCCGGTGTACTCCCAGGAGTTCGACGTGACCTTGAAGGACTTGCCGATGCCACCGGTGGCGATCACCACGGCGGGCGCTTCGAGGACGAAGAAACGGCCGGTCTCGCGCTCGTAGGCGAACACCCCGGAGACGCGCGAGCCGTCCTTGAGGATCCGGGTGACCGTGCACTCCTGGAAGACCTTCAGCCGCGACTCGTAGTCACCGGTCTCCTTCTTGTCCTCCTGCTGCAGGGAGACGATCTTCTGCTGGAGGGTCCGGATCAGCTCCAGGCCCGTCCGGTCGCCGACGTGCGCCAGGCGCGGGTACTCGTGGCCGCCGAAGTTGCGCTGGGAGATCTTTCCCTCCTTCGTGCGGTCGAAGAGGGCGCCCCAGGTCTCCAGCTCCCAGACCCGCTGCGGCGCCTCCTGCGCGTGCAGCTCGGCCATCCGCCACTGATTGAGGAACTTGCCGCCGCGCATGGTGTCGCGGAAGTGGACCTGCCAGTTGTCGTGCGGATTGGCGTTGGCCATCGCCGCCGCGATGCCGCCCTCGGCCATCACCGTGTGCGCCTTGCCGAACAGCGACTTGCAGATCACGGCCGTACGGGCGCCTCGCTCGCGCGCCTCGATGGCGGCCCGGAGGCCCGCGCCCCCGGCGCCGACCACGACGACGTCCCACTCCTGGCGGTCGACCACGGACATCAGTTAGGCCCCACTCATCTCAGTCAGAAGAAGCGCGGATCGTCGAAGACGCCGGACGCGAGCAGATAGACGTAGAAGTCGGCGAGCGCCACGCTCACCAACGACGCCCAGGCGAGCAGCATGTGCCGGGCGTTGAGCTTCCCGACGAACTGCCACGCCTTGTAGCGCACGGGGTGTTTGGAGAAGTGCTTGAGCTTGCCGCCGACGATGTGCCGGCAGGAGTGGCAGGAGATCGTGTACGTCCAGATCAGCACGATGTTGATCAGGAAGACGACCGTCCCGAGGCCCATGTGGCCCCAGTTCTCGTCCGTGTCGCGGAAGGACAGCACGGTGTCGTAGGTCAGCACGCCGGCGACCAGGATCGCCGCGTAGAAGAAGTACCGGTGGATGTTCTGCAGGATCAGCGGGAAGCGGGTCTCGCCGGTGTACTTCTTGTGCGGCTCGGCGACCGCGCAGGCCGGGGGCGAGGCCCAGAAGCCCCGGTAGTAGGCCTTGCGGTAGTAGTAGCAGGTCAGGCGGAAGCCCAGCGGGAAGATCAGGATGATGATCGCCGGGGAGATCGCCCACCAGCTGCCGAAGAGGTCGGCGTTGGGGCCCGAGGGCATGTTCTTGCAGTTCTCCGCCAGACACGGCGAGTAGAACGGCGAGACGTACGGCGCCGAGTAGTAGTCCGCGTTCGCGAAGGCCCGCAATGTCGAGTACACGATGAAGGCGAGCAGACCGGCCGCGGTGGCGGCGGGGGCCAGCCACCAGCGGTCGGTGCGCAGGTGCGGGGCGTCGATCGCGGCGCGCGTACCGGTGCGTACGCCGCCGCTGTTCAGATGTGGTTCCGTACCAGTGGCCAATTCATGACTCCGGTCGGTTTCGGGGGGCGCTGCTCAGCGGCGGTGTTCGGGCCCGTGGTGCGCGCCGAGACCCTCGTCGTCGCAGTCCGTCCACTGAGTGTCGTCGTACGGCTGGTCGGGGATCGTGACGAGCTCGGGCTTGCGGGGGGCGGTCTGGAGCGTCGCCGACGCGCGCAGCAGCGCGACGCTCTCGCGCAGGTGGTCCGCGTCGGCGCGGACGCGGCGTATGTCCAGGCCGCCGCTGCCCAGCTGCTGCTCGAGGCGGCCCACCGACCGGCTCAGGTCGTCGAGGCAGCGCTGGACGGACGTCAGGTCGTCTTGCACGGACATGACGTGACCTCACTTCCTTGGGCCTTGCGGGCCTCAGGTGGCAACGTTCATGCGCCTGCGAGTGTTGCGCGTCACACCTGTCGGTGGGAAGGGATGTGCAGCGATTGGCGGATTGCACGCCTCCAGTGCACGCCCGCAGGCGCTTCTTGTGCGCCGGGATGCGCGTTGCGCCCATCGGGTGGCCTTGAACCGCCCCGTCGCCGTGTCGCCCCCGGCAGGCGAACCCTTTCCTCTTCAGTGGGGCCGTACATCTGATCAACACCAAAATACCGCCAAATGTGATCAGAAGCCTTATCCGTGGCTTGGGCGGGAGCGGCTCCCCGGAGGTAACCAGAGATGTCCCACGACGGCGTCGGACCGCGCGCAGTGATGCGATCGGTCGCCTTCCTCACCGCGGGCGCCCTCGCGGTGCCCCTGCTCGCCGGATGCGGTTCCGACGACAAGGCGGGCAAGCCGCTCGCCGGACCGGAGATCGCACCCGCCGCCCGCGCCCTGATCGCCGACGGCGGCACCCTGCGCTGGGCCGTCGACGACGTGCCGGAAACCCTCAACACCTTCCAGGCGGACGCCGACGCCGTCACCGGCCGGATCGCCCAGGCCGTGCTGCCGTCCATGTACCGGCAGGACGCGGCCGGCCGCCCGGTCCGCAACGCCGACTACCTGGAGTCCGCCAAGGTCGTCGACACCGAGCCCAAGCAGGTCGTGCTGTACAAGCTGAACCAGCAGGCGGTGTGGAGCGACGGCCGCGAGATCGGCGCCGCCGACTTCGCCGCCCAGTGGCGCGCCCTGTCCGGCAAGGACGGCGCCTACTGGACCGCCCGCAACGCCGGCTACGACCGCATCGAGAAGGTCGAGCGCGGCGCGAACGACCTCCAGGTCAAGGTCACCTTCGCCCGGCCGTACGCCGACTGGCAGTCGCTGTTCTCGCCGCTGTACCCGAAGGACGTCATGGGCACCCCCGACTCCTTCAACGACGGGGCGCGCCGCACGCTCAAGGTCACCGCGGGGCCGTTCGCCGTCAAGAAGGTCGACCGCAAGGACGACAAGGTCACCCTCACGCGCAACCCGCGCTGGTGGGGGCACCCCGCCAAGCTCTCCGAGATCGACCTCGAGGCCGTACCGCTCGACAAGCGCGCCGACGCGCTGGCCGCCGGGAAGATCGACCTGGCCGAGATCGCCCCCGCCGACGCCGAACGCATCGACCTCGCGGCCCGGGCCAAGGGCACTGGCACCCCGCTGCAGGGCTCCTCCCCGCTGCTCGGCCCCGGCGGCGGGCGCCTCTCCGCCAAGTCGCTGCGCTCCTGGACGCGGGCCCACGAGGACGAACTGTCCGGCAGCCGGCTGCGCGCCCTGAAGAAGCGGCTCAAGCAGCTCGAGCGGTACGAGAAGCAGGCGAACCTGCGCGGCTTCGAGGTCCGCAAGTCCCTGGAGCCCGCCTACACCCAGCTCGCCCTCAACGGCTCCACGGGCCCCCTCGCCGACGAACGCGTCCGCCGCGCCGTGGCCCGCGCCCTGGACCGCAAGGCCCTCGCCGAGACCGTCCTCAAACCGCTCGGGCTGCCCGCCCAGCCGGTCGGCAGCCACCTCGCGCTGGCCGGGCAGGCCGCCTACGCCGACGGCAGCGGCGCCATCGGCGGCCAGGACACCGAGGAGGCGCAGGCCCTGCTCGCCGACGCCGGCTGGGTGCGCGGCGGCCCCGTGAAGCCCGGCAAGAAGGGCGACAAGGCCGCGGGCGCCCCGGGGAAGAAGGCCCGGGACACGTCCGGGGACGACGACGGCACCTACATCGTCGGCGAGGACGACAAGGGCGACGACCGCAAGGACCGCGGCGGCGAGGACGGAACCAGGCACCTCGCCGACGGCAAGCAGTACGGCGACGGGCACCTGCGGCAGGGCGGGGCGGCCGGCGCCTACGCTCCCAAGGGCACGGCCGCCCCGGCGGGCGCGTCGTCCGGGCTGCTCGCCAAGGACGGCAAGCCGCTCGCGCTGCGCTTCGTGATCCCCTCCGGGCCCGGCTCCGAGACCCTGCGCACCGTCGCCGACCGCATCGCCCGCATGCTGGCGCGGGTCGGTATCCGCACCGACGTCAGCAAGGTCTCCGACGACAGCTACTTCAAGGACCACATCGCCAGCGGCGAGTACGACCTCGCGCTGTACTCGTGGCCCGCCTCCGCCTTCCCCGCGACCGACGCCCGGCCCATCTACGCCAAGCCGGTCCCGGCCGCCGACGGCTCGCTGAACGTCGAGCAGAACTACACCCGCGTCGGCACCGACCAGGTCGACCAGCTCTTCGACCAGGCGGCGGGCACGCTGGACAGCGGCGAGAACCACGCCCTGATCCGCAAGGCCGACTCCCGCATCTGGGCGGCGGCCGGCTCCCTCCCCCTCTACCAGCGCCCCCAGCTGACGGCGGCCCGCAAGACCCTCGTCAACACCGGCGCCTTCGGTTTCCAGACACCGCTCTACGAGGACATGGGCTTCCTGAAGAAGGGAGCGAAGCCGTCGGCGAGCGCGTCCCCGAAGGGCTGAGGGGGCGGTAGCTCAGGGCTTGCTCAAATCGGTTGTCGTGTCCGTCCGGCGCCCGCAGCATGAGACCACCAATGGATCATGCGGCGGGCGCCGGACGTCCGCGTACGGGGGAACGGGGACAGGACGTGCGGGGTATCACACGGGGGACCTGGGCGGCGGGGCTGGTCGCGGTGACGCTGACTGCGGGGCTGACCGGCTGCACCGGCGGCGGGAGCACGAAGGGCGAGGGGGCGAAGGCCTGCTCGAACGGCACGTACACCTGGTCGGGCGTCCGGCACACCGAGCGGCTGACCGCGCTCGCCGCCCCCGTCTCCTTCGCCAAGAGGACGAGCTCCTACCGGGCTCACCTCGAACCCGTGGGGGACACCATGCACCGGCCCACGGTTGCCGGCGCGCCCGCAGGTGTCGGCGCGGCCGGAGTGATCAAGGCGCTGGGCGCACATCTGAAGGTGAGCGAACCCCTTGCCGGGCCTTCCGAGACGGCCGAGGCCAGAGACAACCACTACTTCGAGGCGGCCACCGGTGACCTGAAGGGCGCCTACTACTCCTGGTCGTGGGTCGGTCTGGTGGACGCCGACTTCACCTACACCTGCGGGGGCGACGCGCCGGTCAAGGGCCATGTCCGTACCTGGGACAGGAGCGGCAGCGGCTTCATGTCCTGCTCCGACGGCCCCGCGGACCGGGCCTCCGGACGGACGGCCGCCCGCCAGACGTGCCCGGACGGATCCAGGGCCGCGAAGGGCGCCTGACACCCCGCCCGGCGGCCCGCGGAGGCCCCTCACCCCGACGCCCCGTACCATGGGGTGAGGCCGTGGCGTGTCCAGCCCGGCAGGGTCCGCGTATCACCGACGTACGTGCTGGCCTTCCTCACACTCCAGGAGTACGCCTTCATGGCCACGCGCCACGACATCCGTAACGTCGCCATCGTCGCCCACGTCGACCACGGCAAGACGACCATCGTCGACGGAATGCTGAAGCAGGCCGGTGCCTTCGCCGCCCACCAGCTCGACTCGGTCGACGACCGCATGATGGACTCGAACGACCTGGAGCGTGAGAAGGGCATCACGATCCTCGCCAAGAACACGGCGGTGAAGTACCACCCGAAGGACGGGGGGGACGTCATCACCATCAACATCATCGACACCCCCGGCCACGCCGACTTCGGTGGTGAGGTCGAGCGCGGTCTGTCGATGGTCGACGGCGTGGTGCTCCTGGTGGACGCCTCCGAGGGCCCGCTGCCGCAGACCCGCTTCGTGCTGCGCAAGGCGCTCCAGCAGCGTCTGCCCGTCATCCTGTGCATCAACAAGACGGACCGCCCGGACTCCCGCATCGACGAGGTCGTCAACGAGACCTACGACCTCTTCCTCGACCTGGACGCGGACGAGGAGCAGATCGAGTTCCCGATCGTCTACGCCTGCGGCCGTGACGGCATCGCCTCGCTGACCAAGCCGGACAACGGCACCGTGCCGGCCGACTCCACCAGCCTGGAGCCGTTCTTCTCCACGATCCTGCAGCACATCCCGGCCCCCACCTACGACGAGGAGGCCCCGCTCCAGGCGCACGTCACCAACCTGGACGCCGACAACTTCCTCGGCCGTATCGCGCTGCTGCGCGTCGAGCAGGGCGAGCTGCGCAAGGGCCAGACCGTCGCCTGGATCAAGCGGGACGGCTCCATCGCCAACGTCCGCATCTCCGAGCTGATGATGACCGAGGCGCTGACCCGCAAGCCGGCCGAGAAGGCCGGCCCCGGTGACATCTGCGCCGTCGCCGGTATCCCGGACATCATGATCGGCGAGACGCTGGCCGACCCGGAGAACCCGATCCCGCTGCCGCTGATCACGGTCGACGAGCCCGCGATCTCCATGACCATCGGCACCAACACCTCGCCGCTGGTCGGCCGTGGCGGCACCGGCAAGGGCGCCGACAACAAGGCGGCCGTCAAGGACCGCAAGGTGACCGCCCGTCAGGTCAAGGACCGGCTGGACCGCGAGCTGATCGGTAACGTCAGCCTGCGCGTGCTGGAGACCGAGCGCCCCGACGCCTGGGAGGTCCAGGGCCGCGGCGAGCTGGCGCTGGCCATCCTCGTGGAGACCATGCGCCGGGAGGGCTACGAGCTGACGGTCGGCAAGCCGCAGGTCGTGACGAAGGACGTGGACGGCAAGGTCTACGAGCCCGTCGAGCGCATGACCGTCGACGTGCCCGAGGAGCACATGGGCGCGGTCACGCAGCTCATGGGCGTCCGCAAGGGCCGGATGGACAACATGTCCAACCACGGTTCGGGCTGGGTGCGCATGGAGTTCGTCGTGCCCTCGCGCGGACTCATCGGCTTCCGGACGGAGTTCCTGACCCAGACCCGCGGCACCGGCATCGGCCACTCCATCCACGAGGGCTTCGAGCCCTGGTTCGGCACCCTGCAGACCCGTAACAACGGCTCCCTGGTCGCCGACCGCGCCGGTGCCGTCACGGCGTTCGCCATGACGAACCTTCAGGAGCGCGGTGTGCTGTTCGTCGAGCCCGGCACCGAGGTGTACGAGGGCATGATCGTCGGCGAGAACTCCCGCGCCGACGACATGGACGTCAACATCACCAAGGAGAAGAAGCTCACCAACATGCGGTCCTCGACGGCCGACGTGGCCGAGTCGATCGTGCCGCCGCGCAAGCTGTCGCTGGAGCAGTCCCTGGAGTTCTGCCGCGACGACGAGTGCGTCGAGGTGACCCCGGAGGCCGTGCGTATCCGCAAGGTGAACCTGGACGCCCGCGAGCGCGCCCGCGCGGCCAGCAGGGCCAAGCACGGCTGATTCGGGCCGTCGTAGGACGAGGCCGGGCGCTCCGCGAGGCGGGGCGCCCGGCCTCGCGTGGTGACGGGGGCGGCGCGGCCGGGACGGCGGTCCGGCAGGGGCGGCGGCGCCGCAGGGATAGGGAAAACCCTACTTCTGGTTCCGGATCGGCCAAACGTGGAAGAGGCCGCACTACCCTGCTGGCAGTGTGGTCCTTTGCTCCTCCTGTGAGTGCCGTTCAACGGCACTGCGGCGCAGGCCGGTTGGCCGAAAGCCGCTCGGGCGGAGGAGCTGTCGGCGCTCATACACAGCAGCCGCGGATCCGCAAGCGAATTTTCATGCCCTCCGCGTCCGGTATACGGACATGCGGGTCCGATAGGTGTGTAACAAGTCCGTTTCGCAGGGATCTTTCGGCAAACCCTTTGTCCGGATTTTGGAAGATGTACGCGTCAGGTGTGATCGAACCGAGACCTTGTGGGTGTGGTTCGGCCACGGCCCATGGCAGATAGTTAGGCGCGTAGAGCTCGGATCAACGGGTCACGCGCTGCAGGCGGCGCCGACTCACGAGCGCGGGGGACACCTGACCGTTTCAGGCACCGGTGACGGTGACGTGTCATGTGTCCCTCCATGCGGTGAACCAATGGACTCATGAGGAGGAGCCCCATGCGTGGTGCCAAGAGCGCCAAGTGGGTTGCGATAGCTGCGGTTGTGGCGCTGGGGGCCACTGCGTGTGGCGGTGGTGGCGACAGCAAGGGCGACAGCAAGGCCGCGGTCGACCCGAACGGGATTTTCTCGGTCGAGTCCGGTGAGCCGCAGAACCCGCTGCAGCCGGCCAACACCATGGAGTCCTACGGCAGCCTCGTCGTCAAGTCGCTGTTCTCGCAGCTGGTCAGCTACGACTCCGCGGGCAAGATCGTCATGGTCAACGCCCAGTCGGTGGACAGCAAGGACAACAAGACCTTCACGGTCAAGCTGAAGGCGGGCTGGAAGTTCCACGACGGCACCCCCGTCACCGCCACGTCGTACGTCAAGGCGTGGAACTGGGCCGCGAACCCGGCCAACAAGCAGACCAACAGCTTCTGGTTCTCCGACATCCAGGGCTACGACCAGGTCGCGCCGGCCAAGGGCAAGCCCAAGGCCACGGAGATGTCCGGCCTGAAGGTCGTCGACGACAACACCTTCACCATCACGCTGTCGAAGCCCATGCCGTACTTCGTGTACAAGCTCGGCTACGAGGTCTTCTCGCCGCTGCCGGAGTCCTTCTACAAGGACCCGAAGGCCGCGGGCGAGAAGCCGATCGGCAACGGCCCGTACAAGTTCGTCAGCTGGCAGCACAAGAAGCAGATCCAGGTCGCGAAGTACGCCGACTACAAGGGTCCCGACGCGGCCAAGAACGGCGGCGTGATCTTCAAGAACTACGCCAGCCCCGAGACGGCGTACGAGGACCTGAAGTCCGGCAACGTCGACGTCCTCACCCAGATCGCCCCGAAGGACCTGCCGGTCTACAAGCAGGACCTCGGCAGCCGCGCGATCGACCAGTCGTTCTCCGCGATCCAGACGATCGCCGTGGCGTACTACACCAAGCAGTGGAAGAACATCGACCCCAAGGTCATCCAGGGCCTGTCGATGGCGATCGACCGCAACACCATCACCAAGACCGTCCTGAACAACACCCGTGAGCCCGCCACCGGCTGGGTCGCCAAGGGTGTCCTGGGCTACAAGCCGAACGTCGCGGGTGACGTCACCACGTACAACCCGACGAAGGCCAAGCAGCTCATCAAGGAAGGCGGCGGCGTTCCGGGCAACAAGATCTCCATCCAGTTCAACGCCGACGGCGGTCACAAGGACTGGGTCGACGCGGTCTGCAACTCCATCACCAACGCGACCGGCGTCAAGTGCGTCGGCGACTCCAAGGCCGACTTCCAGGCCGACCTGAACGCGCGTGACGCGCACCAGGTCAAGTCGCTGTACCGCTCCGGCTGGGTGCTGGACTACCCGTTCATCGCCAACTTCATCCGTGACCTCTACGGCACGAAGTCGGACGGCAACCAGGGCGGCTTCTCCAACAAGAAGATCGACGACGAGATCGCCGCCGCCGACAGCGCCGGCACGCTGGAGGAGTCGGAGCAGAAGTACCAGGAGATCGAGGCCCAGCTCAAGGACTCGATGCCGAGCATTCCGCTCTGGTACTACAAGGTCAACGCGGGCTACTCCGAGAAGGTCAGCGGCGTCAAGTTCAACCAGGCCGGCGACCCGATCCTGGAAAGCGTTCAGGTCACCAAGAAGTAACCACAAGCCCGTATCCGGGGCGCGGAGGAGTCGCGCCCCGGCAACGGCCGTGGCTGGGGGGCCCTTTCCGCACGCATCATTCAACGGTGCGCGGGGAAAGGGCCCGTCGGCTGCCGCTGTGACTGACATGGAGGCACGATGGGGCGCTACGTCGCACGACGACTGCTCCAGATGATCCCGGTGTTCCTCGGGACAACCCTGCTGATCTTCCTCATGGTCTACGCCCTGCCCGGTGACCCCGTGCGCGGGTTGTTCGGGGACAAGGGCGGCAGCCCACAGGTGATCGCCCAGCTGAGACACCAGTACGGCCTGGACCAGCCGATCTGGATGCAGTACTGGCATTACATGAAGAACATGATCCTGCACGCCGACTTCGGCACGCAGATCGCGAGTGGCCGTCCGGTCACCGACGTGCTCGGCGACGCCTTCCCCGTCACCCTCCGTCTGGCCGCTCTCGCGTTCATCATCGAGATGGTGTTCGGCATCGCGCTCGGCATCGTCGCGGGCCTGCGCGCCGGGCGCCTCACGGACAACGCCATCCTGCTGTTCACGCTGCTGCTGATCTCGGTGCCGGTGTTCGTCCTCGGTTACATCCTCAAGGTGATCTTCGCCTTCGACCTGAACTGGCTGCCACCGAACGTCAACGACTCGACGAACGTGAACGAGTTGCTGATGCCCGCGATCGTGCTGGCGACCGCGTCACTGGCGTACGTGACCCGGCTCACCCGTACCTCGATCGCCGAGAACCTGCGTGCCGACTACATCCGCACGGCCATCGCCAAGGGTCTGCCGAGGCGACGCGTCGTGGGCGTGCACCTGATGCGCAACTCCCTGATCCCGGTGGTCACTTACCTGGGTACCGACATCGGTGCACTCATGGGCGGCGCAGTCGTCACCGAAGGCCTGTTCAACATCCAGGGCATCGGCGGCACGATCGCTCAGTCGATCGTGCGCCGCGAGGGCACGACCCTGGTGGGACTCGTGACCATCCTGGTTCTCGTGTACCTCCTCGCCAACCTGCTCGTCGACCTGCTTTACGCGGTCCTTGACCCGAGGATTCGCTATGCCTGACGTGACCAAGACCGTGCCCGAGGCCGCCGCCGAGGACGCCGCCGTCGCGGCGGCCGGCGGGACGCTGCCCGAGCCGAAGCCGGAGAAGACCCGCAGCCTGTGGGGCGACGCCTGGCAGGACCTGCGCCGCAGCTGGATCTTCATCGTCTCGGCGGGACTCATCCTCCTGCTGCTGACGATCACCTTCTTCCCCGGCTGGTTCACCGGCGCCGACCCCACCCACGGCGACCTGGCCAAGCACTTCCTGCAGAAGCCGAAGATGGGCAAGTTCTTCGACCCGGACTGGCTGGGCTACGACCAGCAGGGCCGCAGCGTCTACGCCCGTGTCATCTACGGTGCCCGCGCCTCCATCGCGGTCGGCTTCGGCACCACCATGGCGGTGACGCTCGTGGGCGGCCTGGTCGGCATGATCGCCGGCTACTTCGGCGGGCTCGTCGACTCGATCCTGTCCCGGCTGACCGACGTGTTCTTCGGCATCCCGTTCCTGCTCGGCACCATGGTCGTGCTCAACTCCTTCCAGGACCGCACGACCTGGGTCGTCATCGGCGCCCTGAGCTTCTTCGGCTGGACGCAGATAGCCCGCGTGATGCGCGGCGCGGTGATCACCACCAAGCAGGCCGACTACGTGCACGCCGCCCAGGCGCTGGGCGCGAGCACGCCGCGCATCCTGTTCCGGCACATCCTGCCGAACACCCTGGCCCCGGTGATCGTCGTGGCCACCATCTCGCTCGGCGTCTACATCTCCGCCGAGGCGACCCTGTCGTACCTGGGCCTCGGCCTGAACGGCGTGTCGTGGGGCAACGACATCTCCGACGGCGGCAACCAGATCCGAGTGGCGCAGTGGATCATGCTGTACCCGTCGATCATGCTCATCATCACCGTGTTGGCGTTCATCATGCTCGGTGAGGCCGTCCGCAACGCCCTCGACCCGAAGATGCGCTGAGGGAGGCGTACGTGACCATCATCGAAGAAGTTTCCGTGCCCTCGCCGCGCGACGGCGACGGCGGCCCGCTCCTCGAAGTGCGTGACCTGCACGTCGAGTTCCACACCCGCGAGGGCGTGGTCAAGGCCGTCAACGGCGTCAACTACAGCGTGGCCGCCGGCGAGACGCTCGCCGTCCTCGGCGAGTCGGGCTCCGGCAAGTCGGTGACCGCGCAGGCCATCATGGGCATCCTCGACATGCCCCCGGCGAAGATCCCGCAGGGCGAGATCCGCTTCCGGGGCGAGGACATGCTCCGGATGTCCGGTGAGGACCGCCGCAAGATCCGCGGCCGGCGCATCGCCATGATCTTCCAGGACGCGCTCAGCTCGCTGAACCCGGTGCTCTCCGTCGGCTACCAGCTCGGCGAGATGTTCCGCGTCCACCACGGCATGTCCAAGAAGGACGCCAAGGCCAAGGCGATCGAGCTGATGGACCGGGTGAAGATCCCGGCCGCCGCGGCGCGGGTGAACGACTACCCGCACCAGTTCTCCGGCGGTATGCGCCAGCGCATCATGATCGCCATGGCGCTGGCCCTGGAGCCCGAGCTGATCATCGCCGACGAGCCGACCACGGCTCTCGACGTCACCGTCCAGGCCCAGGTGATGGACCTGCTGGCGGACCTGCAGCGCGAGTACAACATGGGCCTGATCCTCATCACCCACGACCTCGGCGTGGTCGCCGACGTCGCGGACAAGATCGCCGTGATGTACGCGGGCCGGATCGTCGAGACGGCCCCCGTCCACGAGCTGTACAAGCGGCCCGCGCACCCCTACACGCGCGGTCTGCTGGACTCGATCCCGCGCCTGGACCAGAAGGGCCAGGAGCTGTACGCGATCAAGGGTCTGCCGCCCAACCTGCTGCGCATCCCCACCGGTTGCGCCTTCAACCCGCGCTGCCCCAAGGCGCAGGACATCTGCCGCACGGACATCCCTCCGCTGCTGCCGGTGACCGAGCAGGACGGCGCGGAGCTGCCGGGCCGTGCCTCGGCCTGCCACTTCTGGAAGGAGACGCTCCATGGCTGAGCTCAGCAAGAACGACGAGCCGCAGGACGCCACTCCGAACGTGTCCGAGGTGGACGTGGTGGACGCCCACTCCGAGGCGGAGTCCGTCGCCGCCATCGAGGCGCCCGTCGAGCGGGGCGAGCCGATCCTGCAGGTGCGTGGCCTGGTCAAGCACTTCCCGCTGACCCAGGGCATCCTGTTCAAGAAGCAGGTCGGCGCGGTCAAGGCCGTCGACGGCGTCTCCTTCGACCTGCACCAGGGCGAGACCCTGGGCATCGTCGGCGAGTCCGGCTGCGGCAAGTCGACGGTGGCCAAGCTCCTGATGAACCTGGAGCGGGCGACGGCCGGCGAGATCTTCTACAAGGGCCAGGACATCACCAAGCTGTCCGGGCGCGCGCTGAAGGCGGTCCGCCGCAACATCCAGATGGTGTTCCAGGACCCCTACACCTCGCTCAACCCCCGTATGACGGTGGGCGACATCATCGGCGAGCCCTTCGACATCCACCCCGAGGTGGCCCCGAAGGGCGACCGGCGGCGCAGGGTGCAGGAGCTGCTGGACGTCGTCGGCCTCAACCCCGAGTACATCAACCGCTACCCGCACCAGTTCTCGGGCGGTCAGCGCCAGCGCATCGGCATCGCCCGCGGTCTGGCGCTCAACCCCGAGATCATCATCTGCGACGAGCCGGTCTCGGCCCTGGACGTCTCCGTCCAGGCCCAGGTCATCAACCTGATGGAGCGACTGCAGGACGAGTTCAACCTGTCCTACATCTTCATCGCGCACGACCTGTCGATCGTCCGGCACATCTCGGACCGCGTGGGCGTGATGTACCTCGGCAAGATGGCCGAGATCGGCACCGACGAGCAGATCTACGACCACCCGACGCACCCCTACACCCAGGCGCTGCTGTCGGCGGTCCCCGTGCCGGACCCGGAGGCCCGCGAGAGCCGCGAGCGGATCATCCTGACCGGTGACGTGCCGTCCCCGGCCAACCCGCCCTCCGGCTGCCGTTTCCGCACCCGCTGCTGGAAGGCCCAGGACAAGTGCGCCGAGGAGGTCCCGCTGCTCGCGATCCCGGAGCGCTTCAAGGACACCGACTCCCCGGCGGCCCACGAGTCGGCCTGCCACTTCGCGGAGGAGAAGGACGTCGTCCACGCGTAGCCTGCGGCGGCTGAGCAGTTGTCCCCGGTACCCGCTGTTGTGGGGTGCCGGGGACTTGCGTTTCCGGACGCGGGTTGTCGTGCGGGTGCGGGGCGGTTGTGGCCGGTCGCGCAGTTCCCCGCGCCCCTGGGGCGTTTGCGGCGCCCGGTGTGGTGGGGTGCGGGGGCGTTGTGGCTGGTCGCGCAGTTCCCCGCGCCCCTTGGTGGGTGCAGTGCTGTCTTTTGAGGGGGTAGGCGCGTGTTGCATCACGTCGAGTTGTGGGTGCCGGATCTGGGGCGGGCCGTGGGGGAGTGGGGGTGGTTGCTGGGGCGGCTCGGGTGGACGCCGTACCAGGAGTGGGAGCGGGGGAGGAGTTGGCGGGAGGGCGGCACCTATCTGGTGGTCGAGGAGTCCGTCGCCATGAGCGGCACCGACCACGACCGGATGCGGCCCGGGCTCAACCACCTCGCCTTCCACGCCGGTTCGCGCGGCGACGTCGACGCGTTGGCCGAGGCCGCGCCCGGCCACGGCTGGCAGCCCCTCTTCGCCGCGCGCTACCCGTACGCCGGCGGGCCCGGCCACTACGCCGCCTACCTCGTCAACTCCGACGGGTTCGAGGTCGAGTTGGTCGCGGGTGAGGCTACGTAGTCACCCGTGTCCGGGCCCAGTGGCAGGCCACCTGGGTTTCGTCCGTGCCGGTCAGGATGGCGAGGTCCTGGGTGCGGCAGGCGTCCGCGACCCCGGCGCGGTCCGCCTCGCCGCCCGCCAGGATCTGGCAGCGGGCGTGGAAGCGGCAGCCGGAGGGGATGCGGGAGGGGTCGGGGGGTTCGCCGGTCAGGACCACCGGGTCGCCGGGGGCCTCCGGGAGGACCGACAGCAGGGCCTGGGTGTACGGGTGCCGGGGCGCCGTCAGGACCTGCTCCACCGTGCCCGTCTCCACGATCCGCCCCAGGTACATCACCGCCACCCGGTCCGCGACGTTCCACGCCAGACCCAGGTCGTGCGTGACCACCAGCGCGGACAGGCCCAGTTCGGTGCGCAGACGCAGCAGCAGGGCGAGGATCTCGCCGCGTACGGAGGCGTCCAGGGAGGCCACCGGCTCGTCGGCGACGATGAGTTCGGGCTGCAGGACCAACGCGCCCGCGATGACGACCCGTTGGCGCTGCCCGCCGGAGAGCTCGTGCGGGTAGCGCAGGAAGAAGCGCTCGGGCGGGCGGAGTCCCGCGCGGGACAGGGCCTCTGCCACGGCCGCCCGCTCGTCGCCGCCGTGCCCGTGGATGCGCAGGCCCTCGGCCACCGCCTCGTACACCGTGTGCCGCGGGTTCAGCGAGCCGCTGGGGTCCTGCAGGACCAGCTGGACGCGCCGGCGGTAGGCCTTCAGCGCCCGGGAGGAGTACTCCAGCGGCTTGCCGTCGAAGCGGACGCTGCCCGAGGACGGCTCGACCAGCCCGAGCAGCGAGCGCGCCAGCGTCGTCTTGCCGCAGCCCGACTCACCGACCAGCGCCACGATCTCCCCGGCGCCGATGTCGAGCTCCACGCCGTCCACCGCCCGGGCGGGCGCGGCGCCGTGGCGGCCGGGGAAGGTCACGTGCAGGTCCCGCGCGCTCAGCAGCGGCGCCGCAGTCGTCATGTCGTGCTCCTCACGTCCTGCGCCGGACCGGCCGGCGGCGGAACCGCCGCCCCGACGTGCACACACGCCGCCCGCCGCCCGGGTCCGGCCTCCCGCAGCGGCTGGTCCAGCACGGCGCACTCGTCCAGGGCGACCGGGCAGCGCGGGTGGAAGGCGCAGCCGGACGGCAGGTCCGTCGGGTCGGGCGGGTCACCGGCGAGCCCCCGCGGGGCGAACCGGGACGCCGGGTCGCCGATGCGCGGGAACGCCGACGACAGGGCCCTGCCGTACGGGTGCAGCGCGTCCTCGTAGACCGTCCGCGCGGGCCCCTCCTCGACCACCCGGCCCGCGTACATCACGGCCAGCCGGTCGCAGGTGTCGGCGAGGACCGCCAGATCGTGGCTGATCATGATCAGGCCCAGCTCCTGCTCGGACACGAGCTGTTCGATGAGCCGCAGGATCTGCGCCTGGATCATCACGTCCAGGGCGGTGGTCGGCTCGTCGGCGATCACGAGCCGCGGGTCGCAGGCCAGCGCCATGGCGATCATGACGCGCTGCCGCTGGCCGCCGGAGAGCTCGTGCGGATACGCCCGCGCCCGCGCGGCCGGCAGACCCACCTGCTCCAGCAGCTCACCGGCCCGCCGCTTGGCGGCCGCCGGGGGCGCGCCGCCGTGCAGCAGGATCGGCTCGGCGATCTGGTCGCCGAGGCGGTGCACGGGGTTGAGCGAGTGCATGGCGCCCTGGAAGACGATCGAGGCGCCGGCCCAGCGCACCGCGCGCACCTGTCCCCAGCGCATCGTCAGGACGTCCTCCCCGTCGAGCAGGACCTCACCGCCGACCTTCGTGCCGGCCGGCAGCAGCCGCAGCAGGGCCAGCGCCAGCGTGGACTTGCCGCAGCCCGACTCGCCGGCGATCCCGAGCTTGCGGCCCGCCTCCAGGGACAGGTCCACACCCCGTACCGCCTCGGCCCCGCCCGGATACGTCACGGTCAGGCCCCGCACGTCCAGCAGCGTCAACGGGCCACCCCCAGCCTGGGATTGAGCACGGACTCCACCGCCCGCCCGCACAGCGTGAACGCCAGCGCCACCAGCGCGATGGCGATGCCCGGCGGCACCAGGTACCACCAGTCGCCCGCGCTGACCGCGCCCGCCTCGCGCGCGTCCTGCAGCAGCCCGCCCCACGAGATCACCGTCGGATCGCCGAGCCCGAGGAAGGCGAGCGTGGCCTCGGCGAGGACGGAGGAGGAGATCATCAGGGTCGTCTGGGCGAGGACCAGCGGCATCACGTTGGGCAGCACGTGCCGGCTCATGATGTGCCAGTGCCCGCCGCCGAGCGCCTTGGCCCGTTCGATGTACGGCCGCGACTCCACCGCCAGGGTCTGGGCGCGCACCAGCCGGGCCGTCGTCGGCCAGGAGGTGACGCCGATCGCGAGGATCACCGTGCCGAGCGAGCGGGTCATCACGGTGGCCAGCGCGATGGCGAGCACCAGCGCCGGCATCACCAGGAACCAGTCCGTGATCCGCATCAGCACCGTCGCGTACGCGCCCTTGAAGTGCCCGGCGGTGACCCCGACGACGGTGCCGATCACCACCGACAGCACGGCCGCGAGCAGCCCCACCAGCAGCGACACCCGTGACCCCCACACCACCAGCCCCAGCACGCTGCGCCCGAACCGGTCGGTGCCCAGCGGGAAGTCGAGGCTCGGCGCCTCCAGCGGAGCGCCGGGGGCGTCGGTCACGCCGGCCACGCCGGAGCCGACGGTCAGCGGCGCGGTCAGTGCCATCAGGGCGAACAGCACGAGCGCGGCCAGGCCGATCATCCCGGCGCGGTGGGTGCGGTAGCTGCGCCAGAACCGGGCGGCGGACTGCCGGCGGCGCTGCCGGGCGAGCCGGCCCGGGGTCGCCGGCGCCGCGTCGGCCGTCATCGGCCCACCCGGGGGTCGAGCAGCGGATACAGCAGGTCGGCCAATGTGTTCATGACGATCACCGCCGAGGCGAAGAAGAGGAACAGGCCCTGCACGAGCGGCAGGTCGGGCACGCTCAGCGCCTGGTAGAACAGGCCGCCCAGGCCCGGCCAGGAGAAGACGGTCTCGACCAGGATGACGCCCGCGACGGTCCGGCCGAGATTGACGAAGACGAGGGTGACCGTGGGCAGCAGCGCGTTCGGCACGGCGTGCCGGCGGCGCACCAGGTCGTCCCTGAGTCCCTTGGCGCGGGCGGTCGTCAGGTAGTCGCTGCCCATCTCGTCCAGCAGCGCCGAGCGGGTGACGAGCAGCGTCTGGCCGTACTCGACCGCGACCAGGGTGATCACCGGCAGGACCAGGTGGTGGGCGACGTCGAGGACGTAGGCGAAGCCCTCCTTGCCGCCGGACTCCATGCCGCCGGTCGGGAACAGCCCGGGGATCGGGCCGAGGCCCACCGCGAACACGATGATCATCAGCAGGCCGAGCCAGAAGGACGGCACGGAGTAGAGGGTGAGCGCCAGGCCGGTGTTGAGCTTGTCGCCGAGCTTCCCGTGCCGCCAGGCCGAGCGGGTGCCGAGGAACATGCCGAGCGCGGTGTAGAGCACGAAGGCGGTGCCGGTCAGCAGCAGCGTGTTCGGCAGCGCCTCCGTGATCTTGTCGATGACCGGGGCGCGGAACTGGTACGACGTGCCCAGGTCACCGGTGAGCGCCTTGCGGCAGTAGTCGGTGAACTGCTCCCACATCGGCAGGTCGAGCCCGAACTCCCGCCGGTACTCGGCGAGTTGTGCCGCCGAGACCGGCCGGCCGCCCGTCATGGTCTTCACCGGGTCGCCCGGGATCAGCCGGAACAGGAAGAACCCGGTGACCAGGACGGCCAGCAGCGAGACGGCGGCGCCGCCCGCCTTCCCGGCCACGTACCGGGGGTAGGCGGTGCCGGTACGGGGCCGTCTCGCCCGGGCGACGGGCGCGGTGACTGCGTCGGAGACCATGAACCACCTATTCGCGGTCGTCGGCGGTCGTACGGCGGCGCATCGCGAAGAACACCCCGGCGGCGGCGAGGACCACGACCCCCGCGACGACGCCGACGATCACCCCGGTCGAGGAACCCCCGGAGGAGGAACCGGAGTCCGCCGGCACGGCCGACCACCAGCTCCAGTAGCCGTCCTGGCCGTAGATGTTGCCGGCCGCCTTCGGCATCGTCGTGATCGACTTGATCTGGTCGGTGCGGTAGGCCTCGACGGCGTTCGGGTACGCCATGACGTTCATGTACCCCAGGTCGTACAGCCGCGACTCCATCTGCTTGACGATGTCGGCCCGTTTGGCGGAGTCGTACTCGGCGAGCTGCCTGGCGTACAGGTCGTCGTAGGTCTTGTCGCAGATGAAGTTGTCGGTCGCGCCGGTGTCCTTCGGGGTGGCCGGCAGGGCGCCGCAGGTGTGGATCGACAGCACGAAGTCGGGGTCGGGGTTGACCGACCAGCCGTCGAAGGCGAGGTCGTACTTCCCGGCGAGCCAGGGGTCGGTGACGTTGTCCAGGCAGTCCAGCGTCATGCCGATGCCGAGCTTGCCCCACCACTCCTTGAGGTACTGGCCGACCGCCTTGTCGTTGGGGTCTGTGGCGTGGCACAGGACGCGGTAGTTCAGCGGCTTGCCGTTCTTGCCGACCCGTTTACCGGCCGCGTTCTTCTTGTAGCCCGCCTGGTCGAGGAGTTGGGCGGCCTTGGCGGGGTCGTAGGAGAGGTCCTGGCTCGCGGAGGGCTTCCAGAAGTACGTCGAGAAGCGGGGCGGGATGTAGCCCTGGCCCTCGACGGCGTGGCCCTGGAACACCTTGTCGATGACGGCCTTGCGGTCGACCGCCATGAACAGGGCGTTGCGCACCCGCTGGTCCAGCAGGGACGGATCGCCGTCGCCGAACTTCTGGCCGTTGCGCGCCTTCGCGCCCGGGTTGGTGGCCAGGGCGTAGAAGCGGCGGCCCGGGCCCTCGTTGACGTGGATGTCCTTCTGGCCCTTGAGGGACGCGGCCTGGGCGGGCGTGAGGGCGGGCTGGCCCGCGACGAAGGAGACCTCGCCCTTGCGCAGGGCGGCCACCGCGGCGTCCTGGTCCTTGTAGTACTTGAAGACCAGCTCGTCGAACTTCGGCGCCCCGCGCCAGAAGTCCTTGTTGGCCTTCAGCCGGACGTAGCTGTCCGCCTTGTAGTCGGTGAGCACGAACGGGCCGTCGCCGACGATCGGGAAGGACTTGTCGTTGTTGAACTTCGAGAAGTCCTTGACGCTCTTCCAGATGTGCTGGGGCACGATCGGCACGTCGAGCGCGGTCATCGTCGCCTGCGGCTTCTTGAGCTTGATGACCAGCTGGGTGGGGCTCGGGGCGGACACCGAACGGAAGTTGGCGACGAAGCTGCCGTTCGCCGTGGCCGCCGCCTCGTCCGTCATCATCTTGTCGAACGTCCAGGCCGCGTCCTTCGCGGTCACCTTCTCCCCGTCCGACCACGTGGCGTCGGAGCGGATGGTGTACGTCCAGGTGAGCTTGTCGGCGGACGGCTTCCAGCTGGTGGCGAGGCCCGGCACGGGGTGCGCGTCCCCGGGGTCGTAGTCGGTGAGGTACTCGTACGTCAGCCGCAGGATGCTCGTGCTGAGCAGCCGTACCGCGAGGAAGGGGCTGAGCGAGTCGACGCTCTGGGCGACCGCCACGGTGAGCGTCTTCTTGCCCTCGGCCGCCTGGGCGCGCTGGGGCGCCGGGTTGAGCGGGGTCGCGAGGCCTGCCGAGACGGTCAGGGCGACGGCGCCGGCGGCCGCGACGAGCCGGGCCGTGCGGTGCCGTGGGCTTCTCGGGTGTGAACGCCGTGTGCCGTGCTGGTCTTGTGGGCTCATGAATCGTGACCTCGCGTCATCGCTCGCACAGGGAGGGCTTGTTCGGACTTCCGGACCGGGTTTCGCCTGGTGACGCCAGCTGGGTGATGAGTGTGTCTATCAGCGGGTGTCTGCGCCCGTCAACGGCCCGCCAAACCTGATGTGGCCTGCGGAAACGGCGAGTTGATGTTCGATGTGGCCAATATTGGTCGAGACCGGTGAAGGGGTCCTGGTGGGGGGCTGACGCCGTCAGCGGACGGATTCGGCCACCGTGATGATCTCGTGACTGTCTGCCCGGAGAGGCCCGCGTTCCCAGTCGCCGAACTGTTCCGTCACGCGAAGCCCCGCCCGGCCCAGCGAGCGTGCCAGGGCGTCGGCGGCCAGAAAGCGCCGGGTGGAGCGGCAGGTCTGCGGGCGGGGCCAGGGGCCGCCCGCGAACGTCGTCGTGAAGGTCACCCGTTCGCCCCCGGCGGCCCCCTCCACCTCGCGCCACACCCGTACGGCACGGCCGTCCGGGCCGACGACCCGGCGCACGTGCTCCGGCGTCCACCGCGACCAGGCGCGCGCCGCCGGATTCCGGGTGCCGAACACGAACCGCCCGCCCGGGGCCAGGGCGGCGCGCACGCTGCTCAGCGCCCGCCGCAACTCGTCTTCCCCTACGAGAACTTGGAAGGTGTGCCCGGTCATCACGACCAGCTCGAACTCGCCGCCCCACGCCCGCGACCCCAGATCCCCGAGCACCCATTCGACCCCGGGTTCCCGCCGCCGTGCCTGGACGAGCAGCGCGGCCGCCGGATCCAGCCCCGTCAGCCGCCCCCGATGCCCCGCCGCACGGGCCCGCGCGAGCAGCCGGCCGGTGCCGCAGCCCGCGTCGAGCACCGATCCGGCGGACATCGCCAGGCCCAGACAGAACTCGTCGCCCGGTCCCCACGGGTGGAGGGCGTCGTAGAGGGAGGCGAGGGAAAGATCGGCGAACGATCGGTCGACCACGCGCAGGAGTGTGTCACAGGTCACCGAACGCACGGACGTGAACAACCGTCTTCTTGCCTTGTCCGGCACTCCCTCTTGCCTTACCCGGCCGCGCCGGTCAGCGCACGACCCGCCCCCGCAGCACGATCCGTCCCGGATACCGCAGCACCCCGGGCTGGCGGCGCGGATCGGTGCCGTGCGCGGCGAACGCCTCGGGATCGAACGCCGTCTCGTCCGCCGATCGGGTGCCCGGATGGGTGTGCACGTCGACCAGGCCGGGGAGCAGGAACCCTCCGTCGGCCACGGTGTCGGCCGGTCGGGACGGGCGGTCGAAGGTGATCCGGTCGCCGAGCGTCCACAGGTCCCGGACCGACCCGTCCGGCAGCACGGTCCCGCGCAGGTGAAGGGCCATGGGGGCGAAGGGTATCGGCCGCCGTCCTGCGAATGGGCGCGTCGGAGGTGCGGGGTGGCCGTTATTGATCACATATTGGCCGATAACGGACCGGCATTCCTGAGGAGGCACTCCATGCGCGGAGCCACGCACGCCAAGTGGGCCGCATGCGCGACGGCGGTCGCACTCGCCGCGACGGCCTGCGGAGGCGGTGGGAGCGACAGCGGAAGCGGCAGCGGGTCCGGCAGCGGAGTGCTCAGCTCGTCCTGGGGCGACCCCCAGAACCCCTTGGAACCGGCCAACACCAACGAGGTGCAGGGCGGCAAGGTCCTCGACATGATCTTCCGCGGGCTGAAGCGGTACGACCCCAAGACGGGCGCCGCCCAGGACATGCTCGCCGAGAGCATCGACACCAAGGACTCGCAGAACTTCACGATCACCGTCAAGAGCGGCTGGAAGTTCAGCAATGGAGAGGCCGTCAACGCCAAGTCCTTCGTCGACGCCTGGAACTACGGCGCCAGCCTGAAGAACAACCAGAAGAACGCGTACTTCTTCGGCTACATCGAGGGCTACGACAAGACGCACCCGGACACCGGCAATCAGACCGCGGACACCCTCTCCGGCCTCAAGGTCACCGGCGACCGCACCTTCACCGTCAAGCTCACGCAGAAGTTCTCGACCTTCCCCGACACCCTGGGCTACGCGGCCTACTCCCCGCTGCCCCAGGCGTTCTTCACCGACCACGCCAACTGGATCAAGAAGCCGGTCGGCAACGGCCCGTACACCGTGCAGTCGTACACCAAGGGCTCCAAGATGTCCCTGCGCAAGTGGGACGCCTACCCCGGCAGCGACAAGGCGCAGAACGGCGGCGTCGACCTCAAGGTCTACACCGACAACAACACCGCCTACACCGACCTGATGGCCGGCAACCTCGACCTCGTCGACGACATCCCCGCCGCGCAGCTGAAGAACGTCAAGAACGACCTCGGCAGCCGCTACCTCAACACGCCCGCCGGCATCATCCAGACGCTCGCCTTCCCGTACTACGACAAGAACTGGAACACCAGCGGCTCGGTGAAGGTCCGCAAGGGCCTGTCCATGGCGATCAACCGCCAGCAGATCACCGAGACGATCTTCCAGAAGACCCGCACCCCCGCCACCGACTGGACCTCGCCCGTCCTCGGCACCAAGGGCGGCTTCCAGGACGGCCTGTGCGGGGACGGCTGCACCTACAACCCGAGCGAGGCCAAGAAGCTCGTCCAGGAGGGCGGCGGCCTCCCCGGCGGCCAGGTCAAGATCACATACAACGCGGACACCGGCTCGCACAAGGAGTGGGTGGACGCCGTGTGCAACTCCATCAACAACGCCCTCGGCAACAACAAGGCCTGCGTCGGCAACCCGGTCGGCACCTTCGCGGACTTCCGCAACCAGATCGGGCAGCACAAGATGACCGGGCCGTTCCGGGCCGGCTGGCAGATGGACTACCCGCTCATCCAGAACTTCCTGCAGCCGCTCTACTACACCAACGCCTCCTCCAACGACGGCCAGTGGTCCAACAAGGACTTCGACAGTCTCGTCAACCAGGCCAACGCCGAGACCGACACCGCCAAGGCGATCGGCCTCTTCCAGAACGCCGAGAAGGTCGTCCGCGACAACATGGCCGCCATCCCGCTGTGGTACCAGAACGGCAGCGCCGGCTGGTCCGACCGCCTGTCGAACGTGGCCCTCAACCCGTTCAGCGTCCCGGTGTACAACGAGATCAAGGTCGGCTGAGCCCCCATGGGCAGGTACGTGGTCCGGCGTCTGCTCCAGATGATCCCGGTGTTCATCGGGGCCACGCTGCTGATCTTCCTGATGGTGAACGTGATGGGCGACCCCATCGCGGGCCTGTGCGGCGAGCGGCAGTGCGACCCGGCCACGGCCGCCCAGCTGAAGAAGGAGTTCGGCCTCGACAAGCCCGTGTGGCAGCAGTACCTGACCTACATGGGGAACGTCTTCACCGGCGACTTCGGCACCGCCTTCAACGGGCAGAAGGTCACCGAGCTGATGGCGAGCGCGTTCCCCGTCACCATCCGGCTGACGATCGTCGCGATCTTCTTCGAGATCGTCATCGGCATCACCCTGGGCGTCGTCACGGGCCTGAAGCGGGGCCGCCCCGTCGACACCTCCGTCCTCCTGCTCACCCTCGTCGTCATCTCCGTGCCCACCTTCGTCACCGGCCTGCTGCTGCAACTGCTGCTCGGCGTCGAGTGGGGCTGGATCAAACCGTCGGTCTCCCCGGAGGCACCCTTCAGCGAGCTGATCGTGCCGGGCCTGGTCCTCGCCTCGGTCTCCCTCGCCTACGTCACCCGGCTGACCCGCACCTCCATCGCGGAGAACCGCCGCTCCGACTACGTCCGCACCGCCGTCGCCAAGGGCCTGCCTAGGCAGCGGGTGATCGTCCGCCACCTGCTGCGCAACTCCCTGATCCCCGTGGTCACCTTCATCGGCACCGACATCGGCGCGCTGATGGGCGGCGCGATCGTCACCGAGCGGATCTTCAACATCCACGGCGTCGGCTACCAGCTCTACCAGGGCATCCTGCGGCAGAACACCCAGACCGTCGTCGGCTTCGTCACCGTCCTCGTGCTCGTCTTCCTGGTCGCCAACCTGCTCGTCGACCTGCTGTACGCCGTACTCGATCCGAGGATCCGCTATGCCTGAGCAGCCGTACGAACAGGAGGGCGCCATCGCCGGCACCGGCATGGGCGGCGCGATGGACCTCGCGACGAGCGAGGCGACGACGCTCGAGAAGACACCCGGCGGACCGGAGGGCACCGGCCCGGCCGGCAAGCCCCGCTCGCTCTGGTCGGACGCCTGGCGCGACCTGCGCCGCAACCCCGTCTTCATCATCGCGGGCGTCGTCATCCTCTTCCTGGTCTTCATCTCCCTGTGGCCCTCGTCCATCACCTGGATGAGCCCGCTCACCTGCGACCTCGCCAAGGCCCAGCAGGGCTCCCAGCCCGGCCACCCCTTCGGCTTCGACGGCCAGGGCTGCGACGTCTACACCCGCACCGTCTACGGCACCCGTACGTCCGTCACGGTCGGCGTCTGCGCCACGCTCGGGGTCGCCATCCTCGGCTCGGTGCTGGGCGGCCTCGCGGGCTACTTCGGCGGCGCGTGGGACTCGTTCCTCTCCCGCATCACCGACATCTTCTTCGCGATCCCGGTCGTGCTGGGCGGTCTGGTCCTGCTGTCGGTGGTGACCAGCAACACCGTCTGGCCGGTCGTCGGCTTCATCGTGCTGCTGGGGTGGCCGCAGATCGCCCGCATCGGCCGCGGCTCCGTCATCACCGCCAAGCACAACGACTACGTCCACGCCGCCCGCTCCCTCGGCGCCTCCAACTCCCGCATCCTGCTGCGGCACATCGCGCCCAACGCGGTCGCCCCGGTGATCGTCGTCGCCACCATCGCGCTCGGCACCTACATCGCCCTGGAGGCCACCCTGTCCTTCCTCGGCGTCGGCCTGAAGCCCCCGAACGTCAGCTGGGGCATCGACATCTCCGCCGCGTCCCCCTACATCCGCAACGCCCCGCACATGCTCCTGTGGCCGGCCGGCGCCCTCGCCCTCACCGTCCTCGCCTTCATCATGCTCGGCGACGCGGTCCGCGACGCCCTCGACCCGAAGCTGAGGTGAGCCGTCGTCATGCTGCTCGAAGTGCGTGATCTGCACGTGGAGTTCCACACCCGGGACGGGGTCGCCAAGGCCGTCAACGGCGTCGACTACAGCGTGGACGCGGGCCAGACGCTCGCCGTCCTCGGGGAGTCCGGGTCCGGCAAGTCGGTCACCGCGCAGGCCGTGATGGGCATCCTCGACATCCCGCCCGGGAAGATCACCGGCGGCGAGATCCTCTTCCAGGGCCGGGACCTGCTCGGGCTCAAGGAGGAGGAGCGCAGGAAGGTCCGCGGCGCCGAGATGGCGATGATCTTCCAGGACGCCTTGTCGTCCCTGAACCCCGTCCTCACCGTGGGCGACCAGCTCGGCGAGATGTTCATCGTGCACCGCGGGATGTCGAAGAAGGACGCCAGGGCCAAGGCGGTCGAGCTGATGGACCGGGTCCGTATCCCGGCCGCGGCGGCGCGGGTCGGGGACTATCCGCACCAGTTCTCCGGCGGTATGCGCCAGCGCATCATGATCGCGATGGCGCTCGCCCTGGAGCCGGCCCTCATCATCGCCGACGAGCCCACCACCGCCCTCGACGTCACCGTCCAGGCCCAGGTCATGGACCTGCTGGCGGACCTGCAGCGCGAGTACAACATGGGCCTGATCCTCATCACCCACGACCTCGGCGTGGTCGCCGACGTCGCCGACAAAATCGCCGTGATGTACGCGGGCCGGATCGTCGAGTCGGCCCCGGTGCACGACATCTACAAGGCCCCCGCCCACCCCTACACCCGCGGGCTCCTCGACTCCATCCCGCGCCTGGACCAGAAGGGCCAGGAGCTGTACGCGATCAAGGGCCTGCCGCCCAACCTGATGCACATCCCGCCGGGCTGCGCCTTCAACCCCCGCTGCCCGATGGCCCAGGACGTGTGCCGCACCGACGAACCGCCCCTGTACGAGGTCGACGAGGACCGGGGCAGCGCCTGCCACTTCTGGAGGGAGTGCCTCGATGGCTGACCGAGCCGAGCCCATCCTCGAAGTGAGCGGACTGGTCAAGCACTATCCGCTGACGCGGGGCATCGTGATCAAGAAGCAGATCGGTGCGGTCAGGGCGGTCGACGGCGTGGACTTCACGCTGCACAAGGGCGAGACCCTCGGCATCGTCGGGGAGTCCGGCTGCGGCAAGTCGACCGTCGCCAAGATGCTCGTCAACCTTGAACGGCCGACCCAAGGGGTGATCCGGTACAAGGGCGAGGACATCGGCAAGCTGTCCGCCAGGGCCCTGAAGTCCGTCCGCCGCAACATCCAGATGGTCTTCCAGGACCCCTACACCTCCCTCAACCCCCGTATGACGGTGGGCGACATCATCGGGGAGCCGTACGAGATCCACCCCGAGGTGGCCCCCAAGGGCGACCGGCGCAAGAAGGTCCAGGAGCTGCTGGACGTCGTCG
>NZ_JAMGBF010000010.1 GCF_023516615.1 Streptomyces panaciradicis
CGGCAGCGGCGGGGAGGCCGGCGCCGACGGACAGGGCGGTGGCCGCGATGAGCAGCACCGCGACGCCTCGGTGGGCGATTCGTCGTCTGATCATCCCATCAGAGAAACGCGGCGATACGGCCGATCGGGGATGCCGCGCGGCCGGGTCACCCTTATTGCGGAGCCGTGCCGCCGGGGCCGCCCTCGCGCTTCCCCGCGGCGCACCGGGTCACCTGCGGACGTCCCGCCAGGCCGCCGGGATCGCCTCCGCGACGTCGTGCGCCCCCGCCGGCGCGCCGTCCGCCGCGAACCGCCCGGCCAGGCCGTGCAGGTACGCCGCCACGCTGCCCGCGTCCAGCGCCGACAGCCCCGAGGCCAGCAGCGACCCGGCGAGTCCCGACAGCACGTCCCCGCTGCCGGCGGTGGCCAGCCAGGACGTGCCGGTCGCGTTGACCCGTACGGGCGCACCCCCCGGGGCGGCGACGAGCGTGGTCGACCCCTTCAGCAGCACGGTCGCCCGGTACTTCGCCGCGAGCTCCCGCACCCACTTCAGCCGGGCCCCCTCGACCTCCTCGCGCGCGACACCGAGCAGGGCGGCGGCCTCCCCGGCGTGCGGGGTCATGAGCGTGGGCGCACGCCGTTCCCGTACGACGTCCAGGTCGGCGAGCCGCAGCCCGTCCGCGTCGATCAGCACCGGCACGTCGGCCTCCAGCACCTCGGCGACGGTCCCGGCGTCGTCCCCGGCGCCGGGTCCGACCACCCACGCCTGCACCCGGCCGGCCTTGTGCGGCCCCTGGTCCGACACGAGCGTCTCGGGGAACCGGGAGACGACGGCGTTCCCGGCGGGCCCGACGTACCGGACGGCGCCCGCGCCGCCGCGCAGCGCACCGGAGACGGCGAGGACGGCGGCGCCCGGATACCGGGCCGACCCGGCGGCGATCCCCACCACTCCGCGCCGGTACTTGTCGCTCTCGGCGCCAGGCGCCGGCAGCAGCGCGGCCACGTCGGCGTGCTGCAAAGCCTCCAGTTCGGGCCGCGCGGGCAGCACAGCGTCCAGTCCGATGTCGACGAGCCGCACGGAACCGGCGTACTCGCGCGCGGGATCGATGAGCAGGCCGGGCTTGTGCGTGCCGAAGGTGACGGTGAGGTCGGCGCGGAGGGCGGCGCCCGGCACCTCCCCGGTGTCGGCGTCGACACCGCTGGGCAGGTCGACGGCGACGACGGACGCCCCGGACTCGGCGACGACCCCGGCCAGCCGCTCCGCCTCCGGCCGCAGTCCGCCCGTGCCGCCGATGCCCACGATGCCGTCGAGGACGAGGTCCGCGCGCAGGACCGCCTCCTCCACCCGGTCGACGCCCGCGGCCGCGGCGGACCCGGTGCCGCTCCCGGCTCCCACGACCCGGCCGCCGGCCCGCCGCAACGCCGCGAGCCCTCCGGCGTGCACACGCTCGGGCGTCAGCAGTACGGCCGCGACCGCCGCCCCGCGCCGGGCGAGCCGCGCACCGGCGTACAGGGTGTCGCCCCCGTTGTCCCCGCTCCCGACGAGCAGCACGACCCGGCTGCCGTAGACCCGCCCGAGCAGTTCGGCCGACGCGGCGGCGAGCCCCGCCGCGGCCCGCTGCATCAACGCGCCTTCCGCAACCCGGGCCATGAGCTCCCGCTCGGCACCCCTGACCGTCTCCACGCAGTACGCAGTACGCATACGCCGAGTCTGCCCCGAACCCCCCACCACCCGCACTCGCCCCCGGGACAGTCCTAGCCCTCCGCGATCACCACCGCCGACGCCACCCCCGCGTCATGGCTCAACGACACGTGCCAGGACCGCACGCCCAGTTCCGCCGCCTTCGCCGCCACGCTCCCCTTCACCCGCAGCCGCGGCCGCCCGCTGTCCTCGACGTACACCTCGGCGTCGGTCCACAGCAGGCCGGCCGGCGCGCCGAGGGCCTTGGCGAGGGCCTCCTTGGCGGCGAACCGGGCGGCGAGCGAGGCGACCCCGCGGCGCTCCCCGCTCGGCAACAGCAACTCGTCCCGCAGGAAAAGCCGTTCGGCCATCCCGGGCGTACGCTTCAGCGACGCCTCGAACCGCTCGATCTCGGCCACGTCGATACCGACCCCGATGATGCTCATGCCGAGCACATTAAGGCGCCGGGCGGCCCGCGCCGGACCACGTCAACTCGAGCCGTCCGAAAGGCCGTAGCGGCTGCGCGAAATCCCGGTCCCCTCCTGTCACACCCCCCTGCTAGCCTGCGAAGCCTCTCGCGCGCCTGGGGGCCGGTTCGCGCGCTCTTTTCATCGATCCGTCAAGGGGGCGCCCGTATGGGCGAAAGCACGGTGAGTGATCCGTTCGACGCGTTGCCCGGGCTGGCGCCGTTGCGGGCCGCCGCGTGGGACGACGACTGGGCGGCCACGCAGGACTTCTTCGCCGGGATCGGGGACAGTGCCGCCGACGTCTCGTTCGCCGCGGGACTCCTCGCGGGCGTGGAGCGCACGGAGGCGTATCTGGAACGGGCAGCGAAGGCGCTGCCCGCCGACCCCCTCCCCCGCACCCTCCTCGCGGAGCGGTACGTCCGCATCGGCTGGCGCATCCGCAGCGGCGCCCGGGCCGAGCGGGTCTCGCGGGACCAGTTCGCCCAGTTCCACGACTGGCTGCGCAAGGCCGAACTGCTGCTGATCGAGGTGTGCGCGCAGCACCCGGAGTACGGCCCCGCCTGGACCGCCCGGCTGCTGACCGCCCGCGGCCTGGAGCTGGGGCAGTCGGAGGCGCGGCGGCGTTACGACCGGCTGGCGGAGCACCATCCGCACCTCTTCCGGGCGCAGTCGCAGCTGTTGCAGCAGCTGTGCCCCAAGTGGAGCGGCTCCTGGGAGGCCGCGCACGGTTTCGCCAGGGACACGGCGGCGGCCGCGCCTCCCGGCTCCCCCGCAGGAGCCCTGATCGCCGAGGCCCACATCGAGCACTGGCTCGACCTGGGCGGCGCCGCGGCCACCGAGTACCTGCGCGACGTGGCGGTCCGCAACGAACTGCGCGAGGCCGCCGGAATGTCCGTACTGCATCCCGGCCACCGGCCGGGATGGCACTCGCTAGGCGGCCACAGCGCCTTCGCGCTCGCCTTCTCGCTCGGCGGTCATCTCCGGGACGCGGCACGGCACTTCACCGCCCTGGGCGACACGGTCTCCGAGTCGTTCTGGCAGTACCTGCCCGACTGGAAGAACCGTTTCGCGACCTACCGCACGGCCGCGTCGGCGACGCTCTGAGGACGGGGACGACGACATGACCACCCAGGACATGACCGCACAGGACACGAGCGCGCCCGACGTGCCCCACGCGCCCGACGCCACGGCGCAGCCGGACCTCGCCGCGCTCGACGGCCTCGTCGGTCACACCACCGTGGACGGCATCCCGGCCCTGTTCGCGCCCCGCCCCGGCCCCCTGACCGCCGGTCTCCTCTTCCGGGTGGGCCGGGCCGACGAGACCCTGCCCACCACCGGCGTCACCCACCTCGTCGAGCACCTCGCCCTGCACCGCCTGGGCCTGTCCGACCTGCACTACAACGGCGCCACGGCGGACGCGTACACCCTCTTCCACGTCACCGGCGACGAGGACGAGGTCGTCACCTACCTCAACGGCGTCCGCGCGGCCCTGCGCGACCTCCCGCTGGAGCGGCTGGAGACCGAGAAGGAGATCCTCCGCACGGAGGCGGGCAGCCGCGGCAACGGCCCGCTGTCACAGATGCCGCTGTGGCGCTACGGCGCCCAGGGCTACGGCCTCGCGAGCTACGACGAACTCGGCACCCGGAGTCTGACGGCCGACCAGGTGCGGCACTGGGCCGAGACCCGCTTCACCCGGGACAACGCCGTGCTGTGGCTCACCGGCGACCGGCTGCCCGAGGGCCTGGACCTCACCCTGCCCGCCGGCCGCCGCTTCCCCGCCCCGGCCGCCACCGACGCGCTGCCCGTCACACCCGCCTACATCCGCGGCGACGACGGCCACGTCGTCTTCACCTCCGTGGTGCGCCGCTCCACCGCCGCCGCCGTGTTCGCCGAGGTCCTGGGCCGCGCCCTCTTCAAGGACCTGCGTCAGCAGGGCGGCTACTCCTACTCCGCGGAGGCCGACTACACCCCGCGGGACGCCGACTTCGCCACCCTCACCGCGTACGCCGACGCGCTGCCGCAGAAGCAGGACGCGGCACTCGGCGGCTTCGTCGACGTCTTCGCCCGGCTGCGCGCGGGCCGCGTCGAGCAAGCCGAACTGGACTCCGCGCGCGGCAAGTTGCGGAGGCGCTACGAGGTGCCCGACCTCGGCGCGGCCCTGCTGCCGTCGTACGCGCACAGCCTGCTGCTCGGCCACCGGCTGCTGACCCCCGAACGGCACCGGGCCGAGCTGGAGGCGGTCACCGTGGAGGACCTGTGCGAGGTGGCCCGCGCGGCCTGGGACGGCGGGCTGCTCCAGGTGCCGACGCGCGGCGCCGAGTGGGCGGGCCCGACCCCGGCCCCGCAGTACTCGGAGACCGGGGTGTCCGGCACCCTGCACCCCTCGCTGGACGACGACGACGTCACTTTGGTCATCGGGGACACCGGTGTGACGCTGTCCCTGCCCGCCGGCCTGGTGACCGTCCGGTACGACGCCTGCGCCGCGATGACCACCCGTCCCGACGGGGCCCGGTACCTCACCGGCCTCGACGGCTTCCGCGTGGCCGTGGAACCGACCCTGTACGGCGATGTCACGCCCGAGCGGATCGCGGTCCTGGACGCGGCCGTGCCCGACGAGGCGGTGGTCCCGCTGCCGGCCCGCAGGGAGGAGGAGATCCCGCGGCCGCGGGAGCGGAGGGCCACTGCGCCGGCCGCCGGCACCGAGACCCCGGCGGCGAAGGAGAAGAGGGCGTGGAAGTGGTCCCTCGGGCTCCTGCTGATACTGGGCGTGGACGCGTTGTTCGGGGCAGGCGTACTGCTCACCGCCGTCCAGCTGGCCGAGTCCGCCGCACCGCGTTGGAGCCGTCTTCTGCCGGCGGTCGTTCCGGGCATCCTGCTCCTGCGCATCACGTACCGGACGTACCTGAGCGCGCAGGGCGCCGCCGAACGGCGCACCTGAACCGCGCCTACTCCACCGTCACCGACTTCGCCAGGTTGCGCGGCTGGTCCACCTCGTTGCCGCGGGCCGTGGCCAGTTCGCAGGCGAAGACCTGCAGGGGGACCGTCGCCACCAGGGGCTGCAGCAGCGTCGGGGTGACCGGGATGCGGATGAGGTGGTCGGCGTACGGCACCACGGCCTCGTCGCCCTCCTCCGCGATGACGATGGTCCGCGCGCCGCGGGCCCGGATCTCCTGGATGTTGGAGACGATCTTGTCGTGGAGGACGGAACGCCCGCGCGGCGAGGGCACGACCACCACCACCGGCAGGTCCTCCTCGATGAGGGCGATCGGGCCGTGCTTCAGCTCCCCCGCCGCGAACCCCTCCGCGTGCATGTAGGCGAGCTCCTTCAGCTTCAGCGCGCCCTCCAGCGCCACCGGGTAGCCCACGTGCCGCCCCAGGAACAGCACCGTGTTCTTGTGGGCCAGGCCGCGCGCCAGCGCCCGCACCGGCTCCATGGTCTCCAGCACCCGCTCGACCTCGCCGGAGATCTGGGACAGGTCCCGGATGACGGCGGTGATCTCGTCGCCCCACTTGGTGCCGCGCACCTGCCCCAGGTACAGCGCCACCAGATAGCAGGCCACCAGCTGGGTCAGGAACGCCTTGGTCGAGGCGACCGCCACCTCCGGACCGGCGTGCGTGTACAGCACCGCGTCCGACTCCCGCGGAATCGTCGAGCCGTTGGTGTTGCAGATCGCCAGCACCTTGGACCCCTGCTGCCGCGCGTGCCGCAGCGCCATCAGCGTGTCCATGGTCTCCCCGGACTGCGAGATGGCGATCACCAGCGAGCGCGCGCCCAGGATCGGGTCCCGGTACCGGAACTCGCTCGCCAGCTCCACCTCGCACGGGATGCGCGTCCAGTGCTCGATGGCGTACTTGGCGATCAGCCCGGCGTGGAAGGCCGTACCGCACGCGACGATGACGACCTTGTCGACCTCGCGCAGCTCGGCGTCGGAGATCCGCACCTCGTCCAGGGTCAGCGAGCCCGCGGCGTCGATGCGCCCCAGCAGTGTGTCGGCGACCGCCTTGGGCTGCTCGGCGATCTCCTTGAGCATGAAGTAGTCGTAGCCACCCTTCTCGGCGGCCGACGCGTCCCAGTCGACGTGGTACGAGCGCACCTCGGCCGGACGCCCGTCGAAGCCGGTCACCGTCACCCCGTCGCGGCGCAGCTCCACGACCTGGTCCTGGCCCAGCTCGATCGCGGAGCGCGTGTGCGCGATGAACGCGGCGACGTCGGAGGCCAGGAACGCCTCGCCCTCGCCGACGCCGACCACCAGCGGGGAGTTCCGCCGCGCCCCCACCACCATGTCCGGCTCGTCGGCGTGCACCGCGACCAGCGTGAACGCCCCCTCCAGGCGCCGGCACACCAGCCGCATCGCCTCCGCCAGGTCCGCGCAGGAGGAGAACTCCTCCGCCAGCAGATGCGCGACCACCTCGGTGTCGGTCTCGGAGGCCAGCTCGTGGCCCCGCTCCTCCAGCTCGGCCCGCAGCACCGCGAAGTTCTCGATGATCCCGTTGTGGACGACGGACACCCGGCCCGCGTTGTCGAGATGGGGGTGGGCGTTGGCGTCGGTCGGTCCGCCGTGCGTGGCCCAGCGGGTGTGCCCGATGCCGGTGGAACCCGTCGGCAGCGGCCGGTCGACCAGCTCCTTCTCCAGGTTCACCAGCTTCCCGGCCCTCTTCGCGGCCGCCAGCCCGCCGTCCGCCAGCACGGCGACACCGGCCGAGTCGTACCCCCGGTACTCCAGCCGCTTCAGTCCGGCCATCACGACATCCAGCGCCGACTGCGACCCCACGTATCCCACGATTCCGCACATGGGCGGCAGCCTACGGGCGAACCGGCGCCCGAAAGAGGCTCAGCGTGCCCGGATTCGGAAATTACCACGGCCATACGAACCCCCGGCGGGAAAAGCGTGACGCACCCCACCCGCCATCGCGTTCAAACTCCGTTAACAATGGACTGTGATCTCTCCGGTCAACTCGATGCCCCGGAGCGCCCACCGGCGAGGGCCGGAGGCGACTCCCTACGTCGACCTCACCCGTTCCGAGTGGAGCGCGTTGCGGGACAAGACGCCGCTGCCGCTGACCGCCGAGGAGGTCGAGAAACTACGCGGCCTCGGTGACGTCATCGACCTCGACGAGGTGCGGGACATCTACCTCCCGCTGTCCCGCCTGCTCAACCTGTACGTGGGCGCCACCGACGGCCTCAGAGGCGCCCTGAACACCTTCCTCGGCGAGCAGGGCTCCCAGTCCGGCACCCCCTTCGTGATAGGGATCGCCGGCTCGGTGGCCTGCGGCAAGTCGACCGTCGCCCGGCTGCTGCAGGCCCTGCTCTCCCGCTGGCCCGAGCACCCGCGCGTCGAGCGCGTCACCACGGACGGCTTCCTGCTGCCGACCCGGGAGCTCCAAGCCCGCGGGCTGATGTCGAGGAAGGGGTTCCCCGAGTCCTACGACCGCCGGGCCCTGACCCGGTTCGTCGCCGACGTCAAGGCGGGCAAGGACGAGGTCACCGCGCCCGTCTACTCCCACCTCATCTACGACATCGTCCCGGGCGAGAAGCTCGTCGTGCGCCGGCCCGACATCCTGATCGTCGAGGGCCTGAACGTCCTCCAGCCCGCCCTGCCCGGCAAGGACGGCCGCACCCGCGTCGGCCTCGCCGACTACTTCGACTTCAGCGTGTACGTCGACGCGAGCGCCGAGGACGTCGAGAGCTGGTACCTCAACCGCTTCAAGAAGCTGCGCCAGACCGCCTTCCAGGACCCCAACTCGTACTTCCGCAAGTACACCCAGGTCTCCGAGGAGGAGGCCCTCGACTACGCCCGCACGCAGTGGCGCACCATCAACAAGCCCAACCTGGTGGAGAACATCGCCCCCACCCGCGGCCGCGCCACCCTGGTGCTGCGCAAGGGCCCGGACCACACGGTGCAGCGGCTGCGACTGCGCAAGCTCTGACCGTTAGTCTGCGCCCATGCTGCACCTGCGCCTGATCACACCGTCCGACACGACGGACGACGTGGTCCGCCTGATCGAGAAGACGGTCGGCACCACCCACCTCGTCGTCGTCCCCGGCGCCGCCCGCAACCCCGCCGGGGACGTCGTGATGTGCGACGTGGCCCGGGAGGCCGGCGACGAACTCCTCAGCGGGCTGCAGAAACTGGGCCTGGACAACACCGGTTCGATCGCCGTGGAGAACATCGACCTGTCGCTGTCGAGGCGGGCCGACAAGGCGGAGGCGGAGGCCCCGGGCGAGGGCGCGGACGCCGTCCTGTGGGAGCACCTGACCGACGCCACCCACGAGGAGTCGACGCTCTCCGCCACCTACCTCGCGTTCATCACGCTCGCCACGATGATCGCGGCCTGCGGTGTCGTCCTGGACAACGCGATCCTCATCGTGGGCGCGATGGCGGTCGGCCCGGAGTTCGGGCCCCTCGCCGGCATCTGCACGGCGATCGTGCAGCGCGCCCCGCGCCTGGCGCTGCGGTCACTCATAGCGCTGCTGGCGGGCTTCGCCGCGGCGATGCTGCTGACGGTCGGCTTCAGCCTGTTCATGGACGCGGTCGGCCTGTTCAGCAAGGCCCAACTGGAGGCGGACCGGCCCAACACGGACTTCATCTACGCCCCGGACTGGTTCTCGTTCGTGGTCGCGGTCCTGGCCGGCGCGGCGGGCACCCTCTCCCTGACCTCCGCCAAGTCGGGCGCCCTGGTCGGCGTCGCCATCTCGGTGACGACGGTCCCGGCCGCCGCCAACGCGGCGGTGGCCCTGATCTACAGCGACACCAACCAGGCGGTGCGCTCCTCGGAACAGCTCCTGCTGAACCTTCTGGGCATCGTCCTGGCAGGCACCCTGACCCTGCTCACCCAGAAGTGGCTGTGGTCCACACAACGCGGGAAGCGCAACGCCGTTTAGGGACGCGGGGCTCTGCTCGATGTGCGGCTCCGCCGCGCGGGCGCGATCAACCACGACCGCGCAGCAGCCCGCGAGGACAGCACCCCCACCCCGAACCCGCCGAACGCCCTTACCCCAGCGCCGACTTCACCGCGTCAGCCAGCCGCCCCGCCACAGACCGAGCCTGCTCGATGTCCGCGGCCTCCACCATCACCCGCACCAGCGGCTCGGTCCCCGACGGCCGCAGCAGCACCCGCCCGGTGGACCCGAGCTCCCGCTCGGCCTCGGCGACGGCGGACGCCAGCTCGGCCGACGTACCGACCCGGGACCTGTCCACGTCCGGCACATTGATCAGTACCTGCGGCAGCCGCTCCATCACGGACGCGAGCTCCTGCAGCGACCGCCCGGTCCGGGCGACCCGAGCGGCGAGCATCAGCCCGGTCAGCGTCCCGTCGCCGGTCGTCGCGTGGTCGAGGATGATCACGTGCCCGGACTGCTCGCCGCCGAGCGCGTACCCGTGCTGCTTCATCTCCTCCAGGACGTAGCGGTCCCCCACCGCCGTCTGGATGAGCTTGAGCCCCTCCCGCTCCAGCGCCAGCTTGAAGCCGAGGTTGGACATGACGGTCGCGACGACCGTGTCGGACCGCAGCACCGAGCGCTCCCGCATGTCGAGCGCGAGCACGGCGAGAATCTGGTCGCCGTCGACCTCGGCCCCCGTGTGGTCCACGGCCAGGCACCGGTCGGCGTCACCGTCGTGGGCGATGCCCAGCGCGGCCCCGTGCTCGACGACGGCCGCCTTCAGCTTGTCCAGGTGGGTGGAGCCGCAGCCGTCGTTGATGTTCAGCCCGTCCGGCTCGGCGCCGATCGTGACGACCTCGGCCCCGGCCCGCGAGAACGCCTCGGGCGACACCCGGGCAGCGGCGCCGTGCGCCTCGTCGAGGACGATCCGCAGCCCGTCCAGCCGGTTCGGCAGTACGGCGATGAGATGGGCGACGTACTGGTCGAACCCCTCGTCGTAACTCCGCACCCGCCCCACGCCCGCGCCGGTCGGCCGCTCCCAGGGCTCACCGTGCCGGTGGGCGTCGTACACCGCCTCGATCCGGTCCTCCAGCTCGTCGGCGAGCTTGTGGCCGCCGCGGGCGAAGAACTTGACGCCGTTGTCGGGCATGGCGTTGTGGCTGGCGGACAGCATGACGCCCAGGTCGGCGCCGAGCGCGCCGGTCAGGTACGCGACGGCGGGCGTGGGCAGCACTCCGACCCGCAGCACGTCGACGCCGGCGCTCGCGAGACCCGCGACCACCGCGGCCTCCAGGAACTCCCCGGACGCACGCGGATCGCGTCCGACGACCGCCGTCGGCCGGTGGCCCTCGAACGTACCCGCCTCGGCCAGCACGTGCGCCGCCGCCACCGACAGACCGAGTGCCATCTCGGCGGTCAGATCCGCGTTGGCGACGCCCCGCACGCCGTCCGTGCCGAAGAGTCGTCCCACTTGTCCTCCTGAGAAAGCGTCAGCTGTTGCAGGCGTACCGGCAGCCCGACATTCCGGCATCCGATCACACAAGCCTCTGAGCATCTTGTGCCGTTATACGCCCACGACGGTGATAAACGAACGCCCCGGTCGGCACTGTGGCGTGCCGCCGGGGCGTTCGGAGTACGTGCAGGCAGCTGGTGATTAGCGCTTGCTGTACTGCGGGGCCTTGCGGGCCTTCTTCAGACCGGCCTTCTTACGCTCGACCGCACGGTCGTCGCGGCGGAGGAAGCCGGCCTTCTTGAGCGGGCCGCGGTTGTTGTCGACGTCGGCCTCGTTCAGCGCGCGGGCGACACCGAGACGGAGCGCACCGGCCTGGCCGGAGACACCGCCACCGGCGATGCGGGCGATGACGTCGTAGCGACCCTCGAGCTCGAGCACCTTGAAGGGCTCGTTGACTTCCTGCTGGTGCACCTTGTTCGGGAAGTAGTCCTCGAGGGTGCGACCGTTGATCTTCCACTTGCCGGAGCCCGGGACGATCCGGACGCGGGCGATGGCGTTCTTGCGACGGCCCAGGCCGGCGGCCGGCTGCGGGTCGCCGAAGCGGGAGGCCATGGACTCGGAGGTGTACTCGCCCTCGACGGGGACGTCCGACTCCGTGGTGTAGCTGTCGATGTCAAGCTCTTCGAGCGGCTGCTCGGCAGTGGTCTCGGCCACGATTCTCCTCAGATTCTCTTCAGGCTTTGGGGTGGCCGGACTTACTGCGCGACCTGGGTGATCTCGAACGGCTGCGGCTGCTGCGCGCCGTGCGGGTGCTGGTCACCCTTGTAGACCTTCAGCTTCGAGAGCATCTGACGGCCCAGCGTGTTCTTGGGGAGCATGCCCTTGACGGCCTTCTCGATGGCCTTCTCGGGGTTCTTGTCCAGCAGCTCGTCGTAACGGACGGAGCGCAGACCACCCGGGTAGCCGGAGTGGCGGTACGCCATCTTCTGGGTCCGCTTGTTGCCGGAGAGGTGCACCTTGTCGGCGTTGATGATGATGACGAAGTCACCGGTGTCGACGTGGGGCGCGTAGATCGGCTTGTGCTTGCCGCGGAGAAGAGACGCGGCGGTCGTGGCCAGACGGCCCAGGACGACGTCCTGAGCGTCGATGACGTGCCACTGGCGAGTCACATCGCCAGGCTTGGGGCTGTATGTACGCACTTCGCAGCCTTAATCTTCAGTGGATGGGTGCTGACACATGGCATCACTGAAGCGATCGTGCAGCTGGGGACGACAATGGCCGGGGACGCTGCCCGTATGCCGCCCACTGGTAACTGCTCCAGGGAACCTAGGTACCGGTCTCTCGCGTGAGAACGAGCGAGCCAATACACAACGAAGATGCAGGATACCGGGGCGCCCCCGGACGGGTCAAAACGAGGCCGCGCCACCCTCGTGCGGCCGAGATGTGCACCCCTGTCGCAAAGGTCCCCGGGAGCCTCGCCGGAGCCACACCGGCCCCCTCCGTACCCCGTCTAAGATGCGCCCCATGAGCTTTGGGCAGCAGGGGGGTCCCCAGTCTCAATGGGATCCCTGGAAACCGAACTCCCAGCAGCCGTGGAGCAGCGGCGGTGACGGCCAGACACCGGACTGGGCGGCGCTCGCGGAGGCGTCCGAGACGCGCAACAAGCGGCGCCGGCTGCTGTTCATCGGCGGCGGGGCACTGGCCACCCTCGCGATAGGCACCGCCGTCGCGATGGCCGTGGTGTCCGCGAACGGCGACAACAAGGCCTCCGGCGACCCGTCGAACCTGCCGGCCAGCGCGTCCATCCCGGGCAGCACCGCCACCGCCCCCTCCTTCGCGCCGACCAGCGCGCCGCCGCCGCTGGACCCGAAGGAGTTCATCTCCAGCAAGGCCAAGGACACGGCGCCGCTCAGCGCGGCCCTGCTCTTCCCGGGCGCCCGGCTGACCATGGGCTCGACGGTCTACCAGAAGGGCGCCACGGCCGACACCAACAACTGCGCCTCGGCCGTCCAGGGCACCTACGTGAATCTCCTCACGGCCGGCAAGTGCACCCGTCTGATGCGCGTGACGTACCAGAAGGACGGCGTCGCGGTGACGGTCGGCGTGGCCGTGTTCGACACGGAGGCCCAGGCGACCAAGGTGAAGGGCACGGCGGACAAGAAGGGCTTCGTCAAGCCGCTCGCGGGCGACGGCGTTAAGGCCTTCTGCAACGCCGCGACCTGCCGCACGACGGTCAACTCCTACGGCCGGTACGCCTACTTCACCACCGGCGGCTTCCTGAACGGCAAGGACGTCACGAACAAGGACACGAAGGTGTTCTCGACCGGCGACGACCTGCAGACGTTCACGTTCCGCCAGATCCGCAGGCGCGGCGAGGCCCAGGCGTCGGCCGCGGCGACCGAGTAGCACGCGAGGCTCCCGGCGCCGCGGTCAGCAGCAGGCCGCCCCCGGGAGCGTCCGCCTGTTGCGGGCCTCCTTGTTCCGGGCGGCCAGCAGCTCGTCGGCCGGATAGCCGACCTCCTCCAGCGTCAGCCCGTGCGGTCGTACGACATGGACGGCCGAGTCCCTGACGCCCGCGGCCAGCACCTTGCCCGGCCACTCCGGGCCCCGGTGCCCGTCGCCGACGAACAGCAGCGCCCCGATCAGCGAGCGCACCATGTTGTGGCAGAAGGCGTCGGCCCGCACGGTGGCGGTGATGATCCCGTCCTCGCCCCGCTCCAGGCTCAGCTTCTGCAGCGTGCGGATGGTGGTCGCGCCCTCCCGCTTCTTGCAGTACGCGGCGAAGTCGTGCTCGCCGAGCAGCCGCAGGGCCGCCTCGTTCATGGCGTCGACGTCGAGCGGCCAGTCGTGCCACAGGACGTGGTTGCGCAGCAGCGGATCGACGCCGCCGGGGTTGTCCGTCACCCGGTACGCGTAGCGCCGCCAGACGGCCGAGAAGCGGGCGTTGAAGCCGCTGGGCGCCTCTCTGAGGGCCCAGACGCGTACGTCCCTGGGCAGCCGCCCGGCGAGCCGCTTGAGCAGCTTCTGGTGGTGTTCACGCCAGACCGGCTCCGGCAGGTCGACGTGCGCCACCTGTCCCCGGGCGTGCACCCCGGCGTCCGTCCGCCCGGCGACGGTCAGCTCGTACGTCGTCTCCCCCGACCGCGTCACCGTCCGCAGGGCGCCCTCGATCTCCCCCTGCACGGTCCGCCGCCCGCCGGCCTGCTTGGCCCAGCCGGAGAAGTCGGTGCCGTCGTAGGACAAGTCGAGGCGTACACGTACGTAACCGGGCTGCACTTCGTCACTCACACGGAGATCCTCTCAGGAACAGCGAGTGGGCCCGTCCCAGAAAGGAACGGGCCCACTGTCGCGCCCCTTCAGGGGCGCGGGGCTGTGCTCATATGCGGCTACCGCCGCGCGAGCGCGACCAGCCACTACGGACCGGCAGCCCCAGGACGGCTTACGCCTCCTCGGCCTCCGGCTTCGCGTCCTCGACGACCTCGTCGGCCTTGGTGTCCTCGGCCTTGGCCTCCTCGGACTCCTTGACCGCACGCTTCGTCGCGGCCTCGGCCTCGCCGGTCGCCTGCTGTGCCACCGTCAGCGCCTCGACCAGCTCGATGACAGCCATGGGCGCGTTGTCGCCACGGCGGTTACCGATCTTGGTGATGCGGGTGTAGCCACCGGGACGGTTCTCGTAGCGCGGGCCGATCTCGGTGAAGAGCGTGTGCACGATGCTCTTGTCCGTGATCACCTGGAGCACCTGACGGCGGTTGTGAAGGTCGCCCTTCTTCGCCTTGGTGACCAGACGCTCGGCGTACGGGCGCAGCTTGCGCGCCTTCGCCTCGGTGGTGGTGATACGGCCGTGCTCGAAGAGCGACTTCGCGAGGTTCGCGAGGAGCAGCTTCTCGTGCGCGGCACTGCCGCCCAGACGGGCACCCTTGGTGGGCTTCGGCATTGTTCTTCTCCTGTGTGTCTGCCCCGGCCGTGTCAGGTACCGGGGTCAGGAACCCGATGAGCGGATGCTCACCGGCATCGACCGATCAAGCACTGATCAGCGCTGATCAGCACTGACTCAGTACTGCTCGGTCTCCACGAAACCCGCGTCCGCGTCGTCGTCGGCGCCGAAGGCGTCGGCGGCGGCCGTGGGGTCGAATCCGGGCGGGCTGTCCTTGAGGGCCAGGCCCATGCCGGCCAGCTTCGCCTTGACCTCGTCGATGGACTTCGCACCGAAGTTGCGGATGTCCAGGAGGTCGGCCTCGGAACGCGCCACGAGCTCACCCACGGAGTGGATGCCCTCGCGCTTGAGGCAGTTGTAGGAGCGGACCGTGAGCTCCAGCTCCTCGATCGGCAGCGCCAGGTCGGCGGCAAGAGCGGCGTCCGTGGGGGACGGGCCCATGTCGATGCCCTCGGCGTCGATGTTCAGCTCGCGGGCGAGACCGAACAGCTCGACCAGGGTCTTGCCGGCGGAGGCCATGGCGTCACGGGGACGCATCGCCTGCTTGGTCTCGACGTCGACGATCAGCTTGTCGAAGTCGGTGCGCTGCTCGACACGGGTCGCCTCGACCTTGTACGTGACCTTCAGCACGGGGCTGTAGATGGAGTCGACCGGGATACGGCCGATCTCCTGGCCCACCTGCTTGTTCTGCACGGCGGAGACGTAACCGCGGCCGCGCTCGACCGTGAGCTCCATCTCCAGCTTGCCCTTGCCGTTGAGCGTGGCGAGGACCAGGTCGGGGTTGTGCACCTCGACACCGGCCGGGGGCGCGATGTCGGCGGCGGTGACCAGACCCGGGCCCTGCTTGCGCAGGTACATCACGACCGGCTCGTCGTGCTCCGAGGAGACGACCAGCTGCTTGATGTTGAGGATCAGGTCGGTGACGTCCTCCTTGACGCCCGGCACGGTGGTGAACTCGTGCAGGACGCCGTCGATGCGGATGCTGGTGACAGCGGCACCGGGGATCGACGACAGGAGGGTGCGGCGGAGGGAGTTGCCGAGGGTGTAGCCGAAGCCCGGCTCCAGCGGCTCGATCACGAACCGGGAGCGGAACTCGTCGACGACCTCTTCGGTCAACGAGGGACGCTGAGCGATCAGCATGTGTGGATCAGATCCTTCTTTCGTGGACGCCCGCTATTTGACGCCCGACGGAAACCGCGCCCGTGAAAAGCGCGGGTACTGCAAGGGTACGGGCGATACCGCCCCTTTACGGAGCCGTACCGCCCGAATCCTGAAAGCGACCGTGCGTCAGACGCGGCGGCGCTTCGGCGGACGGCAGCCGTGCTGCGACTTGTGGGGGACGACCCCCACACCCCCAGCCGACAGCCGAGCCACCGTGAGCCTGCGCGTCAGACGCGGCGGCGCTTCGGCGGACGGCAGCCGTGCTGCGACTTGTGGGGGACGACCCCCACACCCCCAGCCGACAGCCGAGCCACCGTGAGCCTGCGCGTCAGACGCGGCGGCGCTTCGGCGGACGGCAGCCGTTGTGCGGGGTCGGGGTGACGTCCTGGATGGAGCCGACCTCGAGGCCCGTGGCCTGCAGGGAGCGGATCGCGGTCTCACGACCGGAGCCCGGGCCCTTGACGAACACGTCGACCTTGCGCATGCCGTGCTCCTGGGCGCGGCGGGCAGCCGACTCGGCGGCCATCTGCGCGGCGAACGGCGTGGACTTCCGGGAGCCCTTGAAGCCGACGTGGCCGGCGGAGGCCCAGGAGATCACGTTGCCGGACGGGTCCGTGATGGAGACGATCGTGTTGTTGAACGTGCTCTTGATGTGCGCGTGGCCGTGAGCGACGTTCTTCTTTTCCTTGCGGCGCACCTTCTTGGCAGCGCCCTGACGACCCTTGGGGGGCATCTACAAACTCCTACGGGGAGGTGGTCGGTCCTACAGCGAAGACCGCTGATGAAGCGTTGTCCGCTGAGGACTACTTCTTGCCCGGCTTCTTCTTGCCGGCGATGGCGCGACGCGGGCCCTTGCGGGTGCGGGCGTTGGTGCTGGTGCGCTGACCGCGGACGGGCAGACCACGACGGTGACGGAGACCCTGGTAGCAGCCGATCTCGACCTTGCGGCGGATGTCGGCCTGGATCTCGCGACGGAGGTCACCCTCGGTCTTGATGTTGTTGTCCACGTACTCGCGGATCGCGACGAGCTGCTCTTCGCTCAGGTCACGAACTCGGGTGTTCGGGTCGATACCCGTCTCCGCAAGCGTCTGCTGCGAAAGGGTCCGGCCGATGCCGAACACGTAGGTGAGGGCGACCTCCACGCGCTTTTCGCGCGGGATGTCAACACCGGAAACGCGTGCCACTTCAATGGCTCCTGGTGATCTTCGGAGGTCTTCCGCAGAACCGGTTCCCGGCCGCCGTATCAGGTACGAACCGGGTCCCCGGCCTCCGAACCGGGGGTGTCAGGCCGTGTCGGCCTGGGTCCTGCGTATGAACAATTCAGCTCGCGTCGCGCGAATCCCTGCGATGTCGATGCAGAGGGACGGTCGATCGTGCGTCAGCCCTGGCGCTGCTTGTGGCGCGGGTTCTCGCAGATGACCATGACCCGACCGTGACGGCGGATCACCCTGCACTTGTCGCAGATCTTCTTGACGCTCGGCTTGACCTTCATGGGATTGAGGTTCTCCGGGTCAGTGCCACCACCCCGCCGAAGCGGGATGCGGGCAAGATCTACTTGTAGCGGTAGACGATCCGGCCACGCGTCAGGTCGTACGGAGACAGCTCCACCACGACCCGGTCGTCAGGGAGGATGCGGATGTAGTGCATACGCATCTTGCCGCTGATGTGTGCCAGGACCTGGTGGCCGTTCTGGAGCTCGACCTTGAACATGGCGTTCGGAAGAGACTCGACGACAGTGCCCTCGATCTCGATGGCACCTTGCTTCTTGGCCACGCTTCGCCCTTCGAATCGACTACCTTGATCGACTCTCCTGCTTTTCCCCTGAGGGCGCATGCGGACATGCGGGTGCACGAGAGCCGACGAGTCAGTCTACGTCAGCGCCCCCCGAAAGACGAATCGAGGAAGGATGCCCCAAGGGGGAGATCCTTAAGCGCGCCGGGCTGTGGCGCCCCGTAGGGGCGCGGGGAACTGCGCGACGAGCCACGACGGGCCGGCGGCCGCCGACGCACGGCGCACCCCGGCACGGGCAGCGCTCAGCCCAGCGGGTCCGGCGCGGCCGTGACCCCGTGCTCGGCCAGCTTGGCCTTGCCCCCGTCGGGGGCCGTGAGGACCAGCGGGCCCTCCTCGGTCAGCGCGACCGAGTGCTCCCAGTGCGAGGACCAGGTGCCGTCGGTGGTGATGACCGTCCAGTCGTCGGAGAGGACCTCGGTCCTGGGCGTGCCCAGGGACACCATCGGCTCGATGGCCAGGCAGAAGCCGGGGACCAGCTTCGGCCCCTTGCCCCGCCGGCGGTCGACGTAGTTCAGCAGGTGCGGGTCCATGTGCATCTCGGTGCCGATGCCGTGGCCGCCGTAGTCCTCGATGATCCCGTACTTGCCGCCGCCCGGCTTCGGCTGGCGGCGGATGTACGTCTCGATGGCCCGCGAGACGTCGACGAGCCGGTTGCCCTGCTTCATGGCCGCGATGCCGGCCCACATCGACTCCTCCGTGACCCGGGAGAGCTCGATCAGCTCAGGGGCGTGGCCGGAGCCCACGAAGGCCGTGTACGCGGCGTCTCCGTGCCAGCCGTCGATGATGGCGCCGCAGTCGATGGAGATGATGTCGCCGTCCTTGAGGACGACGTCGTCGGAGGGGATGCCGTGGACGACGACCTCGTTGACGGAGGTGCAGATCGTCGCGGGGAAGCCGCCGTAGCCGAGGAAGTTGGGCTTGGCGTTGTGCTCGGCGAGGACCTTGCGGGCGACCTCGTCCAGGTCCTTGGTGGTGGCTCCGGGCACCGCCGCCTCACGGGTGGCCGCGTGGATGGCGGCCACGACCAGGCCCGCCTCACGCATCTTGGCGATCTGCTCGGGGGTCTTGATCTGCACCATGGGGGCCTGCGCTCTCCGTCACTCACGTCGTCCGATTACGTACACAACAGTACGGCCGTGACGCCCGAACGGGTGCCACGGCCGTACCGGACGGGCGTCTACTTGCCGTCGTCCTCGCGCTTGAGCGCCTCCAGGGCGCGCTGCGTGATCTCGTCCACCGGGCCCAGGGAGGAGATCGTCACGACCAGACCCTGTGCCTTGTAGTAGTCGATGATCGGCTCGGTCTGCGTGTGGTAGACCTCGAGCCGCTTGCGCACGGTCTCCTCGGAGTCGTCGTCACGCTGGTACAGCTCGCCGCCGCAGACGTCGCAGACGCCTTCCTTCTTGGCGGGGCTGTAGGAGACGTGGAAGACGTGCGCCGAGTCGTTGCGGCAGATGCGCCGGCCGGCGATCCGCTTCACGACCTCTTCCTCGGGGACTTCGAGGTCGAGGACCGCGTCCAGCTTGATGGTCTCGGTCTTGAGCAGCTCGTCGAGCGCCTCGGCCTGCGAGACGTTGCGCGGGAAACCGTCCAGCAGGAAGCCGTTCTCGGCGTCCGGCTGCTCCATGCGGTCCTTCGCCATCGCGATGGTGACCTCGTCCGGCACCAGGTTGCCGGCGTCCATGTAGGACTTCGCGAGTTTCCCGAGCTCCGTCTGCCGGCTGATGTTGGCGCGGAACAGATCGCCCGTGGAGATGTGCGGGATCGAGAGCTTCCCGGCGAGGCGGGTGGCCTGCGTGCCCTTTCCGGCACCGGGCGGCCCGACGAGGACGATTCGCATCAGCGGAGGAACCCTTCGTAATTGCGCTGCTGGAGCTGGCTCTCGATCTGCTTCACCGTCTCGAGACCGACACCCACGATGATCAGGATGCTGGTCCCGCCGAACGGGAAGTTCTGGCTTGCCCCAAAGCCCACCAACGCCATCGTCGGCACGAGAGCGATCAGTCCCAGATACAGCGAACCCGGCCAGGTGATCCGGTTGAGCACGTAACTGAGGTACTCAGCGGTCGGTCGGCCAGCCCGGATGCCCGGGATGAAGCCACCATACTTCTTCATGTTGTCCGCGACTTCCTCGGGGTTGAAGGAGATCGCCACGTAGAAGAACGCGAAGAACACGATGAGCAAGAAGTACGAAACGATGTAAATCGGGTGGTCGCCCTTGGTCAGATTCTGCTCGACCCAGGTCTTCCAGCCCGACTTGCTGCTGGAGAACTGCGCGACCAGCGCCGGAATGTAGAGCAGCGACGACGCGAAGATGACGGGAATCACACCCGCCTGGTTCACCTTCAGCGGGATGTACGTGGACGTACCGCCGTAGGACCGGCGGCCGATCATGCGCTTCGCGTACTGCACCGGGATGCGGCGCTGGGCCTGCTCGACGAAGACGACCAGGCCGACCATGACCAGGCCGACGAGGATGACGGTGCTGAACTCGATCCAGCCGTCGGCCAGCTTGCCCTGCTTCTTGATGGCCCACAGCGCGGACGGGAAGGTCGCGGCGATCGAGATGAACATCAGGATCGACATGCCGTTGCCGATGCCGCGGTCGGTGATCAGCTCGCCGAGCCACATGACGACGGCGGTGCCGGCGGTCATGCAGATGACCATCGTGATGGTGCTGAAGATCGAGCGGTCCGGCACGATCTGGCCGGCGACCTGGCAGCCGCTGAACAGCGCGCCGCTGCGCGCGGTGGCGACCAGACCGGTGCCCTGCAGGATGGCGAGCGCCACGGTCAGATAACGGGTGTACTGCGTGATCTTCGCGGTACCGGCCTGACCCTCCTTCTTGAGGGCTTCCAGGCGCGGGATGACCACGGTCAGCAGCTGCAGGATGATGCTCGCCGTGATGTAGGGCATGATGCCGAGGGCGAAGACGGTGACCTGGAGCAGCGCGCCACCGCTGAACATGTTGATCATGCCGAAGAGGCCCTGGTTGCCCGAGGCCTCCTTCACGCACTCCTGGACGGCCGTGTAGGACACGCCCGGGATCGGGATGTGGGTACCTACGCGGTAGACCACGATGATGCCCAGCGTGAAGAGCAGCTTCTTGCGCAGGTCGGGCGTCTTGAACGCCCGGGCGAACGCGGTGAGCACGGTTCCTCCTGCGACCCCCGCGCCGCGCGCGGCAGGGACTAGTCGTCTGACATGGCCCAGAGGGCCGAACGATGTTTTCTACCACCCCGACACCGAACGGCATACCTCGCGCGGGCACAGGTGGACTTACGGACTCTAACAGCGCCTGCGCAGCCAGGTGAAGTTCGTGCGGAGGACGGCAGGTCAAGGGTGAGTCAGTTACGGGCCGGTGGAGATCCGCATCATCACCCGGGTGTGGTCACAGCACGTTGACACCCGGGCCTCCGACCGTATGTTTCCGGCCACTTTCTACGGCAGAGGCCGGGCAGCTCCCCGTGGAGAACTGCCCGGCCTCTGTACGTGTGCGACGGTGTCGCCGGAACTCAGACGAGCTCGGTGACCGTACCGCCGGCGGCGGTGATCTTCTCCTTGGCGGAGCCGGAGACGGCGTCGACCGTCACCTGCAGCGCCACGGAGATCTCACCCTGGCCGAGGACCTTGACGAGGCTGTTCTTGCGAACGGCACCCTTGGCCACCAGACCCTCGACGGTGACCTCGCCACCCTCGGGGTAGAGCGCGGCCAGCTTGTCGAGGTTCACGACCTGGAACTCGGTCTTGAACGGGTTCTTGAAGCCCTTCAGCTTCGGAAGACGCATGTGGAGGGGCATCTGGCCACCCTCGAAGCGCTCCGGAACCTGGTAGCGGGCCTTGGTGCCCTTGGTACCACGACCGGCCGTCTTACCCTTCGACGCCTCACCACGACCGACACGGGTCTTGGCGGTCTTGGCGCCCGGGGCGGGACGGAGGTTGTGGATCTTGAGCGGGTTGTTCTCCGCCATGATCAGTCGACCTCCTCGACCGTCACGAGGTGGCGGACGGTGTGCACCATGCCGCGGAACTCGGGGCGGTCCTCCTTGACGACCTGCGTGTTGATGCCCTTGAGACCAAGGGAACGCAGGGTGTCACGGTGGTTCTGCTTGCTGCCGATGTAGGACTTGACCTGCGTGATCTTGAGCTGAGCCATGATCACACACCCGCCCCGGCACGAGCGCGCAGCAGAGCCGCGGGGGCGACGTCCTCCAGCGGCAGACCGCGGCGGGCCGCGATCTCCTCGGGACGCTGCAGACCCTTCAGGGCCTCCACGGTCGCGTGCACGATGTTGATCGCGTTGTCGGAGCCGAGCGACTTCGACAGCACGTCGTGGATACCGGCGCACTCGAGCACGGCGCGCACCGGACCACCGGCGATAACACCGGTACCCGGGGACGCGGGCTTGAGCAGCACGACGCCGGCAGCCTTCTCACCCTGGATGGGGTGCGGGATGGTGCCCTGGATACGGGGGACCTTGAAGAAGTGCTTCTTGGCCTCCTCAACACCCTTGGCGATGGCGGCCGGCACCTCCTTGGCCTTGCCGTAACCGACACCCACGGTGCCGTCACCGTCGCCCACCACGACCAGCGCGGTGAAGCTGAAGCGACGACCACCCTTCACAACCTTGGCGACGCGGTTGATCGCGACGACGCGCTCAACGTACGCGGTCTTCTCGGCGGCAGCAGCGCCGCCGTCACGGCCCTTCCGGTCCCGCCGCTCGCCGCCACCGGCACCGCTTCCGCGGCGCTGGGGTCCAGCCATTGGATTACCTCTCTCTTTCCGCTAGCTACAAGCGGCTCAGAACTTGAGCCCGGCCTCGCGGGCGGCGTCCGCCAGGGCGGCGATGCGCCCGGCGTACTGGTTGCCACCACGGTCGAACACCACGGCCTCGACACCGGCGGCCTTGGCACGCTCGGCGACCAGGGCGCCGACCTGCTTGGCCTGCGCGGACTTGTCGCCCTCGCCACCGCGGATCGAGCTGTCCAGCGTGGACGCCGAAGCCAGGGTGTGGCCCTTCAGGTCGTCGATCACCTGCGCCACGATGTGGCGGTTGGAGCGGGTCACGACCAGACGCGGACGCTCCGCCGTACCGGAGAGGTTCTTGCGAATCCGGATGTGGCGGCGCTTGATCGCGGCGCGCTTGTAGGCGTCGCCCTTGAGGATCTTCTGTCCGTATGCCATGGCTTACTTACCCGCCTTTCCGACCTTGCGGCGGATGACTTCGCCCTCGTACTTGACGCCCTTGGCCTTGTACGGGTCGGGCTTGCGCAGCTTGCGGATGTTGGCCGCAACCTCGCCGACCTTCTGCTTGTCGATGCCCTCGACCTGGAAGCGGGTCGGGGTCTCCACCTTGAAGGTGATTCCCTCGGGCGCCTCGACGGTGATCGGGTGGCTGTAGCCGAGAGCGAACTCGAGGTTCGAACCCTTGGCGGTCACGCGGTAACCGACACCGCTGATCTCGAGCTTCTTCACGTAACCCTGGGTCACGCCGGTGATCATGTTCGCCACCAGCGTGCGGGACAGGCCGTGCAGGGCCTTGCTCTGACGCTCGTCGTTGGGGCGGGTGACGTTCAGAACGCCGTCCTCACCCTTGGCGATCTCGATCGGCGCCACGACGGTGTGGGTCAGCGTGCCCTTGGGGCCCTTGACCGAGACCGTCTGGCCGTCGATGGTGACGTCCACGCCGGCGGGAACCGTGATGGGGAGCTTGCCAATACGCGACATAGCTGTTTCCTCCGTTCCCTTCCGCTACCAGACGTAGGCGAGGACTTCCCCACCCACGCCCTTCTTGCCGGCCTGCTTGTCGGTGAGGAGCCCGTGCGACGTGGAGATGATCGCCACGCCGAGGCCGCCGAGCACCTTCGGCAGGTTGGTGGACTTCGCGTACACCCGGAGACCGGGCTTGGAGATCCGCTTGATGCCCGCGATGGAGCGCTCACGGTTCGGGCCGAACTTCAGCTCGAGGACGAGGTTCTTGCCGACCTCGGCGTCCTCGACCTTCCAGCCCGTGATGAAGCCCTCCTGCTGGAGGATCTCCGCGATGTGGGACTTGATCTTGGAGTGCGGCATCGACACCGAGTCGTGGTACGCCGAGTTCGCATTCCGCAGACGCGTAAGCATGTCTGCGATCGGATCAGTCATGGTCATGAATTGGCCTTCGGCCTCTCTCGCCGGGGTTTCCTGGTGCGCCATCCCTCTCCCCGATCCGAGACGGGACGGGTGCGGCGCGGTGGACCTACGGCGTAGTAAGTCGTACGGGCGGCGACAGACGCCCAACCCCACAAGCCTAAGGCATGCGGAGGTGGGCGTCTGACCGCCCAGTCTGCTTACCGAGAGCTTCAGGAATCCCGAACTACGGGATTACCAGGAGCTCTTGGTCACGCCCGGCAGCTCGCCACGGTGAGCCATCTCACGAAGGCACACGCGGCACAGGCCGAACTTGCGGTACACGGAGTGGGGACGGCCGCAGCGCTGGCAGCGCGTGTAGCCACGCACGCCGAACTTGGGCTTGCGAGCAGCCTTCGCGATCAGAGCCTTCTTCGCCATCTCGCTCACGCCTCCTTGAAGGGGAAGCCGAGGTGACGAAGGAGCGCGCGGCCCTCAGCGTCGTTGGTCGCCGTGGTGACCACGGTGATGTCCATACCCCGGACGCGGTCGATCTTGTCCTGGTCGATCTCGTGGAACATGACCTGCTCCGTGAGACCGAAGGTGTAGTTGCCACGGCCGTCGAACTGCTTGGGGGACAGGCCGCGGAAGTCGCGGATGCGCGGGAGCGCGAGCGACAGGGTGCGGTCCAGGAACTCCCACATGCGGTCGCCACGGAGCGTGACGTGGGCACCGATCGGCTGGCCCTCACGCAGCTTGAACTGCGCGATGGACTTGCGGGCCTTGGTGACGGCCGGCTTCTGACCGGTGATGGTGGTCAGGTCGCGGATCGCGCCCTCGATCAGCTTCGAGTCACGGGCGGCGTCGCCGACACCCATGTTGACCACGATCTTCACGAGGCCGGGGATCTGCATGACGTTCTCGTACTTGAACTCGTCACGCAGCTTGCCCGCGATCTCCTCGCGGTACTTCGTCTTGAGACGCGGAGTGGTGGTGGTAGCCATCAGATGTCCTCACCCGTCCGCTTGGCAACGCGGATCTTGTTGCCCTCGTCGTCGAAGCGGTAACCGACACGCGTGACGACCTTGTTGCCGTCCTTCTCAACGACCAGCTGGACGTTGGAGACGTGGATCGGCGCCTCGGTCGTGACGATGCCGCCGGCCTGCGAACCGCTGGCGGTCGGGCCGGCCTTGGTGTGCTTCTTGACCCGGTTGACACCCTCGACCAGGACGCGCTCCTCGCGCGGGAAAGCGGCAATGACCTTGCCCTGCTTGCCCTTGTCCTTGCCGGTGATGACCTGGACCAGGTCGCCCTTCTTGATCTTCATGCTTACAGCACCTCCGGAGCCAGCGAGATGATCTTCATGAACTTCTTCTCGCGCAGCTCACGCCCGACCGGGCCGAAGATGCGGGTGCCGCGAGGGTCGCCGTCGTTCTTCAGAATGACGGCGGCGTTCTCGTCGAAGCGGATGTACGAGCCGTCCGGACGGCGGCGCTCCTTGACGGTGCGAACGATGACCGCCTTGACGACGTCACCCTTCTTCACGTTGCCACCGGGGATCGCGTCCTTGACGGTGGCGACGATGACGTCACCGATGCCCGCGTAGCGGCGACCGGAGCCACCGAGCACACGGATGCAAAGGATTTCCTTCGCACCAGTGTTGTCGGCGACACGCAGTCGCGACTCCTGCTGGATCACGTCTATCTCCTGATCGTCTGCCGGTTCCCCGGGGGCCGTTCTTCAACGGCCCCCGGAGCCTGGCGGAACTGTCCTGCGGGGTACCCCGCAGGCGTACTTGTTGGAATTCCCTTGCGGGAATTACCTACTTGGCCTTCTCGAGGATCTCGACGACGCGCCAGCGCTTCGTCGCGGACAGCGGCCGGGTCTCCGCGAGGAGGACACGGTCGCCGACACCCGCGGCGTTCTGCTCGTCGTGGGCCTTGAGCTTGTTCGTACGGCGGATGACCTTGCCGTACAGCGCGTGCTTCACGCGGTCCTCGACGGCGACGACGACGGTCTTGTCCATCTTGTCGCTGACGACGAGACCCTCGCGGGTCTTGCGGAAGCCACGGGCCTCTGCGTTCTCAGTCACGTTGCTCTCGCTCATGCGTTCTCCACCGTTTCGATGCCCAGCTCACGCTCGCGCATCAGGGTGTAGATCCGCGCGATGTCCTTACGGACGGCCTTCAGCCGACCGTGGTTTTCGAGCTGACCCGTGGCCGCCTGGAAGCGGAGGTTGAACAGCTCTTCCTTGGCTTCGCGGAGCTTCCCCAGAAGCTCCTCGTCACCCAGTTCGCGCAGCTCGGACGCCTTGGTACCGGCCGACATCACGCTTCACCTGCCTCGCGCTTGACGATCCGGCACTTCATCGGCAGCTTGTGGGCCGCACGGGTCAGCGCCTCACGGGCGATCTTCTCGTTGGGGTACGACAGCTCGAACATCACGCGTCCGGGCTTGACGTTGGCGATCCACCACTCCGGAGAACCCTTACCGGAACCCATGCGGGTCTCGGCGGGCTTCTTGGTGAGGGGACGGTCCGGGTAGATGTTGATCCAGACCTTGCCACCACGCTTGATGTGACGCGTCATGGCGATACGAGCGGCCTCGATCTGACGGTTCGTCACGTACGCCGGGGTGAGCGCCTGGATGCCGTACTCGCCGAACGCAACCGTCGTGCCACCCTTGGCAGCGCCGCTGCGTCCGGGGTGGTGCTGCTTGCGGTGCTTGACCCTACGGGGGATCAGCATGTCGGTCAGGCCTCCGTTCCGGTGCTCTCAGCCGGAGCGGACGCGGGAGCCTCGGCCTTGGGGGCCTCGGCGCCGGCAGCCTGCTGCGGCTTGCGACCGCGCCGCTCGCCACCACGGCCACCACGGGCCGGGCGGTCGGCACCGCCACGGGCCGGGCGGTTACCCGCACGGGCCGCAGCGTTCTCGGCGCGGACCTCGGCGATGTTCTTGACGTCGCCCTTGTAGATCCAGACCTTCACGCCGATGCGGCCGAAGGTCGTCTTGGCCTCGAAGAAGCCGTAGTCCACGTTCGCGCGGAGCGTGTGCAGGGGCACGCGGCCCTCGCGGTAGAACTCCGAGCGGGACATCTCGGCGCCGCCGAGGCGGCCACCGCACTGGATCTTGATGCCCTTGGCGCCGGCCTTCATCGCCGACTGCATGCTCTTACGCATGGCACGACGGAAGGAGACGCGGGAGGAGAGCTGCTCGGCGACGGCCTGAGCGACCAGCTGAGCGTCCGTCTCGGGGTTCTTGACCTCGAGGATGTTCAGCTGGACCTGCTTGCCCGTGAGCTTCTCGAGGTCGCCGCGGATGCGGTCGGCCTCGGCGCCACGGCGGCCGATGACGATGCCCGGACGAGCGGTGTGGATGTCCACACGCACGCGGTCACGGGTGCGCTCGATCTCGACCTTGGAGATGCCGGCGCGCTCCATGCCGGACGTCATCATCCGACGGATGGCGACGTCTTCCTTGACGTAGTCCTTGTACAGCTTGTCGGCGTACCACCGGGACTTGAAGTCCGTGGTGACACCGAGCCGGAACCCATGCGGGTTAACCTTCTGGCCCATTACCGGGTTCCTTCCTTGCTGCTGACGACCACGGTGATGTGGCTGGTCCGCTTGCGGATCCGGTAGGCACGGCCCTGGGCGCGCGGCCGGAACCGCTTCAGGGTCGGGCCCTCGTCGACGTACGCCTCGGAGATGAAGAGGCTGTCGGCGTCGGTGTGGTCGTAGTTGTGCGCGGCGTTGGCAATGGCGCTGTCCAGCACCTTGCCGACCGGAACCGAGGCTGCCTGCGGAGCGAATCGCAGAACAGCCTGGGCCTCCGTGGCGTCCATGCCACGGATGAGGTCCACCACACGGCGGGCCTTCATGGGCGTGACGCGGATGTACCGCGCCTGGGCCCTGGCTTCCATGGTTGTCCCTTCAGAGTTACTTACGTGTCTGAATGCGATCCGCTGTTAGCGGCGCTTCGACTTCCGGTCTTCCTTGACGTGACCCCGGAAGGTGCGCGTCGGCGAGAACTCGCCGAGCTTGTGGCCGACCATCGACTCGGTGACGAACACCGGGATGTGGGTCTTGCCGTTGTGCACCGCGATCGTGTGGCCCAGCATGGCCGGGACGATCATGGAGCGACGGGACCAGGTCTTGATGACGTTCTTGGTGCCGGCTTCGTTCTGGGCGTCCACCTTCTTGATGAGGTGTCCGTCGACGAAGGGCCCCTTCTTGAGACTGCGCGGCATCTAAACCCGCTCCTAGCGCTTCTTGTTCGTCTTGCGGCGGCGGACGATGTACTTGTTCGACGCCTTCTTGGGCGAACGAGTACGACCTTCCTTCTGGCCCCAGGGGCTGACCGGGTGGCGACCACCGGAGGTCTTGCCCTCACCACCACCGTGGGGGTGGTCAACCGGGTTCATCGCCACACCGCGAACGGTCGGGCGGACGCCCAGCCAGCGCTTGCGGCCGGCCTTGCCCCAGTTGATGTTGCTCTGCTCGGCGTTGCCGACCTCGCCGACCGTGGCGCGGCAGCGCTGGTCGACCAGGCGGATCTCACCGGAGGGCATGCGGAGGTGGGCCATCGTGCCCTCCTTCGCGAGCAGCTGCACCGAGGCACCGGCGGAGCGGGCGAACTTGGCGCCGCCGCCCGGACGAAGCTCCACGGAGTGGATCGTCGTACCGACGGGGATGTTGCGCAGCGCCAGGTTGTTGCCGGGCTTGATGTCCGCGCCCGGGCCGTTCTCGATCCGGTCGCCCTGGGTCAGGCCCTTGGGCGCCAGGATGTAGCGCTTCTCGCCGTCCGCGTAGTGGAGCAGCGCGATGCGCGCGGTGCGGTTGGGGTCGTACTCGATGTGCGCGACCTTCGCCGGCACGCCGTCCTTGTCGTGACGACGGAAGTCGATCACTCGGTAGGCGCGCTTGTGTCCGCCACCCTGGTGGCGAACGGTCACACGACCGGCGTTGTTACGGCCGCCCTTGCTGTGCAGCGGGCGGACCAGCGACTTCTCCGGCGTGGACCGCGTGACCTCGACGAAGTCGGCGACGCTGGAACCACGACGGCCCGGCGTAGTCGGCTTGTACTTGCGGATTCCCATTTCTCAGTCCTCGTCCGATATCGGACGATCCGACCCGCTTACGCGGTCGGACCGCCGAAGATGTCGATACGGTCGCCCTCGGCGAGGGTCACGATCGCGCGCTTGGTCGCCGCACGCTGGCCGAAGCCGGTGCGGGTCCGCTTGCGCTTGCCGATGCGGTTGATCGTGTTGACCCCGGTGACCTTGACCGAGAAGACCGCCTGGACGGCCTCCTTGATCTGGGTCTTGTTGGCGCGCGGGTCGACGATGAACGTGTACTTGTTCTCGTCCAGGAGCGCGTAGCTCTTCTCGGAGACGACCGGCTTCAGCAGCACGTCACGGGGGTCCGTGTACGACTTGCTGAGCGGGGTCTCGACCGTGTTCTTGCCCTCGGTGGCGTGGCGACGCGCCTTGGCGACGCGCGCGGCCTTGGCGGCCTTCGCAGCCTTGGAGGCAATGCTCGGGTGACGCGTAGCCATCAGGCCTCGCTCCCTTCGGTGTCGTTGGCCTTCGGGCCGGCGACGAAGGACTCGAGAGCGGCCTGGGTGAAGACCACGTCGTCCGAGACGATCACGTCGTACGTGTTCAGCTGGCCCGGCTCCAGGATGTGGACCTGGGGCAGGTTGCGGGCGGACAGCCACGCGGCCTCGTCGGCGCGCTCGACGACCAGGAGCAGGTTCTTGCGCTCCGAGATCTTGCCGAACAGCGTGCGAGCGGCCTTGGTGCTGGGGGTCTCGCCCTCGATCACGCCGGAGACGACGTGGATGCGGTTGTGGCGGGCCCGGTCGGTGAGGGCGTGACGCAGGGCGGCAGCCTTCATCTTCTTCGGGGTCCGCTGCGAGTAGTCGCGCGGCACGGGACCGTGCACGACGCCACCACCGGCGAACTGGGGCGCGCGGGTCGAGCCCTGACGGGCGCGGCCGGTGCCCTTCTGGCGGTACGGCTTCTTGCCGCCACCGCGAACCTCGCCACGGGTCTTGGTCTTGTGCGTGCCCTGACGGGCAGCGGCGTTCTGCGCGACGACGACCTGGTGGATCAGCGGGATGCTGACCTTCTCCACGCCGAAGATCTCCGCGGGGAGCTCGACGCTACCGGTCTTCTCGCCGGCAGGCGAAAGGATGTCAACAGTGCTCATCGGTACCTCAGGCCCCCTTGGCCGCGGTGCGGACCAGGACGAGGCCGCCGTTCGGACCGGGAACCGCGCCCTTGATGAGCAGCAGACCCTTCTCCGCGTCAACGGCGTGGACGGTCAGGTTCTGGGTGGTGACGCGCTCGTTGCCCATGCGACCCGCCATGCGGAGGCCCTTGAACACACGGCCCGGGGTGGCGCAGCCACCGATGGAACCGGGAGAGCGGTGCTTGCGCTGGGTGCCGTGTCCGGCGCCGAGGCCCTTGAAGTTGTGACGCTTCATGACACCGGCGAAGCCCTTGCCCTTGCTCTTGCCGGTCACGTCCACCTTGACGCCCGCCTCGAAGACCTCAGCGGAGATCTCCTGGCCCAGCGTGTACTCGGAGGCGTCCGCGGTGCGGATCTCGACGAGGTGGCGGCGGGGGGTGACGTCGGCCTTGGCGAAGTGGCCCTTGAGGGGCTTGTTCACCTTGCGCGGGTCGATCTCGCCGAACGCGATCTGGACGGACTCGTAGCCGTCGACGTCGTTCGTGCGGACCTGGGTGACGACGTTGGGGCCGGCCTTGACGACGGTGACCGGAACAACGCGGTTGTTCTCGTCCCACACCTGCGTCATGCCGAGCTTCTCGCCCAGGATGCCCTTGATCTGCTTAGCCATTCTCAGATCACCAGCCCTCAGAGCTTGATCTCGATGTCGACACCGGCCGGGAGGTCGAGTCGCATCAGAGAGTCAACGGTCTTGGGGGTCGGGTCGAGAATGTCGATCAGGCGCTTGTGCGTGCGCATCTCGAAGTGCTCGCGCGAGTCCTTGTACTTGTGCGGCGACTTGATGACGCAGTACACGTTCTTCTCAGTGGGCAGCGGCACCGGGCCCGCGACCGACGCACCAGTACGCGTCACCGTCTCGACGATCTTCTTCGCCGAGCTGTCGATGACCTCGTGGTCGTAGGCCTTGAGCCGGATGCGGATCTTCTGTCCCGCCATGGCTACTCAGTAGTCCTGTCTCTCTACAGCTCTGGTACCTGGTGTCCTCTTGACACTTTCTCCGACCCACGCGGTCGGGCGTGTCGCGCTTCCACTGACACAGATGTCCCTTGTTCGAACATCCCTGATCTTGGGAAAGAGGTTCACCGGGTGCCTGGCCGGTGCCGCACCACACTTCCCGGAAGATTCCCGTACGTCCGCCCCAGCGCTGCCCGAAGGCAGTTAGGGCGACGAGTACTGTGGGACTCGCTTCCGGTCCCCCCGGCGGGAGGCGCGCAGCATCAACACTCGACCGAGCAACTCCGACAGTCTGCCATATGGGGCAGGGGCCTGGCCAATCGGAGCCGGAGACAATACCCCGAGAGTGACGTAGGTCAAACACGGGTGCCCTTCGCACCCACGTGGCGGCGGACGGCAGCGGGGGCTCGCGCTCTGGACCTCTTCGGCACGCGGTGCTGTCATGGCCGTATGCGGACAAGGGGGGCCCGCCGGAGCGGCTGGTTGCTGCTCGTCGCCGTCGCCGTCGGGGCGTCGGTCCTCTCGGCACTGGGCCGGCTGCTGCCGGGTGTGGTGGGCGGAACCCTGCTCGCCGTGGTCGGGGCGCTCGGTGCGGCCCTCTCACAGCGAGGCCAGCAGCTGATCGACCAGGACACGAGACGCGGCCAGGAGACCAGGCGCGCGTTGCTGACGGACGGGCGTGGACGTCTCCACAGGGTCCGCGACATGACCGATCCTCTCCTGGTCGGCGTCCACCCGGCCGCGCCGGAGGGCGATGCCGGCTCGGAAGGGGCGCGGGTTCCTCCGTTCGTACGCCGCGATCGCAGCGGCGACATCGAGGAAGCCCTCCGTACATACCCATTCGTGCTGGTCGTCGGCGAGTCCACGTCCGGCAAGACGCGCGCGGCCTTCGAGGCGGTACGCGCTGTGCTGCCCGACGCTGCCTTCATCGCCCCCGACCCCACCCGTGCCGGAGCGCTGGCGGCGGCGGAAGCCGCGCTCCGACGCGAACGCGACGCGGTCGTGTGGCTGGACGACATCGAGCGCTACCTGGGCGCGGGCGGACTGACCCCTTATCTGCTGCACCTCCACACCTCTGCGCGCGACGGGCACAGGACTGTGGTGGTGGGAACGATCAGGGTGCAGGAGCGGGCTCGCTACACGGACGTCCAGGGTCTGGGCCCGGACGCGGGAGACGCCGCGGGCCGCCGCACCGCACGGGACGTGCTGGCACTGGCGCACGAGATCCGACTCGACCGACGCTGGCACGAGACCGAGCTGGCGAGGGCGCGACGGATGGAAGGGGACCGACGGCTGGCCCAGGCGGTCGTTCAGGCCGACCGGTTCGGAGTGGCCGAGTACCTCGCCGCCGGACCGCAACTGTTCATGGTCTGGCAGGACGCCTGGGCGCCCGAAGGGACGCACGTGCGCGGCGCCGCTCTGGTCGCCGCCGCGGTGGAGGCCCGCCGCGCCGGCTGGCTGCGGCCACTGCCGATCGGCCTTCTGCGGGAACTGCACGAGGAGCAGCTCACCCGGCACGGAGGCCTCGCGCTGCGCCCCGAGAGCTGGGAGGAGGCACTCGCCTGGGCTACGACCCCCTGGTACGCCACGAGCAGCCTGCTCCTTGTCCATGCCTCACAGCCGGACGGCTACCACGTCTTCGACTACTTGCCCGACACGCTGGATGAGGATGCCAGGAACGCCCCTATCGCCGCAGATACCTGGTCCCGGCTGATCACCGCAGCCGATCCGCAGATCTGCGAGGACATCGGATGGTCGGCCCTTCTGCACACCAGGCGCACCGCCGCCAGGGATGCCTTCCAGAAGGCTCTGGACAGCGGAGTCCTCACCGGGGCCATCGGGCTGGCGCTGCTCCTCGGAGAAGAGCTGAGGACAGAGGAAGCCTCCCGGATCCTGCGCGCTGCCCTTCGCCAGGCACCGGTCGACGCGGACCCGGAGACCACCTTCGCGCTGCGCAGGGCCTTGTCCTGGTGGCACGGCGGCTCCGGCCACGCCGAGGAGTCCCTCGCGCTCACGGCGGCTCTCCTCGCGGAGGCTCGACTCAGGTATGGCGACGATCACCAGGAGACCATCAACATCACATTGGACGTCGCCCGCTGGACCGATCACACCGGCAAGCCGGCGGAAGCCCTGGCCCTGGCGCGCGCCGCGTTGGAGCGCTCCGTCCGGCTCTTCGGCCCCGCGTCTCTCACGACTCTCAGCTGCCGGTTCGAGGTCGCGGGGGCAACAGCCTCCAACGGCTCAGCCGAAGCCACCCGGCTCTGGAGCCAGTTGGCGGTCGATGGGGACAGGATGCTGGGTGCGCATCACCCGTTCACCGTCGACGCCCTTTGGAACCAGGCCCACGCGGTCTTCCACGGCGGCGACACCCGGCAGGGGCTGCGACTTCTCTGCACGGTCATCGACGGACGTACCGCCCTCTACGGCAGCGATCACCCGCGAACCTTCGCCTGCCGTCTCCAGCTGACCGGCTGGACCGGGGAGTGCGGCCGGTACGACGAAGCGCTTTCGCTCCTGCTCGACCTGGTTCAGGACATCACGCGGGCCCTCGGTCCTCATCACGTGCTGACTCTGGCCGGGCGGCACCAGCAGGCCATGTGGACCTCCTGCTCGGGTCGAGTCGACCAGGCGAGGACCGCGTTCGCGACGCTGCTGGACGAGTGCGAGCGGCATCTGGGGACGGCGCACGAGCTGGCCGAGGACTGCCGGGCACGGCTCACTCGCCCGGACCGGCCCATCTGGCGTTACCGCGAACCGTCCTGGTGACAGCGACGCGTCGCCGTCACAGCCTGCGGGCTCAGGCCTCGGCCCTCCGCATCCGCCCGAACGCCCCCTCCAACCCCCTCTTCAGCACCCTCGCCACCGGCCGCTCCACGAACCGGTGCACCAGCCAGCTCAGCAGCAGGAAGCCTGCGATGACGGTGGCCACCAGCAGGCGGGCGTCCATGGTGCCCTGCAGGCGGTTGATGACGGTCGTACCGGCGACGTAGTGCAGGAGGTAGAGGGGGTAGGTGAGGCTGCCCGCCGTCGCCAGCCATCTCCAGCGGAGGCGGTCCGTCGCGCCCAGCGCGATCGCGACCATGACCAGCAGGAACCCCGTGAACAGCACGACACTCCCCCGCCAGCCCGACACATGCTCGAAGTCGTCGATCCGGACGCCCAGTTGGCGTTGCCCCATCAGCCACGCCATGGCGAGGATCCCCCACAGCAGCAGGTCCTGGCCGAAGCGGTGCATCAGGTAGAGGGCGAGTCCCGCGATGAAGAACCAGGCGCCCTCGGGGTTCGCAGCGAGGGTCAGCGGGCCGAAGTGCGCCGCCGGCGCGAGCATCGCCGCCGCGCTCCACGCGCAGCAGAAGACCACCACCTTGCGGTAGGTGAGCCCCGTGGCGACGACGGCCAGGAAGAGCAGGTAGAACCGCAGCTCGGACCAGAGCGTCCAGTACACCCCGTCGACGCTGTCCACACCCGAACCGGACTGCAGCATCGTGAAGTTGAGCAGGATGTCGCGGGCCTCCAGACGGTCCCAGACGCCGGGCAGCGCCACCACCACGGCCGTGGTGAAGACGATGGCGAACCAGTACGCCGGGTACAGGCGGATCACCCGCGAGACGAAGAACTCGCGCGGGCCGCGGCCCCAGCAGGACATGCAGATCACGAAGCCGCTGATCACGAAGAAGATCTCGACGCCGATCCAGCCGTAGGCCGCGAGGCGGAACACCGTCGGCATCACCTCCGACACCGGCCGGCCCCACACCGCGTTGCCCGGCTGGTCGACCCGCCGGCTGCCGGCGTAGTGGTGCACGGCGACCATCAGGGCGGCGACGAGACGGATGCCGTCGACGGCGTACAGCCGCGGGCGTTCGCGGCGCGGCGGGGGTCTGTGAGGGTGGACCCGCGCCGTTCGCATCGCTTGCGTCGGTCGGTCGACCACCACGGACATCGACGATCATCCCCTGCCTGGCTGCGCGGACCCCCTCACGCTAGGAGGTCGGAAAGGCCGCGAAGAGGACAGAAAGGGGCAGTTGGGTGGAGGCGTCCCGCAGAGTTCGCCCAGCCTTCACAGGACGTGCGAAAGGGCCCGTACGACCGAAGTCGTACGGGCCCTCTCAGAGGCCTAGCGGCTCAGAGTCACTTGTTGATCTTGGTGACCTGGCCGGCGCCGACCGTCCGGCCACCCTCACGGATGGCGAACTTCAGGCCCTCTTCCATGGCGATGGGCTGGATGAGCTCCACCTTCATCTCGGTGTTGTCACCCGGCATGACCATCTCGGTGCCCTCGGGGAGGGTCACCACGCCGGTCACGTCCGTCGTACGGAAGTAGAACTGCGGACGGTAGTTGTTGAAGAACGGCGTGTGGCGGCCACCCTCGTCCTTGGACAGGATGTAGGCCTGCGCCTCGAACTCGGTGTGCGGGGTGACCGAGCCCGGCTTGATGATGACCTGGCCGCGCTCGACGTCCTCGCGCTTGATGCCGCGGAGCAGCAGACCGACGTTCTCACCGGCCTGGCCCTCGTCGAGCAGCTTGCGGAACATCTCGATGCCGGTGACCGTGGTGGTGGTCTTCTCCGGCTTGATGCCGATGATGTCCACGGTCTCGTTGACCTTGAGGACACCACGCTCGATACGGCCGGTGACGACCGTACCGCGACCGGTGATCGTGAAGACGTCCTCGATCGGCATGAGGAACGGCTTGTCGACGTCGCGCTCCGGCTCCGGGATCGCGGTGTCGACGGCGGCCATCAGGTCCAGGACCGACTGGCCCCACTCCTTGTCGCCCTCGAGCGCCTTGAGCGCGGAGACCTTGACGACCGGAACGTCGTCGCCCGGGAACTCGTACTCGGAGAGCAGCTCACGGACCTCGAGCTCGACGAGCTCCAGGATCTCCTCGTCGTCCACCATGTCGGCCTTGTTCAGGGCGACGACGATGTACGGAACGCCGACCTGGCGGGCCAGGAGCACGTGCTCCTTGGTCTGCGGCATCGGGCCGTCGGTGGCGGCGACAACGAGGATGGCGCCGTCCATCTGCGCCGCACCCGTGATCATGTTCTTGATGTAGTCCGCGTGACCGGGGCAGTCGACGTGGGCGTAGTGACGGGTCTCCGTCTGGTACTCGACGTGCGCGATGGAGATGGTGATACCGCGCTGGCGCTCTTCGGGAGCCTTGTCGATCTGGTCGAACGCCGAGGCCTCGTTCAGGTCCGGGAACGCGTCGTGCAGCACCTTGGTAATGGCGGCCGTGAGGGTCGTCTTACCGTGGTCGATGTGACCGATGGTGCCGATGTTGACGTGCGGCTTAGTCCGCTCGAACTTCGCCTTCGCCACTGGGGTCCTCCTGTGGAGTGGTTCTGAACGCCTTGCTTCATCGGCGCCAGGTGATCTTTGCTGGATGGCCCGGATCCCCGGGGCATTCCTCCGCTCTTGCGGCGGAATGCCCCGTGAGGCTCCGGAGTCAAGCCTACGGCGTGTGAACGCGGTGCGTTACTCGCCCTTGGCCTTCGCGATGATCTCCTCGGCGACGTTCCGCGGAACCTCGGCGTAGGAGTCGAACTGCATGGAGTAGCTGGCACGGCCGGACGTCTTGCTGCGCAGGTCGCCGACGTAGCCGAACATCTCCGAAAGGGGCACGAGGCCCTTCACGACGCGGGCACCGGCCCGCTCCTCCATGGCCTGGATCTGGCCACGGCGGGAGTTGATGTCGCCGATGACCTCGCCCATGTAGTCCTCGGGCGTGGTGACCTCGACGGCCATCATCGGCTCGAGGAGCACGGGGCTGGCCTTGCGCGCGGCCTCCTTGAAGGCCTGCGAGCCGGCGATCTTGAAGGCGAGCTCGGAGGAGTCGACCTCGTGGTAGCCACCGTCGTGCAGGATCACACGGACACCGGTCATCTCGTAACCGGCCAGGATGCCGAACTGCATGGCCTCCTGCGCACCCGCGTCCACCGAAGGGATGTACTCCTTGGGGATACGGCCACCGGTCACCTTGTTGATGAACTCGTACGAGGCGTCGCCGCCCTCGATCGGCTCGATGCCGATCTGGACCTTGGCGAACTGACCCGTACCACCGGTCTGCTTCTTGTGCGTGTAGTCGACGCGCTCGACGGCCTTGCGGATCGTCTCGCGGTACGCGACCTGCGGCTTGCCGACGTTGGCCTCGACCTTGAACTCACGGCGCATACGGTCGACCAGCACCTCGAGGTGCAGCTCGCCCATACCACCGATGATGGTCTGGCCCGTCTCCTCGTCCGAGTGGACCTGGAACGACGGGTCCTCCTCGGCCAGGCGCTGGATCGCGACGCCCAGCTTCTCCTGGTCGCCCTTCGACTTGGGCTCGATGGCGACCTGGATGACCGGCGCCGGGAAGTCCATGGACTCCAGGATCACCGGCTGCTTGTCGTCGCACAGCGTCTCACCGGTCGTGGTCTGCTTCAGACCCATGACGGCGATGATGTCGCCGGCGCCCACCGAGTCGATCTCCTCACGCTTGTTCGCGTGCATGCGGTAGATCTTGCCGATGCGCTCCTTCTTGCCCTTGACGGAGTTCAGCACCGAGGTGCCGGACTCCAGGCGGCCCGAGTAGACCCGGACGAAGGTGAGCTTGCCGAGGTGCGGGTCGCTCATGATCTTGAACGCGAGGGCCGACAGCGGCTCGTCCTCGGACGGCTTGCGCTTGACCACGACCTCCGGGTCCTTCACGTCGTGGCCCTCGATGGCCTCGACGTCCAGGGGGGAGGGGAGGTAGCGCACGACCGCGTCGAGCAGGGGCTGGACGCCCTTGTTCTTGAACGCGGTGCCGCAGAACACCGGGGTGACGGTGGTGTCCTTGGACTTGCCGGACGCGATGGTGATGCGACGGATCGCGGCGTACAGCTGCTCCTCGGTGGGCTCGGTGCCCTCGAGGTACAGCTCCATGATCTCCTCGTCGTTCTCGGCCACGGCCTCCAGAAGCTTGCCGCGGTACTCCTCGGCAGCCTCGGCGTGCGTGTCCGGGATGTCGACGACGTCGTACATCTCGCCCTTGGTGGCCTCGGCGGACCAGACCAGGGCCTTCATCGTCACGAGGTCGACGACGCCCTTGAAGTCGGCCTCGGCACCGATCGGGAGCTGCATGACGATCGGCTGCGCGCCCAGGCGGTCCGAGATCATGTCCACACAGCGGTGGAACTCGGCGCCCGTGCGGTCGAGCTTGTTGACGAAGCAGATACGCGGGACGCCGTAGCGGTCCGCCTGACGCCACACGGTCTCGGACTGGGGCTCGACACCGGCGACGCCGTCGAACACCGTCACGGCACCGTCGAGCACGCGCAGCGAACGCTCCACCTCGACGGTGAAGTCGACGTGGCCCGGCGTGTCGATGATGTTGATGGTGTGATCGACGTCTTCCAGCGGCCAGTGACAGGTGGTGGCAGCAGAGGTGATCGTGATGCCACGCTCCTGCTCCTGCTCCATCCAGTCCATGGTGGCAGCGCCGTCGTGGACCTCACCGATCTTGTAAGACACACCGGTGTAGAACAGGATCCGCTCTGTGGTGGTCGTCTTGCCCGCGTCGATGTGGGCCATGATGCCGATGTTGCGCACCTTGGCCAGGTCAAGTGAAGTGGTAGCCATAAGGCTTCAGTCTTCTCTCGGTCTCGATGTGGGTAGCGACTACCAGCGGTAGTGCGCGAAGGCCTTGTTGGACTCGGCCATCTTGTGGGTGTCCTCGCGCTTCTTCACAGCGGCACCGAGGCCGTTGGACGCGTCGAGAAGCTCGTTGAGCAGACGCTCGGTCATGGTCTTCTCGCGACGGGCGCGGGAGTAACCAACCAGCCAGCGCAGCGCGAGCGTGTTGGCACGACCGGGCTTGACCTCGATCGGAACCTGGTACGTCGCACCACCGACACGGCGGGACTTGACCTCGAGGGTCGGCTTGATGTTCTCCAGTGCGCGCTTCAGCGTGATGATCGGGTCGTTGCCCGTCTTCTCACGCAGACCCTCCATGGCACCGTAGACGATGCGCTCGGCGGTGGAGCGCTTGCCGTTCAGCAGCACCTTGTTGATGAGGGAGGTCACCAGAGGAGAACCGTAGACCGGGTCGATGATGACCGGGCGCTTCGGGGCGGGGCCCTTACGAGGCATTCTTACTTCTCCTTCTTGGCGCCGTAACGGCTGCGAGCCTGCTTGCGGTTCTTGACACCCTGGGTGTCGAGCGAGCCGCGGATGATCTTGTAGCGAACACCCGGCAGGTCCTTCACACGGCCGCCGCGCACGAGCACGATGGAGTGCTCCTGCAGGTTGTGTCCCTCACCCGGAATGTAAGCGGTGACCTCGATCCCGCTGGTCAGACGCACACGCGCGACCTTACGCAGGGCCGAGTTCGGCTTCTTCGGGGTGGTCGTGAACACACGCGTGCAGACGCCACGACGCTGAGGGGAACCCTCGAGTGCGGGCGTCTTGTTCTTCTCGACCTTGTCCTGCCGGCCCTTACGGACCAGCTGCTGGATCGTAGGCACTACTTCTCCGGTTTCTGTGTGCCGAATGGTGAAGCTAACCTGGAACTTCGCCGACCCACGCGGTCGGGTGTGTCGAATCCGGCGGACTCCCGCCGCGAGGCGAAAACAGCGCAGATTACGGTGGCCGGTCTTGACTCGCTATGCGGTTGATGACACGCACAAGAGCCAGGGCACACCCCAGGCACAAGGTCTGAGCGTACCTACCTCAAACGCTACGGTCAAAACAAATGGGCCTCACCCGCATCGCCATGCGGAGCATGTCAAGACCCTGCACCGTGGTTGATCTTCGATTCCACGCCCCGGACCCCTGCCGCGGCCACGTCACCGCAGCTCAAGCCTCTTATGCCCCGGCGACCGCCGCCGCGATGAGGATCGTGATCATGAGCGCCCATCCGGCGACCGACAACCAGCCCAGCGCCAGCCCGGTCACCGCCATCCCGTCGCCGCGCTCGCCGGTGCGCTGCATCTCACTGCGGGCGGTGTGCCCGAGGATGACCGCGGGAAGCCCGGTGAGCCCGGCCGTGAAGAACGTGAGCACCCCGCAGACCAGGGAACCGACGGCCTTGGCGTTCGTGGGCGCCGGGGCCGGCAGGAAGGTGTGGGGCACGGGTCCGACGGGCGGACTGTTGACCGGCATGGGCCCCTGCGGCAGGTCGGCCACCAGCAGCGCCAGCTCCCCCACCGTGCGCGCCTCGTAGGCCCGCGCGACCCGCCGCTCGAACTCGGCGTGCTGCAACCGCCCCTCGCCGTACCCGGCTCTGAGCACGTCGACGGCCCGCTCCCGCTCCGCGTGCGAGGCGAGCATGGAGGGAGTGGCCTGGGCCTGCCACGGCTGCGGAACGCCTTGTCCCGACTGCCACGGCTGCCATGGCGTCGGCTGTGACTGCGACACGTGCGCCTCCCCCCAAAAGCGAATCAACGCCTCCATCATCCTCTAACGCGCTGTTTCCGGCACCGGTTCCCGGACGGACGCATCTCCTTCGGGCCGTTGCCGGAGCCCGGCAACAAGCACCTACCCGATGTGGTACGCCTCACCCCTGACACGCACCCCGGTGCCCGCCCCACGATGGTCCGAGGCAACACACGGGGTGGGGGGGAAAGATGGCCGCAGGCGGAGCTTCGTGGGGACGGTCCCTGGGCTACGGACTGCTCAGCGGGACGGCCGTCTTCGCCCTGCTCGTCCTCGTCCTCGGCCTGCTGCCGGTCGGCGACGGCGGGGTCGCGCTCCTCCTGTACGTCGCCCTGGTGGTGCCGCCGGCCCTGGCGGCCCGCCGCTTCGCCCCCGCGCCGAAACGCGCCCCGGCCCTGCCGAGGACGCCCCTGGAGAAGCGGCCCACCGCCGCTCAGGCCGCCGACCGGGCCGTCACGTCGTACGGCGAGCTCCTCCGCCTGGAGACCTACCGGCCCGGCCCCGGAGCCGACCCCGACGACCTCACCGCCTACCGCACCGCCCTCGACGTGTACGACGAGGCGAAGCGCAGCGCCCCCGCCCGGGTGCCGGAGCTGCTGGAACGCGGCCGGGCCGCCCTGGACCGCCTGGACGCCGCCCGCCTCGCGGGCACCGACATCACCTGGATCCGCGGCACAGGCGACACCCGGGTGCAGGTGCCCGCCCCGGGCGAGGGCCCGGCACTGCTGGTCTTCGAGACCGACGACCGGCACGGCGGCTTCCGCGTGTACGAGGGCGGCGGCCGGGGCGTACGCCCGCGGGAACTGCTCGCTGTCGGGTACGAGGAGTGGGGCCCCGCACCGGGGAAGGCCCGGCTGCTGGTGCCCGGCCGGCGCGGCGGGCGGCTGCTGCTGCTGCTGGACGTCCGCGCGCCGGGCCCCTGGCGGCTCGCCCTGCGCCCGCCCGGCGAGATCCGGCGGCTGGAGAAGGGGCTGCCGCTGAGCGGACAGGGCATCGAGACGGTGCTCAAGGACGAGGGCTGCCGCCTGGTCGAGTTCGAGCACCGCGCCAGGGGCCCGTTCACGCTCCACGCCCTCACCCGCACCCACCGCCCCGGCCCCCTGCTCGCCGAGGGCCACGACAGCGCCCGCCTGACGGTGGCAGTGCCGCAGTCCTGCTCCGCGCTCCGAGTGGACGCCACCGGCGAATGGCGGCTGCGCACGCCGAAGGGCGGCCACCCCACGGGGTGACCGCCCTTCGTGTTGACCTACGCCTTACTGGTTGTACGGACCGTAGTCGTAGTCCTCCAGCGGGACGGCCTGGCCGGAGCCGGTGCCGAACGGCGAGTAGTCGATGTCGTCGTAGCCGACGGCCGAGTACATCGCGGCCTTGGCCTCCTCGGTCGGCTCGACCCGGATGTTGCGGTAGCGGGACAGGCCCGTACCGGCCGGGATGAGCTTACCGATGATGACGTTCTCCTTGAGGCCGATGAGGCTGTCGGACTTGGCGTTGATCGCCGCGTCCGTCAGGACTCGGGTCGTCTCCTGGAAGGAGGCGGCCGACAGCCAGGATTCCGTCGCCAGCGAGGCCTTGGTGATACCCATCAGCTGCGGACGACCGGAGGCCGGGTGACCGCCCTCCTGGACCACACGACGGTTCTCGGTCTCGAACTTCGAGCGCTCGACCAGCTCGCCGGGCAGCAGCTCGGCGTCGCCGGACTCGATGATCGTCACACGGCGCAGCATCTGCCGGATGATGATCTCGATGTGCTTGTCGTGGATCGACACACCCTGCGAGTTGTAGACCTTCTGGACCTCGCCGACCAGGTGGACCTGGACGGCACGCTGGCCCAGGATGCGCAGCACGTCGTGCGGGTTGGTGGCACCCACGGTGAGCTTCTGGCCCACCTCGACGTGCTCGCCCTCGCTGACCAGGAGTCGGGCGCGCTTCGAGATCGGGTACGCCGTCTCGTCGCTGCCGTCGTCCGGCGTGATGACGATCTTCTTGGTCTTCTCGGTCTCCTCGATCCGGACACGGCCGGAGGCCTCGGAGATCGGGGCGACACCCTTCGGAGTACGGGCCTCGAAGAGCTCGACGACACGCGGCAGACCCTGGGTGATGTCGTCACCGGCCACACCACCGGTGTGGAAGGTACGCATCGTCAGCTGGGTACCGGGCTCACCGATGGACTGGGCGGCGATGATGCCGACCGCCTCACCGATGTCGACCAGCTTGCCGGTGGCCAGGGAGCGGCCGTAGCACATGGCGCAGGTGCCGACCTGGGACTCACAGGTCAGGATCGAGCGGGTCTTGACCTCCTCGACACCGTGGTGCACGAGCTGGTCGATGAGCACGTCGCCCAGGTCCACGTTGGCCGGCGCGATCACCTTGCCGTCGATGACGACGTCCTCGGCGAGCATGCGGGCGTAGACGCTGGTCTCGACGTCGTCCGCCTTGCGCAGCACACCGTCGGCGCCGCGGTTGGCGATCCGCAGCTTCAGACCGCGCTCGGTGCCGCAGTCCTCCTCGCGGATGATGACGTCCTGCGAGACGTCCACCAGACGACGGGTCAGGTAACCCGAGTCGGCGGTACGCAGGGCGGTGTCCGCCAGACCCTTACGGGCACCGTGCGTGGAGATGAAGTACTCCAGCACGGACAGGCCCTCACGGAAGGACGCCTTGATCGGACGCGGGATGGTCTCGTTCTTCGCGTTCGACACCAGACCACGCATACCGGCGATCTGCCGCATCTGCATCATGTTTCCTCGGGCACCCGAGTCAACCATCATGAAGATGGGGTTCGTCTTGGGGAAGTTCTCGTTCATCGCCTCGGCGACCTCGTTGGTCGCCTTGGTCCAGATCGCGATGAGCTCCTGCGTGCGCTCTTCCTTGGTGATCAGACCGCGCTCGTACTGCTTCTGGACCTTCTCGTCCTGCGCCTCGTAGCCCTTGACGATCTCCTTCTTCGCCTCGGGAACGACGACGTCGGAGATGGCCACGGTGACGCCGGAACGGGTCGCCCAGTAGAAGCCGGCCGCCTTCAGGTTGTCGAGCGTCGCCGCCACGATGACCTTGGGGTAGCGCTCGGCCAGGTCGTTGACGATCTCGGAGAGCTGCTTCTTGCCCACCGAGTAGTCGACGAACGGGTAGTCCTCGGGCAGCAGCTCGTTGAAGAGCGCGCGGCCCAGGGTGGTGCGCAGGCGGAAGGTGTCCCCCTGCTGCCACTCCGGCTCGCCCTCCTCCTGCGCCGGCGGGGTCCAGCCGCGCGGCGGGATGGTGCCCACCGGGAAGCGGATGTCCACGGCCGACTGCAGCGCGAGCTCGCCGGCGTCGAACGCCATGATCGCCTCGGCCGTGGAGCCGAAGGACCGGCCCTCGCCCTTGGTGTCGCGCAGCTCGCCGTCGGTGGTGAGGAAGAACAGACCGAGGACCATGTCCTGGGTCGGCATCGTCACCGGACGGCCGTCGGCGGGCTTGAGGATGTTGTTCGAGGACAGCATCAGGATGCGGGCCTCGGCCTGCGCCTCCGCGGACAGCGGCAGGTGCACGGCCATCTGGTCACCGTCGAAGTCCGCGTTGAACGCGGTGCAGACGAGCGGGTGGATCTGGATGGCCTTGCCCTCGACCAGCTGCGGCTCGAAGGCCTGGATGCCGAGGCGGTGCAGGGTGGGAGCACGGTTCAGCAGAACCGGGTGCTCGGCGATGACCTCTTCGAGGACGTCGTACACGACCGTGCGGCCGCGCTCCACCATGCGCTTGGCGCTCTTGATGTTCTGCGCGTGGTTCAGGTCGACCAGGCGCTTCATCACGAACGGCTTGAAGAGCTCCAGGGCCATGGCCTTGGGCAGACCGCACTGGTGCAGCTTCAGCTGCGGGCCGACGACGATGACGGAACGCGCCGAGTAGTCGACTCGCTTGCCGAGCAGGTTCTGACGGAATCGGCCCTGCTTGCCCTTCAGCATGTCGCTGAGGGACTTCAGCGGACGGTTGCCGGGGCCCGTCACCGGGCGACCACGACGGCCGTTGTCGAAGAGGGCGTCGACCGCCTCCTGGAGCATGCGCTTCTCGTTGTTGACGATGATCTCGGGGGCACCGAGGTCGAGAAGGCGCTTCAGGCGGTTGTTGCGGTTGATCACGCGGCGGTACAGGTCGTTCAGGTCGGAGGTCGCGAAGCGGCCACCGTCCAGCTGCACCATCGGGCGAAGGTCCGGCGGGATGACCGGCACGCAGTCGAGCACCATGCCCTTGGGGCTGTTGCTGGTCTGCAGGAACGCGGAGACGACCTTCAGGCGCTTGAGCGCACGGGTCTTCTTCTGGCCCTTGCCGGTACGGATGATCTCGCGGAGGCGCTCGGCCTCCTCGTCCAGGTCGAAGGACTCCAGGCGCTTCTGCAGCGCCGCGGCACCCATCGAGCCGTCGAAGTACGTGCCGAAGCGGTCACGCAGCTCGCGGTAGAGGAGCTCGTCGCCCTCCAGGTCCTGGACCTTGAGGTTCTTGAACCGGGTCCACACCTCGTCGAGACGGTCGATCTCGCGCTGCGAACGGTCGCGCAGCTGCTTCATCTCGCGCTCGGCACCCTCGCGCACCTTGCGGCGCACGTCGGCCTTGGCGCCCTCGGCCTCGAGCTCGGCCAGGTCGGACTCGAGCTTCTTGGCGCGGGCCTCCAGGTCGGAGTCGCGGCGGTTCTCGATCTGCTGCCGCTCGACCGAGACGTGCGCCTCCAGGGAGGGCAGGTCGCGGGTACGGCGCTCCTCGTCGACGTACGTGATCATGTACGCCGCGAAGTAGATGACCTTCTCCAGGTCCTTCGGGGCCAGGTCGAGCAGGTAGCCCAGACGCGACGGGACGCCCTTGAAGTACCAGATGTGCGTGACGGGGGCGGCCAGTTCGATGTGGCCCATCCGCTCGCGGCGCACCTTGGCGCGAGTCACCTCGACGCCGCAGCGCTCACAGATGATGCCCTTGAACCGGACACGCTTGTACTTGCCGCAGTAGCACTCCCAGTCCCGGGTCGGACCGAAGATCTTCTCGCAGAAGAGTCCGTCCTTTTCCGGCTTGAGGGTGCGGTAGTTGATGGTCTCGGGCTTCTTGACCTCGCCGTGGCTCCACTGACGGATGTCGTCAGCCGTGGCCAGACCGATCCGGAGCTCATCGAAGAAGTTGACGTCGAGCACTATGCGTCAATCCCTCTCAGGGTTGTAAGTCTTGGGGTCTGAAACGGGGGTCCTGGGGCCGGCCGGAGGTTCCTCACCAGTTCCTCCGGCCGAAACTCCCGTCAGACCTCTTCGACGCTGCTCGGCTCGCGCCGGGACAGGTCGATGCCGAGCTCCTCCGCAGCGCGGAAGACGTCCTCGTCGGTGTCACGCATCTCGATGGACATACCGTCGCTGGACAGCACCTCCACGTTCAGGCAGAGCGACTGCATCTCCTTGATGAGCACCTTGAAGGACTCGGGGATGCCGGGCTCGGGGATGTTCTCGCCCTTGACGATGGCCTCGTAGACCTTCACGCGGCCGGTGACGTCGTCGGACTTGATGGTCAGCAGTTCCTGGAGGGCGTACGCGGCGCCGTAAGCCTCCAGCGCCCACACCTCCATCTCACCGAAGCGCTGGCCACCGAACTGCGCCTTACCACCCAGCGGCTGCTGGGTGATCATCGAGTACGGGCCGGTCGAGCGGGCGTGCAGCTTGTCGTCGACCAGGTGGTGCAGCTTCAGGATGTACATGTAGCCGATCGAGATCGGGTCCGGGAACGGCTCACCGCTACGGCCGTCGAACAGCCGCGCCTTGCCGGTCGGCTGCACCATGCGCTCGCCGTCGCGGTTCGGGATGGTGTGCTGCAGCAGACCCGCGAGCTCGTCCTCGCGCGCACCGTCGAAGACGGGGGTCGCGACGTTCGTGCCCGGGTCGACCTGGTCGGCGCCGATCGCCTGGAGGCGCTGCGCCCACTCCTCGCCGAGGCCGGAGACGTCCCAGCCGCGGCTGGCGAGCCAGCCGAGGTGGATCTCCAGGACCTGTCCCGGGTTCATTCGGGACGGGACACCCAGCGGGTTGAGGATGATGTCGACCGGGGTGCCGTCCTCCAGGAACGGCATGTCCTCGATCGGCAGGATCTTGGAGATGACACCCTTGTTGCCGTGACGGCCGGCGAGCTTGTCACCGTCGGTGATCTTGCGCTTCTGCGCGACGTAGACACGCACCAGCTGGTTCACACCGGGGGGAAGCTCGTCGCCCTCCTCGCGGTCGAAGACGCGGACGCCGATGACCTTGCCGGTCTCGCCGTGCGGCACCTTCAGCGAGGTGTCACGGACCTCACGGGCCTTCTCACCGAAGATCGCGCGCAGCAGGCGCTCCTCCGGCGTCAGCTCGGTCTCACCCTTGGGCGTGACCTTGCCGACGAGGATGTCGCCGGCGATGACCTCGGCGCCGATGCGGATGATGCCGCGCTCGTCGAGGTCGGCGAGGACCTCCTCGGAGACGTTCGGGATGTCCCGGGTGATCTCCTCGGGGCCGAGCTTGGTGTCACGGGCGTCGACCTCGTGCTCCTCGATGTGGATCGAGGAGAGGACGTCGTCCTGCACGAGGCGCTGCGACAGGATGATCGCGTCCTCGTAGTTGTGACCCTCCCACGGCATGAACGCGACCAGCAGGTTCTTGCCGAGGGCCATCTCGCCGTTCTGCGTGGCGGGACCGTCGGCGAGGACCTGGCCGGTGATGATCCGGTCGCCCTCGTTGACGATGACCTTCTGGTTGACCGAGGTGCCCTGGTTGGAGCGCGAGAACTTCGCCAGGCGGTACGTGATGTACGTGCCGTCGTCGTTGGCGGTGGTGATGTAGTCCGCGGAGACCTCCTGGACCACACCGTCCTTCTCGGCCTTGACCACGTCACCGGCGTCGACGGCGGAGCGGTACTCCATGCCGGTGCCGACGAGCGGGGCCTCGCTCTTGATCAGCGGCACGGCCTGGCGCATCATGTTCGCGCCCATGAGGGCACGGTTGGCGTCGTCGTGCTCGAGGAAGGGAATCATGGCGGTCGCGACCGACACCATCTGGCGCGGCGAGACGTCCATGTAGTCCACGTCGTCACCGGCGACGTAGTCGACCTCGCCGCCACGGCGGCGGACCAGCACGCGGTTCTCGGCGAACCGCATGTCGTCGGAGAGCGTGGCGTTGGCCTGCGCGATGACGAAGCGGTCCTCCTCGTCGGCGGTCAGGTAGTCCACCTCGTCGGTGACCTGGCCGTCGACGACCTTGCGGTACGGGGTCTCGACGAAACCGAACGCGTTGACCCGGCCGTAGGAGGCGAGCGAGCCGATCAGACCGATGTTCGGGCCTTCAGGGGTCTCGATCGGGCACATGCGGCCGTAGTGCGAGGGGTGCACGTCACGGACCTCGAAGCCGGCCCGCTCACGGGAGAGACCACCCGGGCCAAGAGCCGACAGACGGCGCTTGTGGGTGAGACCCGACAGCGGGTTGTTCTGGTCCATGAACTGCGACAGCTGGCTGGTGCCGAAGAACTCCTTGATGGAGGCGACGACCGGCCGGATGTTGATCAGGGTCTGCGGCGTGATCGCCTCGACGTCCTGCGTGGTCATGCGCTCGCGGACGACGCGCTCCATACGAGCCAGACCCGTGCGGACCTGGTTCTGGATGAGCTCGCCGACGCTGCGCAGACGACGGTTGCCGAAGTGGTCGATGTCGTCGGTCTCGACGACGATCGTCGTGCCGTTGTCCCCGGCGGTCTCGGTCTCACCGGCGTGCAGCTTCACCAGGTACTTGATCGTCGAGATGATGTCCTCGACGGTCAGGATGCCCGCGTCCAGCGGAGCGTCCGCACCCAGCTTCTTGTTGACCTTGTAGCGGCCGACCTTGGCCAGGTCGTAGCGCTTGGGGTTGAAGTAGAGGTTCTCGAGCAGCGTCTGCGCGGCCTCACGCGTGGGCGGCTCGCCCGGACGCAGCTTGCGGTAGATGTCGAGCAGCGCGTCGTCCTGGCCCTGGGTGTGGTCCTTCTCCAGGGTGGCGCGCATCGACTCGTACTCGCCGAACTCCTCGAGGATCTGCTCGGTGGTCCAGCCGAGCGCCTTCAGAAGGACGGTGACGGACTGCTTGCGCTTGCGGTCGATACGGACACCGACCATGTCGCGCTTGTCGATCTCCATCTCCAGCCAGGCACCCCGGGAGGGGATGATCTTGGCGGAGAAGATGTCCTTGTCGGACGTCTTGTCGATGGAGGAGTCGAAGTAGACGCCGGGCGAGCGGACCAGCTGGGACACCACGACACGCTCGGTGCCGTTGATGACGAAGGTGCCCTTGTTGGTCATGAGCGGGAAGTCGCCCATGAAGACCGTCTGGGACTTGATCTCGCCGGTCTCGTTGTTGGTGAACTCCGCCGTCACGAAGAGCGGGGCGGCGTACGTGAAGTCGCGCTCCTTGCACTCGTCGATGCTGTTCTTCGGCGGCTCGAAGCGGTGGTCGCGGAACGTCAGCGACATCGACCCGGAGAAGTCCTCGATCGGGGAGATCTCCTCGAAGATCTCCTCCAGACCGGACTTGGTGGGGACGTCCTGACCGGACTCCAGAGCCTCCTCGACCCGACTCTGCCAAGCGGTGTTGCCGAGCAGCCAGTCAAAGCTCTCGGTCTGCAGCGCGAGCAGGTTGGGAACCTCGAGGGGCTCCTTGATCTTTGCAAAGGAGATGCGCAGCGGGGCGGTGCTGGCGCCGTTGTTCATATTCGCGTTCGAGGCAGTGCGCGAGGCGGCCAAGAGGGGGTCCTTCCGAGGGCTCGGACTCACTACGCGCTCCCCGGCCCCTCACCCCACACAAGCGACAGGAATCCCAGGTCAGGGATGGTCCGGTCGTAGGTGCCGAGGCGAGGGCAGACCCCTGGTGACGGGCAGGGGACAGCTAACAGGCAGCGCAAAGGGTCAGTGTAGCCACTTGGCGCACTGATGTCCAGCCCCGATTTTCTGTGACCCTCGTTGTCCTCAACGCCCTCGGCATGCTTGCCCTCAACGCACGTTGATACTGCCCTCTTCGTCGCCGATCCATGCCTCGGATTCGGACCGTTCTGGCGACGCGTCCTGAGAATTGCGCGCTGCGTGCGGTTCGTCAAGGCCCCGTAGCCCGAACCGGGGCCGCCGGGAGACACGACGAAGATCACCATACCCCTCGTGCACGAGGCCGCAAGGCAACCGTGGCCACGCCTCCAGGAACGCCGAAGAGCGACCACCCGGATGGATGATCGCTCCTCAGCGCTTGAGCGTTACAGGTCCTTCGGACCCGTGGTGTTACTTGACCTCGACGGAGGCGCCGGCGCCCTTGAGGGACTCGGCGGCCTTCTCGGCAGCGTCCTTGGCGACCTTCTCGAGGACGGGCTTCGGGGCGCCGTCCACGAGGTCCTTGGCCTCCTTCAGACCCAGGGAGGTCAGCTCACGCACGACCTTGATGACCTGGATCTTCTTGTCGCCGGCACCGGTGAGGATGACGTCGAACTCGTCCTTCTCCTCCTCGACCGGGGCGGCGGCGGCCGGACCGGCCGGGCCCGCGACGGCAACCGCGGCGGCGGCGGTGACGTCGAACTTCTCCTCGAAGGCCTTCACGAACTCGGAGAGCTGGATGAGGGTCATGCCCTCGAACTCGGCGAGCAGTTCGTCCTGGGTGAGAGCCACGATGGCTTTCCTTCCACTAATTTCGGCTGGTGCCGTGATGTACATGTCTGGCGGGCGTACGTTCGGCCCGCTACGACCGTTGCCTCGGGCGGACTGCCTCAGGCGGCGGTCATGATGCGAGCCGAGTTACTCGGCACCGCCCTGCTCGTCCTGCTTGGCGCGAAGCGCGTCCACGGTGCGGACGAGCTTCGACGGGAGCGCCTGGAAGACCTGAGCAGCCTGCGTCTGCTTGCCCTTCAGGGCGCCCGCCAGCTTGGCGAGCAGAACCTCGCGGGACTCGAGGTCCGCAAGCTTCTTGATCTCGTCGGCGGACATCGCCTTGCCGTCAAGGACACCGCCCTTGATGACGAGGTTCGGGTTGTCCTTGGCGAAGTCACGAAGACCCTTCGCCGACTCCACCGGGTCACCGGTGACGAAGGCGACCGCCGTCGGACCGTTGAACAGGTCGTCGAGCGTCGTGATCCCGGCCTCGTTGGCCGCAATCTTGGTCAGCGTGTTCTTCACCACGGCGTACTGGGCGTTCTCACCGAGCGAACGGCGCAGCGTCTTGAGCTGCGCCACGGTGAGACCCCGGTACTCGGTCAGCACAGCGGCGTTCGAGCTGCGGAACTGCTCCGTCAGCTCGGCTACCGCGGCAGCCTTGTCGGGCCTTGCCATAGAGCGTCGGCCTCCTTCCGGGTGATGGGACCGCGCGGAAGGGACTAAGAAAACGAAACGCCCCGGCGCAGGCGCACGGGGCGTAGCTCGACCGGAGTTTCCCTTGGACAGGGGCGCACCGGGAGCACTTCCACAGTCACCTGCGCGGGTCGTCCGCAGTTCAGCGGATCCTTCGGCCACCGGGCCCTCTCACGAGCGCACGGCGACGACCAGCGGTCTTTGGCTTCTGTAGGAGAGTACGGGACCCGGTCGCCGTCAGGCAAATCCGCCCGTACGGCTCAGCCCTGGAGGTCCTTCATCATCTCGGCGAGGTCGGCGGTGTCCTTGGCCGGCGGGGCCGCGACCTTCACCGGCTTGTTGAAGTCGAGGAAGGTGATCGTCAGGTCGAGGGGACCCTTGTCGGCGTCTCCGCGCATCCGGAACTGCTTGGTGTGGTCCTGGCCGTCGACCCACATGTCCATGGTGAGCGCGTCCACGCCCATCTTCGTGTACTGGTCGAGGGCCTTCTCCCGCTTCTCCCGGACGGTCTTGCTCTCGCCCTTGAGGGAGGCCTTGATGGCGTCGACGGTGACCGTGCCCCGGTAGTGGGTGGTCTTCACGCCGTCGACGGTCTCGGTGCCGACCTTCTTCACGTCCTTGGAGCCGGTGAGGAAGGTGGAGTCGGCGGCCGGGTTCTGGTCGGCCTGGCCGGCGCCCAGCTGCTGGGTGTTCATCTGCTTGTCGGCGCCGAGCGCGGACATGTCGAACTTGATCCAGCTCTTGCCGTCCATCTCCTTGGCCATGCCGGCGCCGCCGACGTACATGGCCTTGCCGACGACGCGGATCTCGACCGGGCCGTCGGTGGACTGGTCCTGGGCCGTCATCTTCATGCTCATGGCCGGCGGCTTCATGCTCATGGCGGCCTCGCCGGAGATCCGGCCCTCCCCCGGCACCTTGCCGGCCATCCGGTAGTGCATGGACGTGATGTCCTGGGTGTTCTTCGCGGCCTTGGCGACGGCCGCCGCGGGCGTCATCGCCGGCGACTGCCCGGAGCCGCCCTTCTGACAGCCGACGGCACCCGCGGCGAGCAGCAGCGCCACGAGCCCCGCCCCCGTCGCCCCACGGCGCACTGAACCACGTACGGAAGTCTTCATCGGTCCCCCCACGGAACGCATGGCTGATACACAGACTGTCGGCGATCGTAACCCCAAGGGACCGTAAAGCGCCCCTGAATTCCCAGGGGCCCCAGAAACCACAGGGCGCTCGCGAGAAGGCCGTTCAGGAGCTGCTGCCGGAGCCCGTCGCGGTGTCGCCGCTGCCCGGGGTCAGGCCCTGGTTCTTCAGCAGGTCCTTGAAGTCCTCGGTGTCGCCGGCCGGCGGCTCGGGCGCGGAGACCTTCACGCCGTAGTCGCTGTAGTACGCGATCTGGGCGTACTCACCGGTGGCCATGGTGCCCTTCTCCACGGCCTTGACCAGCAGGTTCTTGTCGTTGAGCCAGATGTCCACGGTCTCGGTGCCGACGCCGGCCTGGGTGAGCTGCTTCTTGAGACCGGCGAGCTGGCCGGCGCTCAGGTCGGAGTTCTTACGGGCCAGGTCGGCGACGTCGACGGTGCCCGCGTAGTGCGTGGTGTCCACCCCGCGCACCCGCTCGGTGCCGACCTTCTTCACGTCCCCCGAGGCCAGCAGGAGCTTCACCGACTGGTTCGGGGTCGTGTTCTGCATCTGGTCCTGGAGATAGGCGCCGGAGCTGCCGCCCAGCCGGGCGAGGTCCTTGTAGCCGTAGCGGATCCAGTGCTTGCCGCCCGCCCGCCGGGCGAACTGCTCCCCCATACGCGCGTAGTAGGCGTCGGGGCGATAGCGGGCCTGCATGGACGTCGTGCCCAGCTGCCGCATGGTCGCGGCCATCGTGCCGCCGGTGTACGTGATGACGAGGTTGCCGGTCAGACCCTCGTGCCAGCCGAGGGCGCCGTCGGCCTTCATGGACATCACCGAGCCCATGGTGGTCGTGGACTCGACCCGGGCGGAGTCGGCGCCGTCGGTGGACTTCTCGGCGCTGCGCAGGGCCGCGACCGGGCTGAGGTGCGTGGCACTCCCGCCGGACGTCCCCGCGCCCCTGCCCGAACCGCCGGAGCCCGAGGAATCGCAGGCGGCCGCCCCCGACAGCACGGTCACCACCGTGATCGAACAGGCCACGCGGCGCACGGTCGTGCTCTTCATACGTCCCCCACCCCAATGCGATTGCCGTGCCCGCACGCTAACGCAGCGCACTGACATCCGTACGGAAAGCCCGGACGGAGTGCTCCACGGAACATCCGGACACAGAAAAGACGGGCCCCGCAACCCGGAGGTTGCGGGGCCCGCCCTCGTTTCGACGCGTCCCGGACGCGGCTACCGCGGTGAGCGCTCGGCTCAGACGGCGGCCGGGTCCTCCTCGACGAGGAGGTTGCGGGTGCGGTTCGGGTCGACCGGGATGCCGGGGCCCATCGTGGTGCTGATGGCGGCCTTCTTGATGTAGCGACCCTTGGCGGCGGACGGCTTCAGACGGGTGATCTCGTCCAGCGCCGCGGCGTAGTTCTCCACCAGCTTGTCGTCCTCGAAGGACGTCTTGCCGATGATGAAGTGCAGGTTCGAGTGCTTGTCGACGCGGAACTCGATCTTGCCGCCCTTGATGTCGGTCACGGCCTTCGCCACGTCCGGGGTCACGGTGCCGGTCTTGGGGTTCGGCATGAGACCACGGGGACCGAGCACGCGGCCGAGGCGGCCGACCTTGCCCATGAGGTCCGGGGTGGCGACGACGGCGTCGAAGTCCAGGCGGCCCTTCGAGACCTCGTCGATCAGCTCGTCGGAGCCGACGATGTCGGCGCCCGCGGCCTCCGCGGCCGCAGCACGGTCACCGGTCGCGAAGACCAGGACCCGGGCAGTCTTGCCGGTGCCGTGCGGCAGGTTCACGGTGCCACGGACCATCTGGTCGGCCTTGCGCGGGTCGACACCCAGGCGGAAGGCGACCTCGACGGTGCCGTCGAACTTGGTCGTGGAGGTCTCCTTGGCGAGACGGACGGCCTCGAGCGGGGCGTACAGCTTCTCCCGGTCGATCTTCTCGTCCGCAGCGCGAAGGGCCTTGCTGCGCTTGCTCACTACTTCTCCTGAGGTTTTTAGGAGTCGTGGTACGGGCCGAGCAGGCCCTGCCACTTCTGCTTGATGTACGGGGGAGGTGGGGCTCAGCCCTCGACCGTGATGCCCATGGAACGGGCGGTGCCGGCGATGATCTTCGACGCGGCGTCCAGGTCGTTGGCGTTCAGGTCGGGAAGCTTGGTCTGGGCGATCTCGCGGACCTGCGCCTCGGTGATCTTGGCGACCTTGGTCTTGTGCGGCTCGCCGGAGCCCTTCTCCACGCCCGCGGCCTTGAGGATCATCTTGGCGGCCGGCGGCGTCTTGGTGATGAAGGTGAAGGAGCGGTCCTCGTAGACCGTGATCTCCACCGGGATCACCCAGCCACGCTGCGACTCGGTCGCGGCGTTGTACGCCTTGCAGAACTCCATGATGTTGACGCCGTGCTGGCCCAGCGCGGGGCCGACCGGCGGAGCCGGGTTCGCCGCACCGGCGTTGATCTGGAGCTTGATGAGCCCCGTGACCTTCTTCTTCTTGGGAGGCATAGCTCTCCGCGTCCTTTCGGTTCGGGTCCTGCCTGCACGCGGGGACCACCCGAACGCAGGCATACCGCACAACGATAACGGGTATAGATGCGCGGCCAAAAACCGAGCAGGTCAGGAAGGCTGAGGACAGCCCGCCTGACCTGCTCGGAAGTTCTTTTTCCGGAAGAAGCTAGTTCTTCTGGATCTGGTCGAAGCTCAGCTCGACCGGGGTCTCGCGGCCGAAGATCTCCACCAGGCCCTTGACCTTCTTCGAGTCCGGGTTGATCTCGTTGATCGTCGCCTGCAGCGTGGCGAACGGGCCGTCGGTGACGGTGACCGAGTCGCCCACCTCGAAGTCCAGCACCTGGACCTCGACCTTGCGCTGCGGAGCCGGCTTGCCCTCGGCCTCGGCGGCCTCGCGGGCGGCCTTCTCCTCGGCCTCCGGGGCGAGCATCTTGACGATCTCGTCCAGCGTCAGCGGGTACGGGTCGTAGGCGTTGCCCACGAAGCCGGTGACACCCGGGGTGTTGCGGACGACGCCCCAGGACTCGTTCGTCAGGTCCATGCGGACCAGGACGTAACCCGGGAGCTTGTTCTGCTTGATCGTCTTGCGGTCGCCGTTCTTGATCTGGACGACCTCTTCCTGCGGCACCTCGGCCTGGAAGATGTAGTCCTCGACGTTCAGCGAGACGGCGCGCTGCTCCAGGTTGGTCTTCACGCGGTTCTCGTAACCGGCGTAGGTGTGGATGACGTACCACTCGCCGGGCAGGGTGCGCAGTTCCTCGCGCAGGGCGGCGACGGGGTCGACCGGCTCCGCGGGCTCCGGCTCCTCCTCGGCGGCGGCCTCTTCCTCGGAGCCTTCCTCGGCCTCGGCGGCGTCCTCGTCCACGACGTGGACGGCGTCCTCCTCGGCGGCCTCGCCGGCCTCTGCGTCCGCAGCCTCGAACTCGTCCAGGTCGTCGTCCGCGCCCTCGACGATGTCGAGCTCGTCGTCCACGGACTCGTCCGGCTCGATGGCGTCGTCGTTCAGGTTCGTGTCAGACACGGTGGCTGCTTCTTCCTGGATACATAGGGGTGGAACATGCGAAAGGGGCGCCGGTAACCACGGCGCCCTTCGCTCTCGACTCAGCCGAAGACGTACTTGGCCGCGTGGTTGAGCCCATAGTCAATCACGGTCACCAGGGCGATCATGATGGCGACGAAGAAGATCACCACGGTGGTGTACGAGGTCAGCTGGTTACGCGTCGGCCAGACGACCTTGCGGAGCTCGGCGATGACCTGGCGGTAGAAAAGGGCAAGCCGCTTCAGCGGACCCTTCTTGGCCCGCTTGCCGCCCTTCCGGGCCTTCTTCTTGGTCTCCTGAGCCTCGTCCTGGGCATCAGGCGTGTCGATGGAGCCCACGGCGTCCGCCATTCGTCCTCACCTGTTCCCGGGTCGTGGCCGTGCCGCGCCCGGTCTGAGCCGCACGGCGGTGCATTGCTGTACGTACATGCGCACACCTGGCGAAGGTGTGTGTAGCAGGGCCGGAGGGACTTGAACCCCCAACCGCCGGTTTTGGAGACCGGTGCTCTACCAATTGAGCTACGACCCTTTGGTGTGTCCCCCAACGTACCGCATCCGACCGGGTGCTCGGTGTGCACCGTCTGCGGTGCGGCTGCTGAAGGCCAACGAGGTGAGAGTGTACGTGCTTCGGAGCCCTCCGTCGAACAGAAAGCCCGCGTAGGGGGCTTGGCGGCGGAGGATCGTCACGAAACCCGAGGAAGATCACCCAGGCCATGGCCCGATTCCGGACGGGTGTTCAGTGGCCGACCCCTTCGATGTTCAGTCTGTGAAACCCGCGTGCCCGGCATGTTTCCGGTCTGGAACGATGGGCCCATGAGCCCTGCAACCCCTCCCACCGAGCGCCGGGTCTCCGCCCGAGTCGGCGCGATCTCCGAGTCCGCCACTCTCGCCGTGGACGCCAAGGCCAAGGCCCTAAAGGCAGCCGGGCGTCCGGTGATCGGCTTCGGCGCCGGTGAGCCCGACTTCCCGACCCCGGACTACATCGTCGAGGCGGCCGTCGAGGCCTGCAAGAACCCCAAGTACCACCGGTACACGCCGGCCGGCGGCCTGCCCGAGCTGAAGTCCGCGATCGCCGCGAAGACGCTGCGCGACTCCGGCTGGGAGCCCGACGTCTCGCAGATCCTCGTCACCAACGGCGGCAAGCAGGCCATCTACGAGGCCTTCGCCGCGATCCTCGACCCGGGCGACGAGGTCATCGTCCCCGCGCCCTACTGGACGACGTACCCGGAGTCGATCCGTCTCGCCGGCGGCGTCCCGGTGGAGGTCGTCGCGGACGAGACGACCGGCTACCGCGTCAGCGTGGAGCAGCTGGAGGCCGCCCGCACGGAGAAGACGAAGGTCGTCCTCTTCGTCTCGCCGTCCAACCCCACCGGCGCGGTGTACTCCGAGGCCGAGACCGAGGCGATCGGCCGCTGGGCCGTCGAGCACGGCCTGTGGGTGCTGACCGACGAGATCTACGAACACCTCGTCTACGGCGACGCGGTCTCCGTGTCCCTGCCGGCGCTGCTGCCCGAGCTGCGCGACAAGTGCATCGTGGTCAACGGTGTCGCGAAGACCTATGCGATGACGGGCTGGCGCGTGGGCTGGGTCATCGGCCCGAAGGACGTCGTCAAGGCCGCCACCAACCTGCAGTCGCACGCCACGTCGAACGTGTCCAACGTCGCGCAGGTGGCGGCGCTCGCCGCCGTCTCCGGTGACCTGGAGGCCGTCGCGACGATGCGCGAGGCCTTCGACCGGCGCCGCAAGACGATCGTGCGGATGCTCAACGAGATCGACGGCGTCGTCTGCCCCGAGCCCGAGGGCGCGTTCTACGCCTACCCCTCCGTGAAGGCCCTGCTCGGCAAGGAGATCCGCGGCAAGCGGCCGCAGGACACCGTCGAGCTCGCCGCGCTCATCCTGGAGGAGGCCGAGGTCGCGGTCGTACCCGGCGAGGCGTTCGGCACGCCCGGGTACCTGCGGCTGTCGTACGCGCTGGGCGACGAGGACCTCGTCGAGGGTGTCTCGCGGATCCAGAAGCTGCTGGCGGAGGCCCGGGACTGACGTCCGCGCGGCATCGGCGACTGCTGAGCGACGACTGAGCAACGGCTGAGCGGGCTCCCTCGTGCGAGGGGGTCCGCTTTTTCGTGCGAGCAAGACCACTAACGTGGATTCCGCTACCGGGACGGCGGGCGCGTACGGCAGGATCCTGGGATGGAGCGTGTACGTGATGTCTCTGAGCTGCCGAAGGCCCATCTGCACCTGCACTTCACCGGGTCCATGCGGCCGGGGACCGTCCTGGAACTGGCCGACAAGCACGGCGTGCGGCTGCCCGAAGCCCTGACCGAGGCGCTGACCAGCGGGGAGCCGCCGAGGCTGCGGGCCACGGACGAGCGGGGCTGGTTCCGCTTCCAGCGGTTGTACGACGCCGCCCGGTCCTGTCTGCGCGAGCCAGAGGACATCCAGCGGCTGGTGCGCGAGGCCGCCGAGGAGGACGTCCGGGACGGGTCGGGGTGGCTGGAGATCCAGGTCGATCCGACCTCCTACGCCCCTCGGCTGGGCGGGTTGATCCCCGCGCTGGAGATCATCCTCGACGCGGTCGAGACCACGTCGAGGGAGACGGGGCTCGGGATGCGGGTTCTCGTCGCCGCGAACCGGATGAAGCATCCGCTGGACGCCCGGACGCTGGCCCGGCTCGCCGTGCGGTACGCGGACCGAGGTGTCGTGGGCTTCGGACTGTCGAACGACGAACGGCGGGGCATGGCGCGTGACTTCGACCGGGCCTTCCACATCGCCCGCGAGGGCGGCCTGCTGTCCGCCCCGCACGGCGGGGAGCTGACCGGGCCGTCGTCCGTGCGGGACTGCCTCGACGACCTGCACGCCGACCGGCTGGGGCACGGGGTGCGCGCCGCCGAGGACCCGCGGCTGCTGAAGCGGCTCGCGGACCGGGGCGTGACCTGCGAGGTGTGCCCGGCCTCGAACGTCGCGCTGGGTGTGTACGAGAAGCCCGAGGACGTGCCGCTGCGGACCCTGTACGACGCCGGCGTGCCGATGGCCCTGGGCGCCGACGATCCGCTGCTGTTCGGGTCCCGGCTCGCCGCGCAGTACGAGATCGCTCGGCGCCACCACGGTTTCAGTGATGAGGAGCTGGCGGAGCTGGCCCGGCAGTCGGTGCGGGGGTCGGCGGCGCCGGAGGACGTGAAGGCGAAGCTGCTGGCGGGTGTGGAGGACTGGCTGGCCCTGTAGGGCTGCGGGGCTTGGCTGTTACAGGCTCACGCCGACCGTCACCGGTTCGTTGACCAGCGTGATGCCGAAGGTCTCGTGGACACCTGCCACGACCTCGCGAGCCAGGGCGAGGAGGTCCTCCGTGGTGGCTTCGCCCCTGTTGGTGAGGGCGAGGGTGTGCTTGGTGGAGATGCGGGCGGGGCCGGTGCCGTAGCCCTTGGCGAAGCCCGCCTTGTCGATCAGCCAGGCCGCCGAGGTCTTGGTGTGGCCCTCGCCCGCCGGGTAGGCGGGGGGTTCGGCGTCTTGGCCGAGGTGCTCCTTCACGCGTGCGCGGAAGGCTTCGAAGTCCGTGTGCGTGAGGATCGGGTTGGTGAAGAAGGAGCCCGCCGACCAGGTGTCGTGGTCCTCGGGGTCCAGGACCATGCCCTTGCCCGCGCGGAGCTTGAGGACCGTCTCGCGGGCGGCGGACAGGGGGACGCGGTCGCCGGGCTCGACGCCGAGGGCGCGGGCCGTCTCGGCGTACTTGATGGGACCGGAGAGGCCGTTCGCGTCCTCGAGGTCGTAGCGGACGCGGAGGACGACGTAGCGGTCGGGGTCTGCCTTGAAGCGGCTGTGGCGGTAGGAGAAGGCGCAGTCGGCGTTCGGCAGGGTGACCGTCCGGTGGGTCGTGCGGTCGTACGCGACGACTTCGGTGATCGTCGAGGAGACTTCCTGGCCGTAGGCGCCCACGTTCTGGATGGGGGTCGCGCCGGCGGAGCCGGGGATGCCGGCGAGGCATTCGATGCCGGCGAGGCCGGCGTCGACCGTGCGGGCGACCGCGTCGGTCCACACCTCGCCCGCGGCCAGTTCCAGGCGGGTGCCGTCGAGGGTGAAACCCTTGGTGGCGACGACCAGGGCGGTGCCGGGGAAGCCCCTGTCGCCGATGACCAGGTTCGAGCCGCCGCCGATCAGCAGGAGCGGGGTGCCGGTGTCGTCGGCCTCGCGGACCGCCGCGATGACCTCCGCGTCGGTGGTGGCGGTGATCAGGCGGGCGGCGGGGCCGCCCAGGCGGAAGGTGGTCAGCGGGGCGAGGGGGGCGTCGTGTCGTTCCTGCACGGGCTCAAGGGTAGGGCCTTCGGCTTCGGCCCTTGCGCGGGGTTCGGGTGGGGTGCGGGGGTGTGGTGGGGGGTGTCCGGCCTCGGACGGGCGGTCCCGTCGGCCGAGAGGAGCTGTGCGTTGACGCCCGTCACTGCGGGCGGACACCCCCCACCACACCCCCTCCCCGCCGTACGCGTCTGCGGCCCGGTACAAATCCACCAACAGAGGCTGGAACGGCTGCAGCGCCTCAGCTTGTGCCGGGCGGGCCCCGGGGAGGGCAGCCGCTCCTCAGCCGCGGGCAGTCGTGCCGCTTGGGCGGCACGGGTGGGCGCGGCGGTGCCTCTTGGTGCGGGCCGCGTGGAGCCCACCCGCTGGGGTACGGGGAAATGGCCCCGCCTTTGAGGGTGGGGCCGTTTCCCGGGGGCTGGGGTCAGCCTGCGATGGGGTCCAGGGTCGGGGCCGGGTCCTCCGCCGGGGCGGCCTGCGTCGGGTGGGCTGCGCGGTGCCTGGGGATCAGCAGAGCCGCGGCACCCGCGACCGCGACCACCGCCGCGCCGGTGACCAGGGCCGGCTGGAGGCCGTCGACGAAGGTCTGGGCGGAGTCGTAGCCGCCCTGGGACGAGAAGATCGAGGACATGATCGCGATGCCCAGTGCGCCGCCCACCTCGCGCAGCGCGTTGTTGGCGCCGGAGGCGATGCCCTGCTCCGTGCCGCGGACGCTGGACATGACCAGGTTGGCGGCCGGAGCGAAGAACAGGCCCATGCCGATGCCGCTGATGATCAGCGCGGGGAGCTGGGCGGCGTAGGAGACGCCTGGGTCGACCACCGCGGCCATCCAGCCGAGGCCCGCCGCCTGGAAGAAGAGACCCGCGGCGACCACGGGGCGGCCCCCTATGCGGTCGGACAGGATGCCGGCCACCGGGGCGACGAGCATCGGCATGCCGGTCCAGGGGAGCATCCGCAGGCCCGCCTCGGTGGGCGAGTAGCCGAGGACGCCCTGCATGAACTGGCTGAGCAGGAAGATCGAGCCGAACATGCCGAGGAACATCAGCAGGCTCGCCGCGTTGATGCCGGAGAAGGCCCGGGAGCGGAACAACCGCATCGGCAGCATGGGGTTCTTGGCGCGCAGGCTGTAGAGGACGAAGGCGGTGAGGAGCGCGGCGCCCGCGAACAGGCCGGTGAGGACGAGAGGTGCCGTCCAGCCGTCGGCGGGGCCGCGGACGAGGCCGTAGACGATCCCGAACAGGCCCGTGCTGGCCAGGAGGGTGCCGGGGATGTCCAGCGGGGCACCGGTGCCGTACGACTCGGCCAGGCGGAGGCGGGCGAGGGGCAGTAGGGCGATGCCCAGGGGGACGTTCAGCCAGAAGATCCAGTGCCAGGAGACGTGTTCGGTGAGGCTGCCGCCGATCAGCGGGCCGGAGGCCACGGCCAGGCCGTTGACCGCGCCCCAGATGCCGTACGCCATCCCCCGCTTGGCGGCGGGGACGGCCGCGGTGAGGAGGGTGAGGGTGAGGGGCATCATGATCGCCGCGCCGACTCCCTGGACCGCCCGGGCGGCGATCAGGCCGTTGATGCCGGTCGACATGGCCGCGGCGGCGGAGGCACCGGTGAAGATCGTGAGGCCGGTGAGGAAGAGGCGGCGCCGGCCGAAGCGGTCGCCGAGTGCCGCGCCGAACATGAGCAGGACGGCGAAGGTCAGGGTGTAGGCGCTGACCGTCCATTCCAGGTCGTCCAGGGCTCCGCCCAGATCCTTGCGGATGGAGGGCAGGGCCGTGGTGACCACGAGGTTGTCGAGGGCCGCCATGAATCCGGCGACGCTGGTGATGACGAGGGCCCAGACGGTTCCCCCGCGACGTGCGGTCTGCTCTGACATCGCTCCCCCAGAGGGTCGACGGATGAGATTCAGTGAGTGATTAGTTATTGATGACTAACTTTTGCGGACAGAGAAATCCGCTGTGACGGGCGGGCGTTCGCCCCCTGTCCTTCTACTTCTCCAGCCGGCCCCTGAGGCGCGCTTCCGGGTACAGCCCTTCCCAGATCCTGTGCCCGGGCGGGAAGCCCATCGACACGAGGCAGTTGATGAGCATCCCGTACGCCATGAAAGTCGTCGTCTCGTCGGTGTCGGCGCCCAGCGACAGGTGGACCGTGTCCCACAGGCGCATCCAGCCCGCCCGCACCTGCTCGCCGAGCTCGGGTTCACCGGCCTGTTCGGCGGCGGCGACGGCCACATACATCTGCATCTGCATCAGCAGCCGCTCGGGCTCCTCGGCGATGACCTTGGTGTAGGCGTTCGCCATGGCACGCAGGGCCTCCTCGCCCTCCAGGCCCTCGGCGGCCTCCTGGAAGGTGCGGATCGTGTCCTCCAGGCAGCGCTGGGACGCCGCGAGGAAGATCGCCTTCTTGCCCGGGAAGAGGCGGAAGAGATACGGCTGCGAGACACCCACGCGCTTGGCGATCGCCTCGGTGGAGGTGCCGTAGTAGCCGCCGCGGGCGAACTCGGCCGTCGCCGCGCGGATGACGCTCTCGCGCCTCTCTTCTGCGCTCATCCTGACCATGCGAGAAAGTTAGTACTCAATCACTAACTGCGTCAAGGGAGGCGAGGAGGATGGGTTGAGTAAGGGGCGCCTCGTGATGGAGGGCGCCCCTTACCTCGTCGCCACGCGCGCGTGGCTCACGCCAGGCGGACGACCGCCCGCGACATGCCCAGGACCTTCTGGCCGGCGCTGGTCGCCGTGAGGTCCACGCGGACCGTGTTGTCGTCGAGCTTGGCGGCGACCTTGGCGGCGACCTCGATCACCGCGCCCTGGTCGTCGTTCGGGACGACGACGGGCTTGGTGAAGCGGACGCCGTACTCGACGACCGCCCCCGGGTCGCCGGTCCAGTCGGTGACCACCCGGATCGCCTCGGCCATGGTGAACATGCCGTGCGCGATGACGTCCGGGAGGCCCACCTCCTTGGCGAACTTCTCGTTCCAGTGGATGGGGTTGAAGTCCCCGGAGGCGCCCGCGTACTGGACGAGCGTGGCGCGGGTCACGGGGAAGGTCTGGGCGGGCAGTTCGGTGCCGACCTCGACGTCGTCGTATGCGATCTTCGCCGTCATGTTCTTCCTCACGCCTCCTCTGCCGCGCGGGCGACGAGCTTCGTCCAGGCGGTGACGACGTGTTCGCCCGCCTCGTCGTGAACCTCGCCGCGGATGTCCAGGATGTCGTTGCCCGCCATGGACTTGATCGCCTCGATGGTGGAGGTGACGGTCAGCCGGTCACCGGCCCGCACCGGGCGGGCGTAGGAGAACTTCTGGTCGCCGTGCACGACCCGGCTGTAGTCCAGGCCGAGCTGCGGGTCCTGGACGACCTGTCCCGCCGCCTTGAAGGTGATGGCGAACACAAAGGTCGGCGGGGCGACGACGTCGGGGTGACCGAGCGCCTTGGCGGCCTCCGGGTCCGTGTACGCGGGGTTGGTGTCCCCCACCGCCTCCGCGAACTCACGGATCTTCTCCCGGCCCACCTCGTAGGGGGCGGTGGGCGGGTACGTCCGCCCCACGAAGGACTGGTCGAGCGCCATGGCTCGGCACCTCCTGGTGTCGATGACTTACGTTCACTGCGCCGGCTCAAACGACGCGAGGCCGCCCCCTTGTGGTGGGGGCGGCCTCGTGTACGAGCCTGATTTATCGCGTTTCGCGGTGCGCGGTGTGCGCGTTGCAACGCGGGCAGTGCTTCTTCATCTCAAGACGGTCCGGGTTGTTACGCCGGTTCTTCTTGGTGATGTAGTTCCGCTCCTTGCACTCCACGCAGGCCAGCGTGATCTTCGGGCGGACGTCGGTGGCAGCCACGTGAGTGCTCCTTGACGAACGGATGGGATGGTTTAACGCATAGAAGAGTAGCCGATCGAAGGACCGACCCCGCAATCGGCTACTGTCAGTAGCGGTGACCGGACTTGAACCGGTGACACAGCGATTATGAGCCGCTTGCTCTACCGACTGAGCTACACCGCTGTGATGTGATCCGTTCCCGCCTCGCGACGGGAACCTCTCACACCAGAGCCCCAATACGGAATCGAACCGTAGACCTTCTCCTTACCATGGAGACGCTCTGCCGACTGAGCTATTGGGGCGAGCGATGAAGACATTACACGGTCCGCCGCCGTTCACCCAAATCCGTTTCGCGGCCCCCGTCCCGGTCTCGTCGGCGGGCCGCCGGCGGTCTTCCTGCGGCCTCCCCACCAGCCCCTGAGGTCGCCCCCCGCACGGATGACCACACCGGTACGACTATTGCGCTCCTCCCCGCCGACGACGGATCACCACCCTAGGCTCGACTCACTCTGCGTGATCTTGTGTCCCCTTGTCCCAGGAGCGCGATGCCCGACAGCCAGCCGCAGCCGCCCCACTCGTCACCCTCCGGCTCTTCGGGCTCCTCCGGTCCGGGCGATCCCGCCGCTCTCCTGCTCTGCGGGGCGCGGCTGACCGACGGCCGGACCGTGGACGTACGGCTGGGCGGCGGGCGCATCGAGGCGGTCGGCACGGCGGGAAGCCTGGCGGTGGGCGGCACGCGCGCGTGCGGGGCGCGGGTGGACCTGAGCGGCTATCTGCTCCTGCCGGCCCCGGCCGAGCCGCACGCCCACGGCGACACCGCGCTCTCGGCCGACGGCGACGGCCCCGCCTCCTACGACCCCCAGGACGTCCAGCGACGCGCCACGGAGGCGGCACTGCTGCAACTCGGGCACGGAGCGACGGCGTTGCGGGCACACGTGCGCGTGGGCGACGTGCAGGGGCTCGGCGCGCTGGCCGCCGTACTGCGGGCACGGCGTTCGCTGCGCGGACTGACCGAGCTGACGGCCGTGGCGATGCCGAGGGTGCTGACCGGGGTCGCCGGCGCGGACGGGCTCGCCGTGCTGCGCGACGCGGTCAAGATGGGCGCGTCGGTGGTGGGCGGGTCCCCGGACCTGGACCCCGATCCGACCGGCTACGTGGAAGCCGTCCTGGAGATCGCCTCCGAGTACGGCTGTCCCGTCGACCTGCACACCGACGCCGACGACCCGGCCCGCCTCGCGCGCCTCGCCGCGATGGCCGGCGGGCTGCGCCCCGGCGTGACCCTCGGCCCGTGCGGAGGGCTGGGACGGATGCCCGCCGAGGCGGCCCGGCGCACCGCCGACCAGCTCGCGGCGGCCGGGGTCACCGTGGTGTGCGTGCCGCAGGGCGGCTGCTCCGGCACCGACCGGCGCGGCACGGCCCCGGTACGGCTGCTGCGCGCGGCCGGCGTGCGGGTCGCCGCGGGCAGCGGTGCGCTGCGGGACCTGTCCAACCCCGTGGGACGCGGTGACCCCCTGGAGGCGGCCTACCTGCTCGCCTCCCGCTACGGGCTGCGTCCCGAGGATGCCTACGACGCCGTGAGCGCGTCGGCCCGCGCGGTCCTGGGGCTGCCCGAGGTCCGGGTCGAGGCGGGCTTCCCGGCCGAGTTGCTCGCGGTGCGCGGCGACCGGCTGTCGGGGGCGCTGTCGCTGGCGCACAGCCGGATCGTGGTGCACCGGGGGCGGGTGGTGGCCCGGACGAGCGCGGTACGGGAGTACTGCAACTCCGCCGCCGCGGCCGAGTTGGGGCTGCCTCGGCAGGGGCGGGGCGAGGTGTCGTAGGACGGGTGGCTGCGCGGCGGTGGCGAGGAGTTGCAGAGGGGGGTGCCTGCGGGTGAGGTGTCTTACATAGACGGCAGGCGCACGCTCTTGTGGCGTGGCAGAAGTCGTGCGGCGGATGCGGTCAGCCGGGCGTACGGTCGGAAGCATGCGCATTGTCATCGCTGGTGGTCATGGTCAGATCGCGCTGCGGCTGGAACGGCTGCTCGCCGCGCGCGGGGACGAGGTCGCGGGGATCATCCGCCGCGCCGAGCAGGGCGACGATCTGCGGGAGGCAGGGGCCGAACCGATCGTCCTGGATCTGGAGTCGGCCTCGGTCGAGGAGGTCGCGGAGCAGCTGCGCGGGGCGGACGCGGCCGTGTTCGCGGCGGGCGCCGGCGCGGGCAGCGGTACCGCGCGCAAGGACTCGGTGGACAAGGCGGCGGCGATCCTGTTCGCGGACGCGGCGGTCCGTGCGGGCGTACGCCGGTATGTGGTCGTTTCGTCGATGGGCGCCGACCCCGCGCACGAGGGCGACGACGTGTTCGACGTGTACCTGCGGGCGAAGGGCGAGGCCGACCGGTACATCCAGGGTCTGGACGCACTGGACTGGACGATCCTGCGCCCCGGGATGCTCACGAACGACGCCGGCACGGGTCTTGTACGGCTGGAGGCGCACACCGGCCGCGCCGCGATCCCCCGCGACGATGTGGCCGCCGTGCTCGCCGAGTTGGTGGACTCCGCCGCGACCGCCGGCCTGACGCTCGAACTGGTCGGCGGGTCGACGCCGGTGTCGGTCGCGGTGAAGTCGGTGGCGGGGAACTGAGGTTGGGCGCGCCGCCGGCCTGACCGGCGGTCAGAAGAGGGGCAGTTGGCCCGGCATTTCGGGGACGACGTAGCCGTCCAGCGCGGGTTGGGCGGCGTCGGCCTCGGCCTGGCGGCGGGAGCCGGGGCAGGAGACCAGGGCACCGTGCTCGCGGGCGCCGGGCGGGTCGTGCCGTGCGAAGCGGCCGGCGACGACGGCGATCTCACGACGGCATTCGGGGCAGCGTCTGCGGCGAGTGGACATGGGATCAGTCTCCCCCGCGCGGTGACGAATCCGGCCTACCGGCACAGGTGCGCGCCGTCCGCCGGCCGTCGTCGGCCGGTGCGGGGGCGAGGAGAGCGCGTGCGGGGTCCGGCGAATGGTCGGGTGAATGTGGAGCGACCATGGCGCCCCGTTTCGCGGTCAATACGGTTCGTTGTGCGGGGTATTCGGGATACGTCAGCGGCAACCCCCCGTCGAATACGAGGAGATACGCGCCGTGAGCGCCCTGAAGCGCCGGCTCGACCGCAGTCTGACCGCACAGGCCGTCCTGGCCTTCCTCCTGGCCCTGGCCATCACCGCCCTGTTCTCCCGCCCGGACGAGCATCCGGTGTCCTGGGTGCTGCGCAGCGCGCTCTATACGGGTATCGGCGTCGCGTTCACGGCCGTACAGCGCCGCAGGATCGGCCGCGCGACCGGCACCGATTCGCGCAGGCTCGCCGACCTCGAGCGCAAGATCCGGGACCGCGAGGTGCCCAGCGATCCCGCGGAACGGGCGATCATGCGCCGACTGGTCGCCGAGCACCTGCGGCGGATGGACCGCGCGGGAAGGTGGCTGCCGTACTGGCTGGGGCTGATGACCCTCATCGCGGTCGGAGTGCTCGTCCTCGGCGCCGCCACCGGCTCGCTCTCCCTCCCGATGTTCTGCGCCGTCCTCCTGATCGGCATCGCCTGGTGGACCCTCTGGACGCGCCGCCGTTCCATGGACCGCTGCCGCCACATGCAGTCGGCCCTGCGGGAGCAGGACGAACGGGTGCCGTAACACGAAAAGACCCCCTCCGCGCTGCGTTTCCACAGTTCGGAGGGGGTCTCTTTCTCAGCGTGGCGGCGCCAGGATTCGAACCTGGGAAGGCTGAGCCGGCAGATTTACAGCGGGCTGGCTCAGCAGGCTCTGACCAGCCCACATGGCCGCAGCAGCTCCTGCCGGGGGCCATCTGGGGGAATCAGTCCCCTACAGAGCACCGTCGAGAGCCGCGCTCCGGTGGGCATCTCGGTCTGCACCGACCACGACAGTACAGCCCCCGGGCTCGCCCTCAAGGTGTTGCCAGCACCCTGCTCTCACAGAGAGACACGACCTGTACGGAGACCTCCCTGCCACGTAGTCACCGAAGTAACATCTGCGACTACGGCGCGAGAGCGTTAACCGTGTTGGGGTTGACACCAGGGGGACACGATGCCGCTTACCGGTGGGCGACTTGGCCATGCCCGCGTGGCAGTGCTGACAGCCGTGCAAGAGGAGAGCGAAGCCTTCAGAGAGGTCGGGGGCCTAACGCAGCGCCTACGGGGGAAACCTTATTACGTCGCTGAGGGCAGCGATGCCAAGTACCCGAACGTCGTCCACCGAGAGATCGATCGAAACAACATCCAGTCAGGCGAGAAGGTCAGAGATGTAATCGAGCACTGGCAACCGGAACTCCTCGTGCTTTGCGGTATCGCTGGCGGCATCAATGGGCGCGCCGACGTTTCAGTCGGCGACGTAATCATTCCTCCATATATCCACTACTGCTCCTTCGCTAAACTGAGCAGCCAAGGAGCGCGCCGACGATACATTCCTTTCGATTATCCCTCCATTAATCTGCATCAGGATTATGTGGCCCCGCTAAGAGATGACCACTCGTGGCTCACAGATACGCTAAGGAGCGAGCTCCCCGAAGGCTGCCAACCCAAGGTTCACGTTGAAAGCCTCGTGGCTGGAGATAAGATCTACGGCGACCCCGATTCAGAAGAGCAACAGCGAATCGTGCAGGAATATGATGAAGCTGTAGCCATCGATATGGAGTCTGTGGGGCTCTGTCGCGGGGTAGCCGCTTCTAGAAACAATCCACAATACAATCCACGCCTACTCATCGTGCGAAGCGTGTCAGATATAATCGATGATCCGCAGAACGATGAGAGTCGAAAGCTCTGGCGACCATACGCCTGCGCGATCGCAAGCCACTTCACGTGGCGAGTTGTAACAGATATCGTCGAAATGGAACCAGATCCACGGCGCACTCCGGAGGTTGCGGCATGACCGCCACCAGGGAAGAAGAAGCAACTTGGGCTCGCATGAAACACCATGCCCTCGACTTCTTCGCAAGAATCAGCCGTGGACGCACTCCTTTCAGCCTGACCATCGCACTTCCCCATTCATACGATCAGCTCATCTCCGGTCAATGGGATGAAGTGGCACAAGAAGATGAGCTTGCGCGACTGGCAATTGAGTCTGGTCGAGTTCTGCTCTCTGCGGAAGCTGGCAGCGGTAAGACGCACCTCCTTGCCCGAGCTGGCGCCTCGGCGGCCGCCAGCACCGAAAACGTGATTCCGATCTGGATTCCGTTGAGAGATCTCCCCTCGGCAATCAGAAGCACGGAGCCTGAGTCTTTCGTTCAGGCTCTAATCGGCTTGAGTCGCCCATCATTGAAGCCGGTGCTGACCAGCTCGTCGGAAGTTCCAATGCTATTGCTGCTTGCTGACGGCCTAAACGAGATTCCGAGAGAGCTGTCACAACCCGCACTTGACGCGCTAGACGAGCTAGCCAGAAGGTTCCCCTTCATCAGCGTCATCGTCAGTGAGCGTTTGGTCAGACGGCAAGTACCGCTCGACCGTTGGACGCTTGCAACCGTACTACCCCTTTCCAAAGATCAAGTCGAAGGTTTCTGGAGTACAACCCAAGAAGATAGTAGGCCGTCGGAAGCGGCTCTTGAGTTGTTCAGAAACCCATTTTTCCTCGACAAGGCAACGACTTTTCATCTAACTGATGGAAGCGCTGCCAAAATGATTGAGTCGTACTTTTCGAAGATGGCTCAAGTGAAGGCTGCGGGGCTTAACACTCTAAGTGAGGTCTGTTACGCGTCATATTCCCGCGAAAGAGGAATGCTGATCCCGCTTTCAGACTTTAAGAGCCGAGTAGAAAAACCGCTCTTTCAAGCGCTCGAAGATAACGATCTGATTCGCACAAGCGATACCTTTGTCTGGTTCGCGCATCACCTATTTCATGACTTTCTTGCGTCTCGCCACCTAGTCCAACACAGGGGCACATGGGGACCTGGGGCATTTGATGTCGTCACCACGGGTGCCGCTTCCTTTGATTCTCTACGTCTTGCCGTGGATCAAATTCACGATCCAGCGGTTGCGGACGAGTTCGTGCGATTGGTGTACGATTGGAATTACTTTGGCGCTGCATACTCTCTCGTGCCTGGACGCGTTACGCGCGAAATGCAGGTAGAACTTTTGGCCATGCTTGCCGACAAGCGCTGGGATCCTGTCGCGGCCACTGTTCAGGCGGCTACTGATGCACTCAGGCTAAACGGGTCAGACACTGCTAGGAAAATGCTGACCGCATCAAGCAGAGCGGAACTTTTCCGAGTGGTTGAGGAGGTACCTTCATCCAACCCATCCTTTATCCGCTGGCGAACCATCTTCACATTTGAAGATGGTGAATACGTCGGCGCCGATATAGTCGAAAGCCTAGCTTCCGACGACCCTATCGAGGCTTGGACGCTTGCCAACGTACTCCGGAGGTGCAGGCTTACGGCCGACGGAAGGAAAAGGCTTCTGGCTATAGCTCGACATGATTCGCCCGTGACTCGCTGGCGGGTTGTTCATGTGTTGGGACTCCATCCGAGCCCAGAAACCGCAGCAGTGGTCGAGTCTTTAGTCAACGATCCCGATAAATGGGTGAGGTACGGGGCCGTACGCGCACTGATTGAAGTTGCGGCGAATACCGATGATGCTTCCCTGAGAACCAATATCGTCGCATGGCTAGGGGAACAACTAGCAGCAGAAAATCTCGATGCGAAGATGTTGCAGGAGTTGGCCAGAGTCCTTGATGTTCGGCCGCAACCTCTAAACTGGCCGCAGGCCGTAGCTCCGCTCGTGCAACAGCTGGCCAGCACATCCCGCAATTCGTTCCAACAAGATAGGTGGAATACGCTAATGGCAAGCATTTCAACTGGCGGGGGCTCAAGTGATTGAGCTGACACCGGAGCAACGACAGTCCTTGTCTCTTGCATCCTGGGACGCGCGATCTCACGCCAGAGTTCACGGTCCCACGCCTGTTGGTTGTGCCGCTTTGGCGGATGATGGGCGCATCTTCCAAGGCTGCAACGTCGAGCACAGGTTCAGGTCCCACGACATTCACGCGGAGACCAACGCTATTTCGTCCCTCGTTGCTGCGGGCGCGGGAAGATTGGTAGCTGTCCTAATCGCTGCCGAGCGAGAAAGATTCACGCCCTGCGGAAGTTGCATGGATTGGATTTTCGAGATCGGGGGGGATGATTGCTGGGTCATCAGCGAGAGGCGGCCGGGAGAAGTAAACCACGAGCTTCGCGCAAGTGACCTGATGCCCTACTACCCGCATTGATTAGGTAGAGATGAGGGCCCGCAATCCACTACAAAGAGTGAGCAACGAATGACCTACGAAATCCTCAAAGTTGAGTATGAAAGACTCAAAGAGGAGCAGGTGCGTCGCATCGGCTTTCGAGATAATCTGATCTACGTAGCTCTAGCCACGGCCGGCGCCATTTTTGCCTTCTATTTTGGTGGAGCCGGGCGCGCGTACACGTTGCTCATTCCTCCCTTCGCTATCTCCGTCTTGGGATGGACTTATCTCGTCAACGACGAGAAAATCTCCTCCATTGGTAGGTATATCCGCGAGAAGCTGCTACCTGCACTGAATGGCCATGGGTTTACCGGTGACGCAGTCTTGGGGTGGGAGAGCTACCACCGCTCAGACGTTGATCGCGTATGGAGGAAGAAAGTACAGATCGTGGTCGACATCGCTGCTTTTTGCGTCCCGTCAGCGGTTGCCTTGGCTATCTTCTTCGGAAAGGAATCTCCCAGTGTTGCTGGATGGGTCTTGGGAGCCCTGGAGAGTCTGACAGTAATCCTGCTGATCGGCGCTTTTGTTCGCTTTGCCGACTATTCGCGTGACGGCTCTACCTGAGTCAGCATTTTATAGCAATTGATGTCAGCTCCAGCACCGAGGAAATTCATTCACTGTCCAGTGCCGCGATCACGTCCGCCGGACTGCCGTGGTAAGTGATGTGCGGCTCGGCCGCCCCGGGAGGGACGAAGCGGGTCCGGTAGCGCTGAAGGTCACTCTCGGAAAAGTAGATCGAATTCGGATCGTCGGCGTGGAACTTGTTGCGCTTGTTGACCCTTGACCAGAGTTCGTCATGGCTCGCTTCGAGGTATACCAGCAGCGGAGTGGCGCCAGCGTCGGTCGCAATGGTGCGCCACCGGGCGCGATCGTCCGGTGTCCAGAAGCCATGGTCAACCACGGCGTCACGTCCTGACTGAAGCAGTTCGCGCAACTCAACCGCGACTTCCTCCAGGACCGGTCGCTCAAGGGTGGGGAAAGTACCCCGCGGGAAGTCCACGCCGTACACGCCGTGCCGGCGGTACATTTCCTCGTCCGGGCACAGGCGTACGAACCCGCGATCGGTGAGGACTCGGGACAGCGTGGTCTTGCCGGAGCCAGGAAGCCCGGCCATGAGGACACAGAACGGCGCACGTGCGGTCATTGGTCTCGTGAGGGTCTGGGAGATCGCGGAGATTTCCACTTCGGCTTCGGGCGTGAGCGTGCCGATACGGCGGGCGGTAAGTAGAGCGTCCATCCGATCTTCAAGCACGCTCAAGAGCGTGTCATCCACGGTCGTCACGGGGAAACCTCCGATTCCGTCCGCCATGTGCGACCAGGCCCACCGAGGTCAACGCCGTATTCCACAACGTTGTTCTCAATGTCGATGAACTTCGCGGTCATCACGACAACGGGTTCCGTCGGCGGGTTCTCCGGGTCCAACTCCAAGCGCTCGGTGTCTTCCGTTGTGAGCAGGCGCGCTGACGCAGTGTCGATCCGATGACTGATCGGGAGGCCGGTCGCTTCGGCGATGAGCTGGAGTGAGGTGCCCCCTGTCAATCGCTCGCTGTTCGCCAACTGCGGGATCAGCTTGCCGTATCGAGCCGGGATCCAAGACGTGCTGTGCGCCACGATGCCGTGCCGGTCCCGGTACACCCGGCTCCGGCGAATCACGTCGGATCGCGGCTCGATGCCGAGAGCCTGCGCCACCTCCAGAGGCGCAGGGACCACATCGGCCTTGTGCGAGTCGGACCGCTCACCGGACCCCCAACTTGATCCGGTGCGGCGGCCCCGGTCCTGACGCTGAGATCCCGACGACATCGGGCCCGGCTGGTCTAGGACTTCCGTTCCGATCCCGTGGATGCCCCGAACCATGCCTTCGTTGCGCAGCTTGCGCAACGCCTTCTCAGCCGTGGCCGTGCTCACGCTCCACTCTTCCGACAGGTTCTTGATGCTCGGCAAGAGCGTTCCCGGCGGTAGCTGGCCGGACGTGATCAGCTCCGCGTAGTGGGCGGCAATCTTCGCGTACGGCGCCCGGTTGTCGGCCTGACCGGCCATTTCGCCTGCTCCTTCGTCTTGGTTCCCTGAGGTTCCCTAGCTTACCGCTTGACACCGCAGGGAACCCTAGGGAACCTTAGGGATGTGCCCGCCGGTCGAAACGTCGACCGAGGGCCACCGTGTCCCGGTATGTCCGCATTAAACGCGGGCGCACCGCCTCGGAGCTGCACCAACGCCCGGAGGAAAGCCCCACAGGGGCGAGTACGAAGACAGCGTCAGTTGGTTGAGAATTCAATAGGGATTCAAGTTCGACGGGGTGTGAGTCCCCGTCCCCGTTGCGGCCCGGGTGATGGCCGACGGCGGCCACTTCGTGGCGGGTGAACCTGTCCCGCCCTGCGTGCCAGCTCTGGAGAACAGTCCTCGGGATCATCCTTTCCTTTCGGGAGGTCAACCCGTTGCCTGCCACCTGGTGCGCGCCGCCCTGCTGGCGTCAGAGCAGTGACGATGACGCGCCCGATGTTCCCGGCTCGGGGCCGGTCCGCTGGGGCAACGGCGTACCGGTGGAAGCCGTATCCCTGCTACTCGCGGGAGGTCGGCATGGGCCGACGACATACCTGAGGTGCCGCCGTAACGGACTGACCGACGGCACCTGAACGACTCCCCGGTCCGTCTCTTCCTGGCCTCGCGGCGGTTTCTGTCGCGGCCGGTTGTCTCCCCCGCCCGTCCGACCAGCGCCCCGTGCGTGGTGGTCGTACGGGCGGGGCGCGGGGAGCCGGAATGACCGACTCCAACGGCGCGCGGCTCCCGGGGTGCCACCCGGGAGCCGCTGTTCGGGCCGTTCCCCTGCTGAAAGGAAGCACGACCCAATGGACCACATCGTCACTGTTCAGGACGTTGTTACCGCGTTCGCCGACTTCATGGAGCCGACGGACGCTGAGCTGGACGCCATCGAGCTGGAGTCTCCGCTGATCCTGGCGGAGGTCGACCTGCTCGACGCGCACATCGTCACCCTCGACCGCACTCCGAACGAGCTGGACGCCCGGCGCGTCCGCCGGGCCCGCAACCGGGTGCTGGTCGAACGGCGCGCGCTGGCCAACCGCGCTTTCGGCGTGAGCGGGGGTGCCGCGTGAGCACCCGCGAGCAGCACCTGACGGCCGCGCACGCTGAGGTGAAGGCGGAGATCGCGCGGACCGACAACAAGACGGCGCTGTTGCTGGCGTTCGTCGGCGCGGTGCTGGCCGGCGGCTGGACGCTCGCCCGCGCCCTGCCCCTGAACCCGCCCGCCTGTGCGGTCGGCGGGTTCGGCATGACGCTGCTGGTCATCGCGGCCGGACTGCTGCTGCGGTCGGTGCGGCCGAACCTGTCGGGGCGGCACGGGTTCCCGCTGTGGGCCACCCTCGCCCCCGAGCAGATCACCGACGCCCTCTCCCGCGACCTCGCGGCCGACATCGCCGGTCTGTCCCGGCTCGCGGTCGTCAAGTTCACGGGCCTGCGCCGCGCGGTCGACCTCACCCTTGCCGGCGGCGCCCTGCTCATCCTCGCCGCCGCGCTCGCGCTGGGAGGTGCGGCATGAACACCAAGTCCACCAAGACCGTGCTGCCCGCCGTCGCGATGACGGCCGTGTCGATGGTGCTCACCCTCGCCGTGGTCATGATGTGGCTCGGTACGGCCGTGCCGTGGCCGGTCGCGCTGGTCGTCGGTCTGGGCATCGACGGGGGTTGGCTGGCCACCCTCGCCTACGAACGGCGCCTGGCCGCCCAGGGCGACCACAACCGCATCGTGACCGCCGTCGGCTGGTCGTTCGGCCTCATCGCTTCCGGCGTCCTGGTCGCTCACGCCCTGACCGCTGAGCAGTCGGCGGGGGCGTGGCTGGCCGTTTCCTGGCTGCCGATCGCCGCCAAGGCCCTGTGGCTCGTGCACAGCCTGTGGGAGCGCACCGCGCTGACCACCCTCGCTCTGGACGCGATCTGGGGCATCCAGCAGGAAGCCCGCGACGAAGCCGCCGTGGCCCGTGCCCGCCTGCGGGCCGAAGCCACCACCGAGGAAACCCGACTGGCCGCCGTGACGGCCGCCGGGGCACGCGTCGCACGCGTCCAGGCCAAGACCGCCAAGACCCTCGCGGGTGCCTGGTCGACGCTGGAGAGCGCGCGGCAGGGCGAGGGCACGGGCAGGACGCTGACCAGCGTGACGAGCCCCGTCACGCCCGGCGTCACGCCCCGCTGGGAGCTGCCCGTGTGGGGGCCGGTCGAGCCGGTCGCCGCGCTGGAAGGTCCCGCGCTCAGCGATGCCGAGCTGGACACGCTGGTCGACGAGATCCGCCACAGCCAGGTGCCCGCGCTGTCGTACCGCGAGATGGCCACCCGCTTCCGCGCGTCCGGACACTCCGCTTCCGAGGTGCGCCTGAGGGCGGCCTGGAAGCGCGTGACGGCGGCCTGATGCCCGCCCCCGCACGTGTCGTCCCCGCCATCCCGACCCTTGGAGTGCCTGACATGGGCAAGCCCGACACCCGTCGCCTGGACAAGGAAATCCGGCTGACGGAACGCAAGTTGGAAGCCGTCAGCAACGGCGAGATGTGGCCCCTGACCAGCCAGGAACGCCGTCAGGTGCTCCGGGGCCTGGTCGGCGGTTCCTACCGGGTGGCGCGGGGCAAGAGCGCCGCCCGCGCCGAACAGCAGATGGACTCCGTCTCGGAGTCCGCCCAGATCCGGCTGATCGCCGAACTAACCGCGCTCAAGACCGAGCGGCAGCGCATCGTCAACGAGGCCGCCAAGGAGAAGGCCGCCAAGAAGTCCTCGGGGTGGTGGTGACCATGGCCGCACGCAAGACGCCTCCTGGCCAGTGCCGGCAGTGCTGGCAGCACGCCTACGACCGGAGCATCCACCGCAGGCTCAAGCCTCGCGAGGACTGCAAGCCGTGCCTGGACCACATGCACAACGGCTGCCCCCCGGACCAGATCGTGCCCAAGAAGAAGGCGAGTTGGTGGTGAGCATGAACCAGCGTTGTCGCGCCGCGCACGCGGAAGACCCCACGCCGTGTGTCGGCCCGGTTGTGGTGACCGTGCTGGACGCGGCCTGCAACGGCGCCCACGGGTGCGAGCACCATGGCGCCCGGCTGCTGGCCTCCCTCGCCTCCGGCCGCGTCTACGCCCTCCCGGACGCGCCGTCCGGTGTCGCGCTCCGGGTGTTTAGGGCCGCCGCTGGTCTGCGCCCGTTCTGCTGGGTCGACGGCCCGCGCACCGAGCCGTCCCAGCTCAGCGACATCGAGAACCAGGCCCGTCAGGGCCGCTGATCTGCCCCGGGGTGGCCGTCCCTGCCACGGACCCGGCCACCCCGGCACTCTCCCTCAACTCCCGCCCTGATCAGGGCAGTCAGGAGCACGTTCAGCATGTCCGAGAACGTCGTCAGTCTCCACAAGAGCCCCGACCTGGAACCGTCCGCCGACACGGCCAGCGTGACCACGCTGACCGTCGTCCCCGACCCCGCCCCGGGCAAGCCCGTGCCGCTGTGGGTGCGCTCCGGCCGCGCCGTGCGCACCGTGGTCACGCACGAGACCACCAAGACGACCGTCCGCACGGTGGCCCGCCACGGCCTCTACACGGTCAACGGGGGCCGGATCGTGGCCCGCCGCACCTGGGACGGCAAGACCGGCGCCCGCTACGAGCGCATGCTGCGGGCCGCCGAGGCCGCCGGGAACTACGAGGTGGCCGAAGAGTGGGAGGAGCGTCTTCAGCGCTTCCGTGAGGCACGCCACCGCCGCCGCATGGACCTGCTCCACTCCCCCGTGGACGTGGCCAAGGGCGTCGGGGTCGGCGTCGGAATGAGCATCGGCACGCTGATCGCCCTCGGGGTCGTGATGGCCATCCACAACCACGACGTCACCGACATCATCACCCCACTGAGCGCCACCATCGACTTCATCGGCCTGCTGATCCGGATCGTGCAGATCGTATGGGGTCCCGCCCTCGCCGTCGGCCCGTTCCTGGCCCTGCTGGGCATGTGGGCGGTCGGCAGCAAGCAGCAGGCCGCACCCGCGTGGGCCCTGCCCGCGAATGTTCGGTCGGGCGAGGGTGAGCCGATCACCCCGTCCATCGTCGTCAAGGCGCTGCGCGACCTGGGGGTGCCCGCCCTGCGCAAGGCGATTGCGGAGATGGGGGACGCCGGCGCGGGCATGCTGGGTCCGATCCGGATCGCCGGATGCGGCGTCGAGGTCGACGTCACGCTCCCCTCCGGGGTCTCCACGATCGAGGTGCAGAACCGGCGCCGGAAGCTGGCCGAGAACCTCACCCGGCACGAGCACGAAGTTTTCATCACCATCCCGCAGGCCGCCCGCACGGTGCGGCTGTGGATCGCCGACTCCGGCGCGCTGGACGAGCCGATCGGCCCCTCTCCGCTGGTCACCGACGACACGATGACCGCCGACTACGCCAAGGGTCGCGCCCCTTGGGGACAGGACCTGCGCGGCGATGCGGCAGCGCTGAGCCTGTATCAGCGCCACCTGCTCATCACCGGCCTGTCCAACCAGGGCAAGACCGTCGCCCTGCGCTCCCTCGCGCTGTGGCTGTCGCTGGACAAGTCGGTGCAGTTCCTCATGGGCGACCTCAAGGGCGTGGGCGACTGGGCCATGTTCGACGGCCTCGCCACCACCCTGATCCAGGGTCCGACCGATGAGCACGTGATCCAGGTGACCGAGATGGTTGAAGGCGCCGTCGACGAGATGAACCGCCGCATCCAGGCCCCGCCCGGCACCACCTTCCCGCCGCTGATCGTGCTGGTCGACGAGGCACAGGTCGCGTTCATGTGCCCCGCCAAGGATGACCAGAAGCGCCCCTACGGCGGCTCCAAGGCCAACTCCCGGTACTTCATGGCCGTCCGCAAGATCCACAACCAGGGCCGTGCGGTCAACGTCCTGATGTGGCAGGGCACCCAGGACCCCACCAACGAGAACCTGCCCAAGCTGGTTCGGGAGGGCGCCCACACGCGCGCTTCCCTGGCGCTGGGGACCGAGTCGCAGGCTCGTATGGCACTGGGGGACAAGGCTGTCGACGGTGGGGCCGCGCCGAACCTGCTGCGTCCGGGCCTGGACCGGGGAACCCTGGTCGTCGCCTCCGACGGCATCGCCATCCCCGCCGGACAGTCGTCCATCACGGTGCGCACGCACTACATCGACGACGACGCAGCCGAAGCCATCACCGACCGCGCCAAGGCGCTGCGCGACGGGGTGACCACCCTGCACGCCATCGAGAAGGGTGAGGAGCACGACCCGCTCACCGACATCGCGTCGGTGGTCGGCACGGCGGAGCGGGTGCGCACGAAGGACGTGCTGTCCCGGCTCGGCACGCTCAACGCGGACGCCTACGGCAAGTGGTCGTTCCTCGACCTTAAGCGCGTTCTGGACGGCACGGGGGCCGAGCCGTACAAGTCCGACGGCGTCATGGTCGTCGGCCGCGACCGCCTCGCCCGCGCCCTCGCCAACCGCGACGACGAGGGTTCCGCTTCCGCCTCCGAGTGACAGGGAGGCGACCCCCGCCGGGGCAGGGAGGCAGGGAGAACTCCCTGAACCCCTCCCTGCCCCGCCTCCCTGGCCCTGACCTGCACGAATGATCTTTCAGAGAGGCAGGGAGGCACCCCAGGTCAGGCCCCCGAAACCCCCTCCACGGCACACCCCGAAGGGGGTGCCTCCGCCTCCCTGACCACTCGCCGGAAGGGATTCCGCATGTACCCCGAGCAACCCGGCCACACGGCCGCCGAGCGGGCCGTGACCGCCTACCAGCCGACCCCGATACCGCCCGCCGCCGGCGTCCAGTCGGCGCCGATGGTGCCCGTCCAGCCGGGCGCGGTGCCGTCGGTCGCGAGCATCGTCCTGCCCGACGGCCGCGTCGTCACCGGCTACGCCATCGAGCCCGCCCAACCCGCCCCGCTGGCGGTCAAGCCGCCCGTCTCCCGCGCGGCCGTGAACGTCGCCCTCGGAGGCGTGGGGTTCCTCGCGGTGTGTGGCGGACTGCTGCTGCTCACCACGTTCATCACCGCCCTGACCGCTCTCATCACCCAGCTCATCACCCTCGCCGCCGTCATCTCCGGCGGCTGGATCGCCGTGCAGATCTTCAAGCCCCAGGGTCACCAGAGCGGGACCACGGTCAACATCCGCAAAGCCGTCTTCAAGCGCAACCACTTCCACGGCTGAACATCCCGGCATCACCCGGAGCCAGTCGGCGGTGACCCGCCACTGCTGCCACTCGTACCGAGATCATCGCGCATCGCGCTTCGCATTTCACGCCAGCTTCTCCAAAACTGCCCCAAGTAGTCCCCGATTTCCTCGAAGGAGCCATCCGGGCGCGGATGTCCCTCCTCAAGGTCCTTCGTCATGCCGTAAGCAGTTCCCAGGGCGGTGGACAGTCGATCCAACTGATCGAGAACAGGGTCAGAAGCCATCATCTGCGCTTCGGCGAAAGCCGCGTGACACGCGTGCCGCGCTTCCTCAAGCTCCTGCCTTGCGGTGTCGTCGACCTCGTCGCGACGAACGCGCCATAGATAGATCATCAATTGGACGCGGTACCGCCTCATGGCGGAGTTCGTCGCTATGTAGCACGCACGCCGCTTCTCGAACTCCCTCTGAAAGTGCTCCCGCTGCCACTGACTCTGGGCAGCTCGGTGCTGTCTCTCAAAGTCCGCAGCCAGGGCTTTGGCCTGCGAACGCTGAGACAGGACGGGCGCCAGCAGCGTTCCCGTCACACCGAACACCGCTGCCATCAGCCCGAGTAACGCACTACTCACGGCCCCTCATCCCCCTGGAAAGCAGGGCGGCCCCCGCATCTCGCCAAAGAACCGGGGCCGCCCCTGCCAACCAGTCCTCAACAGACCTGTTGGAGGCCACCCAGCATGCCCCATCCCGACGCCTTGCGTCTCGGCTCGCTGTGCACCGGATACGGCGGCCTCGACATGGCCGCACAGCACGTCTTCGGCGGCTCCCTCGCCTGGGTCGCGGACAACGACCCCGGCGCCTCCCGCATCCTCGCCCACCGCTTCCCCAGCACGCCGAACCTCGGGGACCTCACGGCCGTCGACTGGCGCGCGGTGGAACCCGTCGACATCGTCACGGGCGGCTACCCGTGCCAGCCGTTCAGCTCCGCCGGCAAACGGAAGGGAACCAAGGATGCCCGGCACATCTGGCCCCACATCGCGCGTGCCCTTGGGGTTCTACGACCCCGCATCGCGGTCTTTGAAAACGTCGCAGGGCACCTTTCTCTCGGATTCGACACCGTGCTCGCCGACCTTGCCGCGCTCGGGTTCGATGCGGAATGGCGCTGTGTACGCGCGTCCGACGTCGGCGCCGCTCACCAGCGCAACCGGCTGTTCGTCCTCGCCTGGCCTGCCGACACCGGCAGCGCGGGACTGGCGCGGGGGTGGGCAGCGCGGGCAGCTTCCCACCGCCGTCACCTCCCTGCTGCCGACCCCGTCGACCTCGGAGAACACCGGGCCCGGACACGCCGCACAGGGCGGCATGAACCTGCGCCACGTCGTCTCCCTGCTGCCGACACCCCTGGTCGGGGACTCCAAGGGTGCCCGTCAGGCGACGGCGCCGAACCCTCGCAGCAGCTCACCGACCCTGACCGATCTGACGTTCAGCGGGGCACTGCTGCCGACCCCGCGGGCATCGGAGAACGAGAACCGGCAGACCCGACGCAGCCCCTCGCAGGAAGCCGGGAGTCACGGCAAGAGCCTGGCGGCCGAGGTGGGTTCGCTGTTGCCGACGCCGTGTGCGACGGACGGCAGCAACGGCGGCCCCAACCAGCGCCGGGGCAAGGGGGACTTGACCCTGCCGTCGGCGGCGCACCGGATTGGGGCGTCTACGGCCCGGCCGTCGCCCGCTGGGAACACGCCCTCGGACGGCCCGCTCCCCGGCCAACTGACGCTCTGGGACGGCTGAACCCGCCCTTCGTCGAATGGCTCATGGGACTGCCCACCGGCCACGTCACCGACGTCCCCGGCCTGTCCCGCAGCGCACAGCTCAAGGCGCTCGGCAACGGGGTCATGCCCCCACAGGCCGTACACGCCCTGAATCTGCTGCTGGCCACCGCCCCCGCCGGCGACCTCACCGCCGCCGCGTAGCCCAACGCCAGGGGCGGCCCCCGCATCTCGCCAAAGAACCGGGGCCGCCCCTGCCAACCAGTCCTCAACAGACCTGTTTGGAGGTCCCCCAGCATGACCCATCCCGCCCGGTCCGCGCTGCTGCGCGCGGCCCTGGACGCCGCCGAACGCGGCTGGCCCGTCATCCCGCTCCGCCCCGGCAGCAAGGTCCCCGCCCTGCACGGCGAACGCCGCTGCCCCCGTACCGGCGACTGCGCGGACGGACACCGCACGTTCGAGCGGCGCGCCACCACCGACCCCGACCGCATCGAACGCTGCTGGGCTTCGGGCCCGTTCAACGTCGGTATCGCCACCGGCCCCGCCGGTCTGCTGGTCGTCGACCTCGACACCCTCAAGCCCACAGACACAGAGGGCACGCCTGACGGCGCGGCCAACTTCCAGGCGCTCTGCGAGCGCGCCGGGCAGGCCGCACCCCTCACCCGGCGAATCCGGACCCCCAGCGCGGGAGAGCACCTGTACTTCACCGTCCCCGACGGCGTCCGCTTCACCAACACCACCGGCACGCTCACTCCCAAGGTCGACACCCGCGCATGGGGCGGTCAAGTCGTCGCCCCCGGCAGCATCACGTCACAGGGCCCGTACACGGTCCTGGACGATGAGCCCGTTGCAAACCTGCCCGAATGGCTCCAAAAGGATCTGACGGCCCCACAGAGGCCTGCCACGGCCCCGGTCCTGCCCACCCTCGCCCGTAACACCGACCGGTACGCCGCCGCTGTCCTGCGACGCGAAGTCGCGGCCGTGGCCACCGCAGCCGAGGGCGGACGCCAAGCCGAACTCCTGCGCGCCGTACGGGCCGTGGGCCGGTTCGTCGCCTGGGGAGACCTCGACCGCGCCACCGTCGAAACGGCTTTTACCTGCGGGGGCGAGTCGGCCGGACTGCCGCTGGGCGAGTGCCGCGCCACCATCCGCAAGGCCCTGGACTACTCCCTGCGTACCGCCTGGCCCCGGAGGACGGCATGACCACCCCCGGACACCGCCCCGCAGGTAAAAGCCTCACCCACACCCCGACCGGCCCGCACGCCGCCGACCGGGCCGCGCCCCGTCCGGCCGTGGGCGAGCCGACAGGCGCCGCCCGCAAGGGCGTCCGCACTGCTGTTTGCCCTGACCCGCAGACCGGAGACGGCCGGTACATCGTCGCGTGGCTGCACATCAGCGCCCCGCGCAGCGCCACCCCCACCGCCACGTCCACGTGCCTCTGCGGCCGCGACCGCAGCGCCGTCGGCAACCGCCAGGTACTCGCCCTGATCACCGACCACGAAGACCACCGCGCGAACTGCCCGTTCCGTGCCTCACCGGAAGGGAGGACCGCAGCATGATGGACACCCGCCCCGACAACGGCCCAAGCGAGGAACTCCCGCCGCCGTCCAACCCCCTGGCCGTCGCCCGCCGTCTCCTGCCGGACTGGCAGAGTCATGACGGGCAGTTGGTGTGCCGGCGCTGGCGCGCATCGTGGATGCGCTGGACGGGAACGTGCTGGCGAGAGATGGACGAAGCGCATGTACGCGCGGCCATGTACACCCGCCTCGAACACGCCGTCTACCTTGCCCCGGTCAAGGACGGGGAGTTCGAGGAACGCGACTGGGCCCCGACGAAACAGAAGATCAGCAACCTTCTCGACGCGTTGGGCGCCATCACTCTGCTGCCGACCGAGACCGACGCTCCCGCCTGGATCGAGGGTGGGGACGCGGCGGACGGCGAGCCGATGGTGGCGTGTGAGAACGGCCTGCTCAGGATCGAAGACCGCGCGCTGCTGCCGCACGGACCCGGGTTCTTCAACCTGGTCTCCGTCCCCTTCGCCTACGACCCCGCCGCGAGGGCACCGACGTGGGAACGCTTCCTGGCGCAGATCTGGCCGAATGACCCCGACGCCATCGCCGCTCTTCAGGAGTGGTTCGGCTACGTGCTGTCCGGCCGGACCGACCAGCAAAAGATCCTGCTCATCGTCGGCCCGTCCCGCTCCGGCAAGGGCACTATCGCCCGCGTACTGAAAGAGCTGGTCGGCAAGGAGAACCTGGCCGGACCCACGCTCGCCGGACTCGGCACGAACTTCGGACTGTCCACGCTGGTCGGCAAGCCGCTCGCGGTCATCTCCGACGCGCGTCTGTCCGGCAACGACAACAGCCAAGTCGTCGAACGGCTGCTGACGATTTCCGGTGAGGACACCATCGATATTGACCGCAAATACCGTGCGGTGTGGACCGGCAAACTTCCGACCCGGCTGGTGATCCTGTCCAACGAGCTGCCGCACTTCGGCGATTCCTCCGGCGTGATCGCCCGCCGGTTCGTGCTGCTCAACATGCGGGTGTCGTGGCTGGGCAAGGAAGACCCCACCCTGTTCGACCGGCTCACCGCCGAGATGCCCGGCATCCTCAACTGGGCCCTGGAAGGGCTCGCCCGTCTCCAGCGCACAGGCCGGATCACCGAACCGGCGTCCAGCCGCGAGGCGGTCACCACCATGCAGGACACCGCCTCGCCCACGTCCGCCTTCATCCGTGAACGCTGCACCACCGGGCCCACCTGCTCCGTGCCCGTGGACGCCCTGTGGACGGTCTGGCGGGAGTGGGCCGAGGACAACGGCGTCCGCCCCGGCACGAAGCAGATGTTCGGCCGCAACCTGCTCTCTGTGGTTCCCCAACTCAGCCGTTCCCGGCCCCGCGACGCGTACGGCCGACAGGTGATCACCTACACCGGGATCACGCTGAACCTGTCCGAACCACATTTGCCTGAGTCGCGACTCATCGCGTCTCAAAGCCCCTCTGAGAGCCGCTGAGTGCCGATGAGTCGCGACTCAGAGGAATGTATTTCCAACTTCTCCCCGTCCGCTCCGCCTTCGCTGAGGAGTGCCATGGCTCGCCCCAAGATGCTCAAGCTCCCCGAAGTCCTCGAAGAGATCGAGATGAGCCGCGCCGCCTTCTACCGCATGCGCGCCCGGGGCAAGGCCCCCAAGCTCATCAAGCTGCCGAACGGTCAGCTCCGCTGCCGCCGCACCGACCTCGACGCGTGGTGGTCGTCCATGGAAGACACTGCCGCCTGACCACCTCCCGCACACCCGAGACACGAGGGGCCCGCTTCCGGCGGGCCCCTCTGGAGTTCAAATGGCACTGACCTACGACGTTCGCCTCTACTCCATCGAGGTCCGCAAGGATCGCCCGAAGCCCTACCGCCTGCGCTGGCTGGTCGGGGAGCGCAAGCACTCCAAGAGTTACACGCTCAAGGTGCAGGCGGAGGGCCGCCGTTCGGAACTAATGTCCGCCGTGCGACGCGGCGACCAGTTCGACGAAGAGACGGGCCTGCCCGTATCGGAACTACGCGCCAAACAGGGTTCCATCACCTGGTACGAGCACAGCCGCACGTACGTCGACCGCAAGTGGGCACTGGCGCCGGCGAAGTCGCGGAAGAACTACGCCGATGCACTGGCGACCATCACACCCGCGCTCGTGAAGACGAAGACGGGAATGCCCGATACCGCGCTCATGCGGCGCGCGCTGTACGGGTGGGCGTACAACCGGAACCGTTGGGACGCGACCCCGCCGGACGATGTGGCCCGTGCCCTCGCCTGGATCGCCAAGCACTCCATGCCGGTCTCCGCCATGGAAGACCCTGCGACCGTACGTCTGGCCCTGGACGCATTGTCCCTACGGCTAGACGGGAAAGAAGCATCGCCGCGCACTGCGAAGCGCAAGCGGGCGTGCCTGAGCGACGTTCTCGGACTCGCCGTGGAAGAGCAGTACTTCACCATGCCGGTCAACCCGATCACGGCCGTGAAGTGGACCGCCCCGAAGTCGGTGGAAGCGGTGGACCCCGAGAGCGTCGCCAACCCTCGCCAGGTCCGCGCCCTGCTGGCAGGGGTGCGTGAGCAGGGCCCGCGGGGGCGGCACCTGGAAGCGTTCTTCGGGTGCCTGTACTACGCGGCCATGCGTCCCGCTGAGGCCGCCGGACTGCGGGTGAGCCAGTGCCACCTTCCGGAGACGGGGTGGGGGATGCTCACCCTGCGGCAAGGGGTGGTCCGGGCCGGACGGAGTTGGACCGACGACGGGTCGGCACACGAGATGCGCCACCTCAAAGCCCGCGCCAAGAAGGACTCCCGTCCGGTACCGATCCCGCCGCACTTCGTCCGTATGCTGCGGCAGCACATCGCCGATCACGGCACGGCACCCGATGGTCGGCTCTTCCGGACGAACCGCAATGGCCTGCTACAGGAGACCGGCTATGGGGAGGTGTGGGCCAAGGCCCGGAAGGACGTGCTGACCGAGGCGGAAACATCCTCGCTGCTGGCCCGCCGCCCCTACGACCTCCGGCACGCCGGCGTCTCGTTCTGGCTCAGTTCCGGGGTGGACGCGATGGAGTGCGCACGCCGCGCCGGACACAGCATCGCCGTGCTGCACAAGGTGTACGCCAAGGTGCTTGACCAGACCCGAGAGCGTGCGAACAGCCGGATCGACGCAGCACTTCGGGAGTGGAACGAGCCGGAGTGATCAAGCTCTCCCCCGGGGGACACCTGGGGGACACGCGCTGATCGACGGTGGGATATGGGCGATACGAGGTGAGACACGTCCACGTCCCGTCCACAGTGAAATCGAACGGATGTGATCAACGAAAGACCCCCTCTGATCAGGCCATATCCCTGATCAGAGGGGGTCTTCTCTCAGCGTGGCGGCGCCAGGATTCGAACCTGGGAAGGCTGAGCCGGCAGATTTACAGTCTGCTCCCTTTGGCCGCTCGGGCACACCGCCGGGGTTGCTGCCGGTCGAACCGCTTTTCGGCGGTGCTCTCTGGCAACGACGTAAACAATACCCGATGCCGAGGGGTGCTTCGCCACCCGATTGATCTGCGCTCACGGGAGCCCGGGTGGCTAGGCTTGTCCGGATGCGGCCCGTGCACCGAGCCGGGCTCGGCGGCCACCCCCACGCCCGCCGAACCGCACCCCATACGCACCCCGATACAAGGAGCCACAGGACATGGCCGACTCCAGTTTCGACATCGTCTCGAAGGTCGAGCGGCAGGAGGTCGACAACGCCCTCAACCAGGCCGCCAAGGAGATCTCGCAGCGCTACGACTTCAAGGGCGTGGGAGCCTCGATCTCGTGGTCCGGTGACAAGATCCTGATGGAGGCGAACTCCGAGGACCGCGTCAAGGCCGTCCTCGACGTCTTCCAGTCCAAGTTGATCAAGCGCGGCATCTCGCTGAAGTCCCTGGACGCGGGTGAGCCCCAGCTCTCGGGCAAGGAGTACAAGATCTTCGCGTCCATCGAGGAGGGCATCTCCCAGGAGAACGCCAAGAAGGTGGCGAAGATCATCCGGGACGAGGGCCCCAAGGGGATCAAGGCTCAGGTGCAGGGCGACGAACTGCGCGTCAGCTCCAAGAGCCGTGACGACCTGCAAACCGTGATCGCCCTGCTGAAGGGCAAGGACTTCGACTTCGCGATCCAGTTCGTGAACTACCGGTGAGCCGGATGACGGCGGTTGCCGCGACGAGCTGCTGAGTCACGGCGTACGGGAAAGGGTGGGCACCTCTCGGTGCCCACCCTTTCTCGCCTGCTGGCCGCGGTCCAAGGGTGTGCCCGGCCGTGCCGGGCGGTGCTGCTCGGTCAGTCGCGGGAGTTGCCGAACAGGATGCGGTAGGCGATCAGGAGGACCAGCGAGCCGCCGATCGCCGCCGCCCAGGTCGCGCCGTCGTAGAAGTGCTTGGTGATCGGGTGGTCCAGGAAGCGGGAGGAGATCCAGCCGCCGATGAACGCGCCCGCGATGCCGATGAGCGTCGTGCCGATGAAGCCGCCCGGGTCGCGGCCCGGCAGCAGGAACTTGGCGATGGCTCCGGCCAACAACCCCAGGATGATCCAGCTGATGATCGTCATGCCGTGAACCTGCCCTCCCGCTCTGTGCAATCACTGTCCGAACGGTGAGATTTCGGTGCGGACAGCCACTGCGTCGTGTGCCACGCCTCCACCGCGTCCACCGCGTGGGCCGTATGTCGGTCGGCTCGCACGGCCCGGTCTCGGCGCGCTTGTTCTTGCTGCGTTGCTGGGGAGGACGCCTCCGCGGTGCTCCCCGGTTGCAGCGATCAGTAGGGTGCGAGCCATGACACGGTCCGGCTCCGCCTCCGAACTGCGCCGCACCCTGGGCGTGGGTGACGCCGTGATCATCGGGCTCGGCTCGATGATCGGGGCCGGGATCTTCGCCGCCCTGGGGCCCGCGGCGCGTGCGGCCGGCTCCGGGCTGCTGCTCGGCCTGGCGGTCGCCGCCGTGGTCGCCTACTGCAACGCCACGTCGTCGGCGCGGCTGGCCGCGCTGTATCCGGCCTCCGGCGGCACCTACGTGTACGGGCGTGAGCGGCTCGGCGCGTTCTGGGGTTATCTCGCGGGCTGGTCGTTCGTGGTCGGCAAAACGGCCTCCTGTGCGGCGATGGCGCTCACCGTGGGCGCCTACGTCTGGCCGGGGCAGGCCCATGCCGTGGCGGTCGCGGCCGTGGTGGCGCTGACCGCGGTGAACTACGGCGGCATCCAGAAGTCCGCCTGGCTGACCCGGGTGATCGTGGCGGTGGTGCTGGCCGTCCTCGCTTCCGTCGTGGTCGTGTGTCTGGGGTCGGGTGCGTCCGAGGCCGGGCGCCTGGACGTCGGGGCCTCCGAGGGCGCGGGAGGCGTCCTGCAGGCGGCCGGTCTGCTCTTCTTCGCCTTCGCCGGGTACGCCCGCATCGCGACCCTGGGCGAGGAGGTACGGGACCCCTCGCGCACCATCCCCCGGGCGATCCCGCTGGCACTGGGCATCGCACTGGCCGTGTACGTGTGTGTGGCGGTGGCCGTCCTCTCGGTGCTGGGGGCCGACGGTCTCGGGAGCGCGGCCGCTCCACTGGCCGACGCGGTGCGGGCGGCCGGCGTGGCGTGGCTGGTGCCGGTCGTGCGGGTCGGGGCCGCGGTGGCCGCGCTGGGTTCGCTGCTCGCCTTGATCCTGGGCGTCTCGCGGACGACGCTGGCCATGGCCCGTGACCGGCATCTGCCCGGCGCGCTGTCGGCCGTGCATCCGCGTTTCCAGGTGCCGCACCGGGCCGAGCTGGCCGTGGGCGCGGTCGTCGCCGTCCTCGCCGCCACGGTGGACGTGCGGGGCGCGATCGGGTTCTCCTCCTTCGGTGTGCTCGCCTACTACGCCGTGGCCAACGCCTCGGCCTGGACGCTGAGTCCCGCCCCGGTGGCCCGGCTGCTACCGGCTCTTGGGCTGGTCGGATGTGTGGTGCTGGCGTTCTCGTTGCCGGTGACTTCGGTGGTCGTGGGCACGGGGGTGCTTGCGGTGGGTGTGGTGGCGTACGGCGTTCGGCGGTGGTTGGACGGGCGGCGGCAGCGCGCGTAGGGCCGGAGTTGCGTCCTGCAAGTGCAGAGCGCGGGCGGCGGGGGCGTAAGGGGGCTGCGGCGGTCTCGGGTGAGCTCCGCGCAGGGTGCCGTGCAAGGGTGCGGTGGGCTCTCAGCCGGGCTCTGTCGGCGTCGTGCGTATATGGAAGTCGGGCCACGGGGTCATCTGGAAGTCGTCCGCCATCTCGTCCCACCAGCCGGTGCCCTCGACCCAGGAGCGCAGCCAGTCCGCGAGGGTGGGCGCGTCCACGAACCAGGCGTGGTCGGGGTCGCCCGGGTTGGGCTCGAAGAGCAGGACCGTCGCTTCCGGGGAACGGCAGTCCACGCAGGCGTACATGGCACAGCCCCAGTGGGATATCGGCAGGACGCCCTCCGGCCAGGGCCAGTCCGGGTCCTTGCGGCCGCTCTCGCGGTTGGCCAGGTACTGCGGGACCGCGGCCGGTTCGCCCGCGGGCGAGCTGTCCAGGAGGGGCAGCAGGCCGTACTCCGGGCCGAATCCGCCGTCCCCTATCCGCAGGTACAGGTCGGCGAGCAGGGGCGGCAGGGAGAAGCCCAGAGTGGCCTCGGCCCGGGACAGGGTGTCCGCGGCGACGGGCGCGGGAAGGGAAGCCCAGCCGTAGGAGCGGGTGTTGCGTGCCTTGGCGGCCACCCGTGCCAGCAACTGCTCGTTCTCGGTCATGGGTTCATGATGCAAGGCGGCACTGACAACCGGGCCGGCCTGTGGACAACCGCCGGGTTGTGGAAAACTCCGGGCCGGAGGAGGCCGGAGGAGGCCGGAGGAGACGTGCCGGACTCCGGACCGGCGGAGACGTGTCGCTAGGCCGGCTGCTGGCCTGCGGACCCGGTGGGACTACGTGCGCGGCCGGGTCAGCGTGCCGCGAACGGCTCGTCCGCCCGCACGATTTCACGGCCGAGCGGCAGCAGCGAGACCGGGATCAGCTTGAAGTTGGCGACGCCGAACGGGATCCCGATGATCGTGAGGCACAGGGCGATGCCGGTGACGATGTGCGTCAGCGCCAGCCACCAGCCGGCCAGGACCAGCCACAGGACGTTGCCGACGCACGAGGGCGCACCGGCGTCGCGGCGCTCGACCGTCGTGTACCCGAAGGGCCACAGGGCGTAGACGCCGATGCGGAACGCGGCGATGCCGAACGGGATGCCGATGATCGTGATGCACAGCAGGACTCCGGCGGCCAGGTATCCGAGGAACAGCCAGAAGCCGCTGAGGACGAGCCAGATGACGTTCAGGATGGTTTTCACTGGGGTCGACCTGCCATCTTCTCGAGCCGGGCGATGCGCTCCGCCATCGGCGGATGCGTCGAGAACATCTTTGACAGTCCCTGACCGGGACGGAAGGGGTTCGCGATCATCATGTGGCTCGCCGTCTCGATGCGCGGCTCGGGCGGCAGCGGCAGCTGCTGGGTTCCCGTCTCCAGCTTGCGCAGGGCGCCGGCCAGGGCGAGCGGGTCTCCGGTCAGCTGGGCGCCGGACGCGTCCGCCTCGTACTCCCTCGAACGGCTGATGGCCAGTTGGATGAGGGAGGCCGCGAGCGGGCCCAGGATCATGATGAACAGCATGCCGATGAGGCCGGGGCCGTCATCGTCGTCGGAGCGGCCGATCGGGATGAGCCAGGCGAAGTTGACCAGGAACATGATCACCGAGGCGAGGGCGCCGGCGACCGACGAGATGAGGATGTCGCGGTTGTAGACGTGACTGAGTTCGTGACCGATGACGCCGCGCAGTTCGCGCTCGTCGAGGAGGCGCAGGATGCCTTCCGTGCAGCACACCGCGGCGTTGCGCGGATTGCGGCCCGTCGCGAAGGCGTTCGGCGCCTCTGTCGGCGAGATGTACAGGCGGGGCATGGGCTGACGGGCCTGGGTGGAGAGCTCGCGGACCATGCGGTAGAGGGCGGGGGCCTCGAACTCGCTCACCGGACGCGCGCGCATCGCGCGTAGCGCCAGTTTGTCGCTGTTCCAGTACGCGTAGGCGTTGGTCCCCAGGGCGACGAGAACCGCGACGACGAGCCCCATACGGCCGAAGAAACTGCCGATGACGATGATGAGGGCGGACAGTCCTCCGAGGAGGACTGCGGTCCTTAGCCCGTTGTGCCGGCGGTGCACGGTACGCCCTCCAAGTGATGCAGCAGGGGAACCCTTTGCTTGCGGATCTTGATTGCTGTCTCGGTGCCGCTGGTGCCGCAGTGTCACGTCCAGTGGACCCTCCTGTCCTGGTCAACGCCAGGCGAGGGTCACTAGTTCCCTTGTGCGTACGGCGGCATGCCTGGGCCGTACGGGTGAGCGGCTCGGGGCGGGCGCTCAGAAAAGGCCGGTGTCGGCGAAGCGCAGGACCAGCTGGGGAGCTCCGGAGAGGGCGATGCCGAGGACCCCGGTGAGGGCGATCGCCGCGGTCAGGGGCGCCGGGAGGCGGTGCCGGACGGGTTCGCCCTCCGGGGCCCGGAACAGCAGCGCCGTCCATTGGAGGTAGTAGAAGAGCGCGATCACGACGTTGGCGGCCATGATCACGGCCAGCCAGCCGAGTCCCGCGTCGACGGCCGCCGAGAACACGGTGACCTTGGCGAACAGGCCGATGATGCCGGGCGGCAGTCCGGCCAGGCAGAGCAGGAAGAAGGCCAGGAGCAGGGCGGCGAGCGGGTTCCGGGCGTACAGGCCGCGGTAGTCGGTGAGGCGGTTGGCGGTCTTCGTACGGCCCACCAGTGCGGCGACGGCGAAGGCGCCGAGGTTCACGGCCGCGTACATGAGGGCGTAGGCGACGGTGGAGCCGACGGAGCGCTGCGGGTGGCCGGAGTAGGCGGCCGCGGCGATCGGTACGAGGAGGTAGCCCGCCTGGCCGACCGAGGACCAGGCGAGGAGGCGTACCGCGCTGTACGCGCGCGTGGCCTGCTGGCGCAGGGCGCCGACGTTGCCGACGGTCATGGTGAGCGCGGCCAGGGCGGCGAGGGCGGGCCCCCAGACGTCGGCGTACGACGGGAAGGCCACGACGGTGACGAGGATGAGGCCGGTGAAGCCGACCGCCTTGCCGACGACCGACAGGTAGGCGGCGATCGGCAGGGGCGCGCCGACGTAGGTGTCGGGGACCCAGAAGTGGAAGGGCACGGCCGCCGTCTTGAAGGCGAACCCGACGAGGGTGAGGACGACTCCGGTCTGGGCGAGGGTGTGGAGTTGGCCGTCGACGTGCTGGATGCGGTCGGCGACCTGGGTGAGGTAGAGGGTGCCGGTCGAGGCGTACACGAAGCTGATGCCCATGAGGCTGACGGCGGTCGCGGTGACCGACGACAGGAAGAACTTCAGCGCGGCCTCGGAGGACTTGCGGTCGCCGTGCCGGATGCCGACGAGAGCGAAGGCGGGCAGGGAGGCGACCTCCAGGGCGACGATCAGGGTCGCGAGGTCGCGGGAGGCAGGCAGGAGGGCGGCGCCGGCGGCGGAGGACAGCAGCAGGAACCAGTACTCGCCTTCGGGGAGTTGCCGGTCGGCGTCCTTGAGGGTCGTCACCGACAGCAGGGCCGCGAGGAGCGCGCCGCCGAGCACCAGGAACTGGATGACGAGGGTGAACTCGTCCGCGGTGTAGCTGCACGCGTGCGTGCCGTCGACGCAGAAGGTGCTGCGGTCGTCGCCGAGGAGGGGCAGCAGCGTGAGCGCAGAGGCGGCGAGGCCGGCGACCGAGACCCAGCCCAGGAGCGGCTTCCTGGCCTCGCCGACGAACAGGTCGGCGACGAGGACTACGAGACCGACGACGGCCGTGAGGGTGGGTGGCGCGATGGCGAGCCAGTCCACGGACTGGACGAGGTTCTCGGCCAGCGGCTGGGCCACGGAGCTCATCGGGTGCCTCCTGCGAGGAGCTGCTGCACGGCCGGGTCGGTCAGGCCGAGGAGTGCCTTGGGCCACAGCCCGGCGATGACCGTGAGGGCGACGAGGGGCGTCCAGGCCGCGAACTCGTACGAGCGGACGTCGGCGAGCTGCGGGGCTTCCTGCGGTACGACGCCCATGCACACGCGCCGGACGACGACGAGCATGTAGGCGGCGGTGAGGAGGGTGCCGAAGGCCGCGATGGACATGAAGGTGAGGAAGGCGGGGCGGCTGAGGTCGGCGGCGGGCTTGAACGCGCCGAACAGGGCGAGCATTTCGCCCCAGAAGCCGGCCAGGCCCGGCAGGCCGAGGGAGGCGACGGCGCCGAAGGCGAGCAGGCCGCCGAGGCGCGGGGCCTTGCCGTACAGCGCGGCGCCGGACTCCTCGGCGAGTGTGTCCAGGTCGGTGGTGCCCGTGCGGTCCTTGAGGGCGCCGACCAGGAAGAAGAGCAGGCCGGTGATGAGGCCGTGGGCGATGTTGGCGAACAGGGCGCCGTTGACGCCGGTCGGGGTCATGGTGGCGATGCCCAGCAGGACGAAGCCCATGTGGCCGACGGAGGAGTAGGCGATGAGCCGCTTGAGGTCGCCCTTGGCGCCCTGCTTGGCGAGGCCGAGGCAGGCGAGGGACCCGTAGATGATGCCGACGACCGCGAAGGCCGCCAGGTAGGGCGCGAAGGTGCGGAAGCCGTCGGGTGCGATGGGCAGCAGGATGCGGACGAACCCGTACGTACCCATCTTCAGCAGGACACCGGCGAGGAGCACCGAGCCGACGGTCGGGGCGGAGGTGTGGGCGTCGGGCAGCCAGCTGTGCAACGGCCACATCGGCGTCTTGACCGCGAGCCCGATCCCGATCGCCAGAACGGCGATGAGCTGCACGGATGTGGTCAGGGACCGGCCGTTGTCAGTGGCGAGTGCCACCATGTCGAAGGTGCCGGCCTTGATCCCGATCAGGAGCAGGCCGAGCAGCATGACGACCGAACCGAGCAGGGTGTAGAGGATGAACCGCCAGGCGGCCCGGGTCCGGCCCTCGCCGCCCCAGCGGGCGATGAGGAAGTACATCGGGATGAGCACCGTCTCGAACGCGAGGAAGAACAGCAGCAGATCGAGGACGGCGAAGGTCGCGAGGGTGCCGGACTCGAGGACGAGCAGCAGCGCGACGAAGGCCTTCGGGGTCGGGCCCGCGGGCATTTTGAAGTACGAGTAGAGCGCGCAGAGGAAGGTCAGCAGCGCGGTCAGGACCAGAAGGGGGAGGGAGATGCCGTCGATGCCGAGGTGGATCCGCACGTCGAGTGCGGGGATCCAGCTGATGTCGGTCGTGGCCTGCATCCTCGACGGATGGTCGTGGTCGAAGCCGAGCGCGAGGGCGATCGCCGCGATGAGCACCACACCGGTGACGGTCACGCCGTGGCGCAGCACCGCCTGCTCGGGGGACTTCCCCTTCAGCCCGGGCGGGGCGGGCAGGAGAGCGGCGACCGCGCCGAGGAGCGGTACGACGACGACGAACGCAAGAAGGAACTGCATCACGGACTCGCTGATATCGATCACGCCTGCTCACGCTCCCGTGGCGACGAGGAGGGCGGCGACCGCCAGGACGACGGTGCCGGCGAGCAGCGCGCTCACATAGGTCTGCACATTGCCCGTCTGGGCCCGCCGCACGGCGGCACCCAGCAGCCCGGGCAGGGCACCCGCACCGCGTACGTAGGTCTCGACGACCTCGCGGTCCAGGAACCGGACGAGACTCGCACCGGCCTGGACCGGGCGGACGAAGAGGGCCGCGTACACGGCGTCGAGGTGGAAGCCGACGGCCGCGTGCCGGTGCAGCGGACCGAGCAGCAGCCGCCCGGGGTCGGCGGGGTCGGGCGCGGAGGCCACTCCCCCGTACGCGGGCGCGTGGCTGGCGATGGCCTCGGCCTCGACCTGTCCGGCGTCGCTCTCGGGGTGGGCCGCGACCGCGCCGAGCGGGACGCGGGCCGCGAGGGCGGTGGTGTGGCGCCAGGCCGCGTAGGTGACGATGCCGCCGATCAGGGCGACGCCCGTGCCGACGACGGACGTGGTCAGGGCCGGGGTGAGGTCGCGGCCGTCGAACCAGTCCGGCAGTGACCGGTAGGCGAAGGCGCCGAGCGCGAGGGATGGGACGGCGAGCACCCACAGCACCACGGTCATGGTGAGGGGCTGCCTGCCGTGGTCGGGGGCCTCGGCGCCGCGGCCGTTGAAGGCCAGCAGCCACAGGCGCGTCGCGTAGGCGGCGGTGAGCAGGGCCGCGAGCAGTCCGGCGACGAGGATGATCCAGCCCGAGACACCGGGCGCGCGCTCGGTGTGGCCGGTGGCGACGTGTTCGGCGGCGCCCAGGACGGACTCCTTGGAGAAGAAGCCGCTGAAGGGCGGGATCGCGGCGAGCGCGAGGAGCGCCACGGTCATCGTCCAGAAGGCGTCGGGGACGCGGTCGCGCAGCCCGTGCAGGCGGGACATGGCGGCCAGCGAGTTGGTGCCGGCGGCGTGGATGATCACGCCGGCCGCGAGGAAGAGCAGCGCCTTGAAGGCGCCGTGCGTGAGGAGGTGGAAGACGGCGGCCGAGCGGTCGCCCACGGCGAGGGCGCCGGTCATGTAGCCGAGCTGGCCGATCGTCGAGTACGCGAGGACGCGTTTGATGTCGTCCTGGGCGAGCGCGGCGAGGCCCGAGCCGACCATCGTGACGGCGGCCATGACGGCGAGGACGACCATGGCCGCCTGGGAGGCCTCGAACACCGGCAGGAGGCGGGCGATGAAGTAGACACCGGCGGCGACCATCGTCGCCGCGTGGATCAGGGCGGAGACGGGCGTCGGGCCGGCCATCGCGTCCGGGAGCCAGGTGTGCAGCGGGAACTGCGCCGACTTGCCCGCGGCACCGGCCAGGAGCAGCAGGGCGATCACGGTCGGGTGATCGAGGCCGCCGTGTGCGACGGTGCCGAGGATGGTGGTGATGCGGAAGGAGCCGGCCTGGGTGGCGAGGGCGAACAGGCCGATCAGGAAGGGCACGTCACCGAGCTTGGTGACCAGGAACGCCTTGATGGAGGCGGCGCGGGCCTCCGGGGTCTCCCAGTAGTGGCCGACCAGGAAGTAGGAGCAGATGCCCATGACCTCCCAGCCGACCAGCAGCACGATCAGGTCGCCGGAGTAGACGACGAGCAGCATCGCGGAGGTGAACAGGGAGACGAGCGCGGCATAGGAGGGGTAGCGCGGGTCGTCGCGCAGGTAGCCCGTCGAGTAGATCTGCACGCAGGACGCGACGACGCCGACCAGGATCGCGACGAGGGCGGCGAAGCCGTCGATGTGCAGGGCGAGTTCGATGGGGACCGAGCCGGTGGGCGTCAGTTCGGTGTGGGCGTTCACGGCCTGGCCGCCGCCCTGGCGCACGGCGACCAGCACCGCCAGTACCAGGGAGGTGAGGGCTGGCAGGACAGCGAGCGGGCGGACGAAGCCGGGGGCCGTGCGGCCCAGCAGCAGGCCCGCAGCCGCTCCGAGGAACGGCAGGAGCGGGACGAGGACGGCGAGGGTGGTGGTGGTCACGCGGTGGCCTCGGCCTTCCCGGCCCCGTCGGCCGGCCCGGCCGTGAGGGCGTCGCTGTCGGGGCCGACCGTCTCGTGGCCCTCGGCGGTGTCGCGGAGCTTGTCGATGTCGGAGGTGCCGCGGTTGCGGTGGACGGCGAGGACGATCGCCAGGCCGATGCCGATCTCGGCGGCGGCGATGGCGATGGTGAACAGGGTCAGGGCCTGACCGGAGTGCAGGGTGTCCCGGGCGGCCTTGCTGAGCCATACGTCGAAGGCGACCAGGTTCAGGTTGACGGCGTTGAGCATCAGCTCGACCGACATCAGGACGAGGATCGCGTTGCGGCGGGCGAGGACTCCGTACAGGCCCGTGCAGAAGAGGAGGGCGGCCAGGACCGCGGGATAGGCGAGATGCATCAGCGGGCGCCTTCCTGGTCGGCCGGGTGGGTGCCCGCGACCGGCTTCGCCGCATGACTCCGCGCCGTTCCCCCGATCGGGTGATTACGGGAATCCGGGACAGATGGGGAACCACCGGTCGCCGCCCGGGAGTTCACAGGGGGAAGGCTCGATTCGGCCTTCGCCTTCCGGGACAGGACGATCGCGCCGACCAGAGCGGCGAGGAGGAGGACGGAGAGGGCCTCGAAGGGGAGGACCCAGTTCTGGAAGAGGCTCGCTCCGGTGACGGCGGTGGATCCGGCGGCCGGCCCGTCCAGATCGACCCAGGTGGTACGGAAGGCGTCGACGACCACCCAGACCAGGGCGGCCGCGGCCGCGACGGCAACGGTGAGGGCGGCCCAGCGATTGCCGGAGTCGGCGTCCGGGGAGCGCCCGATGGGGGCCCTGGTGAGCATCAGACCGAACAGAAGGAGGACCACGACGGAACCGACGTAGATGAGGACCTGCACCCAGGCGATGAACTCGGCGGTGAGCAGGAGGTACTCGACGGCGAGGCCGCCGAGGGCGACCACCAGCCACAGGGCGGCGTGCACCAGCTGCCGGGTGGTGACGGTGACCAGCGCGGCGCCGAAGGTGGCCAGGCCGACGAGGAGGAACGCGATCTCGACGCCGGTCGGGGAGAGAAAGCCGTGCTGCGCGGCGGCGAGCGTCACAGCGGCCGGGTGGGTGATGTCGGCCGGGTGGGTCACGGCTGTCCTCCCTGCGGCTCGGTCGGCTCCGTCCGCGCCGCCGCGAGCTTCTCGGCGGACTTGCGGGCGGCGGCGATCTCCTTCGGTTCCTCCGCGCCGGGGTCGAGGGCGGGCGGGGCCGGCACCGTCCACATCCACTCGCGGAGCTTGTCGCGCTCGTGGGTGAGTTCGCGGATGTCGGTCTCGGCGTACTCGAACTCCGGGGACCAGAACAGGGCGTCGAAAGGACAGACCTCGATGCAGATACCGCAGTACATGCACAGGGAGAAGTCGATGGCGAAGCGGTCGAGGACGTTGCGGCTGCGCTCACGCCCGCCGGGGGTGGCCGCCGGGACCGTCTCCTTGTGGGAGTCGATGTAGATGCACCAGTCCGGGCACTCCCGGGCGCACAGCATGCAGACCGTGCAGTTCTCCTCGAACAGGCCGATGACGCCGCGGGTGCGGGGCGGGAGGTCGGGCTGGGTGTCCGGGTACTGCTCGGTGACCGACTTCTTCGTCATCGTGCGGAGGGTGACGGCCAGGCCCTTGGCCAGGCCTGAGCCGGGGATCGGGGACATGGTTACTGGATCACCACCTTGACGATGCCGGTGAGGGCGATCTGAGCGAGGGAGAGGGGGACGAGGAGGGTCCAGGAGAGCTTCTGGAGCTGGTCCTCGCGCAGCCGGGGGTAGGTGACGCGGAGCCAGATCACGAGGAAGGCGAGGACGGCCGTCTTGAGCAGGGTCCAGACCCAGCCGAGGCCGTCGGCGCCCCAGGGGCCGTGCCAGCCGCCCAGGAAGAGGACGGTGGTCAGGCCGCACAGGACGATGATTCCGGCGTACTCGGCGAGGAGGAACAGGGCGAAACGCAGACCGGTGTACTCGGTGTAGGCGCCGAAGATGATCTCCGAGTCGGCGACGGGCATGTCGAAGGGGGGCCGCTGGAGTTCGGCGAGGCCGGCGACGAAGAAGACGACGGCGCCGACGATCTGCCACGGCAGCCACCACCACTGGAAGGCGTCGAGGATGCCGGGCAGGGAGACGGTGCCGGCGGCCATCGCGACGGAGGCGGCGGTCAACAGCATCGGGAGCTCGTAGGCGAGGAGCTGGGCGGCGGTGCGCAGGCCGCCGAGAAGGGAGAACTTGTTGGCGGAGGCCCACCCGGCCATGAGCGAACCGAGGACGCCGACGCCCATCACCGCGAGGACGAAGAAGATGCCGGCGTCCAGGACCTGACCGACGGCGCCCTCGTCCGGGCCGATGGGGATGGCGACCAGGACCAGGAGGTACGGGAGCAGGGCGACGGCCGGAGCGAGCTGGAAGATGCGGCGGTCCGCGCCCGCGGGCACGACGTCTTCCTTCTGCGCGAACTTCACGCCGTCGGCGACGAGTTGGGCCCAGCCGTGGAAACCGCCGGCGTACATCGGACCGAGGCGGCCCTGCATGTGGGCCATGACCTTGTGCTCGGTCTGGCCCACGATCAGGGGGAAGGTGAGGAAGACGACGAAGACGATCAGGAGTCGCAGGGCGACGTCGACAACGTCGGTCACTGCCGGCCTCCTTCAGGGTCTTCCGGGCTGCGGGTGTCGGGGGTGCGGTCGTCGGGATCCGCCGCGGACTCCGACGGCGGGGCGGAGTCCGGGCCCGGTTGCGGGGCGGAGTCCGTGTCGCGTTGCGCGGCGGGCCCGGGGCTCTGGGGTTCCGTGGTGCCGGGCTCCTCGAAGGCCGGGCGAGCGTGATGCCAGGGGGCGTCCGGGCTGTGGGGGGTGGTCGCGGGCTTCGGCGGCGGCGTGGTGGTGGGCGCGGCCTTCGGAGGCGTGGTCCGGGGCGCGTCGGCAGCGGCGTCGGACGCGTCGGCAGCGGTGCGGGCCACGTCAGCCGCGGCCTCGGAGGCGTCCGCCGCAGCACGGGCCTCGTCAGGCGTGGCCGCCGGCCCTTCGCCTGTGGCCGTCGGCCCTTCGCCCGTGGTCGCCGCCCCTTCACCCGTAGATGCCGGACGACCGCCCGTGTTGCCCGCGTCCGCCGCCGTCTGGCTCACGGATCCCTGGGCGGCAGAGCGCGAGCGCCGGGGCCGTGTCGCGGGCGCGCCGCCGCCGGCCGTCCCAGAAGCCGCGCCGGTCTCCGCGACCGCGCCGGAATCCGCAATCGCACCGGAATCCGCAATCGCACCGGTCTCCGAAGCTCCGCCGGTCTCCGAAGGTCCGCCGGCCTCCGAGGCACCGCCGGCCTGGCTCGCCGACCCCTCAGCAGCCGACCGCATGCGCCGAGCCGGACGCTCGCCCACCGCGCGTGCCGGACGCTCACCCACCGCGCGGGCCGGGGCACGCGTGGGGCGGGCGGGGGCCGGGGGGAGCTGGCCCTTCAGGGGGCCCCATTCGTTGGGGTCCGGGACTCCCGGGGGGAGCATCTGGCGGCGCTTGGGACCGCCGTGGTCGGACTCGCCGGGTTCCTTGGCGCCGGGCCAGGCCTTGGCGACGCGGGCGGCGAGGACGAAGTCTTTGCGCAGGGGGTGGCCCTCGAAGGTCTCCGGGAGGAGGAGGTGGTCCAGGGCGGGGTGGCCCTCGAAGTCGACGCCGAACATCTCGTGGGTCTCGCGCTCGTGCCAGGCGGCGCCCGCGTACACGTCGACGGCGGAGGGCAGGACGGGGGCCTGGTGCGGGACGGTCGTGCGCACGAGCAGGCGGCGGACCGGGGAGAGGGCGACGACGTGGGCGGCGACACGGAAACCGGTGCCCGGTTCGTCGACGGCGCTCAGCCAGTCGAAGTAGGTGCAGGCGAGGCGGTCACGGGCCGTTTCCAGCGCGGTGAGCCAGGAGGACGGCGGCACGTCGACCGTCAGGACCTCGTAGGACTCCTCGGCCGTGGCCTCCGTACCGAACAGCTCCTCGACGGGGGCCGGAAGCCAGCCGACCGTGGTCATCGCCCGCCCTCCTCGCCGGTCTTGCCGACGCGGCCGGTCTCAGCCGCGCCGCCGGTGCCGCCGGCGTTCCCAGCCCTGCCGCCCTCGGCAGCCGCACCGGCCGCACCACCCGCATCCGCCCCGAGCGCCGGCGGCTGCACCAGTCCGCTCTGGAGGGCCGCCGCCGACGGACGGGCTCCACCGTCGCCGTACCCGTACCGCTCCCCCAGGGACTCGCGGGCGATCTTCTCCTGGAGTTTGAGGATGCCCTGCAGGAGGGCCTCGGGGCGGGGCGGGCAGCCGGGGACGTAGACGTCGACCGGGATGATCTGGTCGACGCCCTTGGTGACGGAGTAGGAGTCCCAGTAGGGGCCGCCGCAGTTGGAGCAGGCGCCGAAGGAGATGACGTACTTCGGTTCCGGCATCTGCTCGTACAGGCGCTTCACCGCCGGCGCCATCTTGTCCGTCACCGTGCCGGAGACGACCATCAGGTCGGCCTGGCGCGGACCCGGGGCGAAGGGAATGACGCCGAGGCGGATGAAGTCGTGGCGGGCCATGGAGGCGGCGATGAACTCGATCGCGCAGCAGGCGAGGCCGAAGTTGAAGACCCAGAGGGAGTAGCGGCGGCCCCAGTTCAGGACCACCTTCATCGGCTCCGGGGCGAGGCGGGCGAGGGCGCCGAGCCGCTTGGGCTCCGGCAGCAGGACCGGCTGCCCGCCGGTGGTGTCGGTGTCTGGCGTCACGTCCATGCCAGAACGCCCTTCTTGTACGCGTAGAGCAGGCCGACGGTCAGGAAGCCGAGGAAGACGAACATCTCGACGAGGGTCGTCGCGCCGTAGCCGGGGGCGGCGAAGACCGTCGCCCAGGGGAACAGGAAGATCGAGTCGACGGCGAAGATGACGTAGAGGAAGGCGTAGACGTAGTAGCGGACCTGGGTGTGGGCCCAGCCCTCGCCGACGGGGTCGACTCCGCACTCGTACGTCAGGAGCTTCTCGGGGGTGGGGACCACCGGTCGCAGCAGCCGGCCCGCGCCGAAGGCCACGGCGACGAACAGCACGCCGACGACGGCGAGCAGCCCGACGACCGAGTACGACTGGAAGTAGTCCGCCGCGACCACGACGGTCGGTTCCCGCACGTCCGTCCCCTCACTCGTGTCACTCGCTGCTGTTCGACGATCTGTACGCACCGGAGTCTAGGCCCTGATAAAGGGGCGGTAAGCAGCCCGTCACGCCTCGAGATCCCGCGGAGATCCGCCGGGGACGCGCGCGGGGGCGCGGGGGTGGGGTTTTCCCCAGCGGACAGGGGCGGCCGACCTCATGGCGCGGCTGCCCGCCGCGCGGCACGCTAGCCCATATGACCGAAGGATTCTCGCGCCCCGACCGGGCCCCGGAAGGCGCCGACGACCGTCTGCCGCCCGCCCGTTTCGCCTACGACCCGCACACCTGGAAGGAGATCGCCCATCTGCTGGCGAACCTTCCGCTGGCGTTGTTCGGGTTCGTGTACGTCGTGACGGTGCTGTTCACCGGGTTCTGGCTGACCGTGACGGTGATCGGGTTCCCGTTGCTGGCGGCCGGGCTGATGGGGGCGCGGCTGTGGGGGCGGCTGGAGCGGGGGCGGGCCAGGGCGCTGCTCGGGGTGCGCGTCGACGAGCCGAGCCCGTTGCCCGGGCGGGAGGCGGCGGGCGGTTTCCTGCCGCGGCTGTGGATGGCGCTGAAGGATCCGGTCGCCTGGCGCACGGTGCTGTACGACGTCATCCGGCTGCCGTGGGGGATTCTCACCTTCACGGTGACGCTGACGTCGTTGTTCGTGCTGTGGCCGGTGCTGCCGTTCATCGCGCGGGGGCTGGCCAACGCCGACCGGGCGATGGTGCGCGGCCTGCTGTCGCCCTCCGACGAGCTGGAGCGGCGGATCGCGGAGCTGGAGTCGGACCGCGGGGTCGTGGTCGACACGGCGAACGCGGATCTGCGGCGCATCGAGCGCGATCTGCACGACGGGGCTCAGGCCCGTCTGGTCAATCTGGCGATGGGGCTGGGGCTGGCGAAGGAGAAGCTCCTGGAGGATCCCGACTCGGCGGCGGAGATGGTGGCCGAGGCGCACGGCGAGGTGAAGCTGGCGCTGCAGGAGCTGCGGGATCTGGCCCGCGGCATCCATCCCGCCGTGCTGACGGACCGGGGGCTCGACGCGGCGCTCTCGTCGGTCGCCTCGCGCTGCACGGTTCCCGTGAAGGTGACGGTCGATCTCGGCGCCCGGCCGGCCGCGGCGATCGAGGGCATCGCCTACTTCACCGTCTCGGAGCTGCTGCAGAACATCAGCAAGCACAGCGGGGCGAGGACCGCGTCCGTGGAGGTGTGGCGGGCGGACAGCCGGCTGCTCATCCAGGTCGAGGACGACGGCCGCGGCGGCGCCCGCCTGGACGGCGGCAGCGGCATGCGGGGGCTCGCCGACCGGCTGGACGCGGTGGACGGCCTGTTCGTCATCGACTCGCCGCAGGGCGGGCCGACCGTCGTGACGGCCGAGCTGCCGTGGCGGGACCGGCCGGCGGGCGAGAAGTAGCCGGAGACGTGCGCGGGGGTAGGGAAAACCCCCCTTCCAAGAGGCCGACGGACTCCATGGTCCGCGGACCTGCGGCGCAGCAGTGTGGAGGTACGGCGGGACAGCCGCGGCCGAGCAGGTCGGATGGACGAGTGGACGAGCAGAAACGGACGACGTCGATGGCCACGGACTACGAGTACGGGCAGGGTCACGGATCGGGGCACGGATCGGGGCACGGAACCGGCTTCGGAACCGGGTTCGGGTACTCCGGGCCCACCGGTGAGCGGCGGCATCGGCTGCCGGCCGGGCTGCGTGCGCCGTTCGAGGCGCGCAGCTGGCGCGAGTTCGGGTACGTGCTGCTCAGCCTGCCGATCGGCATCCTGCTCTTCGTGTACGCGATCACCATGGTGTCGCTGGGGGCGGGGCTGCTGGTCACCTTTCTGGGGATCCCGGTGCTGGCGGCGGGGCTGGCCGGGTGCCGGGGGTTCGGGGCGCTGGAGCGGGCGCGGGCCCGCGGCATGCTGGGGCTGGAGGTGGCCGACCCCGAGCCGCTGCGGATGAAGAAGTCCGGGGTGATGGCGTGGATGGGGGCGGTGCTGAAGAGCGGCACGTCGTGGCGGACGCTGCTGTACGCGGTGCTGCAGTTCCCCTGGTCGGTGTTCTCGTTCGTGGTCGCCGTGAACTTCTGGGCGTACGGGTGGGCGCTGCTGACGTACCCGCTGTGGTTCTGGGTCTTCCCCGCGTACGTCGGCCAGGGCGGCCTCCAGCTGTACGGCGACGCGCACCACTCGGTCTACCTGGACAACCCCTTCGAGATCACCGTGACGGCGCTGGTGGGGCTGTTGTTCACGCTGGCCACGCCGTGGATCGTGCGGGCGCTGACGACGGTGGACCGGCTGATGGTGCACGGGCTGCTCGGGCCGTCGCGGCTGTCGGCGCGGGTGGTGGAGCTGGAGTCCGACCGGGGCGTCGTGGTGGACACGGCGGCCGCTGACCTGCGGCGCATCGAGCGCGACCTGCACGACGGCGCCCAGGCCCGGCTGGTGGCGCTGGCGATGGATCTGGGGCTGGCGAAGGAGAAGCTGACCGAGGACCCGCAGGCGGCGGCGCGCATGGTGGACGAGGCGCACGGCGAGGTGAAGACGGCGCTGCAGGAGCTGCGGGACCTGGCGCGCGGGATCCACCCGGCGGTACTGACGGACCGGGGGCTGGACGCGGCGCTGTCGGCGGTGGCCTCGCGGTGCACCGTGCCGGTGCAGGTGGAGGTGGATCTCGCCGAGCGGCCGGCGCCCGCCATCGAGGGCATCGCGTACTTCACCGTGTCGGAGCTGCTGCAGAACATCAGCAAGCACTCGCGGGCCACCTGGGCGGCGGTGGACGTGTGGCGGGTGGAGGACCGGCTGATGGTGCAGGTGATGGACAACGGCGTGGGGGGCGCGGACGCCTCCGGCGGGTCGGGGCTGGGAGGGCTCGCGGAGCGGCTGGACGCCGTGGACGGGATCCTCGTGGTGGACTCGCCGGCCGGCGGGCCGACGCGGGTGACCGCGGAGCTGCCGTGGCGCTCGGAGCGGGCGCTGGGCTGACCGCCGACGGTCGTAGGCACCGACGCCCGGGGGCTGGTCCCCCGGGCGTCGTCGGCCCTGAAGGGGCCTCGGGGCCTCGTCCTGTGAGCGCGGGAGGGGCGGAAACCCCCCGGAACCCGTCGTACCGTGCACGCTTTCGGGTTGAATCACGTCGGCCGGGCGCACCCGGGTCCGAATGCTGGAATGCTGGACTACTGGCAGACGGAGTCGGGCTGGGGGGCCGGAGATCGTGGAGGACAGGGTGCGGGTGGTCATCGCCGAGGATTCAGTGCTGCTCAGGGAGGGGCTGACCCGGCTGCTGACCGATCGCGGGCACGAGGTCGTCGCCGGTGTCGGCGACGGGGACGCGCTGATCAAGACCATCACGGAGCTGGACGGACAGGGCGAGCTGCCGGACGTGGTGGTGGCCGACGTCCGCATGCCCCCGACGCACACCGACGAAGGGGTGCGGGCGGCCGTGGAACTGCGCAAGTCGCATCCCGGTCTCGGGGTACTCGTACTGTCGCAATACGTGGAGGAGCGGTACGCCACCGAACTGCTGGCCGGTTCCAGCCACGGCGTCGGCTATCTGCTGAAGGACCGGGTCGCCGAGGTCCGTGAGTTCGTGGACGCGGTCGTGCGGGTGGCCCAGGGCGGAACCGCGCTGGACCCGGAGGTGGTCGCTCAGCTGCTCGGCCGGAGCAGGAAGCAGGACGTCCTGGCCGGGCTGACGCCACGGGAGCGGGAGGTGCTGGGGCTGATGGCCGAGGGACGTACCAACGGGGCGATCGCGCGGCAGCTGGTGGTCAGCGACGGGGCCGTGGAGAAGCACGTCAGCAACATCTTCCTGAAGCTGGGGCTGTCCCAGAGTGACGGGGATCACCGGCGGGTTCTAGCGGTGCTCAGGTACTTGAACTCGTGACGGGACGACACTGAGATCGGTGGTCACGCGTTCGACCGTCGAGCCGGTGTTCCGTCGTCTGTCGTCCGGCGACCGTGCGGCGTCGTGGGCCCAGAACCGAACCGTTCGCGGGGAGCGTCTTCAAAGGCAGCGCCGGGGGGCGAGAAATCATGACAAGTCATGGCGTCGCAGCGTCTCAGAACCGTGTCCATCATGCGAATGACCGAGGGAAGGCGACCCTAACGGACGTAGGGTTGATCCAGGGAAGGCCTGCGGGAAGGCCGGTCCCAGACAGCCGCCTCGAGGGAGGTCCAGTTCAGTGACCAGCCAGGTCAGCAGGACAGCGGAGCAGGCCGAAGAATCCGTACTGGGAGAGCAGCGCAAGCCGGCCGGAACGAAGGACGTACGCAGGCTGGACCGGGTGATCATCCGGTTCGCGGGTGACTCCGGTGACGGGATGCAGCTCACCGGCGACCGCTTCACCTCGGAGACCGCGTCCTTCGGAAACGATCTCTCCACCCTTCCCAACTTCCCGGCCGAGATCCGGGCGCCCGCCGGCACCCTGCCGGGCGTCTCGTCGTTCCAGCTGCACTTCGCCGACCACGACATCCTCACCCCCGGTGACGCGCCGAACGTCCTGGTGGCGATGAACCCGGCCGCTCTGAAGGCGAACATCGGCGATCTGCCGCGGGGCGCGGAGATCATCGTCAACACGGACGAGTTCACCAAACGGGCGATGCAGAAGGTCGGCTACACCGCCTCCCCGCTGGAGGACGGCTCGCTGGACGGCTACAGCCTGCACCCGGTGCCGCTGACGACGCTGACGGTGGAGGCGCTGAAGGACTTCGACCTGTCCCGCAAGGAGGCCGAGCGCAGCAAGAACATGTTCGCGCTGGGTCTGCTGTCGTGGATGTACCACCGGCCCACGGAGGGCACGGAGAAGTTCCTGCGGACGAAGTTCGCGAAGAAGCCGCAGATCGCCGAGGCGAACCTGGCGGCGTACCGGGCGGGCTGGAACTTCGGGGAGACGACGGAGGACTTCGCGGTCTCCTACGAGATCGCGCCCGCGACGACGGCCTTCCCGACCGGCACCTACCGCAACATCTCCGGGAACCTGGCTCTGGCGTACGGCCTGGTCGCGGCCTCCCGCCAGGCGGATCTGCCGCTGTTTTTGGGCTCGTACCCCATCACCCCGGCCTCGGACATCCTGCACGAGCTGAGCAAGCACAAGAACTTCGGCGTACGGACCTTCCAGGCCGAGGACGAGATCGCCGGCATCGGCGCGGCGCTGGGCGCGGCCTTCGGCGGCTCGCTGGGGGTGACGACGACGTCCGGTCCGGGCGTGGCCCTCAAGAGCGAGACGATCGGGCTGGCGGTCTCCCTGGAGCTGCCGCTGCTGATCATCGACATCCAGCGGGGCGGGCCGTCGACCGGTCTGCCGACCAAGACCGAGCAGGCGGACCTGCTGCAGGCGATGTTCGGCCGCAACGGCGAGGCCCCGGTGCCGGTCGTGGCCCCGTGCACGCCGGCGGACTGCTTCGACGCGGCGATGGAGGCGGCCCGGATCGCGCTGACCTACCGCACCCCGGTGATGCTGCTCTCCGACGGCTACCTGGCCAACGGCTCCGAGCCCTGGCGCATCCCCGAGCTGGACGAACTCCCCGATCTGAGCGTGCAGTTCGCTCAGGGCCCGAACCACACCCTGGACGACGGCACCGAGGTGTTCTGGCCCTACAAGCGCGACCCCCAGACGCTCGCGCGCCCCTGGGCCGTCCCCGGCACGCCGGGCCTGGAACACCGCATCGGCGGCATCGAGAAGCAGGACGGCTCGGGCAACATCTCCTACGACCCGGCCAACCACGACTTCATGGTCCGCACCCGCCAGGCCAAGATCGACGGCATCGATGTCCCCGACGTCGAGGTGGACGACCCGCACGGCGCGTCCACCCTGGTGCTGGGCTGGGGCTCGACCTACGGCCCCATCACGGCGGCGGTACGGCGGCTGCGCGCGGGCGAATCCATCGCCCAGGCGCATCTGCGCCACCTCAACCCGTTCCCGAGGAATCTCGGCACGGTGTTGCAGCGCTACGACAAGGTGGTGATCCCCGAGATGAACCTCGGGCAGCTCGCCACGCTGATCCGGGCGAAGTACCTGGTGGACGCCCACTCGTACAACCAGGTGAACGGCATGCCGTTCAAGGCTGAGCAGCTCGCCACGGCTCTCAAGGAGGCCATCGATGGCTGAGACGACCACGGAAGGCACGGGCACGATCGAGGCGCTCTCGCTCGTCCCCAAGGCCGAGGCCCGCCAGTCCATGAAGGACTTCAAGTCCGATCAGGAAGTGCGCTGGTGCCCCGGCTGCGGTGACTACGCGATCCTGGCGGCCGTCCAGGGCTTCATGCCGGAGCTGGGGCTGGCCAAGGAGAACATCGTCTTCGTCTCGGGCATCGGCTGCTCGTCACGCTTCCCGTACTACATGAACACGTACGGCATGCACTCCATCCACGGCCGCGCGCCGGCCATCGCGACGGGTCTGGCCGCCTCGCGCCGGGACCTGTCCGTGTGGGTGGTCACGGGTGACGGCGACGCGCTGTCGATCGGCGGCAACCACCTGATCCACGCGCTGCGCCGCAACGTCAACCTCAAGATCCTGCTGTTCAACAACCGGATCTACGGTCTGACGAAGGGCCAGTACTCCCCGACCTCCGAGGTCGGCAAGATCACCAAGTCGACGCCGATGGGCTCGCTGGACGCGCCGTTCAACCCGGTCTCGCTGGCGCTGGGCGCGGAGGCGTCCTTCGTGGCCCGGACCATCGACTCCGACCGCAAGCACCTGACCGAGGTCCTGCGGCAGGCCGCCGCCCACCCGGGCACGGCCCTGATCGAGATCTACCAGAACTGCAACATCTTCAACGACGGCGCCTTCGACGCGGTGAAGGACAAGCAGCGGGCGGAGGAGGCGGTGATCCGGCTGGAGCACGGGCAGCCGATCCGCTTCGGTGCGGACGGTTCGCGAGGAGTCGTCCGGGACGCGGCGACCGGTGACCTGAAGGTCGTGACGGTGACGCCGGAGAACGAGGCGCAGGTCCTGGTGCACGACGCCCACGCGGCGTCCCCCACCACGGCCTTCGCCCTGTCCCGGCTGGCCGACCCCGACACCCTGCACCACACCCCGATCGGCGTCCTGCGGTCCGTGGACCGCCCGGTCTACGACACCCAGATGGCCGACCAGCTGGACACGGCGATCGAACAACACGGCAAGGGCGACCTGGCGGCACTGCTGGCGGGCGGGGACACGTGGACGGTGGTGGGCTGACACCCGTCGGACGTACCGAGGGGCCCGGACACCGTGCAGGTGTCCGGGCCCCTCGTTCGTTTCACGCGTCGGGGATGTCCTTCTTGGCGCGGATGAGGGTCTCGCGGGTGATCACGACGATGCGCTCGTAGTCGGCCCTTGCGGCGTCCGGGGGGAGATGGGAGTCGAGGGCGGCCGTGGCTTCGGTTCCGATGATGGCGTAGTTTCCGTCGGACAGCTCGAAGATGTCCGGGCAGGTCTCGCCGGTGTGGCTGCCCCGCTGCCGCGGGGAGGCGCCGATGCGGCGGGAGATGCGGACGGACGAGAGCTCATCGTGCAATTCAGCAGCTCCCTCTCGAGGCACTGAGGCCTCGCATCAACAAGGGCGGCAGTGCCTAACGACTGCCACCCTCGGAGGTCACGATGACCCTGCGAAAGTCTCGCCATTCGTGACGCCCCTCACACCTGTTCGCCCCCACACGCCGCGCCGATTCACCCCTGCGCCCCGCGCCCTTTCACCCTCACGCGCCGACAGCGCTCCCTCCTCCACCGGACGGGCTCCGGCTCAGTCGCCCGGCGGCTCGGGCGAGGGTCCGACGATCCACCACTCCTCGGGATCGTCCGCCAGCTCCTCCATGAGGGTGTCCACCGCCTCGCCGACCAGCCGTTCCAGCGATCCGGCGGCGAGACTGCGCCGGTGCTCGACCGTGCGCTCCCAGTACTCGGCGAACACCTCGTTGCGGCACAGCACGCGCAGGTTGCCGAGCAGCTCGCTCCAGTCGATGGTGCCCGTCCGGTGGGACAGCAGGATCGTGGCGTACTCCCGGTTGGCGAACAGCATCTGGCGGCGCTTGTGCTCGGAGATGCCGCTCAGTGTGCTCATCGCGGCGGCGAGGGTGGGGTCGTCTATGGCCCGGTCGAGCTGCTCCGTGAGGAGGCGGTGCACCTGGATCTCGTTGGCCCGGCGCAGTTCCCGCCCGATGGCGTGGAGTTCCTCGCCGAGACGGGCGATCTGGGCCACCAGATCCGGCAGCGTCGTCTCCTGGCGGCGGGTTCCCCTTTTCCCGGGCGACCGGAGCACACCCCATCCCGCCGCCATTGCAGAACCGATCCGCCTAGCGACCGGAGTCAGTGTGACCATGTCAGGGAAACCCCCCGGGTGCGATACCACTCCGCATCCAGCCTGCCCTGCGCGTCACCTCGGCACGGGAGGCGGAGAGGGGGCGCACGGATGGACGTGGCACCCATGCCGCCCGAAGCCCTGACCTCCGTGTGCCCCCTGGCGCCGCCCCCATCCCGTTGACGGCTCCGGCGCGGCGGGTCAGCCCTGCGCAGCGGCGGCCTTTCGCACGTCGTACCGCTCCCGTGCCTCCTGTACCGCCCCCATTCGCCTCTGCGTCCACTCGGCCAGCCCCCGCACCTGTTCGGCGGCCTCTCGGCCCAGGTCGGTGAGGGAGTAGTCGACCCTCGGGGGGATCACCGGCCTTGCGTCGCGGTGGACCAGGCCGTCGCGTTCCAGGGTCTGCAGGGTCTGGGTGAGCATCTTCTCGCTGACCCCTTTGCCCACCCGGCCGATCGCCCGGCGCAGTTCGCTGAAGCGGTAGGGGCGGTCGAGGAGCTCGATCAGGACCAGCACGCCCCAGCGGCTGGTGACGTGTTCCAGGACGAGGCGATGGGGGCACATCGTCTCGCCGGTGTCGTTCCCGGAGACGGCGGGCGGCGAGGTGCTGGTACTTACGGCCATGCCAGTACCTTACTTCAAAGTGGGTACTTTCCAATAGTTAGCGCTTCTCCTAGGGTTAGTGCATCCGCACCCCACAAGGAGTCCCACATCATGAGCATCGTCGTCACCGGAGCAACCGGACACCTCGGCCGTCACGTCGTGGAGCAGCTGCTGGAGAAGGTCCCGGCGGAGCAGATCACGGCCGTCGTCCGCGACGAGGCCAAGGCGGCCGACCTCGCCGCACGCGGCGTGCGGCTCGCGGTCGCCGACTACAACACCCCCGAGACCTTCGACCACGTCTTCTCGGCCGGTGACAAGGTCCTGCTGATCTCCGGCAGCGAGCTCGGCAACGACCGCGTGGGCCAGCACAAGGTCGTCATCAACGCGGCCAAGGCCGCCGGCGTGGCCCTGCTCGCCTACACCAGCGCCCCCGGCACCCTGAAGGCCGCACTCGCCGACGACCACCGCGACACCGAGGCGGCCCTGCTGAACTCCGGCCTGCCCTACGTGCTGCTGCGCAACGGCTGGTACAACGAGAACTACACCGAGCAGCTCGCCCCCGTCCTGCAGTACAACGCCGTCACCCAGGCGGCCGGCGAGGGCCGCGTCTCCTCCGCCGCCCGCGCCGACTACGCGGCCGCCGCCGTCGCCGTACTGACCGGCGAGGGGCACGAGAACAAGACGTACGAGCTGGGCGGCGACGAGGCCTGGAGCTTCGCCGAGTACGCGGCCGAACTGAGCGGGCAGACCGGCAAGGAGATCGCCTACCACCCCGTCTCCGTCGAGGAGTACACCGGCATCCTGACCGGCGCCGGCCTGCCCGGGCCGGTGGCCGCGATCATCGCCGGCGTGGACGCCTCCGTCGAGAAGGGCGAGCTGGTCGTCGACAGCGGTGACCTCAGCCGCCTGATCGGCCGCCCGACCACGCCGATCGCCGAGTCGATCACGGCCGCGCTCAAGGGCTGACCACTCCCCCGCCGAGGGTCTCGCACCCCCACCTCCGCGTGTCATGACCGTATGGCGATACGGGCATGACACGCGGGGGTTTCCGGCGTTACCTTCGTGGCTGCACGGGTGTGCGACGAGGTGAGCGGGAGGTGCCCATGACCGGGAAGTCGAAGAGCGAGCAGCGGATCGGCCTGCTGAACGGCTTCGCGGCGTACGGCATGTGGGGTCTCGTCCCCCTCTTCTGGCCCCTGCTCAAGCCCGCCGGATCGGTCGAGATCCTCGCCCACCGCATGGTCTGGTCGCTGGGGTTCGTGGCCGTCGCACTCGTCGTGATGCGGCGCTGGGCCTGGGCCGGTGAGCTGCTGCGGCAGCCGCGGCGACTGGCCCTGATCACGGTGGCGGCGGCCGTGATCACGGTCAACTGGGGCGTGTACATCTGGTCCGTGAACAACGGGCACGTCGTCGAGGCCTCGCTCGGGTACTTCATCAATCCGCTGGTCACCATCGCCCTGGGCGTGCTCGTCCTCAAGGAGCGGCTGCGGCCCGTGCAGTGGGCGGCGGTCGGCATCGGGTTCGCCGCGGTCGTGGTCCTGACGGTCGGGTACGGGCAGCCGCCGTGGATCTCCCTCACCCTCGCCTTCTCGTTCGCCACGTACGGCTTCGTGAAGAAGAAGGTCGGGCTCGGGGGCATCGAGTCGCTGGCCGCGGAGACCGCGATCCAGTTCCTGCCGGCGCTCGCCTACCTGCTGTGGCTCGGCTCGCGCGGCGACTCGACCTTCGCGACCGAGGGTCCGGGGCACGGCGCACTGCTCGCGGCGACCGGAGTGGTCACCGCGCTGCCGCTCGTCTGCTTCGGGGCGGCGGCCATACGGGTGCCGCTGTCGACGCTGGGGCTGCTGCAGTATCTGGCGCCGGTGTTCCAGTTCCTGCTGGGCATCCTGTACTTCCACGAGGCGATGCCCGTCGAGCGGTGGGCCGGGTTCGCGCTGGTGTGGTTGGCGCTGTGCCTGCTGACGGCCGACGCCTGGCGCGCCGCGCGCAGGGTCGCCCGGGAGCGGGAGGCGGCCGTGCCGACGATCGCGGCGGCACCGTCCGCTCCGGTGGACGCCTGACCCCGACCGGCGCCTCGCGGGAACCGCAGGTCACGGCGGACTGTCGGACCCGGCCGCTATAAGTGGTCCCATGACGCAGACACCCGCCCCGCCCCCGGCCCCCGTCCACTGGAAGGTCGTCGTCGACGCCGGCGACCCGCACGCCCAGGCCGACTTCTGGGCCGCCGCGCTCGGTTACGAGGTCGAGGACAACAGCGTGCTCGTCCGCCGGCTGCTGGAGGCCGGGGCCCTGCCGGCCGAGGCGGCCGTCGACTCCCACGGACGCCCGGCCTTCCTGGATCTGATCGCCGTACGGCACCCGGAGGACCCGTACGACGAGGGCACCGGCGTCGGGCGCGGCCGGCGGCTGCTGTTCCAGCGCGTGCCGGAGGCGAAGACCGTGAAGAACCGGCTGCACCTCGATCTGCACCCCGGCGACGGGCGGCGCGAGGGCGAGGTCGAGCGGCTGGAGGCGCTGGGGGCGAGCGTGCTGCGTCGGGTGAAGGAGCCGGCCGGCGAGTGGGTGGTGATGGCGGACCCGGAGGGGAACGAGTTCTGCGTGTCCTAGGCCGCAGCGGCGGTCCCGGCGGGCGGCCTGTGAAGAAGTGGCTCCGGTATGCGAACCGCGTGTCCTGATAACGCTCTTGACGCGCGGTTGGTAAAAGCTTCACCATCCGGGGACCCCATTCCCTTCAAGGAATTCGGAGCCCCCCACATGAAGTTCTCCGTTTCCGGGCGTGCGGCCGCCGTCTGCGCCGCCACCTCCGCCCTCTCGGCTGTCATGCTCCTGACCAATGGCGCGACGGCCGGCGCGGTCACCGCCCCCACGCCCTCGGCGGCCGCCGCCGCTCCCGACATCAGCGTGGCGAACGTCAAGGCCCACCTCGCCCAGCTGCAGTCCATCGCCACCGCCAACGGCGGCAACCGCGCCCACGGCAGCGCCGGTTACAAGGCCTCGCTCGACTATGTGAAGGCCAAGCTGGACGCGGCCGGATTCACCACGACCGTCCAGCAGTTCACGTCCTCCGGCCGCACCGGCTACAACCTGATAGCCGACTGGCCGGGCGGCGACGCCAACCGGGTCCTGATGGCGGGCTCGCACCTGGACAGCGTCAGCGCCGGGCCCGGCATCAACGACAACGGCTCCGGCTCGGCGGCGATCCTGGAGACCGCGCTCGCCGTCTCCCGGGCGGGCTACCAGCCGGCCAAGCACCTGCGGTTCGCCTGGTGGGGCGCCGAGGAACTGGGCATGGTCGGCTCCCGCTCCTACGTCAACGGCCTCTCCAGCGCCAACCGTTCGAAGATCAGCGGCTACCTGAACTTCGACATGATCGGCTCCCCGAACCCGGGCTACTTCGTCTACGACGACGACCCCACGATCCAGAAGACGTTCCAGGACTACTTCACCGGCCTCGGCGTCTCCACGGAGCCCGAGACGGAGGGCGACGGACGCTCGGACCACGCGCCGTTCAAGAACGCCGGCGTCCCGGTCGGCGGCCTGTTCAGCGGCGCCGACTACATCAAGACCGCGGCGCAGGCGAGCAAGTGGGGCGGCACGTCGGGACGGGCCTTCGACGCCTGCTACCACTCCTCCTGCGACAAGACCTCCAACATCGACGACACCGCGCTGGACCGCAACGGCGACGCGATCGCGTACGCGGTCTGGAAGCTGTCCGCGTAACGGGCCGGCTCCGCGGTCACCGGGCCGAGTTGCGGGCGCGTTCCGCGAGTCGGCCCATCCGCGTGCGGGCCGAGTCCAGCCGCTCGGTCTCCTCGGCGGCCGGGCCGCCCTCCGCGACGAGTTCGCTCCACAGGCCGATCAGGTCGCGCCCCAGGGCGAGCCCCTGCTCCGGGTCGCGCACGGCGCGCCAGGCGGACGCCGCGCTCTGGATGTTCCCGTACGCCCCTTCCGCGTTCCCCAGTCGGCGGTGCAGACGGGCCAGATCGATCGAGAGCCGGTGGGCGCGGACCGGCTCACCGGCCAAGTAGGCGATGTACGCGGCCAGTTCGCGCAGCTTGAGCACCTCCGGGTGCTCCAGCCCGAGTACCGCCGACGCCTCTCCCACCACCCGCGTGGCCAACTGGTCCGCCTCCGCTATCCGTCCCGACCGCACGGCGTCGTTCACCTGGGCCATCGGCTCCAGGAGGAACCCGGGCGCGGTGGGCGGCTCGTCCCCGAGCACGGCTTCGGCCACGGCGTCGAAGCCTCGGGCGGGGGTGGGCGCGGACTTGGGGGCAGGCTCGGGGTCCAGACGCGGCAGGAGGGGGGTGCCGGACGAGCGGGACGTGCCGGCTGCGCGAGGGGTGCCGGAGGCGTCCGCGCCGGGCGGGGTCGTCGAGCCCGGTGTGGCGTCCTCGGGTGCGTCGGCGTCCGCCGGTGACGGCCAGGTGACCGTGTCCGCGCCCGGCGCGGGGCGCGGCGGGACCGCGTCCATCAGCGGGGGCGGGCCGAACACGCCCGTGGGCGGCGCGACCGTGCCGGGCGCCCGCTCGGGTACCGCGCGGATCGCGAACGTCGGTGCCGAACCGGCGGCGGACTCCGCGACGGCCCGCGCAGGGAAGGCGGGCGCGTGCTGCCCGAGCGGCTGCGGTGCGGACACCGCCCGCAGCGAGAAGGTGGGCACGTTCTCCCGCGCCGGTTCCGCCTGCTGCCGCAGAGGGCCGGCGGGGCTGTCCTGCCCACTCCTCGGAGCCTGCGTCGGCGATACGGGCGTGGGGTCGGGGGTGCTCGTCGGCCGACTGGCGGAAGCTGCGGGAGCCGGAGTCGTGGGCTGGACGGCGGAAGCGGCGGAAGCGGCGGGAGCCGGAGTCATGGGCTGGACGGCAGGAGCGTCCGGAGCCGGAGTCGCCGGTCGCGACGGCGATGCTGGCGCCGGGGTCGGAGTCGCCGGTCGCGACGACGGTGCCGGCGCCGGAGGCGGAGTCGCCCGTCGCGGTGCCGGGGTCGGGGAGCCGGTGAGGTGGCTGGAGCCGTCGGGGGCGACCTGGAGGGGGACGACGAAGCCGAGGCGTTCGTCGTGGATCGTGGCCCGGGCCGGGTGGCCGGTGGCGAGGGCGATGCGGCGCAGATGGCCGAGGACGGCCTGCTGGACGTCCTCGCCGTCGGCCACCGAGAGCGGCACCCCGCCGATCGTCGCGACCGCCGCGCCCGTCGGGTCGGCGGGGATGTGCACGTCGATCGGCGCGGCCGCCAGGGCCGAGGGCGCCGTGCCCTGCTGTTCCCGCTGGGTGTCGCCGCTGGGTCGAGACATCTGTGCCCTCACTCGAACGTGCCGGCGAACCGGCGGTCAGCGCGTCACGATCGGGTCGACACGCTCAAGGTGGAGTCTCTCCGCCCACCCACGGTTCTCATGTCACCACGACGTCACAGCATCGTTCCAGTGATCCGGCCCAGCTCCCTGCCTCATCTTGATGCATGTGCATATAATGCAGGTGCTTTCAATTTGCCCGTACCCGTCGTCCGTATCGCATCGAACTCCTGGGGGATCCATGACCGGCCGCCGCTTCCTCTTCGTCCTGGGCAGCAGCCGGGCCGACGGCAACACCGAACTGCTCGCCCGCAAGGCCGCCGAACAACTGCCCGCGGACGTCGAGCGGCGGTGGATCAGCCTCGCCGAACACCCGCTGCCCGACTTCGTGGACCAGCGCCGCGACAGCGACCATGTGCGGCCGCCGGCGGGCAGCACCCCGGCACTCCTCCTGGACGCCACGCTGGCGGCCACCGACCTCGTGATCGTCTCGCCGCTGTACTGGTACTCGGTGTCCGGCCACACCAAGCGCTACCTGGACCACTGGTCCGGCTGGCTGCGCACCCCCGGCATCGACTTCAAGGCCGCCATGGCGGGCCGCACCCTCTGGGGCGTCACCGCCCTCGCGCACGAGGAGACCGAGGTCGCCGCCCCGCTGATCGGCACCCTCAGCAACTCGGCCGCCTACATGGGGATGCGCTTCGGCGGGGTCCTGCTCGGCAACGGCAGCGCGCGCGGCGACGTGCTGAACGACACGGATGCCCTCGCCCGGGCCAAGACCTTCTTCGCCCAGGAGGCCCCGCTCGCCCGCTTCCCCTACGAGGGCTGACGGCCCGGGCGGCTAGGCCGTGATGTCCTTCGCCGTGAACCGGGCCCAGGCCGCCGACCCGAACACGGCCGCGTACAGGGCCTGCAGGCCGAGGTTCTTCGTCAGGTCGTCCCAGTAGACCGGGTCGCGCATCAGGTCGGCGAAGGACAGCCAGTAGTGGGAGAAGAAGTACGGCTGGAGGGCGTGGAGCTGGGGGATCTGGTCGAGGATCTGGACGGTGATCAGCAGGCCCACGGTGGTCGCCATCGCCGCGATGCCGCTGTTCGTGAGCGTGGAGACGAACAGGCCCAGGGCCGCGACGCCCATGAGGGACGCGGCGACGACGAGGGCGATCAGCAGGGCCCGTCCCAGGCCGTCGGCGAAGCTGATCCGGGTGCCGGAGATCGTCGTCAGATCACCCAGCGGGAAGAGGATGGCGCCGACCGTCAGGGCCGAGACGGCGACCACGAGGGTGGCCACGAGGCAGAACACCATGACCGTCGCGTACTTGGTCAGCAGCAGCCGGGTGCGGCCGGCCGGGGCCACCAGGAGGTAGCGCAGGGTTCCGGCGTTCGCCTCGCCGGCGATGGCGTCGCCCGCGACCACGCCGATGGACATCGGCAGGAAGAACGGGAGCGTCGCGGCCAGCGCGGTGAACACCAGGAACAGGCCGTTGTTGGTGATCTGCGAGATGAAGGCCGGGCCGCCGCCCTCACCGGGGCCGGCCGAGGAGCCGTCACCGGTCTCGATCTTCACCGCGATGCCGACGAGGATCGGTACGGCCGCGAGGACGGCGAGCAGGGCGAGGGTGCGCCAGCGGCGGAAGGTGGTGAGCAGTTCGCTGCGCAGCAGCCCGAAGGTCCACAGCGGGCTCACCCCGCGGACCGCCTCGGCCCGCGGCACGGTCTCCTCCGGTGAGGCGGCTTCAGCCCGCGACATCGAACCCCTCCCCCGTCAGCGCCACGAACGCGTCCTCCAGGGAGGCCCGTTCGACTCCGAAGCCGCGGACGCGGACGCCCGCCTTCACCAACGCGGCGTTCACCTCGGCGAGGTCCATGTCCGGCGGCTCGGCCGTCACCCGGTCCTCGGCCGTGACGACGTCACCGGCCCCCTGCTCCTTCAGCACCCGCGCCGCCTCCCCGGTGTCCGGTGTGGTGACGACCAGCCGGCCGCGCGCGCCCGCCGCCAGGTCGGCCACCGCGCCCTGGGTGATCAGCCGGCCCCGCGCCATCACGGCCGCGTGGGTGCACACCTGCTCGATCTCGTCCAGCAAGTGGGAGGAGAGGAAGACGGTGGTGCCGTCCGACGCCAACTCCCGGATCAGGGAGCGGATTTCCCGCATTCCCTGGGGGTCGAGGCCGTTGGTGGGCTCGTCCAGGACGAGCAGTCTACGCGGTTGCAGCAGGGCCGCGGCGAGGCCCAGCCGCTGCTTCATGCCCAGCGAGTACGCCCTGGCCTTCTTGCCGGCCGCCGCCGTCAGCCCGACCCGGTCCAGTGCCGCCGCGACGCGGGTCCGCCGGGTGCGCGGGTCGGCGGTCGGGTCGGCGGCGTCGTAGCGCAGGAGGTTGTCGCGGCCGGAGAGGAAGCCGTACAGGGCGGGGCCCTCGATGAGCGCTCCGACCTGCGGGAGCACGGTGCGTGCGGCTCTGGGCATGGGGCGTCCGAGGACGCGTGCCGAGCCCGACGTCGGCTCGATCAGGCCCATCAGCATGCGGATGGTGGTGGTCTTGCCCGAGCCGTTCGGACCGAGGAAGCCGAAGACGCTGCCCGCCGGGACGGTCAGGTCGAGGCCGTCCACGGCGAGTTGTCCGCCGCGGTAGCGCTTGGTGAGCGCCTGGGTGGCGATGACGCTGTCACCCGGCGCGTCCCGCTTCGGCTCCGGGGCGGACGGTTCGTCCATCGGCTCCCTCGATTCGTGCTCGTGGACCGGCTCTTGTCGTGCCCGTGGACCGGTCTCTCCCCGATCAGCCCGCGTTCGCCGCCTTCACCAGCACGTCCTTGTCGACGGCGCCGACGTAGACCTTGCCGTCGTCGGTGATGAGGGCGTTGATCAGGCGCGTCTTGAAGACCGTGCCCGAGCCGAACTTGCCGGTGACCTTGTCGCCGAGCGAGTCGAGGAACCCGCCGAACTGGCCGCCGGCCTCGGAGCCGGACGGCACGCCCTTGCCACCGGTGTCGAAGGTGGCGATGGAGTCCCAGCCCTCGCCGATGACGTTCATCCCGCCGGGACCCTTGCCGAGGTCCTTGCCGAGGTCCTTGCCGGGCATGCCCTTGCCGAGGTCCTTGCCGGGCGCGCCGTGCCGGCCGTCGCCCTTCAGGGAGCCGTTCTCGTGGCCCTTGTCCTCGGTGACCTTCGCGCCCTTGGGCGTCTTGAAGTCGAAGGTCGAGGCGGCGGGCCGGGCGAAGCTGATCTGGGTGAAGCCGGCGTCGATCACGGCCGCGCCGCCGCTCGCCGGGGTCAGCGTGAACTTCAGCGGCAGACCGGTCTTCGCGTCGACGGCGACGGTGATCTGACCGACCGTCGAACCGGTGTCCTTGGGCTTGATGACCAGCCGGTACGCGTCCCGGCCCGCGACCTGCGCGGTGCCCTGGACGCTGACGGACGTGGTGCCGTCGACCGCCTTCAGGGCCTCCTTGGCCAGCTGGTCCGGGGTCGCGGGGGCCTGCTCCTGCTTCTTCCGCGCGTCGGCGCTGTCGTGCCCGGCCGAGTGGTAGACCGAGTTCGACCGGCTGTCGTAGCCCCAGACGTCCTTGCCGTTGTGGATGAGGCTGTATTCGGCCGCGTTCTCCAGCAGGGACAGCTTCTGCCGGTCCGGGCCGTCGGCCGCGACGCGCACGGTGTGCGTGCCGGTGGCCAGTTCGGTGAGCTTGGCGGAGGGGTCGGCGGACGAGCCGTCACCGGATCCGCGGGTCGCACCGGAGGTCAGGCTGGACTCCAGCCCGCCGAGGTCGGGCAGGCCGAGGTCGGTGCTGATCTTCACCGTGCCGGACATCTGCTGCACGTCCGACTTGGCGATCTTCTCGATGAGTTGCTGTGCGCTGATCTTCGGCAGGTTCGGGTCGCCCGAGTCGGCGAGCGCGGGGACGAGCCCGATGGTCGCCGCGGCCACCCCCACCACCGCGACCGGGACGACGTACCGAGCGGCCTTGCGCCGCCCGGCGCGCAGGTCGTCGGTCTCGCCGGCGCTCGTGCTGTCGTCGGATTCGTACGGTGCCATCTGTGCGCTACCTCCGTCGTCGGCGGCGGCTTCCAACTCCCGTGCATCCACCCCGTAGCCGCCATTCTCACCCGAATCGGTGAGGAGTGGTGTTTTCCGTGGTCTCCAGTTGACCAAATCGGCCAGGAGGAAGCGTCAGACCGCGGAGGCAACTGTGTGTACTCCTGGGGTATGACACGAGCGGGCGGCGCCTCCCCCGACCCGTAGGGGTCGTGGCGCGGGAGGCACCGCCCGGACCCGGCCGAGGCCGGCCCGCGGGTCAGCCCTGCGGGAACGCGCGGGTCAGCCCTGCGGAGCCCCTCGTGTCAGTCCTGCAGGAAGACGTAGTCCGCCCGGTAGGGCACGCCCACGACGCTGCCCGGCTCACAGGCACCGGTCGGGGCGACTCCGCCGACGGTGTTGAGCCGCAGGATCTCCGTGGTGCCGGCGAGCAGGCCGTGGTGCCTGCCGGACGAGGTGGCCCTCAGGTCGAGTTCGGGGATGTTGCCGTCCCCGTTCGGGGTCCTGGACAGCACGGCCCCGGTGACCGCGCTGCCGTCCGGCGCGACCCACTGCGGCGTACCGGAGCCGGGCGCCACGAAGGTGTGGTGGATGCCGCCTTCGAGCAGGGCGTCGACGTCGCGCTGGGCGTAGGCGTAGCCGCCGGCGTCGGTGGCCTTGCACTCGTAGATCTGCCGGCCTCTGACCACCGAGGCACGGAAGTTGTCGAGGGCGTCCCGGAAGTCGAAGGCGGCGACGGTGACTTTGTGGAGGCTGCCGCGGACGGCTCCCCCGGGGAACTCGGCGGTGTGCAGGTTGGCGTAGAACGACCCGGGGTCGTTCCGCAGCGCGTCGAGCAGCGCCGGGTCCTGGACCTCGACCGTGCCGGTGACGCTGTGCCGCCTGCTGTTCTTCAGCAGCCCGCTGAAGTCGATCCGCACGTCGCCGTTGGTGCCCTTGGCGCCCTGGTGGAGGTGGAGCCTGGTCGGCCTGCCGGTGCCGCGCCAGGTGACGGCGACGGACACCCGGTCGCCGTCGATCTTGATGAACTCGAGGGCGGCGCCGTCCTTGTCCCCCGCCGCCGGGCCGCCCGGCACGGGCACCTCGTTGGCGCCGCGCAGACTGGTGGCGAGGAGGGTCACCCCCGTACCGGCGCCCTCGTCGCCTCCGGCGGCGGAGGCGGGAGTCGCCGTGGCGGCGACGCCGCCGAGGGCGGCCACCGTGACAGCGGTCGTGATCAGGCTCTTGCAGCGCTTCGATAACGTCGCGTGAACGCCCATGATTCCGTTTTCTCCCCGCAGACCGGCCGGCACCGCCTGCGCCGGCCTTCTGCGTATGCGTACGGCGGGACCGGAGGCAGGGCTCAGCCCACCCATGTGACGTACGCCACATAGGCATGGTCCTGCCGGCGGGACCGCCAGAGGAAGGGGGGCGAAATCAGCCCGCCCGGTGGACGACGGCGTCGCACATCTCCATGAGCGCCACCTTGGCGTCGCACTCCTTCAGCGGAGCCAGCGCCGCCCGGGCGTCCTGCGCGTACCGCACGGTGTCCCGGCGCGCCTGCTCCAGCGCGGGGTGCGCCCGCAGCCCGGCCAGCGCCTCCGCGTGCCGCGCGTCGTCGCTCAGGTCGGAGTCCAGCAGCTCGCACAGCGCGACGTCCTCGGCCAGCCCGAGCCGCTGCGCCCGCTCCCGCAGCCGCAGCACGGGCAGCGTCGGGATGCCCTCCCGCAGGTCCGTGCCGGGGGTCTTGCCCGACTCGTGCGAGTCGGAGGCGATGTCCAGGACGTCGTCGGCGAGCTGGAAGGCGACGCCCAGCCGCTCTCCGTACTGGGTCAGCACGTCCACGACCGTCTCGTCGGCGCCCGACATCATCGCGCCGAACCGGCAGGACACGGCCACCAGCGACCCCGTCTTGCCGCTGAGCACGTCCAGGTAGTGCTCGACCGGGTCCCGGCCGTCCTGCGGCCCCGCCGTCTCCAGGATCTGCCCGGTGACCAGCCGCTCGAACGCCTCGGCCTGCACCCGTACGGCCTCCGGGCCGAGGTCGGCCAGGATGTGGGAGGCGCGCGCGAACAGGAAGTCGCCGGTCAGGACCGCCACCGAGTTGCCCCAGCGGGTGTTCGCGCTGTCGACCCCGCGGCGCACCGCGGCCTCGTCCATGACGTCGTCGTGGTACAGCGTCGCGAGGTGGGTCAGCTCCACCACCACGGCCGACGGCACCACACCGGGCGCGTACGGGTCGCCGAACTGGGCGGCGAGCATCACCAGCAGGGGGCGGAAGCGCTTTCCACCGGCGCGCACCAGGTGCTGGGCGGCCTCCGTGATGAAGGGGACCTCACTCTTGGTGGCTTCGAGCAGGCCCTCCTCGACGGCCACCAATCCGGCCTGGACATCGGCTTCCAGAGCCTGGTCCCGCACGCTCAGCCCGAACGGCCCGACGACGGTCACGAGGGGTCTCCTGTCTGCTGGTGTCTACTGGCTGGTTACGCGGTTTGTCGATAGGTCGCTGCCCTCACTCAAGTCAGCGTATCCGGTCGCCTTTCGATCACCCATGCCGCCCGCCCGTCCAGGAGGGGCGGTATGGGATCACGCCCGTAATGTTTGTGATCACCTGATAACAGCGTGTATTTAACGACTCGCTCCGACCACCGGACTCCTCCGTCCGCCGCACCCCGCCACCCGGTCCGTCCCGCCGACGGGAAGCCGCGTCGCACACCCCGCACAGGAGTCGGCTTCCCGCCCGGAAGCAGCCCACCCCTGGAGACGGCCACATCGCCCCCGCGCGCATGCGCACCCCGCCGGACGGCCCTCGCACCCGCGCCCCCGGAGCGCCCGACCGCCCCCCTCGCGTCCTCGAGCCCTCGAGCGCGACTGCCGCACCCGTGCGCGCTCCGGGTCACCGCCCCGAAGAGTCCTTTTCCTCCTCCAATGAGACGGTCTGGGGCGGCGGGCGACTGAGCGCGCTCGCATCGCACTTGAGGGAAGCGACCCCCACGAGCATTCGGTTGACTATGAGTTGGGGCCATTGCCCGATTTGGCATGCTTGTGAACGCCCGTGACTTGGCTCACGCGAGACCAAGATCTACATTCCGGGCGATTCCGGCCGATCCGCCTTTCCCGAAGCGCCAGTTGAGGCTTGGCGACCGCAAAGGATCAAGCACCCCAAACGCCCCACACCGAGGTCAAGCGGCCCGAGGTGTGACTCCGCCACTTGTTCCGGACATGTGCTCTCGCATACGTTCCCGCCTTGCCGGGCGGACGCCTAATCCTGCCGCCGCCCGTTCTCCACCCATCGACCAACTCACACGCACGGCAGGAGCGGGGGAACCAGGTAAGCCGCCGGAGGGGCGTCCCACGACGCCCCGGACCGGCTCGGGGTGAAGTCGTGTCGCCGTACGGCGGCACGGCCGGGCAGCTCCCGCCCGAACCCGACAGCTCACCTCGCAGGCGACGGAGAGGAAAACCGCCATGCCCGCAACCGCTCGCCACCGCCAGACCAAGCGCTCCCGCCTCGTCCGCAAGCTCGCCGTCGTCGGCACCGGCGCCGCCGTGCTCGCCCTCCCGGTCATCGGCGCGACCAGCGCCTCCGCGGCGACCGACAGCGTCGTCACCGCCTCCTCGCTCGGCTACAGCAACAACCTCGACGGCTGGATCCGGGCGTCCCTGCAGGTCATGGCCCAGCACGGCATCCCCGGCACGTACGACGGCATCTACCGCAACGTCATGCGCGAGTCCTCGGGCAACCCCTACGCCATCAACAACTGGGACTCCAACGCCCTGGCCGGCACCCCCTCCAAGGGCCTGCTGCAGGTGATCGACCCGACGTTCGCCGCCTACCACGTCGCGGGCACGGCGTACGACCCCTACGACCCGGTCGCCAACATCACCGCCGCCTGCAACTACGCCTACCAGCGCTACGGTTCCATCGACAACGTCTACGGCGCCTACTAGGCCGGCAGGTCACAGACCTCCGCGAACAACCGGTCGAGGACGACGGCGACGCCGTCGTCCTCGTTCGACAGGGTGATCTCGTCGGCCACCGCCTTGAGTTCGGGGTGGGCGTTGGCCATGGCGATGCCCCGGGCCGCCCAGTCGAACATCGGGATGTCGTTGGGCATGTCGCCGAAGGCGAGGGTCTGGGCCGGTCCCAGGCCGAGGTGTTCGGCGGCCAGCGCGAGACCCGTCGCCTTGGTGATGCCGCATGGCTGGAGTTCGACGGTTCCGGGTCCCGACATGGTGACGGTGGCCAGGGAACGGACCACCGAACGCGCCGTCGCCGCCAACTCGTCGTCCGACAGGTAGGGATGGCGCAGCAGCACCTTGCTGATCGGCTCGCACCACAGGTCGTCGCGCCGCCCGACGCGTACGGCGGGCAGGGTCGGGTGCGGCATCAGGTACCCGGGCTCGATGAGCGTGAGCCCGTCGACGCCGTCCTGGTCGACGGCCGCGTACACCTGCCCCACCTCGGCCTCGATCTTGCCGAGGGCCGTCTCGGCCAGTTCCCGGTCCAAGGTGACGGACCACAGCAGACGGTCCGCGCCGGCGTCGTACACCTGCGCGCCCTGCCCGCACACCGCGAGCCCCGTGCTGCCGAGGTCGTCCAGGAGCGGCCGCACTCTGGGGGCCGGGCGGCCGGTCACCACGAGGTGCCGGGCGCCGGACTCCGCCACGCGCGCGAGGGCGGCGAGGGACCGGTCGGACAACGTGTCGTCGCCTCGCAGGAGGGTGCCGTCCAGGTCGGTGGCGATGAGTGCATATGCGGTGGGTGCGGCCATGATCAGAGAATACGGACAGGACGCACCGCCGACTCATCGCGAACCGGACGACCGCCCCGTTCACCGGCGTCACCCGGTCAACTCCCGCACCCGTCCCGGTCCTTGATCACGAGCCGGGACCGTGCGCCGTGGGGCCCGGCGCTCGCCGGACCCCTGCGGCCCTGTCCGTCAGGGTCTCAACCGTGCGCCGCCGCGAGGTGCTCGGCGAGCCGCGGCGAGGCGAAGTCCGTGCCGCACACGAACCGCATCACCGGACCGTACGAGGCCGCCGCCGGCAGACCGGTGAAGTACAGGCCCGGCACCGAGGAGACGTATCCGGCGCCCAGCCGGGGCGCGCCGCGGCTGACGGCGAGACGGGTGCGCAGTTCGTGGCCGAGGAAGTCCATCGCCGCGATGTCCACCCGGTAGCCGGTCGCCGCGATGACGTGGTCGGCGGCCAGCCGGTCCGTCCTCCCGTCGAGGGTGCGGACCGTCAGCTCCGGGCTGCCGCCGTCGGCCTCCGTGCGTACGATCCGCTCGACCTCGCTGACCTGCACCTTGCCCTCGAAGCGGTCGCGCAGCCACCAGGCGCCGAGCGGACCGAGGACACGGCGGACCAGGTAGTGGCGGGTCTGGGCCGGCAGATGACGGAAGGGCTGCGGGTAGTAGCTGAACGCCCACAGCGACCAGGCCCGGCCGAAGGGCGACTCGGGACGCAGCCTGGGCTGCTTCCAGGGCGGCGCGCCGAAGTCGACCTTGCCGCGCCCGCGGGAGACCACCCGCACCCGCGCGCCCGCCTCGGCGGCGAGCACCGCCGTCTCCAGCGCGGACTGGCCGGCGCCGACCACGATCAGGTCCTTGCCGGAGTAGCGCGTGAGGTCGTGGTGCTGGGAGCTGTGGGAGACCGGGCCGGTGGGGGCGGGGCCGTCCGCGGCGGCCACGGCGAGTTCCGCGGGCAGGTGGGAGAGGCCGGACAGGCCGGTCGCCACGACGACCGCGCGGGCGGTGAACAACTCGCCCGAGTCCAGCTTCAGTTCGAAGCCGCCGGTGTCGCGCCGGTCGACCGAGACCACCCGCACCCGCTCCAGCCCGGGCACCAGCTTCTGCTGGAACCACTCGCCGTAGGCGATGAAGGTCTCGACGGGGATGATGTCCTCGTCGGTCACCAGCCGCCGGATGCCGGCGGCGTCGCAGTAGTCGGCCAGGGTGTGGCCCTGCTGCGGGGCGTGGAGGCTGGAGGCGGCCGGCGTCGACTTCAGGAGCATTCCGGCGGGCATGTGGTCGCGCCAGCTGACCATGGGCTCGCCGAACACGCGCACCGGGATGCCCCGGGCGCGCAGATGGGCGGCGGTCGACAGGCCGAAGGGCCCGGCGCCGATGACTGCAACCGGTTGAGTCACGAAGTCCCTCCCCAGGACGTTCACTTGCGTCACTTCGTGTCCGGTTCGGACAGCCGGCGTCGCTGGCTAGCTGTTCGAACGGGCGGTGCCGCCGCGGCGGTTGGTCCGCCACAGCTGATACAGGTGCTTCGCGCCCGGCCGCACGAAGCGCGCGAGCATCGTGAGGAACGGCAGCGGGTCGTCACCCGCGAGCCAGGCCAGCTCCGTCCCGCTGGCGCGCGCCGGTGCGTGCGGCGTCGTATAGCCGCTGCGGCGGTAGGCGAGCAGGGCGGGCAGGTCGATGTTCTCCACGATGTAGCGGTGGCCGGCCCGCTGTTCCCCTTCCGGAACGGGGCGCTCGGTCAGATCGAGGTGCATGGCGCGTACGACGTCCACGGCCGACTCGTTCTCGAACAGCCGGAACTGGGCGCCGATGCGGGGGTTGAAGTCGAGGAGCTTGTACTGTCCGTCGCGCCGGTCGAAGCGCAGGTCGAGGTCGATGATGCCGCTGAAGCCGATCTGCTTGATGAAACGCGCGGCAATGTCGGCGAGTTCGGGGTTGTCGACGACGTACGCGTTCGCCGTCATGCCCGCGTGCGGCGGCCAGGAGCGGACCTTCACGCCCGTGAACAGGGCGAGCGGTGTGGAGTTGCGGTCGAAGTAGGCGTGCACGATCCAGTCCTCGGCGTCCTCCCTGGGCAAATACTCCTGCAGGATCACGCCGGGGCGCTCGCCCCAGTCGCGGGCCAGCCTCAGCAGGCCCTCGCGGGTGGTGATCCGCGTGGTGCCGTTGACCGCCGGCTGGGTGCGCCTGAGGAACGCCTCGCGGTTCTTGGCCACCACCGGGAAGCGGGCCTTCTCGGCGAAGGCGACGATGTCGTCGTAGGACTGCGGGAACGCGGCCGCGGGGCTCGCGATGCCGTGCTCCACGCACAGTTCGTGCAGGCCCTGTTTGCTGGCGAGCCGGCGTGGCAGGGCCGGGTCCACGCGCGGGAAGAGGAAGCGGCCCGCGAGCATGTCCTGGTGTTCGGCGATCAGGACGGCAGCCTCCTCGTCGGTGGGGACGAGGACGGCGGGGCGGCCGATGCGGCGCCCGATCCGCAGCAGGCCCTCGACCAGGTGGCCGGGGTCCTCCGTGCCGGTGGTCGGCCAGACGAAGCACTTCTTCAGATAGCGGGACGAGGCAGCGGGGGTGTAGGGGTCCTCGGTGATCGCGTACATGGGCACGCCGAGGCGTCCCAGGCTGCGGATCGCGCCCACGCCGCCGTGGTGCAGCGGGTAGTCGCCGAACTTGACGATCAGGGCCGGCACGGCACGGTCGGCCTCGAAAGGCACACTGCTCGTGCTCCTGGCCACGGGTCCCCCCACGTGTCCCCCCTACGGACCGGACCCACCCCGTCCGTGTCCCCCAAAGGACGCTAAGCCGGAATTGGGGCCTCCGACAAGGCCAATTCGGACATTGCAAACTCTTTAGACACTGCCCAGGGCAGCGACTCGGCCGTAACGTGTGGCGGGGCCGCACGCCGGTGTGCGGTTCCTGGCTCGTGACACAGGTGAGAGTGAGGCAGCACCCCATGCCCCCCTTCGATGTCCCCGAGGGCGACCCCTTCGGCCCGCACAACCTGCCCTACGGCGTGTTCTCGCTCGCGGCCGCCGGCGAGCGGACCGTCGGCGTCCGGCTCGGCGACCATGTCCTGGACGCGGGCGCCGCGGCCCGGGCGCTCGGCTCGCCGTACGCGCCCCTGCTCGCGCAACCGACCCTGAACACGCTCCTGTCCGCCGGTCGCACCACCTGGTCGGACGTACGCCGTGCGCTGACGGCGTGGGTGACGGTGCACCGCGAGACGATCGCCGAGCACTTCCACCCGCTGTCGCAGGTGACGCTCCACCTGCCGTTCGAGGTCGCCGACTACGTCGACTTCTACTCCTCCGAGCACCACGCGCGGAACGTCGGCCAGATCTTCCGCCCGGACGCGGCGGACTCCCTGACACCGAACTGGAAGCACCTGCCGATCGGCTACCACGGACGGTCGGGGACCGTGGTCGTCTCGGGCACCGATGTCGTACGGCCCAACGGCCAGCGGAAGGCTCCGGGGGACGCGGAGCCGGTCTTCGGGCCGTCGGTCCGCCTCGACATCGAGGCGGAGGTGGGATTCGTGGTGGGCGTGCCCTCCGCCATGGGAACGTCCGTGGGACTCGCGGAGTTCCCCGAGCACGTCTTCGGACTGTGCCTGCTCAACGACTGGTCGGCGCGGGACATCCAGGCCTGGGAGTACGTCCCCCTCGGCCCCTTCCTCGGCAAGTCGTTCGCCACCTCGGTGTCGGCGTGGGTCACCCCCCTGGACGCCCTCGACCACGCGCGCGTGGCACCACCGGAGCGCACCCACGCCCTGCTTCCGTACCTCGACGACACCGCCTCCTCCGGCGCGGCGGTGGAGCCCGGCGGGTACGACCTGCGGATCTCGGTCGCCGTCAACGGTCACGTCGTCTCCGAGCCGCCCTTCTCCACCATGTACTGGACGGCCGCCCAGCAGCTCGCCCAGATGACGGTCAACGGCGCCTCGCTGCGCACCGGCGACCTGTACGGCTCGGGCACGGTGAGCGGTCCGGAGCCCGGGCAGCGCGGCTCCCTGCTGGAGCTGACCTGGAACGGGCGGGACCCGCTGGAACTTCCGGAGGGCAAGCGGACGTTCCTGGAGGACGGGGACGTGGTGACCCTGACGGCGTGGGCGCCGGGCCCGGGCGGGGTCCGGGTGGGCCTCGGCGAGGTCACGGGGCGGATCGTCGCGGGGTGAACGGAAGTTGGGGCCGGGAGCCGGCCGGCGGTCCCGTGCCGGGTGACCGGGGACTCACGTGACGTAGTGGGTCTTCCGCGTCTCCTGACGTGCGCCCCCTTCGCCGTCATACTGGCGGCGGACGACTCGTGCGCGGGGCCCGCCGGACGGCGGGCCCCGCGCCGGCCGCCCCGCCCTCGCCCCTTTCCTCCCGAACAGGAACCGGAGCCCGCGGCATGACCTACTGCCTGCTCCTGCTGACCGTCGTCGCCCTGACGGCCGCCGTGCCGGTACCGCGCGCCCTGGTACGGGCGGCCTGGCCCGAGCGGGAGCCCGTCGTCGCCCTGTGGGTGTGGCAGTGCCTGGTCGCCACGGTCCTGCTGTGCTGCCTGACGGCGCTGACGCTGGGCGCGGCCGCCGTGTTCGGCACGGTGCGCGCCCAGCTCTTCGCGCCCGCGCCACCGGCGGTGACCGCGGCGTACGACCTGTCCGCCGCGCCCTTCTGGGCCGCCGCCCTCACCCTGCTGCTGGCCTGCGGGGCCGCCTGGAGCACCGCGATGCTCACCCGCGAGTTCGTCGAGGCGCGGCGGCGCCGCGGGGTGACCCGGGCGCACCTGCGCGAGCGGGCGCCGGAGCTGCCCGCCGGGCTGGAGGCGGTGGCGCGCGGTCCGCTGCTGGTGCTGGAGGACGAGTATCCGGACGCCTGGTGGATGCCGGGCCACCCGGCGCAGCTGGTCGTCACGACGGGCGCCCTGCACCGGCTCACCGACCACCAGCTGGACGCCGTGCTGACGCACGAGCAGGACCACGCGCGGGCCCACCACGACTGGCTGCTGCATCTGTCGACGGCCCTGGCCACGGGCTTTCCCCGGGTGCCGTTGTTCGCCCACTTCTGCGACCAGACGCACCGGCTGGTGGAGCTGGCCGCCGACGACACGGCGTCCCGGCGGTGCGGGCACCTGACGACCGCGCTGGCGCTGATCGAGCTGAACCAGCACCGGGGCGTGCTGTCCTGCTCCTCCAGCCACCGTCTGCTCGGCGAGCGCGTGGACCGGCTGCTGCAGCCGCCGCGCAGGCTGGGCCGCCGGCACCGGGCGCTCACGGCGACCGTCGCCGCGCTGGTGCCGCTGCTGCCGCTGCTGATCGTCTTCGGCCCCGGGCTGACGGCGCTGGCCTGACCCGCGGCGCCCCCGTCCGCCCCAGCGCCCTGGCCGCCTCTACATCCAGTCGTCCGGCTCCGGCTCCTCCTCCATCTCGGGCCAGTGGTCCTCGGTGCTCGGACCGGTGTCCGCCGCGGGCGTCCCGCCGGGTGTCTCTCCGGGCGTCCCGCCCAGCGCGGCCAGCACCGCCAGCACCCCCTCGCCGTACGTCACCAGCTTCTTCTCGCCGACGCCGCTGACGCCGCCGAGCTGCTGCACGGAGGTCGGCCAGGCCGTGGCGATCTCCCGGAGCGTGGCGTCGTGGAAGATGACGTAGGCCGGGACGCCCTGCTCCCTGGCCTGTTCGGCCCGCCAGGCGCGCAGCGCCTCGAAGGCCGGCTGGAGCGCCTCGGGCAGCTCGGCCGCGGCGGCCTTGGCCTTGGAGCCCTTGGCGGAGGACGCCGACCGCGAGGTCACCGGCTTCTTCGGCTCCTTGCGCAGCGGCACCTCCCGCTCGCGCCGCAGCACCGAGCCGCTCGCCTCGGTGAGCACCAGCGTGCCGTAGTCGCCCTCGACCGCGAGCAGCCCCTGAGCGAGCAACTGCCGCACCACACCGCGCCATTCGCCCTCGGTGAGGTCCTCGCCGATGCCGAACACGGAGAGCTGGTCGTGGTCGAACTGGATGACCTTGGCCGTGCGCCTGCCCAGCAGGATGTCGACGATCTGCACGGCGCCGAACTTCTGTCCCCGTTCCCGCTGCAGCCGCACCACCGTGGACAGCACCTTCTGCGCGGCGACCGTGCCGTCCCAGGTCTCGGGCGGGGTGAGGCAGGTGTCGCAGTTGCCGCAGTCCGCCGCGTCCGGGTCCTGCCCGAAGTAGGCGAGGAGCTGGCCGCGCCGGCACCGGGCGCTCTCGCACAGCGCCAGCATCGCGTCCAGGTGGGCGGCGGCCCGGCGGCGGAACGCCTCGTCGCCCTCCGAGGACTGGATCATCTTGCGCTGCTGTATGACGTCGTTGAGGCCGTAGGCCATCCAGGCCGTGGAGGGCAGGCCGTCGCGCCCGGCGCGGCCCGTCTCCTGGTAGTAGCCCTCGACCGACTTGGGCAGGTCGAGGTGGGCGACGAAGCGGACGTCCGGCTTGTCGATGCCCATGCCGAAGGCGATGGTCGCCACCACGACCAGGCCCTCCTCGCGCAGGAACCGGGACTGGTGCGCCGCGCGGGTGCCCGCGTCCAGACCCGCGTGGTAGGGCACCGCCTCGATGCCGTTGCGGGTCAGGAACTCCGCCGTCGCCTCCACCGACTTGCGGGAGAGGCAGTACACGATGCCCGCGTCCCCCGCGTGCTCCTCGCGCAGGAACGCCAGCAGCTGCTTCTTCGGGTCCGCCTTCGGCACGATCCGGTACTGGATGTTGGGCCGGTCGAAGCTCGCCACGAAGTGCCGGGCGGCCGGCATGTGCAGCCGCTGGGTGAGCTCCTCGTGGGTGGCGCGGGTGGCCGTCGCCGTGAGCGCGACGCGCGGCACGACCGGCCAGCGCTCGCCGAGCAGGGAAAGGGCGAGGTAGTCGGGGCGGAAGTCGTGGCCCCACTGGGAGACGCAGTGGGCCTCGTCGATCGCGAAGAGGGCGATCTTGCCGCGGGAGAGGAGGTCCAGGGTGGTCTCCAGCCGCAGCCGCTCCGGGGCGAGGTAGAGCAGGTCCAGCTCGCCGGCCAGGAACTCGGCCTCGACCACCCGCCGCTCGTCGAAGTCCTGCGTGGAGTTCATGAACCCGGCGCGCACACCGAGCGCCCGCAGCGCGTCCACCTGGTCCTGCATCAGCGCGATGAGCGGGGAGACCACGATTCCCGTGCCGGGTCTGACCAGGGACGGGATCTGGTAGCACAGCGACTTTCCGCCGCCGGTCGGCATGAGGACCACGGCGTCGCCGCCCGCCACCACGTGCTCGATGACCGCTTCCTGCTCGCCGCGGAAGCTGTCGTACCCGAAGACGCGGTGGAGCGTGGCGAGTGCCTCGCTGTCGCCGTGTGCCACAGGCGTGTGTGCCTCGGTCGTCACAACCGTCCCGCCGATCCCGTGCATCGCTCGTCCCCCGTGTGTCGTCCCTCGACCACTGCCTCCACGATAGGGGTCCGGACTGACAGCCACGGAGTTGTCCACAGGCTGCTCCGGTCGGGTTCCGCCGTCAGTCCGATGGCTCTCGTCCCGTGGCGTGCTCCCAGGGACGCGCACATGCTGCTCGCACGGGACGGGGATGGCCCGCCCGTCTGCGATCGCAAGGAGCACCGCGATGGCCCCTCGGCTCCTCAAGTCCGCCGTCACCGTGGCGACGGCCGCCGCCCTCTCGCTCTCCGCCGTGCCCGCCCGGGCCGACACCGACGCCTCCGTGTGGACCGATCTCGTCGCCACGTACGACGCGACGGCCCGGTACGCCTACGAGGGCCTCGCCAAGGACGGTGGCTTCGTGCCCCTCGGCGGGTGTTATGCCACCGCGACGGGAGGCGTGGGCTACCACTACGTCAACAAGGCGAACGTCGGCTCACTCGATCCGGCGAGGCCGGCGGCGCTGGTGTACGCGGACGAGGCCGACGACGGCCTCATGGACACGGACGGGCCCGCCGGCCGCCGCACGCTGGTCGCGGTGGAGTGGATCGTCAAGGACAAGGGACAGGCGGCGCCGACGCTGTTCGGCCAGACCTTCGGCACCAACCCGCGCTCCCAGCAGTTCACACTCCGCGCATGGCTGTACCGGCCCAACGGCGACGGGCTCTTCGCGTCGTACAACCCCGACGTCACCTGCCCGGCCCACTGATCCTGCACGCGCGAGGGCCCCGGCCCCCACGAGGGGAACCGGGGCCCGACGCGCACGCGTCCCGGGTCAGCGCACGAAGACGCTCGCCTGGCTCGCCAGGTCCAGGAAGTACTGCGGTGCCACACCGAGGACCAGCGTGACCACCACACCGAGCCCGATCGCGGTCATCGTCAGCGGGGACGGCACGGCGACCGTCGGGCCCTCCGGCCTGGGCTCGCTGAAGAACATCAGCACGATCACGCGGATGTAGAAGAAGGCCGCGATGGCGGACGAGATCACACCGATCACGACCAGCGGGGCCGCCCCGCCCTCCGCCGCCGCCTTGAACACGGCGAACTTCCCGGCGAAGCCGGAGGTCAGCGGGATACCGGCGAAGGCCAGCAGGAACACCGCGAACACGGCCGCCACCAGCGGCGAACGCCGGCCGAGCCCCGCCCACTTGGACAGGTGTGTCGCCTCGCCGCCCGCGTCGCGCACCAGCGTGACCACGGCGAAGGCACCGATCGTCACGAAGGAGTACGCGGCCAGGTAGAAGAGGACGGACGAGACGCCGTCCTTCGAGGTCGCGATGACACCGGCGAGGATGAATCCGGCGTGCGCGATCGACGAGTACGCCAGCAGCCGCTTGATGTCCGTCTGGGTGATCGCGACGATCGCGCCGCCCAGCATGGTGACGATCGCGACGGCCCACATCACCGGCCGCCAGTCCCAGCGCATGCCCGGCAGGACGACGTACAGCAGGCGCAGCAGCGCACCGAACGCCGCCACCTTCGTCGCCGCCGCCATGAACCCGGTCACCGGGGTCGGCGCGCCCTGGTAGACGTCCGGCGTCCACATGTGGAACGGCACGGCGCCGACCTTGAACAGCAGCCCCATGAGGATCATCGCGCCGCCGATCAGCAGCAGCGCGTCGTTGCCCATGGTGCCCGCGAGCGCCGGGTCGACGTTGGTGACCGTGCCGTCGACGACCTGCGCGATGCGCGCGTACGACACCGAGCCCGCGTAGCCGTACAGCATGGCGATGCCGAACAGGGTGAACGCGGAGGCGAACGCGCCGAGCAGGAAGTACTTGACCGCGGCCTCCTGCGACATGAGCCGCTTGCGGCGGGCCAGGGCGCACATCAGGTAGAGCGGGAGGGAGAAGACCTCCAGGGCCACGAACAGGGTCAGCAGGTCGTTGGCCGAGGGGAAGACCAGCATTCCGGCGATCGCGAAGAGCAGCAGCGGGAACACCTCGGTGGTGGTGAACCCGGCCTTCACGGCCGCCTTCTCGCTGTCGCTGCCCGGCACGGACGCGGCCTGCGCGGCGAAGGAGTCGACCCGGTTGCCGTGCGCCTCCGGGTCCAGGCGCCGCTCGGCGAAGGTGAACAGGCCGACCAGTCCGGCCAGCAGGATCGTGCCCTGCAGGAACAGGGCCGGCCCGTCGACCGCGATCGCGCCCATCGCCGCGATGTGCGCCTTGGTGGTGCCGTATCCGTCCGAGGCGAGCGCGACGACCGCCGCGAAGGCGGCGACGAGCGCGACGAGGGACACGAACACCTGCGCGTAGTAACGGGACTTGCGCGGGACGAACGCCTCGACCAGCACCCCGACGATCGCCGCGCCGACGACGATCAGGGTGGGCGACAGCTGCGCGTACTCGATCTTCGGCGCGTTGATCTTCGAAATCGGGTCGGCTGCGGTCGCCGCCGTTGTCCACAGGCTGTGGACGGCTGCTGCGCTCACTTGGCCACCGCCTCCACCTCAGGCTTGGGGTCCGTCTTGTGTACGTCGGACAGGGTCGACTTCACGGCCGGGTTGACGATGTCCGTCACCGGCTTGGGGTAGACGCCCAGGAAGATCAGCAGAACGATCAGCGGGGCCACCACGAGGAGCTCGCGCACCCTGAGGTCGGGCATCGCGGAGACCTCCGGCTTCACCGGGCCCGTCATCGTCCGCTGGTAGAGGACGAGGGCGTACAGCGCGGCGAGCACGATGCCGAAGGTGCCGATGATGCCGATCGCCGGGTAGCGCGTGAACGTGCCGACCAGGACCAGGAACTCGCTCACGAACGGCGCCAGCCCCGGCAGGGACAGCGTGGCCAGCGTGCCGATCAGGAACGTGCCGGCGAGCACCGGCGCGACCTTCTGCACGCCGCCGTAGTCGGCGATGAGCCGCGAGCCGCGCCGCGAGATGAGGAAGCCGGCCAGCAGCATCCACGCGGCCGTGGAGATGCCGTGGTTGACCATGTAGAGCGTCGCGCCGGACTGGCCCTGGCTGGTCATCGCGAAGATGCCCATGATGATGAAGCCGAAGTGCGAGATCGACGCGTACGCCACCAGGCGCTTGATGTCCCGCTGGCCGACCGCGAGCAGCGCGCCGTAGACGATGCTGACGAGCGCCAGGACGAGGATCACGGGCGTCGCCCACTTGCTGGCCTCCGGGAACAGCTGGAGGCAGAAGCGGAGCATCGCGAAGGTGCCCACCTTGTCGACGACCGCCGTGATGAGGACGGCGACCGGGGCGGTGGACTCCTGCATGGCGTTGGGCAGCCAGGTGTGCAGCGGCCACAGCGGCGCCTTCACCGCGAAGGCGAAGAAGAAGCCGAGGAACAGCCAGCGCTCGGTGCTCGTCGCCATGTGCAGCGAGCCGTTGGCGCGGGCCTGGGCGATCTCCTGGAGGCTGAAGTTCCCCGCGACCACGTACAGGCCGATCACCGCGGCCAGCATGATCAGTCCGCCGACCAGGTTGTAGAGGAGGAACTTCACGGCCGCGTACGACCGTTGCGTGGACGCCGCCTCCTCGCCGTGCTCGTGGGCACGGTCCCCGAAGCCGCCGATGAGGAAGTACATCGGGATGAGCATGGCTTCGAAGAAGATGTAGAAGAGGAAGACGTCGGTGGCCTCGAAGGAGATGATCACCATCGCCTCGACGGCCAGGATCAGGGCGAAGAAGCCCTGCGTCGGCCGCCAGCGGCGGCTTCCGGTCTCCAGCGGGTCGGCGTCGTGCCAGCCCGCGAGGACGATGAACGGGATCAGCAGGGCGGTCAGCGCGATCAGCGCCACCGCGATGCCGTCCACGCCCAGTTCGTAGCGGACTCCGAAGTCCGCGATCCAGGCGTGGGACTCGGTCAGTTGGTAGCGGCCGCCGTTCGGGTCGAAGCGGACCAGGACGGTGATCGCGAGGGCGAGCGTGGCCAGCGAGACGAGCAGTGCCAGCCACTTCGCGGCGGTGCGCTGCGCGGCCGGCACGGCCGCCGTGGCGACCGCCCCGATCGCGGGGAGCACCGCCGTCGCTGTCAGCAGAGGAAAGGACATCGGTATCAGACCGCCCTCATCAGCAGGGTCGCGGCGACGAGGACCGCCGCACCGCCGAACATCGAGACCGCGTAGGAGCGCGCGAAGCCGTTCTGCAGCTTGCGCATCCGTCCGGACAGGCCCCCGACCGAGGCGGCCGTGCCGTTGACGACACCGTCGACCAGGGTGTGGTCGACGTACACCAGGGAGCGCGTGAGGTGTTCGCCGCCGCGGACCAGGACGACGTGGTTGAAGTCGTCCTGCAGCAGGTCGCGCCGGGCGGCCCGGGTGAGCAGCGAACCGCGCGGGGCGACGGACGGCACCGGGCGGCGGCCGTACATGGCGTACGCGATGCCGACGCCGATGACCAGGCAGACCATCGTCGCGCCGGTGACGGTCGCCGCGCTGAGCGGGGAGTCGCCCTCGCTGTGCCCGGTGACCGGCTCCAGCCAGTGCAGGAAGCGGTCGCCGAGGTTGAAGAAGAAACCGGCGAAGACCGAACCGAAAGCCAGCACGATCATGGGGATCGTCATGACCTTCGGGGACTCGTGCGGGTGCGGTTCCGCGTGCTCGCCCTGGTGCTCGGCGGCGGGCTCCGCGCTCGGCGCCTCCGGCGAGCGGGTCGGCTGGTTCTTCCAGCGCTCCTCGCCGAAGAACGTCATCAGCATCACGCGGGTCATGTAAAACGCCGTGATGGCCGCGCCCACCAGGGCGCACGCGCCGAGGATCCAGCCCTCGGTGCCGCCCTTGGCGAAGGCCGCCTCGATGATCTTGTCCTTGGAGAAGAAGCCGGACAGGCCGGGGAAGCCGATGATCGCGAGGTAGCCGAGGCCGAAGGTGATGAAGGTGACCGGCATGTACTTCCTGAGGCCGCCGTACTTGCGCATGTCGACCTCGTCGTTCATGCCGTGCATGACCGAGCCGGCGCCGAGGAAGAGCCCGGCCTTGAAGAAGCCGTGCGTCACCAGGTGCATGATCGCGAAGACGTAGCCGATGGGGCCGAGACCGGCGGCGAGGACCATGTAGCCGATCTGCGACATGGTCGAGCCGGCCAGCGCCTTCTTGATGTCGTCCTTGGCGCAACCGACGATCGCACCGAACAGCAGCGTGACCGCGCCGACCACGGTGACCACGAGCTGTGCGTCGGGCGCCGCGTTGAAGATCGCTCCGGAGCGGACGATCAGGTAGACGCCCGCGGTCACCATCGTCGCGGCGTGGATGAGGGCCGAGACCGGGGTCGGGCCCTCCATCGCGTCCCCGAGCCAGGACTGCAGCGGCACCTGGGCGGACTTGCCGCAGGCGGCGAGCAGGAGCATCAGGGCGATGGCGGTGAGCTTGCCCTCGGAGGCGTCGGTCGCGTGGCCGAGGACCGGGCCGAAGGCGAAGGTCCCGAACGTCGCGAACATCAGCATGATCGCGATGGACAGGCCCATGTCGCCGACGCGGTTGACCAGGAAGGCCTTCTTCGCCGCCGTCGCCGCGCTGGGCTTGTGCTGCCAGAAGCCGATCAGCAGGTAGGACGCCAGACCGACGCCCTCCCAGCCGACGTACAGCAGCAGGTAGTTGTCGGCGAGGACCAGCAGCAGCATCGCCGCGAGGAACAGGTTCAGGTAGCCGAAGAAGCGGCGGCGGCGCTCGTCGTGCTCCATGTACCCGACCGAGTACAGGTGGATCAGCGAGCCGACGCCGGTGATCAGCAGGACGAACGTCATCGACAGCTGGTCCAGGCGGAAGGTGACGTCCGCCTGGAAGCTCTCGACCGGGATCCACGTCCACAGGTGCTGGATCAGCGTGCGGTGTTCGGCGTTCTTGCCGAGCAGGTCGGCGAAGAGGATCACACCGAACACGAAGGAGGCCGTCGACATCAGGGTGCCGATCCAGTGGCCGACGGCATCGAGCCGCCGGCCGCCGCACAGCAGTACGGCCGCTCCGAGCAGTGGCGCCGCCACCAGCAGCGCAATCAGGTTCTCCACGATTCTTTCCGACCCCTCAGAGCTTCATCAGGCTGGCGTCGTCGACCGAGGCCGAGTGGCGGGTGCGGAACAGGGACACGATGATCGCGAGTCCGACCACGACCTCCGCGGCGGCGACGACCATCGTGAAGAACGCGATGATCTGGCCGTCGAGGTTGCCGTGCATCCGGGAGAAGGTGACGAACGCGAGGTTGCAGGCGTTCAGCATCAGCTCGATGCACATGAAGACGACGATCGCGTTGCGCCTGATCAGCACGCCGGTGGCGCCGATCGTGAACAACAGGGCCGAGAGATAGAGGTAGTTGACCGGGTTCACTTCGACGCCTCCTCCCGCTTGAAGGTGGCCGGTTCGATCTCGGTGCGCTCCAGGCGTTCCTCGGCGCGCTGTTCCAGCGCCTTGAGGTCGTTGAGCGCCTGGGCCGACACGTCGCGGATCTGGCCGCGGTCGCGCAGCGTCTTGCTGACCGTGAGCTCCGAGGGGGTGCCGTCGGGCAGCAGGCCCGCGATGTCGACCGCGTTGTGCCGGGCGTACACGCCGGGCGCCGGCAGCGGCGGCACGTGCTTGCCCTCGCGCACGCGCTGCTCGGACAGCTCGCGCTGCGTCTTGGCGCGCTCGGTGCGCTCGCGGTGGGTGAGCACCATCGCGCCGACGGCGGCCGTGATCAGCAGCGCGCCGGTGATCTCGAAGGCGAAGACGTACTTGGTGAAGATGAGGGCCGCGAGGCCCTCCACGTTGCCGTGGGCGTTCGCCTGGCCCGTGCCGTTGAACTCCTTGAGGGAGGCGTTGCCGATCCCGGCGAACAGCAGGACCCCGAAGCCGATGCCGCAGAGAAGGGCCAGCCAGCGCTGGCCCTTGATGGTCTCCTTCAGCGAGTCCGCGGCCGTCACGCCGACGAGCATCACCACGAAGAGGAACAGCATCATGATCGCGCCGGTGTAGACGACGATCTGCACGATGCCCAGGAAGTAGGCGCCGTTGGCGAGGTAGAAGATCGCCAGGACGATCATGGTGCCGGCGAGGGACAGCGCGCTGTGCACGGACTTCTTCATGAAGACGGTGGACAGGGCGCCGATCACCGCGACGGTGCCGAGGACCCAGAACTGGAAGGCCTCTCCGGTGGAGGTGGAGTAGGCGGCGAGTTGCGCGCTCATCGGCCGATCACCTTCTCCGACGCGGGCTCTTCCTCGCCGAAGGTCGAGGCAGCCTCCTGGACGGCCTCGCCCTTGGAGACGGCGGTCTGGCGGACCGTGCCGGGGGCGGCCTCGGTGACCAGGCCCCGGTAGTAGTCCTGCTCGTCCGTCCCCGGGTAGATCGCGTGCGGGGAGTCGACCATGCCCTCTTCCAGACCGGCGAGCAGCTGCTCCTTGGTGTAGATGAGGTTGGCGCGGCTGGAGTCGGCCAGCTCGAACTCGTTGGTCATCGTGAGCGCCCGCGTGGGGCACGCTTCGATGCACAGGCCGCACAGGATGCAGCGGGCGTAGTTGATCTGGTAGACGCGGCCGTACCGCTCGCCCGGCGAGTAGCGCTCCTCGTCGGTGTTGTCGGCGCCCTCCACGTAGATGGCGTCGGCGGGGCAGGCCCAGGCGCACAGCTCGCAGCCGACGCACTTCTCCAGGCCGTCCGGATGGCGGTTGAGCTGGTGCCGTCCGTGGAAACGGGGAGCGGTGGTCTTCTGCTGCTCCGGGTACTGCTCGGTCAGCCGCTTCTTGAACATGGCCTTGAAGGTCACGCCGAAGCCGGCGACGGGGTTCATGAAACCGGGCTTGGTCTCCTTGGGCTCCTCAGCCATCGGACGCCTCCTTTCCATCCGCAGATCCGTCACTGGCAGTATCCGGTCCGCCACTGACAATGAGCTCCCGCTCCCGGCGCGAGCTGCGCCTCGGCACCGGCGGGAGTTCCTGTCCGGGCAGCGGCGGTACGGGGAATCCGCCCGCCATCGGGTCGAACCCGGCGGGCTGCTCGGCCTCCTGCCCGCTCTCCTTGGCCTTCTCGCGGAACATGTCGGCGACGAAGGACAGCAGGAGCAGGGCGAGGACGGCGCCGCCGATGTAGAGGGCGATGTCGGCGAAGTCGTAGTTCTCGTTCTTCAGCGCCCGCACCGTCGCGACCAGCATCAGCCAGACCACGGAGACGGGGATGAGGACCTTCCAGCCGAGCTTCATCAGCTGGTCGTAGCGGACCCGCGGGAGCGTGCCGCGCAGCCAGATGAAGAAGAACAGCAGCAGCTGGACCTTGATCGTGAACCACAGCAGCGGCCACCAGCCGTGGTTGGCGCCCTCCCAGAAGGTGCTGATCGGCCAGGGGGCGCGCCAGCCGCCGAGGAAGAGCGTGGTCGACACGGCCGAGACCGTCACCATGTTGACGTACTCGGCGAGCATGAACATCGCGAACTTGATCGACGAGTACTCGGTGTTGAAGCCGCCGACCAGGTCGCCCTCGGACTCCGGCATGTCGAAGGGGGCTCGGTTGGTCTCGCCCACCATGGTGACGATGTAGAGGATGAAGGAGACCGGCAGCAGCAGGATGTACCAGCGGTCGTGCTGCTGCGCGACGATCGTCGACGTCGACATCGATCCGGAGTAGAGGAACACGGAGGCGAACGCGGCGCCCATGGCGATCTCGTACGAGATCATCTGCGCGCAGGAGCGCAGACCGCCCAGGAGCGGGTAGGTCGAGCCGGAGCTCCAGCCCGCCAGCACGATGCCGTAGATGCCGACCGAGGCGACCGCGAGGATGAAGAGCATCGCGATCGGCAGGTCGGTCAGCTGCATCGCGGTCCGCGTGCCGAAGATCGAGACCTCGTCGTCGGCGGGCCCGAAGGGGATCACCGCGATCGCCATGAAGGCCGGGATGGCCGCGACGATCGGCGCGAGGACGTAGACGACCTTGTCGGCGCGCTTGACGATGAGGTCTTCCTTGAGCATCAGCTTCACACCGTCGGCGAGCGACTGGAGCATGCCCCAGGGGCCGTGCCGGTTGGGTCCGATGCGCAGCTGCATCCAGGCGACGACCTTGCGCTCCCAGACGATGGAGAACAGCACGGTCACCATCAGGAAGGCGAAGCAGAAGACCGCCTTGACGACGACGAGCCACCAGGGGTCGGTGCCGAACATCGAGAGGTCTTCGGCGGCGATGTACGGGCTCATCCCTCCACCTCCTTCGGGGCCTCGCCGACGGTCGTCGCCGGGCCGATGCGGACGAGGTCGCCGGGCAGCGCCCCGGTGTCGGAGGCGACTCCCCCGCCGACGGAGTTCAGCGGGAGCCAGACCACCCGGTCGGGCATCTCGGTGGTCCGCAGCGGGAGTTCGACCGTTCCGGAGGGGCCGGTCACGGCGAGGACGTCGCCGTCCTTGACACCCGCCTCGGCGGCCGTCGCGGCCGACACGCGCGCGTGGGCGGCGTGCCGGGTGCCGGCGAGCGCTTCGTCGCCCTCCTGCAGGACACCCTGGTCGAGCAGGAGGCGATGTCCGGCGAGTACGGCCTCTCCGGCCGCGGGCCGGGGCAACTGGGCCCCGATCCCCAGGGGTTCGGAGGCGCGCGGCCCGTTCCAGGGGCCGAGCCGGTCGATCTCGGAGCGCACGGTGCGCAGGTCCGGCAGACCCAGGTGCACGTCCATGGCGTCGGCCAGCATCTGCAGCACGCGCGCGTCGGTCGGCGCGAGGCGGCGGGTCATCTGCTCGGGCTTGAGCGCGGCGTCGAAGGAGCGCACCCTGCCCTCCCAGTTGAGGAAGGTTCCGGCCTTCTCGGCGACCGCGGCGACCGGCAGGACGACGCTGGCGTGCTCGCTGACCTCACTGGGCCGCAGCTCCAGCGACACCACGAACCCGGCCTCGTGAAGTGCTTCACGCGCGCGTGCCGGGTCGGGCAGGTCGGCGATCTCGACGCCCGCGACCACCAGGGCCTGGAGTTCGCCGCTCGCCGCGGCCTCCACGATCTGGCCGGTGTCGCGGCCGTAGCGGTGCGGGAGTTCCGCGACCCCCCACATGGCGGCGACCTCTTCCCGCGCGCGTGGGTCGGTCGCCGGACGCCCGCCCGGCAGCAGGGACGGCAGCGCGCCGGCCTCCACGGCCGCGCGCTCCCCGGCCCGCCGGGGGATCCAGACCAGCTGGGCCCCGGTGGCGGCGGAGGCCCGTACGGCGGCGGTCAGACCGCCCGCCACGGCGGCGCACCGCTCGCCGACGACGATCACGGCGCCCTCGGCGCGCAGCGCCTCGGCGGCCTTCGCGCCGTCGCCCTCCAGGCCGACCCCGCTCGCGAGCGCGTCCAGCCACTCGGTCTCGGTGCCGGGAGCGGCCGGCAGCAGCGTGCCGCCCGCCTTCTCCAGGCCGCGGGTGGCGTGCGTGGCCAGCGCGAACACCTTCTGTCCGTGCTTGCGCCAGGCCTTGCGCAGCCTCAGGAAGACGCCGGGCGCCTCCTCCTCGGCCTCGAAGCCGACGAGCAGGACGGCGGGCGCCTTCTCCAGGGAGGTGTACGTGACTCCCGTGCCGTCGAGGTCCCGTCCCCGTCCGGCGACCCGCGCCGCCAGGAAGTCGGCCTCCTCGCCGCTGTGCACGCGCGCGCGGAAGTCGATGTCGTTGGTGTCCAGCGCCACGCGCGCGAACTTGCTGTACGCGTAGGCGTCCTCGACGGTGAGCCGGCCGCCGGTCAGGACACCGGTGCGGCCGCGCGAGGCGAGCAGGCCCTGCGCGGCGATCTGCAGCGCCTCCGGCCAGGAGGCCGGTTCGAGGTCACCCTCGGCGTTGCGCACCAGGGGGGTGGTGAGCCGGTCGCGCTGCTGTGCGTAGCGGAACGCGAAGCGGCCCTTGTCGCAGATCCACTCCTGGTTGACCTCGGGGTCGTTGGCCGCCAGGCGCCGCATGACCTTGCCGCGCCGGTGGTCGGTGCGGGTCGCGCAGCCGCCGGAGCAGTGCTCGCACACGCTCGGCGAGGAGACCAGGTCGAAGGGGCGGGAGCGGAATCGGTACGCCGCCGAAGTGAGCGCGCCCACCGGGCAGATCTGGATGGTGTTGCCGGAGAAGTACGACTCGAAGGGGTCGCCCTCGCCGGTGCCGACCTGCTGCAGCGCGCCCCGCTCCAGCAGCTCGATCATCGGGTCGCCGGCGATCTGGTTGGAGAAGCGGGTGCAGCGCGCGCACAGCACGCACCGCTCGCGGTCGAGCAGGACCTGCGTCGAGATCGGGACCGGCTTCTCGTACGTCCGCTTCTTGCCGTCGAAGCGGGACTCGGCCTGGCCGTGCGACATGGCCTGGTTCTGCAGCGGGCACTCGCCGCCCTTGTCGCAGACCGGGCAGTCCAGCGGGTGGTTGATGAGCAGCAACTCCATCACGCCGTGCTGCGCCTTCTCGGCGACCGGCGAGCTGAGCTGCGTCTTGACGACCATGCCGTCGGTGCATGTGATGGTGCAGGACGCCATCGGCTTGCGCTGGCCCTCGACCTCGACGATGCACTGCCGGCAGGCGCCGACCGGGTCGAGGAGGGGGTGGTCGCAGAAGCGGGGGATCTCGACGCCGAGCTGCTCGGCGGCCCGGATGACCAGGGTGCCCTTGGGCACGCTGATCTCGGCGCCGTCGATCGTCAGCGTGACGAGGTCTTCCGGCGGGACCGCCGCCTCTCCCCCTCCCGCGGGAGCGTTGGTGGTCACGGTCATGCGTTCACCTCCGGGCGGTCGGCCCAGGCCGTCGACTTCGCCGGGTCGAAGGGGCAGCCCCGGCCGGTGATGTGCTGCTCGTACTCCTCGCGGAAGTACTTGAGCGAGGAGAAGATCGGCGAGGCGGCGCCGTCGCCGAGGGCGCAGAAGGACTTGCCGTTGATGTTGTCGGCGATGTCGTTGAGCTTGTCGAGGTCGGCCATCGCGCCCTTTCCGGCCTCGATGTCACGCAGCAACTGCACGAGCCAGTAGGTGCCTTCGCGGCACGGCGTGCACTTGCCGCAGGATTCGTGGGCGTAGAACTCGGTCCAGCGGGTGACGGCGCGGACGACGCAGGTGGTCTCGTCGAAGCACTGCAGGGCCTTGGTGCCGAGCATGGAACCGGCGGCGCCGACGCCCTCGTAGTCGAGGGGGACGTCGAGGTGCTCGTCGGTGAACATCGGTGTCGAGGAGCCGCCCGGCGTCCAGAACTTCAGCCGGTGGCCCGGCCGCATGCCGCCGCTCATCTCCAGCAGCTGGCGCAGCGTGATGCCGAGCGGGGCCTCGTACTGGCCGGGGCTCGCGACGTGGCCGCTGAGCGAGTACAGCGTGAAGCCGGGGGACTTCTCGCTGCCCATCGACCGGAACCATTCCTTGCCCCGATGCAGGATCGCGGGAACCGAGGCGATCGATTCGACGTTGTTCACCACAGTGGGGCACGCATAGAGGCCCGCCACGGCGGGGAAGGGGGGACGGAGCCGCGGTTGACCCCGGCGGCCTTCGAGCGAGTCGAGCAGCGCTGTCTCCTCACCGCAGATGTACGCGCCGGCGCCGGCGTGCACGGTGAGTTCCAGGTTCAGCCCGCTGCCCAGGATGTTCTCGCCGAGGTAGCCCGCCGCGTAGGCCTCGCGCACGGCCTCGTGCAACCGCCGCAGGACGGGGACGACTTCACCCCGCAGATAGATGAAGGCATGCGAGGACCTGATGGCGTAGCACGCGATGACGATGCCCTCGATGAGGCTGTGCGGGTTCGCGAAGAGGAGCGGGATGTCCTTGCAGGTCCCCGGCTCCGACTCGTCGGCGTTGACCACCAGATAGTGCGGCTTGCCATCGCCCTGGGGAATGAACTGCCATTTCATTCCCGTCGGGAATCCCGCGCCGCCGCGGCCGCGCAGACCGGAGTCCTTGACGTACGCGATCAGGTCGTCCGGGGACATCGCCAGCGCCTTGCGCAGGCCCTCGTACCCCTCGTGCCTCTTGTAGACGTCGAGCGACCAGGACCGGTCCTCGTCCCAGAAGGCCGACAGCACGGGTGCGAGCAGCTTCTCCGGGCCGGTGTCCTTCAGTTCGGGTGCCAAGGTCATCACTCCCCCTCCTCGGCTGCGGGCCCTGCCGGGTGGGCGGGGTCGGAGGCCGACGTGTCCTGCGGCGCGTCGTGCGAGCTGAGGTGCTCGGTCGGCGACGGCTCGTGCACTTCCCTGTTCTGCGGCTCGTCGTGCGGGCCGCCGTCCCGCGGGTGGACCACGCGCGCGGGTGCGGCCTCTCCCCTTGCCAGGCGGAGGCCCACCAGCGACGCCGGTCCCGCGCTGCCGCTCTCCTCGACGGCGCCGGGCCGCTCGTCGGGGAAGCCGGCCAGGATCCGCGCGGTCTGCTTGAAGGTGCACAGGCGCGCCCCGCGCGTGGGCTCGACGTCCCGTCCCGCGCGCAGGTCGTCGACGAGGCGCTTGGCGCTGGCCGGGGTCTGGTTGTCGAAGAACTCCCAGTTGACCATCACCACCGGCGCGAAGTCGCAGGCCGCGTTGCACTCGATGTGCTCCAGGGTGACCTTGCCGTCGCCGGTGGTCTCGCCGTTGCCGACGCCGAGGTGCTCCTGGAGCTCCTCGAAGATCGCGTCGCCGCCCATCACCGCGCACAGCGTGTTGGTGCAGACACCGACCTGGTAGTCGCCGCTCGGCTTGCGCCGGTACATCGTGTAGAAGGTCGCGACGGCGGTGACCTCGGCCGTGGTCAGCTCCAGCACGTCCGCGCAGAACTGCATCCCGGTGCGCGTGACATGGCCCTCCTCCGACTGCACGAGGTGCAGCAGCGGCAGCAGGGCCGAGCGGGAGTCGGGGTAGCGGGCGATGATCTCGCGCGCATCCCTCTCCAGCCGTTCACGGACGTCGTCCGGGTAGGCGGGCGCGGGCAGTCGGGGCATGCCCAGGCTGACGCCCTGCTCCGAAGAACTGGTGGTCACCGGTCGACGCCTCCCATCACGGGGTCGATGGACGCGACGGCGACGATGACGTCGGCGACCTGGCCGCCTTCGCACATGGCCGCCATGGCCTGCAGGTTGGTGAAGGACGGGTCGCGGAAGTGGACCCGGTAGGGGCGGGTGCCGCCGTCGGAGACGGCGTGCACGCCGAGTTCGCCCTTGGGCGACTCGACGGCCGCGTACGCCTGTCCCGGCGGGACGCGGAAGCCCTCGGTGACCAGCTTGAAGTGGTGGATCAGGGCCTCCATGGAGGTGCCCATGATCTTCTTGATGTGGTCGAGGGAGTTGCCGAGCCCGTCCGGTCCCAGGGCCAGCTGGGCGGGCCAGGCGATCTTCTTGTCGGCGACCATGACCGGGCCGGGCTGCAGCCGGTCCAGGCACTGCTCGACGATGCCCAGCGACTGGCGCATCTCCTCCAGGCGGATCAGGAAGCGCCCGTAGGAGTCGCAGGTGTCGGCGGTCGGGATCTCGAAGTCGTAGGTCTCGTAGTCGCAGTAGGGCTGCGCCTTGCGCAGGTCGTGCGGCAGGCCGGTGGAGCGCAGGATCGGTCCCGTCGCACCGAGGGCCATGCAGCCGGCCAGGTCCAGATAGCCGACGTCCTGCATACGGGCCTTGAAGATGGGGTTCCCGGTGGCGAGCTTGTCGTACTCCGGGAGGTTCTTCTTCATCTTCTTCACGAACTCGCGGATGTGGTCCACCGCGCCGGGCGGCAGGTCCTGGGCGAGTCCGCCGGGCCGGATGTACGCGTGGTTCATGCGCAGGCCCGTGATGAGCTCGTAGATGTCGAGAATCATTTCACGATCACGGAATCCGTAGATCATGATCGTGGTGGCGCCGAGCTCCATGCCGCCGGTGGCGATGCACACCAGGTGGGAGGAGAGCCGGTTCAGCTCCATCAGGAGCACCCGGATGATCTTGGCGCGCTCACTGATCTGGTCCTCGATGCCGAGGAGCTTCTCGACGGCGAGGCAGTAGGCGGTCTCGTTGAAGAAGGACGTCAGGTAGTCCATGCGCGTCACGAACGTGGTGCCCTGCGTCCAGGTCCGGTACTCGAGGTTCTTCTCGATGCCGGTGTGGAGGTAGCCGATGCCGCAGCGGGCCTCGGTGACCGTCTCGCCCTCGATCTCCAGGATCAGGCGCAGCACTCCGTGGGTGGAGGGGTGCTGGGGACCCATGTTGACGACGATGCGCTCGTCGTCGGCACGGGCCGCGGACTGGACGATCTCGTCCCAGTCGCCTCCGGTGACCGTGTAGACGGTGCCTTCGGTGGTCTCGCGCGGAGAGGCCGTGGTCATGACTGCCTCCCGAAGGGAGTCGTTGAGGGGCGGTGGTCGGGCGACGGGTGGGCGCTCACGAGTACGACCTCCGCTGGTCCGGAGCCGGGATCTGGGCGCCCTTGTACTCGACGGCGATGCCGCCGAGGGGGTAGTCCTTGCGCTGCGGATGGCCCTGCCAGTCGTCCGGCATCATGATCCGCGTCAGGGCCGGGTGACCGTCGAAGACGATCCCGAAGAAGTCGTAGGTCTCGCGCTCGTGCCAGTCGTTGGTCGGGTACACCGACACCAGCGAGGGGATCTTCGGGTCGGTGTCCGGGGCGCTGACCTCCAGGCGGATCAGCCTGTTGTGGGTGATCGAGCGCAGGTGGTAGACCGCGTGCAGCTCGCGGCCCTTGTCGTGCGGGTAGTGCACGCCGCTGACGCCGGTGCAGAGCTCGAAGCGCAGGGCCGGGTCGTCGCGCAGGGTGCGGGCGACGCGCAGCAGGTGCTCGCGCTCGACGTGGAAGGTGAGCTCGCCGCGGTCGACGACCGTCTTCTCGATGGCGTTGTCGGGCAGCAGGCCCTGTTCCTCCAGGGCGCCCTCCAGCTCGTCGGCGACCTCGTCGAACCAGCCGCCGTAGGGGCGGGCGGCCGCCCCCGGGAGCCGGATCGAGCGGACCAGGCCGCCGTAGCCGGAGGTGTCGCCGCCGTTGTCGGCGCCGAACATGCCGCGCTGGACGCGGATCTCCTCGCCGCCCTCGCCGCGCTGGCCGGGGAGGTTGGAGGCGCCGAGGTCCTTCTCGGGGTTCACGCCGTTCGCGTCGCTCACCGCAGCAGCCCCTTCATCTCGATCGTGGGCAGGGCCTTGAGCGCCGCCTCCTCCGCCTCGCGGGCCGCTTCCTTGGCGTTCACGCCGAGCTTGGAGGTCTGGATCTTGTGGTGGAGCTTGAGAATGGCGTCCATCAGCATCTCGGGCCGTGGCGGGCAGCCCGGGAGATAGATGTCGACCGGGACGATGTGGTCGACGCCCTGCACGATCGCGTAGTTGTTGAACATGCCGCCCGAGGAGGCGCAGACCCCCATGGAGATCACCCACTTGGGGTTCGGCATCTGGTCGTAGACCTGCCTGAGCACCGGCGCCATCTTCTGGCTGACCCGGCCGGCGACGATCATCAGGTCCGCCTGGCGGGGTGAGCCGCGGAAGACCTCCATGCCGAAGCGCGCCAGGTCGTAACGGCCGGCGCCGGTGGTCATCATCTCGATGGCGCAGCAGGCCAGGCCGAAGGTCGCCGGGAAGACGGACGCCTTGCGCACCCAGCCGGCGGCCTGCTCGACGGTGGTCAGCAGGAAGCCGCTCGGCAGTTTTTCTTCGAGTCCCATGTCGTTAAAGGCCCCTCAGTCCCATTCCAGACCGCCGCGCCGCCATACGTACGCGTAGGCCACGAAGACGGTGAGCACGAAGAGCAGCATCTCCACGAGCCCGAAGATCCCCAGGGCGTCGAAGGTGACGGCCCAGGGGTAGAGGAAGACGATCTCGATGTCGAAGACGATGAAGAGCATCGCCGTCAGGTAGTACTTGATGGGGAAACGCCCGCCGCCGGCCGGCGTGGGGGTCGGCTCGATACCGCACTCGTAGGCCTCGAGCTTGGCCCGGTTGTAGCGCTTCGGACCGATCAGCGTGGCCATGACCACGGAGAAGATCGCAAAGCCTGCCCCGAGGGCTCCCAGTACGAGGATGGGCGCATACGCGTTCACCGCTCCTCGCTCCTCTCAGTCGGCACTGACTGCTGGCGATGGTGAGCTCACACCGGCCTCCTACGCCCCTCTAACCTCCGTTCGTCCCAACGAAGATCGAGAACATGTGAAGCAGGTCACAAGCCCAACTGCCTCGCATCTTATGCCTGCCGCTCTGTGATCTGCGACACGGGGTATTGCTCAACCTTTGTGATCTCCACCACCTGACGAAGGATCATGAAGTCGGATGAGCGGTGATCTTCGTACGCGAAGCGCCAGAGTGATCACCAGAGGTGACATTTTCGCTCGTCGGCGCAGTTGGGAGGGGGCGTCTCCATATCAAGAGAGTTCCGCTGCATGCAAATTGGTGCTGGACCCGGCGTCCTGATAGTGGAGCCGATTCACACCTCGGGGTGAGACCGGGGCGTGATGTGAACGCGTGCATCCGTTCACGAGCGAGTCCGCCCCGCGATCCCGGCGCAATCCCTTCGTGATCTACGCGCGTGACGCACACACTGCCGTGACCGTTGCGTGACCTCCGCCACATCCATGAGAGGCGCCTGAGAACCGGGCTTGGCCAACTGTCCCAACCGATGGTAGGCCGGGGGCAATTCGGGCGTAATGACGAAAGAACGTGATCAAGGGCCCGATGGGTCACGTCCGCAATGTCCGTTACGGCGTCAATAAGGAAACCGGGGCGGGGAATTTGGGGGCCCGATTGAGCAACTGTGGCGCACCACACGTTTCTTGAAGGTATGGAGGAGCCCCTGATACCGGTTGTTCTCATGTCCCACACCGCTCACATACGCAGCCACCGGAAGCCCCGCCGCAGCGCGACGACGAACCTCGCCGTGCGTGCCGGTGTTGCCGGTGGCGTTCTCAGCATGGCGGCGGCGGGTGCGGCCTCGGCGAACGCGGCCGAGACCACTCAGACCCTGCAACTGCCCACCCTGACGGCCGACCTGGCCGCTCAGGTCGCCCAGTCCGCGGACGCCACGCAGCAGGCGGCCGCGAACTACGAGCTGCAGGCCGAGCGTGACGCGGCCGCCGCGAAGGCCGCGAAGCAGGCCAAGGCGGACCTCGCCGAGGCGAAGAAGAAGGCCGAGGCCAAGAAGAAGGCCGAGGAGGCCCGTAAGGCCGCCGCGGAGCGCGCCGCGTCCCGCAGCACCGAGCGGACCACCCTGTCCGCCTCCGTGGGCTCCAGCGCCTCCACGAGCTCGTCGACGGCCACCGGTTCGGCCGCGGCGGTCATCGCCTTCGTGAAGGCGCAGATCGGCGACGCCTACGTCTCCGGCGGCACCGGGCCCAACTCGTGGGACTGCTCCGGCCTGATGCAGACCGCCTTCAAGCAGGTCGGCATCAGCCTGCCGCGCGTCTCGCAGGACCAGTCGACCGCCGGCACCCAGGTCTCGCTGAGCAACCTGCAGCCGGGCGACATCCTGTACTGGGGCAGCGCGGGCAGCGCGTACCACGTGGCGCTGTACGTCGGTGACGGCATGTTCGTCGGCGCGCAGAACCCCTCGACCGGCGTGGTCGAGAAGCCGCTCTCCTACGACCCGCCGACCGGCGCGGTGCGGGTGCTCTGACACCGGGGCACATCAGGACATAGAACACGACACGGAAAGGGCCGCTGCCGCTCGGGGGCAGCGGTCCTTTGCCGTCCCCTCGGCCGGATTCGATCCCACTGCCCGAATTGTTCCCGGTGGGCGGGGGATTGACGGCGCGTCGCGCACACGTGGGCGGCCCGGCGGAACGGAGTGTCCGTCCCGCCGGGCCGCCGACGTGGGAGCCCGGGAGGCTACGCCTTCGGGGCCACCTTGCTCAGGCCGTTGATGATGCGGTCCATCGCGTCGCCGCCCGTGGGGTCGGTGAGGTTGGCGAGCATCTTCAGGGTGAACTTCATCAGCAGCGGGTGGGTGAGGCCGCGCTGCGTCGCGATCTTCATGACCTTCGGGTTGCCGATGAGCTTCACGAAGGCGCGGCCCAGCGTGTAGTAGCCGCCGTAGGTGTCCTTCAGCACGCGCGGGTAGCGCTGCAGGGCGAGTTCGCGGCTCGCGGGGGTCGGGCGGGCGTGGGCCTGCACGATGACGTCGGCGGCGATCTGACCGGACTCCATGGCGTAGGCGATGCCCTCGCCGTTGAAGGGGTTCACCAGACCGCCGGCGTCGCCGACGAGCAGCAGGCCGCGCGTGTAGTGGGGCTGGCGGTTGAAGGCCATGGGGAGGGCGGCGCCGCGGATGGGGCCGGTCATGTGCTCCGGCGTGTAGCCCCAGTCCTCCGGCATCGAGGCGCACCAGGCCTTCAGCACCTCGCGCCAGTCCAGCTCCTTGAAGGAGTCGGAGGTGTTGAGGACGCCGAGGCCGACGTTCGAGGTGCCGTCGCCCATGCCGAAGATCCAGCCGTAGCCGGGGAGCAGCCGGTCCTCGGGGCCGCGGCGGTCCCACAGTTCCAGCCAGGACTCCAGGTAGTCGTCCTCGTGGCGGGGGCTCTCGAAGTACGTCCGGACGGCGACGCCCATCGGGCGGTCCTCCCGGCGGTGCAGGCCCATGGCGAGGGACAGCCGGGTCGAGTTGCCGTCGGCCGCGACGACCAGCGGCGCGTGGAAGGTGACCTCGCGCTTCTCCTCGCCGAGCTTGGCGTGCACGCCGGTGATACGACCGGTGCGGTCGTCGACGATCGGGGCGCCGACGTTGCAGCGCTCGTACAGCCGGGCGCCCGCCTTCTGGGCCTGCCGGGCGAGTTGCTCGTCGAAGTCGTCGCGCTTGCGGACGAGGCCGTAGTCCGGGAAGGAGGCGAGATCCGGCCAGTCCAGCTGGAGGCGGACGCCGCCGCCGATGATGCGCAGGCCCTTGTTGCGCAGCCAGCCGGCCTCCTCGGAGACGTCGATGCCCATGGCCACGAGCTGTTTCACCGCGCGCGGGGTGAGGCCGTCGCCGCAGACCTTCTCGCGCGGGAACTCGGTCTTCTCCAGCAGGAGTACGTCGAGGCCGGCCTTGGCGAGGTGGTACGCGGTCGTGGAGCCGGCTGGCCCCGCGCCGACCACGATCACATCGGCGGTGTTTTCGGAGAGGGGCTCGGTCACGGCGGGATCTCCCCAAGGTTCGGAATCTGCGTGCCGACCGGCACTGGACATGGGCAGTCTATTCAGCAGCATTGATCACCCGGCTGAAGGGCTGCCCCGTGAACCGAGCTCTCCCTGTAGTACGGCTGCGTGTCCCCACCGACGAGGACGCGATCGCCTGGCACCGGGCCTTCGACGACCCGGAGGTCATGGAGTTCCACGGCGGCGCGTCCGCGGAGCTGTCGGTCTACGAGGAACTCACCGCCCGCCAGCGCCGGCACGACGCCGAGCTCGGCTTCTGCCTGTGGACCATGACCGACGAGTCCGGGCGGGTCGCCGGCTTCACCGGCGCCCAGCCGTGGCCCCGTCAGTGGGGTCCGCAGGGCGAGATCGAGATCGGCTGGCGGCTCGGGCGCGCGTACTGGGGCAAGGGGTATGCGACGGCGGCCGCGCGGCTGACCCTGGAGCGGCTGCGGGCGGCCGGGGTGCCGAGCGTGGTGGCGCTGGTCAGGCCCGGGAACGAGCGCTCCGTCGCGGTCACCAGGCGCCTGGGCATGGAACTGGAGCGGACCTTCCCGCATCCGCGGCTCGACGAGGACGTGCTCTGCTTCCGCCTGGACCTCAAGCCGTAGTCACGCACAGTAACCGACTGCTACAGAAAGCCACTTGGAACTTCCGGACGGCACCCCCGGGCGGTTACCCTGCCAGTACCGCTGGGGGTGACATCTGTGCACATAACGCCCAAGACACCCGAAGTAAGAGTTCCGAGGCTGGTCGGACTGATGGCCATGGACGCGCGCGAGGCGGCACGGTCCCGGGGCCTGTTCCTGAACTCCCCCGACCGCCCCGATCTCCATCTGGCCGTCGTGGACTACGTCGTACGCCAGTACCCGCAGCCCGGCGCCGAGGTGCCGCGTGACTCGATGGTCTACGTGTGGTTCGACTTCGGCGAGGGAGAGGGCGGCGGGGGCGTGCGCGAGCCCCGCGTCCCGCGTCCCCCCACGGGCGGACTGCAGCGCGAGCTGGACCGGCCGGGCGACCCGTACGCCGTCAGCTCTGCTTGAAGCCGCGGTGCAGGGCGACGACCCCGCCCGTGAGGTTGCGCCAGGCCACCTTCGACCAGCCCGCCTTCTTGAGGTGCTCGGCCAGGGCCGGCTGGTCGGGCCAGGCGCGGATGGACTCGGCGAGGTAGACGTAGGCGTCGGGGTTGGAGGAGACGGCGCGGGCGACCGGCGGCAGGGCGCGCATCAGGTACTCGGTGTAGACCGTGCGGAAGGGCGCCCAGGTCGGGTGCGAGAACTCGCAGATCACCACCCGGCCGCCGGGCCGGGTCACCCGGTACATCTCGCGCAGCGCCCCGTCGAAGTCCTGGACGTTGCGCAGGCCGAAGGAGATGGTCACGGCGTCGAAGGTGTCGTCCTTGAACGGCAGCCGTGTCGCGTCGCCCGCGGTCAGCGGCAGCCAGGGGTGCTTCTTCTTGCCGACCTGGAGCATGCCGAGCGAGAAGTCGCACGGGACGACGTACGCGCCGGTGCGCGCGAACGGCAGCGACGAGGTGGCCGTCCCGGCGGCCAGGTCCAGGATCTTCTGCGCGGGGCGGGCGTCTACCGCCCTGGCCACCTCCTTGCGCCACACCCGGTCCTGGCCGAGCGACAGCACGTCGTTGGTCAGGTCGTACCGTTCCGCCACGTCGTCGAACATCGAGGCGACTTCGTGCGGCTGCTTGTTCAGGGAAGCGCGGGTCACGCCCGCCATTCTTGCAGTACGGCGTCCAGCGGACCGCTCAGGGGAGGAGCCTCGGCCGCTTCCTCGCACGCGAAGTGCCCCGGACCGCGGCTAGCGGCGTCTGTGCACGAGGCGCCCGGCGCACACCGTCGCGACGCAGACGCCCGACTCGTCGAACACCGCGACGTCGGCGCGGCCCGACTCGACGAGCGCGCGGGGCCGGGCACCGGGCAGGACGAGGACGTCGTTCCGCTCGGCCGCCGCCCGGAGTTCGGGCGAGTCGACGTACTCCTCGACGATCGCGACCGCGCCCAGCTTCAGCACCGCGTGGACGCGTTCGCGCGGCGACGGGGCGTCCGGCAGGGGGCCGTCGTGGACCCGCCCGGGCCCGAGCACTCCCGGCCACGTGCGCACCCGGGCCCCCGGGAACCGCACCTCGAGCTGCGCCAGCGGGCCCACCGCGGCGATCCGGTCGCCCTCGACCACCACGGCACCGTCTCGGACCGGCTCGGCGTCCCAGCCGGACCGGACCTGCGGAGCCGTGTGAATCGTCAGCACGCGTACGTCAGTTGGAAGCCAGCAGCTTCAACTCGGGGTGGGCCGTGCCGCCCTCGATCGCCGTGGACGAGATGTGGGACATCACCCGCTCGTCGACCGGGTCGTTCGCGGGGTCGTCGTGGACGACGAGGTGCTCGTAGGTCGTCGAGCGCTGGGCCGGCACCCGCCCGGCCTTGCGGATCAGGTCGATGATCTCCATGCGGTTGGAGCGGTGCCTGGCACCGGCCGAGGAGACGACGTTCTCCTCCAGCATGATCGAGCCGAGGTCGTCCGCGCCGTAGTGCAGGGAGAGCTGGCCGACCTCCTTGCCGGTCGTCAGCCAGGAGCCCTGGATGTGCTGGACGTTGTCCAGGAACAGCCGGGCGATGGCGATCATCCGCAGGTACTCGAAGAGCGTGGCCTGCGTCCGGCCCTTCAGGTGGTTGTTCTCGGGCTGGTAGGTGTACGGGATGAACGCCCGGAAGCCGCCCGTGCGGTCCTGGACCTCACGGATCATCCGCAGGTGCTCGATGCGCTCGGCGTTGGTCTCGCCCGTGCCCATCAGCATCGTCGACGTGGACTCCACGCCCAGCCGGTGCGCGATCTCCATGATCTCCAGCCAGCGCTCGCCGCTCTCCTTCAGGGGCGCGATGGCCTTGCGGGGCCGCTCCGGCAGCAGTTCGGCACCGGCACCCGCGAAGGAGTCGAGACCGGCCGCGTGGATGCGGGTGATGGCCTCCTCGACCGACACCCCGCTGATCCGGGCCATGTGCTCGACCTCGCTCGCCCCCAGGCTGTGGATGACGAGCTGCGGGAACTCCTTCTTGATGGCGGCGAAGTGCTTCTCGTAGTACTCGACGCCGTAGTCCGGGTGGTGGCCGCCCTGGAACATGATCTGCGTGCCGCCGAGTTCGACCGTCTCGGCGCAGCGGCGCAGGATGTCGTCCAGGTCGCGCGTCCAGCCCTTGTCCTTGTCCTTGGGCGCGGCGTAGAAGGCGCAGAACTTGCACGCCGTGACGCACACGTTCGTGTAGTTGATGTTGCGCTCGATGATGTACGTCGCGATGTGCTCCGTACCCGCGTACTTGCGGCGGCGCACGGCGTCGGCGGCGGCGCCGAGCGCGTGCAGCGGGGCGTCGCGGTAGAGGACGAGCGCCTCCTGTGGGGTGATCCGCCCACCGGCGGCGGCACGGTCGAGGACGGCTGTGACATCAATCGAGGTGAGGTCGGCCTTCTCGGTCACCGGGGTCCCCTTCGCAGGCTTCGTCGAGGCTGTGGACGGACTCGGCCAGCCTACGCCAGCCCTCCGACAAGCCCGACGTCAGGCCGCGTAGGCGCCCGCGAGCAGTCCCAGGAAGGCCCCGCCGATCAGGAACGGCCCGAAGGCGACGGCCGTCTTGCGCCCGGCCCGCCGCGCGAGGACGAGCGCGCCGCCGTACAGGGCGCCGAGCAGGAACGCGGCGAGCGTCCCGAGCATCACCGTGGCCCACCCGTACCACCCGAGCACGGCGCCGAGACCGAGGGCCAGCTTCACGTCCCCGAAGCCCATGCCGCCGGGGTTGACCAGGAACAGCGCGAAGAACCCGGCCCCGAGGGCGAGGGCGCCGTACAGCGCGTGCGGCCAGTCGCCGGCGTGCTCCGGTACGAACGCGACAGCGCCCAGCAGCGCCAGGGCGAGGCCCGCGAGCGGCAACGTCAGGACGTCCGGCAGCCGTTGCACCCGGAAGTCGACCGCGGCGAGCAGGACGCCGACGGGCGCGAGCAGCAGCCACACGGCGAGTTCGGGCCGGGTGCCGGTGGCGGCGGCGAGGGCGGCGCACACCAGGGCGGCGACGAGCGAGAGAGCGGGGGCACCGGGGCCGTACGGCTCGGGCCGTCCCGTGGTTACGGCGGTGCCGCCGGCGTCACCCGCGACGGAGGCGCATGCCCCGCACCGCCCGGACCCGAGCCAGCCGCCGAGCGGATGCCCGTCCGGGCACACCGCGCGCCAGTCCTGTTCGGCGGGCACGGAGAACCGGTAGACCGCCCGCGGCAGCAGCGCGCCCGTCACCGCGCCCCACAGTGCGGCGGCGCCCACGAGCAGCGCGCCCACCAGGTCCCCCATCGGCTCCCCCTCGTCCCCCGGCCGCCTGCCGTGCCGCGCCCAGTGTCAGACACCGCCGAGCATGGACGCCAGGCCGCGGTCGAGGGCGGGGCCCACGGCTTCGCCGCCCGGTGCGGCGATCTCGTACGAGCGGAGCAGGAAGCGGCGCAGGGCGGAGGTGTCGAAGCGGACCACGGCGATGCCGGCGGGGGTGCGGAACTCGACGTAGGTGCGTGCGGGACCGCAGGGGCGGATGCGCACCGAGCCGACACCGGCGGGGGCGCCCAGGCCCTCGTGCAGGAGGACGCGGGCGAAGGTCCAGGTGACCTCTTCGTCGTCGAGCGAGATCCAGGCCGGGAAGACGAAATGGACGGCCAGCGCGTCGGCGCACGTGTAGCGCAGGGTGACGGGGACGGCGAGTTCGTCGCCGTCGGGGGTGAGCAGGTGGGCGCCGGTGGGCTGTTCCAGGGTGATGGGCACGAGGGTCTCCGATGTCGGGCGGGGCTGCGGCCGGTTGGGGCGCCGTACCTCTTCGAGTGCCGGGACGCGGCGGTCATGACGCGGGGTGGGAAAGTTGCCGGAGTGATGTATGTCACTTTCTGTGTCGCGTCCGTTCACAAGGAGCAGCAGCCGCGTCCCGACGCGTATGCCCCCTCGTTCCCATGGAACGCCTGTGCCACCGAAGACCGTGTCTGCGGGGCCGGCCCGGACGTGCCCTATCCGACCCGCGACAGGCGGGCCGTGGGGTTCCCCTCCGCCTCGCTCTCGGCCACGTACTTCAAGTCTCTTCCGACCCGGGACAGCCGGACCGTGTGCGGCGTGGGGTCGCAGCCCGCGTGGTTGGAGCCGGCGCCCGCCGAGGTGACGAGGAGTTCCTTGCTCCGGACGGACTTCAGGGTCAGGACGTCGTCGCAGACGCCCCCCAGCTGGTCGGTCTGGCGGAGCCGGCCCAGTTCCGCGCCCACCGCGGCCTGGTGGACGGTCAGCCGGAAGGTGCCGTCCGGGAGGGTGCCGCCCAGGGCGGTGGCCTCTCCCTGCCAGGTGCCGAGGTAGGCCGCGGGCACGTCACCGGCGGTGCCACCCGGCGTCGTGGGCGAAGGACTCGGGGCGCGGGTGGCGCTGGGCGTGCCGGCGGCGCTGGTGGCCGCACTGGGTTCCGGCGAGTACGCGCCGGGGGAGCTGCCGGCGGCGGAGGAGTCGTCGTTGCCGCGGCCCGGCAGCAGGTCGAACACGAACACCGACCCGACCGTCACCGCCGCCAGGGCCCCCGCGACGGCCAGCGCGACGGTGCAGCTCAGCCGCCGCCCGCGGCCGCCGTCGCCGGGCGCGGAGGTCGCCGCCAGGGAGACGGACAGCTTGCCGGGCGGCTGTCCGGCGGTGTCCGGGGGCGCGTCTCGCGGCTCCGGCTCCGGTGCGCGCAGCGGCGGGCGAGCGGGGGCGGAGGGCGGCCCCATCACCGGCGCCGGCCCGAATTCCCCCGCCGTGGGCTGCCCGGCCCCCTCCCCGCCGACGGTCACCGCGTCCCCGACCGAGGGGCTGCTGAACCCCACCGGCCCGGACGCCGCCTCCCGCACATCGAGGTTCAGCAGGTGTACGGCGCTGCGGCTCACCTGCTCCACCAGCGCCCCCGGCAGCCAGCCGCCCGTCACCAGCCGCGCCGCCCCGTCAGGAGCGAGCCGCCGCGCGACCTCGGCGGGGGCGGGCCGGGCGGCGGGGTCCTTCGCCAGGCACGCCCGCGCCAACTCGCGCAGTTCGCCGTCCAGGGAGCCGAGTTCGGGCTCCTCGTGCACCACCTTGTAGAGCAGGGCCGCGGAGGAGTCCCCCGGGAAGGGCGCCTGCCCGGTCGCCGCGAACACCAGCACCGCGCCCAGCGAGAAGACGTCGGCCGCGCCGGTCGCGCCCTTGCCGACGATCTGCTCGGGGGACATGTAGCCGGGCGAGCCGATCGAGACGCCCGTGGAGGTGAGGGACGCCGTGCCGTCCGTGGCGCGCGCGATGCCGAAGTCGATGAGCAGCGGGCCGTCGAGGGTGAGCAGCACGTTGGAGGGCTTCACGTCCCGGTGCACCAGGCCCAGTTCGTGCACGGCGGTCAGCGCCTCCGCCAGCCCCGCGCCCAGCGCCCGTACCGAAGGGGCGGGCAGCGGCCCGCGGTCGGCGACCGCCGCCGCCAGCGACGGTCCGGCCGCGTACGCCGTCGCCACCCACGGCACCGCCGCCTCCGGGTCGGCGTCGAGCACCGGGGCCGTCCAGGCGCCGCCCACCTTCCGGGCGGCCTCGACCTCGCGCCGGAACCGGGCGCGGAACTCCTCGTCGAGGGCGAAGTGCGGGTGCACGATCTTCACGGCGACCGTGCGGCCGCCCGCGCTGCGGCCCAGGTAGACGCGGCCCATCCCGCCGGAGCCCAGCCGGCCGAGCAGCCGGTAGGGACCCACGACGGTGGGCTCGTCGGCTCCGAGCGGTTGCATGACGTCCACCCCTCCCCCGTATCCCCCGTGACGACGAGAAAAGGGTAGTGCGCCGTTCCCCTGCCGCTCAGGGCTCCAGCAGGTCCACCTTCACGTCCGCCGGGAATCCGGTGGTCGGCCCGACGCGCCGCGCGAACTCCGCGACCGCCGCCAGCTGCGGGGCCCCGAACCGGAAGTCCAGCGTGGTGAAGTAGCGTTCCAGCACCCCCTCGTCGAACTCCTCCCAGCGGGCCGCCTGCTCGGCGACCTTGCCGACCTCCTCCAGGGAGAGGTTGCGGGAGGCGAGGAAGGCCTCGTGGACCCTGCGGGTGATCTCCGGCTCGCGCTCCAGGTAGTCGCGCCGGGCCGCCCACACCGCGAAGACGAACGGCAGCCCCGTCCACTCCTTCCACAGCGTGCCGAGGTCGTGCACGTCGAGGCCGAAGCGCGGACCCTCGTGCAGGTTGGCCCGCAGCGCCGCGTCCCCGATGAGCACGGCCGCGTCGGCCTCCTGCATCATCAGGCTCAGGTCGGGCGGGCAGGTGTAGTAGTCGGGCTGGACGCCGAAGCGCTCGGCCAGCAGCAGCTGGGCGAGACGCACGGACGTGCGCGAGGTCGAGCCGAGGGCGACCCGGCGGCCGTCCAGCTGCTCCAGCGGCACCTGCGAGACGATCACGCAGGACATGACCGGGCCGTCGCAGCCCACGGCGATGTCGGGGAAGGCGACGAGGTCGTCCGCGTTCTTGAGGAACTCGACGAGGGTGATGGGCCCGATGTCGAGGTCTCCCTGCACCAGCTGCTCGCTGAGCTTCTCCGGGGTGTCCTTCGTCAGCTCGAAGTCGAGGAGCGTGCCCGTCCTCGCAAGCCCCCAGTACAGGGGCAGGCAGTTCAGGAACTGGATGTGGCCGACGCGCGGCCGGGTGCGAGAATTGTCCACATCGCGAGGCTAGCCCCTTTGAGGTACGCTCCACTTTCCGGCCCCTCGGTCAACTGGGTGCTGATGTTCAAACGTCCGAGTGACGTGATCTTGGCCTCTATTGCTTTCGGCTGCCCGCGTGCTAGGCTCGCCGCAAGTTGCAGTTTGGTTTCCCTTGCAGTACAGAGCCTGCGGAGCATGTAACCGCGGGCTCTAACGTTTTCAGACGTATGCAGTGCGGCATTAGCTTTCACATGCAGGTTCTGGAGCAGGGCAACCCTTTGGGCCCAAGGAGGGCTTATGGCTACCGGAACCGTTAAGTGGTTCAACGCCGAAAAGGGCTTTGGCTTCATCGCCCAGGAGGGCGGCGGCCCCGACGTCTTCGTCCACTACTCCGCGATCAACGCGAGCGGTTTCCGTTCGCTGGAGGAGAACCAGCAGGTCTCCTTCGACGTGACCCAGGGTCCGAAGGGCCCGCAGGCGGAGAACGTCACCCCCGTCTGAGGCGAGCTTCGTCTCTGATCCGGACCTGATGCAGTACCCAAGGAGCCCCGTGCCGCAAGGCAGCGGGGCTCCTGCCTTTTCCGCGCGTCCTACACGTGCTGCATGACCAGCACGAAGGTCGTCCCCGGCGCCAGCGCCTCGTAGGAGTGCGGCACGTCGCCGCGGTAGGTCATGTAGTCCCCGGGTGCCAGCTCGACCTCCTCCCCCGCGGGCCCGGCTTTCACCCGCCCCGTACTCACGATCAGGTGTTCGACCGTGCCCGGGATGTGCGGCTCCGACTCCCGCGCCGCCCCGGGCTCCGCCCGCAGGTGGTAGAGGTCCCGCCGGGCGCCGGGCGGGCTGGAGGACAGCAGCGTCGCCACGTACTCGGCCTTCTCGGAGGCCACGGTGGGCCCCTGACCGGCGCGGATCACCTGGACCGCGGGCGCGGGCGGCTCCACGAGCACACTGAAGGGCACCCCGAGCGCCACCCCCAGCGCCCAGAGCGTCTCCACGCTGGGATTGCCGCTCGCCGACTCCAGCTGCGACAGCGTGGACTTCGCGATGCCGGCGCGTTTGGCCAGCTCGGACAGGGAGAGCCCGGCGCGCGTGCGCTCGCGGCGCAGGGACGCCGCGATCCAGTCCAGGGGGAGCCGGGCGGGCGGGGGCGGTGCGTCGGACATTCAGCTCGCTCCATCGGTACGATCGTTCGCCTTGACGAACGTGTCCACTGCTGTCCATTGTAGAGAACATGCGTACGGTACAGCGAACACACGGCGGTGCGGCGGACCCGCGCCACCGGGACCTGGTCCGGGACGCCTCACTGGTCTGGGTGGCCGGCGGTGTCGTCGGCGTGTCCTTCGGGGCGATCGCCGTGACCGGCGGTCTGCCGGTCTGGGCCCCGGTCGTCATGTCCCTGGTGGTCTACGCGGGCTCGGCCCAGTTCAGCGCGGTCGGCGTCCTGCTCGCCGGGGGCGGCCCGCTGGCGGCGGCGGCCACCGGCCTGCTCCTGAACACCCGGACGGCCGCCTTCGGCCTCGCCGTCGCCGACGTCCTCGGGCCGGGGCGCCTGGCGCGCCTGGCGGGCGCACACCTGGTGACCGACGAGACGGTGGCCTTCGCCCTCGCCCAGACCGACCCGGTACGGCGGCGGGCCGCGTTCTGGGTGTCGGGGATCGGCCTGTTCGCCGTGTGGAACGTCGGGGTCCTGGCCGGCGCGCTGGCCGGGGACGCGCTGGGCGACACGGCCAGGTACGGCCTGGACGCCGCGTTCCCCGCCGTACTGGTCGCGCTGGTCCTGCCCACGCTGCGCGCCGAGGCCCGCGTGCGGCGGTGCGCGCTGCCCGGCGCGGCGCTCGCCCTCGCCCTCACCCCGGCCGTCCCGGCGGGGGTGCCGGTGCTGGCGGCGCTGGCGGGGCTGGCCCTGTACGGCCGTGGGGAGGCACGGGCGTGAACGCGACGGCCGGCATGATCCTGGCCCTCGCGGTCGGGACGTACGCCTTCCGCCTGGTCGGGCCCGCACTGCACGGGCGCGTCGAACTCCCCGCCCGTGTACGGGAGCTGCTGTCGGCGGGCGCGGTCGTGCTGCTGACGGCCCTGCTGGCGACGGGGGCGCTGACCGAGGGCGGCGGCTTCGCGGGGTGGGCTCGGGCGGCCGGGGTGCTGGTGGGCGGCGTGCTGGCGTGGCGCCGGGCGCCGTTCGCGGTGGTGGTGCTGGGGGCGGCGGGCACGGCGGCGGTACTGCGGCTGGCCGGGGTGACCTGAGGGGCCGGTCCCGGGTCGTTGTCAGTGGCGGCCGCTACGGTCTCGACCATGACCGACATCGAGACCGGGACCGAGACCGGCGGCGGGGCCGACAGCGGGTTCGTGACCAGCACGCGGGTGTTCTACGACGCCATCGCCGAGGACTACGCGGCCATGTTCGCGGGCTACCTCGTGTCCACGCCCCTGGACCGGGCGATACTCGGCGCGTACGCCGAACTCGTCGGCGGCGAGGGCACGGTGGCGGATCTGGGGTGCGGGCCGGGCCGCGTCACCGCCCACCTCGCCTCGCTCGGCCTGCGGGTCTTCGGCCTCGACCTGTCGGAGTCGATGCTGGCGATCGCCCGCCGGGAGAATCCGGGACTGCGGTTCGAGCAGGGCTCGATGCTGGACCTGGACCTCCCCGACGGGTCCCTCGCCGGTGCCGTCTCCTGGTACTCCACCATCCACACGCCCGTGGAGCGGCTGCCCGACGTCTTCGCCGAGTTCCACCGGGTGCTCGCGCCCGGCGGTCACCTGCTGCTCGGCTTCCAGGTCGGCGACCGGCCCCGGCACCACGACCGGCCCTTCGGACACGACGTGTCGCTGGACTTCCTGCGCCGCCGGCCGGACGACGTGGCCGAGCTGCTCCGGGGTGCCGGGTTCGCGCTCCGCTCGCGGACGGTGCGGGAGCCCGAGGAGGCCCTCGGCGAGTCGACCCCCCAGGCCTTCCTGCTCGCCCGCAAGCCGGGCCGCGCCGACCGGGAAGCCTAGCCGCCCGGGCCGACGCCTTCTAGAGCACCCCGGCGATGTCCAGTGCCGCGATGTAGCCGAACGTCATCGCCGGGCCGATGGTCGATCCGGCGCCCGCGTAACTGTGCCCCATCACCGCCGCGCCGGCGTTCCCGGCGGCGTACAGACCGGGGATCACCGAGCCGTCGGCGCGCAGCACGCGCGCCCGCGCGTCGGTGACCATGCCGCCCTTGGTGCCCAGGTCGCCGGGGACGATCCGGAAGGCGTAGTACGGCGGCAGCCACAGCGGCGCCAGGCAGGAGTTCGGCAGGACGGAGGGGTCGGTGTAGTAGTGGTCGTAGGCGCTGTCGCCGCGGTGGAAGTCGGGGTCCGACCCCTTGAGTGCCTGGGAGTTGAAGCGGTCGACGGTGGCGCGCAGGGCGGCGGCCGGGACGCCCACGGCCGTGGCGAGGGCGTCCAGCGTCCAGGCCTTGCGGACGGCTCCCGAGCTGTACCAGCTGTCGGGGAAGGGGAACGTCGGGGCGACGTCCCTGAAGAGGTAGCGGTTGCGGTAGTTCTGGTCGACGATCAGCCAGGCCGGGATGTCGGGGGCGGTGGGGTCGAGCCGGTACATCGTGTGCACGACGTCGCTGTACGGGCCGGCCTCGTTGACGAAGCGCGCGCCGGCCGCGTTGACGAGGAGACCGCCGGGCAAGGTGCGTTCGGCCAGGCAGAAGTAGGGCTGGTCGGGCAGCGGTACGGCCGGCCCCCACCAGGCGTCGTCCATCAGCGCGAGCGCGGCGCCGGCCCGCTGTCCGGCCCGGATGCCGTCCCCCGTGTTCTCCTTCGCACCCACGGTCCACTCGGTACCGATGGGCTGCTGCTGGTACTGGGAGCGCATGGCGGCGTTGTGCTCGAAGCCGCCGGATCCGACGACGACGGCACGGCGGGCGCGCACCAGGGCGGGGCCGCCGTCGCGGGTGACCACGGCCCCCGTGACGGCGCCGCCCTCGACGTACAGGTCGGTGAGCGGGGTGCCGAGCCAGACCGGGACGCCCGCGTCCATCAGTCCCTTGCGCAGGCCGGCCGCGAGCGACTGCCCCATGGTCAGCGGCTTCTGCCCGAGCGCGGCCGCCTTGGTGCCGCGCGCCAGGCACTCGGCGGCGACGGCGGCGCCCCGGACGCTGACCGCGGCGAGGGCGAGCCACTTGTAGTCGGCGCTGAAGACGACCATGCCCGCGGGGACCTGCAGGTACGGCGGGTTGAGCCGGGCGATCTCGGCGCCGAGGAGGTTGCCGTCGAGCTGGTCGGGTTCGATGGAGCGGCCGCCCGGCAGGCCGCCCGGGAGCTCGGGGTAGTAGTCGCTGTACCCCTCCATCCAACGGAAGCGCAGCGGGCTGTTGGCCATGACGAAGGAGATCATGTCCGGACCGTGGGCGAGGAAGGCGCTCTGCCGGGCGGCGGGGACGTCCGATCCCACGACGGCCGCGAGATAGGCGGCGGCCTTGGCGGGCGTGTCCGGGACTCCGGCGGCGAGGAGTACGGGGTTGTTGGGGACCCAGACACCGGCACCGGAGCGGGCGGCCGAGCCGCCGAAGGTGGCGGCCTTCTCCAGCACGACCGTTGTCAGACCCCGCTTGGCGGCGGTGAGGGCGGCGGTCATCCCCGCGGCACCGGAGCCGACGACGACGACGTCGTACGTGCCCAGGAGGGGCAGGTCGGCGGCGCCGGCGGGGCGGGCCCCGGCCGCCAGGGTCAGCCCGGTCGCGGCGGTGGCACCGAGTACCTGTCTACGCGTGGGGCTCACGTCGATGGGCGTGGTACGTCTCGCAGGTTCCGCGCTCGTGGCCATGACAGCTCGCTCCAACCTGGCGGTGGACGGGGTGGGTTGCGCGGTGCGGAAAGGTGCGGGGTGGGGAGAGTGGCGCGGGGGTCTTGGTAAGTCAAGAGGCGTGTCGCCCGGAGCCCAGGGTCGTGAGGCAGTCCTGCCAGGCGCGGTCGCTCAGCAGGGGCCGGAAGCGGGTGAAGAGGCCGAGGAGCTCGGGGCCCCACCGGGCGCGGAAGTCCCGGTCGCGGTGGGCGAGGTCGAGTTCGTTGGCGGCGGTGAGCTCGGCGAAGTCCCGGCGAAGCGGGGTGGGCGGGTCGAGGGTGCGGCCGGTGAAGCGGTCGGCGAAGAGGGAGCCGGGGGTCGCGAGGCCGGGGTAGTCGGCCGCGCGGTCGCAGCTCGCGTAGAGGTACACGATCCCCTCCGCCTCCGGGCCGATCACGGCGGCCAGTTCCGGCCGCCGGTCCAGGGAGAGCAGGGCGGTCGGGAAGCCGTCGGTGCCGTAGGCGGCGTGGCAGAGTCCGGCGAGCTGGAGTGCGGGGCGGGCGCCCCAGCCGGCGAGCCGCTCGCGCACCCGGTCGAGGTGGGCGAGGAGGGTGCCGCCGGGGTGCGGGAGGCGGTCGGCTCCCAGGTCTCTGAGCAGGGTGACGGCCTGGGTGTGGACAGGGGTCCGCGGCACGGTAGGTCCCTTCGCGTGGGGGTCGGCACCCGCTCCGGCGCCTGGAGCGGGTTGCCGCCGTCGGGCCCTGCGACGATCGTCGGACAGGTCGGCGGGCTCAGTCAATCCTTGGGATTTCTCCCTAACTCCAAGGGGTAGCTTGGGTGTTGTGACGTTGGACGATCTTCGGGTGTTCGTCGCGGTGTGCCGGGCCGGGAGCCTGAGCGCGGTGGCCCGGGAGCTCGGGTGCACCCAGTCGGCGGTGAGCCAGCACGTGAAGCGGCTGGAGCGGGAGACGGGCGTGGCCCTGCTGGAGCGGCAGGCGCGCGGGGTCGCGGCGACGCGGGCCGGGCGGGTGCTGGAGGCCGCGGCGGCGGAGGGCCTGTCGGGCCTGGAACTGGCCCTGGGGCAGCTGCGCGACCTGGTCGACGGCGAGGCGGGACACGTACGGGTGGCGACCGGGGCGACGACCGTACGGCACTTCATGTCGGACGCGGTGGTGGAGTTCCGCCGCCGCCACCCCAAGGTCAACCTGGAGTTCCGCACCGTCAGTTCGGGGCGCGGCAGCTTCGAGGCGCTGACGGACGGCACGCTCGACCTGGTGTGGATCACGCTCGGCCCGCCGGCCCGGGGCATCGAGCAGCGGGCGGTGGTGGAGCTGCCGTGGGTGCTGGCCGTACGGGAGGACGATCCGCTCGCCGAGCGGGTGTCCCTGGAGGCCGGGGAGTTGCACGGGCTGCGCCTGATCCGGCTGCCGCCGACCTCCGCCTCGGCCCTGCATCTGGACGCCGCCTGCGAGGAGTCGGGGGTCCGCCTCGGCTACGACACGAGCATCGCCGACTGGGACACGGCCCTGCTGCTGGCGGAGCTCGGCGTGGGCCGCGCCCTCGTGCCCGCCCTGCCCGGCCTTGCGGTGCCCGGCGACGGCCCCTTGCGCCTGATCCCCCTGCCCCGGCTGCGTCCGCTGCCGGTGGGCTGGGCCGTGCGCCGATGGGACGCCCTGAGCCCGGCGGCACGGGCGTTCGCGGACACGGTGATGGACCGGCGGCGCCGAGCGGAAGCCGGACGCGACGACAGCGTCCGCCACCCGGCGAACCGGGGGCGGACGCTGCCGCATGGGGGGTCGGGGGGCTAGGACTCCTTGTGGGCCAGACAGGATGTCCAGGCCGTCCTGGTTGCCGTTCACCGTGACCTGGGTGACGACCGGCGGATAGCCGCCGGCCATCGCCGCACGTCACCGCGCTGGTCGGTGGCCGCCACCAGCGCGCCGGGCAGTGCCTCGCCGTCCCCGCCGCGCACCGTGCCGTCCAGGCCGCCCGGGTTCGGCACGACGACGAGGTCGTGGGAGAGCGGCGCGCCGTTCAGGACCGTGGGCGGGCCCGCGGCTCAGCGCTCGTACAGCCCTTCGATCTCGGTCGCGAAGTCCTTCATCACGGCCTCCCGCCGCAGCTTCATCGACGGCGTCAGATGGCCGTACTCCTCGGTGAAGTCCCGGGGCAGGACGGCGAAGCGGCGGATCGACTCCGGCCGCGACACCAGCTTGTTCGCCTCATCGACCGCCCGCTGCAGGATCGCCCGCAACTCGGGGTCGTCGACCAGGAGTTCCGCGGGCACCGGATGCCTGCCGTTCATCCGGCGCCAGTGGCCGACGCCGTCCATGTCCAGGGTGATGAGGGCGGCGATGTAGGGGCGGTTGTCGCCGACCACCATCACCTGCGAGATCAGCGGGTGGGCGCGCAGCCAGTTCTCCAGCGGGGCCGGCGCCATGTTCTTGCCGCCCGCGGTGATCAGGATCTCCTTCTTGCGGCCGGTGATGGTCAGGTAGCCCTCGTCGTCCAGGCGGCCGATGTCCCCGGTGGCGAACCAGCCGTCCGTGGACGCGGGGATCACTCCGCCGCCGTGCGGGTCCCAGTAGCCGCGGAAGACCTGGCCGCCCTGCAGCAGGATCTCCCCGTCGGCGGCGATCCGGACCTTGGTGCCGGGCATGGGCCAGCCGACCGTGCCCAGACGGGGCTTGAGGGGCGGGGTGACCGTGGCCGCGCCCGTCGTCTCGGTCAGGCCGTAGCCCTCGTAGATCTCCATGCCGGCCCCGGCGTAGAACGCGGCGAGGCGGTGCCCGAGCGGGGAGCCGCCGGAGATGATGTGCCGGATGCGGCCGCCCATGGCGTTGCGGATACGGCGGTAGACCAGCGGGTCATAGAAGGTGCGGGCCGCCTTGAGGGAGGCGCTCGGACCGGGGCCGGTGGCCGCCGCGCGGGCCTCCAGCGCCTCGCCGTAGCGGACGGCCACCTTCGCCGCGCGGTCGAAGACGCCGGCCCGGCCGCCGGCCTCCGCCTTGGCGCGGGCGTTGTTGTAGACCTTCTCCAGCATGTACGGGATGCACAGGAGGAAGGTCGGGCGGAAGGCGCCCAGGTCGTTGAGGAGGTCGTCGGCCTGGAGGCTGGGGGCGTGTCCCAGGCGGACGCGGGCCCGTACGCAGGCGATCGCCACCATGCGGCCGAAGACGTGCGACATCGGCAGGAAGAGCAGGGTGCTGGGGTCGGCCGACTTGGACTTGAAGATCGGGTCGAGGAGCTCGATCGCGTTGTCGACCTCGGACAGGAAGTTGCCGTGGGTCAGGACGCAGCCCTTGGGCCGGCCGGTGGTGCCCGAGGTGTAGATGACCGTGGCGAGCGTGTCGGGCACCAGCATGCCCCGGCGTACGGCGACCTCCTGGTCGGGGACGGCCTGCCCGAGCTCCGCCACCCGCTCCAGGTGCCCCTTCTCCACGATCCACAGGTGCCGCAGGTCCGGGAGCCGGCTGAGCTCCGGGCCCAGCGCGGCGGCCTGCCCGGCCGTCTCCGTCACCAGGGCCACCGCGCCGGAGTCCTGCAGGATCCAGCGGGTCTGGTAGACGGAGGACGTGGGGTAGATGGGGACGGTGACCAGACCGGCGGCCCACGCGGCGAAGTCCAGGAGCGTCCACTCGTAGATCGTCCGGGCCATGACGGCGATCCGGTCGCCGGGGACCAGGCCCTCCTGGATCAGGCCCTTGGCCAGCGCCATGATCTGCTGCGCGAACTCCGTGGCCGACACGTCGGTCCAGTCGCCGTCGTCCCGGCGGCGGCTGAGGACACGGGCGTCCGGCTCCGCCTCGGCGTTGTCGAAGGGCAGGTCGGCGAGCGAGCCGTGGGTGCGCGGCGGAACCAGCGGCGGAACCGACGTCTCGCGCACCTCGCCGTCCAGCCGTCGGATCTCGGGCTCCACCAGCTGGGGGACGCCGTCGTAGTCGGACGCGGACGGGTAGGGCACGGGCACGGACATGACAGCTCTCCTGGGGCGGGCAGCTCGGTACCGCTCTGCAGTGGTACGTGCGGTGCGTACCGAGTTGTTCACCGGCGGCGTGCGGCTGGGATGTTACCGCGGGTTACCCCAGAAAGGGTACGGTGCGCGCATGGCGACTTCGTGATGATTCGGGAAGGTTCCGGAGCCGGGCCTGTGCAACCTTTACGGCGACGCGCCCCCCTTTCCCTCAGGAAGCGTCCGGACGTCCCTGCGCGTAGAGCTCCTCGATCTCGTCCGCGAAGTCCTCGGCGATCGCGTCGCGCCGCAGTTTCATGGACGGCGTCAGATGCCCGGCCTCCTCCGTGAAGTCGACGGGGAGCACGGCGAATCGGCGGATCGACTCCGGGCGGGAGACCAGCTTGTTCGCCTCGTCCACGGCCCGTTGCAGAACCGCCCGCAACTCGGGATCGTCCTGCACGAGTTCGGCCGTGACGGCGGGGTGCTTGCCGTTCATCCGGCGCCAGTGGCCGACGCCCTCCATGTCCAGGGTGATGAGCGCCGCGATGCAGGGACGGCGGTCGCCGACGACCATGACCTGCGAGATCAGGGGGTGGGCACGCAGCCAGTTCTCCAGCGGGGCCGGGGCCACGCTCTTGCCGCCCGCCGTGATCAGCATCTCCTTCTTGCGGCCGGTGATGGTGAGGTAGCCCTCGTCGTCCAGGCGGCCGATGTCGCCGGTGGCGAGCCAGCCGTCGGTGGTCGCCGGGACGACCCCGCCCGCGTTCGGGTCCCAGTACCCGCGCAGCACATGCCCCCCGGACAGCAGGATCTCGCCGTCGGCGGCGATCCGGACCTTGGTGCCGGGCAGCGGCCAGCCCACCGTGCCCAGACGGGGCTTCAAGGGGGGTGTGACGGTGGCGGCGCCGGTCGTCTCGGTCAGGCCGTAGCCCTCGTAGATCTCGATGCCCGCGCCCGCGTAGAAGGAGGCGAGCCGGCGGCCCAGCGGGGAGCCGCCGCAGATCATGTAGCGGACCCGGCCGCCCATGGCGTTGCGGATACGGCGGTAGACCAGCGGGTCGTAGAAGGTCCGGGCCGCTCTCAGCGCGGCGCCCGGGCCGGGGCCGGTGCCGGACTGGCGGGCCTCGCGCGCCTCCCCGTACCGGCGGGCCACGGCGGCCGCGCGGTCGAAGGCGGCGACCCGGCCGCCGGCCTCGGCCTTGGCGCGGGCCACGTTGAAGACCTTCTCCAGCATGTACGGGATGGCGATCAGGCAGGTCGGCCGGAAGCTCGCCAGGTCGGGCAGCAGGTGCTCCGACTTCAGGCTCGGGGCGTGGCCCAGGCGCACCCGCGCGCGGACGCAGGCGACCGCCACCATGCGGCCGAAGATGTGCGACATCGGCAGGAAGTGCAGGACCGACGCCTCTTCGCTGGTCCGCGACCGGAACACCGGGTAGAGGAGTTCGACGGCGTTGTCGACCTCGGCGAGGAAGTTGCCGTGGCTGATCGCGCAGCCCTTGGGGCGGCCGGTGGTGCCGGAGGTGTAGACGACGGTGGCGAGGGTGTCGGGGGCCAGCATCCCGCGCCGCACGTCCACTTCGTGCTCGCGCACGTCCGCCCCGCGTTCCGCCAGCCGCTCCACGTGCCCCTTCTCGATGACCCACAGATGCCGCAGGTCCAGCAGCCTGCTGAGCTCGGGACCGAGGGCGGCCGCCTGGGCCGCGGTCTCGGTGACGAGCGCGACGGCACCGGAGTCCTGCAGGATCCAGCGGGTCTGGAAGACGGAGGAGGTGGGGTAGATGGGGACGACGACCAGGCCGCAGGCCCAGGCGGCGAAGTCCAGCAGCGTCCACTCGTACACGGTCCGCGCC
>NZ_JAMGBF010000100.1 GCF_023516615.1 Streptomyces panaciradicis
CGAGCAGGAACGGGAAGTCGTCGTTGATCCCGCCCTCGCGGTAGTGGAGGTCGGTGTGGCACACCCCGCAGGCCTCGATCTTGACCAGCGCCTCACCGGGACCGGGATCGGGCACGAGGATCGTCTCCAGGCTGACGGGGGCGCCCTTCGCGCGCGCGACGACAGCACGGACCTGATGAGTCATGGCCACTCCTCGGCTGGTACGAGACCTGATCCCGATGTTGCTCATTACGGCACGCATCTCACGTGTCGCAACACAGCATCACCGCAGTGGAGTGCGGGGGTCAAGGAGTCGGTCTGTCGGCCTTCAGGGAGTCGATCCAGCCGAGGAGGCGGGCACCCTCCCGTGTCATGACCTCGGGGTCGCGCAGCGCGTTGGCCAGCAGCGACATCCCCTGGTAGGCGGAGACAAGGGTGAGGGCGTGGCCGTCCGGGTCGGGAACCCCGGCGGCGCGGAACTGCTCCGAGGCCCAGTCGAGCAGCCGCCGTATGACCGCGGCCGCCTCGGCGTCGAGGGTGCCGTCCTCGCGCTTGTCGAGCTCGACGGCCAGCGTTCCGGTGGGGCACCCGCGGCGGGCGGCGGTGTCACGCCCGTCGATCCAGGCCGCGATCAGCCCCTTGAGGCGGTCGAGCGGGTCGGCCGACTCCTCCAGGGCCGCGGTGAGTTCGTCCAGCCGGGAGCGGTGCTCGGACAGCGCGGCCTGGACCAGCTCGTCCTTGGTCTTGAAGTAGTAGTACACGTTCCCGACCGGCACGTCCGCCTCACGCGCGATGTCGGCCAGCGTGGTCCGCTCGACGCCCCGCTCGTGCAGCACCTGCGCCGCCGCGGCCTTCAGACGACGCCGCTTGTCGGCCGCGCGCGCCACCCGGGGCGCCACTGAGTCAGTCACCCAACCAACTATAGGCAGCCGCCGCGTTCTGCTGCTAAGGTCGTTCTCAGTCAGCCGACTAACTAACTCATTGGGGGAAGACGATGATCGTGGTGACGGGTGCGACCGGCAATGTGGGGCGGACGCTGGTGCCGTTGCTGGCCTCGGCGGACGAGGAGGTGGTGGCCGTCTCGCGGCGGGCCCGCCTGGAGGACCTCCCGGCCGGCGTGCGGCACGCCCGGGCCGACCTGGCGGACGCCGCCGGCCTGCGGCCGGTGCTCGACGGCGCCGACGCCCTCTTCGTCGTCCTGGGCGGCGAGCTCAACAGCCACGGGCAGAGCCCGCGGGCCCTGCTGGACGAGGTCACGGCCGCCGGTGTCAAACGGGTCGTCCTGCTGTCCTCCCAGATCAACTCCACCCGTCCGCAGGCGCCTTCGCACGCGCGTCTGCGCGAGTTCGAGGAGGCCGTACGCACCTCGGGAGCGGACTTCACCGTCCTGCGCCCGGCCGGCTTCGCCTCCAACGCCTTCGCCTGGGCCGAGTCGGTGAGGACCCGGCGCACGGTGTTCGCCCCGTTCGGCGAGGTGGCTCTGCCCGTCGTCGACCCGGCCGACATCGCGGAGGTCGCGGCGGCAGCGCTGCGGGAGGACGGGCACGCGGGACGGACGTACGAACTGACCGGCCCGGAGGCGATCGGTCCGCGCCGGCAGGCCGAGGTGATCGCCGAGGCGCTGGGCGAGGACGTCGGCTTCGTGGAACTCTCCCGCGAACAGGCCCGCGCTCACCTGGCCCGGTTCATGCCCGAGGAGGTCGTCGACGGCACCCTGGACATCCTCGGCCGGCCGCTGCCCGCCGAGCAGACGGTCGGCGCGGACGTGCGGCATGTGCTGCGCCGTCCGGCGAGGCCCTTCGCCGCATGGGTCGCCCGCAACGTGGCGGCCTTCCGGTGAGGCCCGCTGGAAAAGGAGTTGGGGCGACGGTGTGCGCTTGATAGCGTGCGACAGCCGTGAGACCGAGCCAGGAGGTGAGACCCGTGAACGCTGTATTCGAGTGGGTGCTCCCCCTCCCGTCACGGTCGGGCGACTGACGTAGCCGTCGCCGGGAGCGCCGCGATCATCAGGCACTCCCGAAAGGCACACGCCATGAACTCTTCCTTTTTCACCGCGGAGAAGACCTCCGAGGGCGTCCTCGAACGCGACTTCACCGTGGGCGACGTCCCCGGTGTCCTCTGGTCGCCCGCGTCCGGCGTCGACCGCGCGCCCCTCGTCCTGATGGGCCACGGCGGCGGCACGCACAAGAGGTGGCCCGCGATGACGGGCCGGGCGCACCGGCTCGTGACCGGCGCCGGATTCCACGTCGCCTGCATCGACGCGCCCGGTCACGGCGACCGGCCGCGTACGGCGCACGACGAGCGGGAGATCGCCGTCATGCAGGAGGCCATGGCGACCGGCCGGCCCGTCGGCCCGATCGTCGTCCGCTACAACGCCCACCTGGCCGAGCGCGCCGTACCCGAATGGCGGGCGGTCCTCGACGCCCTCCAGGAACTCCCCGAGATCGGGACCGAAGGGCCAGTGGGCTACTACGGCCTGAACATGGCCACCGCCATCGGGGTACCGCTGACGGCGGCCGAGCCGAGGATCACCGCCGCCGTCTTCGGCCTGCACTGGCCCGACGCGCTGGCCGAGGCGGCGCGGCGGATCACGGTCCCCGTCGAGTTCGCCATGCAGTGGGACGACGAGCACATCCCCCGAAAGGCGGCTCTCGCCCTGTTCGACGCCTTCGCCTCCAAGGAGAAGTCGCTGCACGTCAACGCGGGCCGGCACAAGGAGCTGCCCCGGTTCGAGGCCGACAGCGCGGTCCGGTTCTTCGCCCGCCACCTGGGCCGGACGGCGACGGTTCCGGCCTGACCGGTGGGATGCCGGCGCCCGGCCACCGGTCGGGCGCCGGCTGCCCGCACCTGCGACCTAGTCGGGCAGCTGTTCCAGCACCGTGGCGACGCCCGCCCGCTCCGCGACGTCGATCAGGGCCTGGCCCATCACGGAGACCGGCTCGCGGGCGGGCAGGACCAGGCCGATGCGTTCCGTGCGGACCGGGCGGACCAGGGGTACGGCGTCCATGCCCGCGGGCACACCGAAGACGTGCAGCCAGGCATGCGGCACGATGCTCGCCCACTGACCCGCTCTGACCTGGGCGAAGAGGGAGGCGATCGAGTCGGTCTCCACGCGTGGCGTCACGGAGACGCCGGCCGCCTCGAACGCCGCCTCCAGCACCTGGCGCCCCTGCATACCGGGGTGCAGCAGACACAGCGGGTACTGGGCCGCGTCCTGCCAGGAGATCTCCGCCGGGCCGGTGTCGGGGGCGGAGCGCCGGATGAGGAGGACGTAGCGCTCCCGGTACAGCGGGACGAACGTGAAGCCGTGCTCGACGACGGTGCTGTGGTACGTGACGGCGGCGTCGAGCTCGTACGTGCTCAGCCTGCTGACGATGTCCACGGACTGCAGGTCGGCGAAGACCTGCACGGTGGCCAGCGGATTCGCCGCGCAGAACGGCTGGGTCAGCAGCGCGACCGCCGTGGCCGCCGTCGGAACGGTCCCGATGCGCAGTCGCCCGGTCAGACCGGCCCGCAGCGCCTGGATCTCGTCCTGCATCGCGTCCCGGTCGGCGAGGATGCGCCGCGCCCACACCACGACCCGCTCGCCCTCCGGCGTGAAGCCGTCGAACCGGCGCCCCCGCCGGACCAGAGGGATGTTGAGCTCGTCCTCCAGCTTGCGGATGCCCTCGGACAGGGTCGGCTGGGAGACGAAGCAGGCCTGCGCCGCCCTCGCGAAGTGGCGGGCACGGGCGAGGGCGACCAGGTACTCGAGTTGGCGCAGCAGCACCCTCCCATGATCCCCCGCAAGCGCCGCACCGGCACCGGTGGGCCGCACACGCAGCGGTGATCGGCGCGGCCTGTCAGACGATCGGAACTTCCGCTTTGACCCGGCCCGAGGCGCGCCCGAACAGTGGGGAGGCACATCGACGGAAAGGGGCGTGCGGCCCGATGCGGGACTTCGACGAACCGGACGCGGACGGCCTGTCCGTCACGGCTCCCAAGACCTGGGCCACCGGCGCGCCCGCGGTCGCCCACGCCCTGAAGTACGCCCTGGGCCAGACCTCCCCCACCCGCACCGCCCTGACGCTGCTCACCATCAACCAGGCGAAGGGCTTCGACTGCCCGGGCTGCGCCTGGCCCGAACCCGCCCCGGGACAGCGGCACCGCAACGAGTACTGCGAGAACGGCGCCAAGCACATCAGCGACGAGGCCACCACCCGGCGGGTGACCGCGGCGTTCTTCCGCGAGCACTCGGTCGACGAGCTGAGCCGCAGGTCCGACCACTGGCTCAACCAGCAGGGCCGGCTGACCGAGCCGATGGTGCTGCGCGAGGGCGCCACCCACTACGAACCCATTGGCTGGGACGAGGCGTTGGACCTCCTCGCCGGTGAACTGCGGGCCCTGGACCACCCCGACGAGGCGCTGTTCTACACCTCCGGGCGGCTGGCCAACGAACCCGCCTTCCTGCTCCAGCTGTTCGCGCGCGCCTTCGGCACCAACAACCTGCCGGACTGCTCCAACCTGTGCCACGAGTCCAGCGGCTCGGCCCTCGGCGAGACGCTGGGCATCGGCAAGGGCAGCGTGAGCCTCGACGACCTCCACGACGCCGACCTGGTGTTCGTCGTCGGCCAGAACCCCGGCACCAACCACCCCCGGATGCTCTCCGCGCTGGAGGAGACCAAGCGCCGCGGCGGCCGGGTCGTCGCCGTCAACCCGCTGCCCGAGGCGGGGCTGCTGCGCTTCAAGCACCCGCAGAAGGCACGCGGCGTCCTCGGCCGCGGCACGACGATCGCCGACCAGTTCCTGCAGATCCGCCCCGGCGGCGACCTCGCCCTGTTCCAGGCGCTGAACCTGCTGCTGCTGGAGGCGGAGGAGAAGGAACCCGGCACCGTCCTGGACCGGGAGTTCATCGAGACACACACCACGGGCTACGACGCCTTCGCCGAGCACATCCGGCAGACGTCCTGGGACGCGGTCCTCGACGCCACCGGGCTCACCCGCGACGAGATCGAGGAGGTCCACGAACGGGTGCTGGCCAGCCGCGGTGTCGTCGTCTGCTGGGCGATGGGCCTGACCCAGCACAAGCACGGCGTGCCCACCATCCGGGAGATCGTCAACTTCCTTCTGCTGCGCGGCAACATCGGCCGCCCGGGTGCGGGCGTGTGCCCGGTGCGCGGGCACAGCAACGTACAGGGCGACCGGACGATGGGCATCTGGGAACGGATGCCGCAGCCGTTCCTGGACCGGCTGGGACGCGAGTTCGCGTTCACCCCGCCGACCGCGCACGGCCTGGACTCCGTCGACTCCATCCGGGCCATGCGCGACGGACGCGCCAAGGTCTTCGTCGGGGTCGCGGGCAACTTCGTGCGGGCCACGCCCGACAGCGACGTCACCGAGCACGCCCTGCGCACCTGCCGCCTGACGGCGCACATCTCGACCAAGCTCAACCGCTCCCACACGGTGTGCGGGCGCACCGCGCTGATCCTGCCGACGCTCGGCCGCAGCGACCGCGACGTCCAGGCGGGCGGGGAGCAGTTCATGACGGTCGAGGACTCCATGAGCGAGGTCCACGCCACCCGCGGCCGCCTCGCCCCCGCCTCCCCGCACCTGCTCAGCGAGGTCTCCCTCATCACCCGCCTCGCCCGTAAGGTCCTCGGCGCCGAACCGGCCATCCCCTGGGAGGAGTTCGAGGCCGACTACGACCTCGTCCGCGACCGCGTCGCGCGTGTCGTCGACGGCTTCGAGGACTTCAACGAGCGCGTACGGCGCCCCGGCGGCTTCCGCCTGCCCAACCCCGTCAACTCCCGTGTCTTCCGCACGCCCAGCGGCAAGGCCGTCTTCACCGCCAACGACTTCACCGCGCTGCGGGCCCCCGAGGGCCACCTGGTCCTGCAGACCCTGCGCTCGCACGACCAGTGGAACACCGTCCCCTACGCCCTGGACGACCGCTACCGCGGCATCAAGGGCGGGCGGCGCGTCGTCCTCGTCAACTCCGCCGACCTCGCCGGTCTCGGCCTGGCGGACGGCGACCTGGTGGATCTGGTCGGCGTCTGGACCGACGGCACCCAGCGCCGTGCCGACGCCTTCCGTGTCGTCGCCTACCCCACTCCCCCGGGGTCGGCCGCCGCCTACTACCCGGAGACCAACGTCCTGGTGCCGCTCGACAGCGTCGCCGACATCAGCAACACCCCGACGTCGAAGAGCGTGATCGTACGGCTGGAGCGGGCCGCCACGGCCGGCTAGCCCCCCGGCTTCGCTCAAAACGTTGCAACCCCGTCCGGGGTAGACTTGCGTCGCCTACATGGACCACGTCGCGCCTGGTCGCGCGGCTGTCACAGCGAGGGGGTGGACGCCATGACGGTTCGCCCCGCCCGCATCCAGGACGTCGCGGCCGCCGCCGGGGTCTCGGTGTCCACGGTGTCGAACGTCCTCAACCGCCCCGAGCGTGTCAACGCCCGCACCGCGGAGCGGGTCCGCGACGCCGTCGCGGCACTCGACTACGTCCCCCACCCCGGCGCGGCCGGCCTGCGCACGGGCCACTCGTCCTCGATCGGCCTGGTCCTGCCGGACGTCACCAACTCCTTCTACGCGCGCATCGCCAGAGGCGCCGCCGACGCCGCCTACGACCACGGCTATTCCCTCGTGCTGTGCCACAGCGGGGACGCGCCGGAGCGGGAGCAGGGCTACTTCACCATGCTCGCCGAGCAGCGGGCCGTCGGTGTCGTGGTGGTGCCGCTGAGCGCCGATCCGACCCGGCTGACGCGGTTGCGCGAGCGGGGCATCCCGCTGGTGCTGGCGGACCGGGCGATGCCCGCCCAGGACGGCTGTTCCGTCTCCGTCGACGACATCGCCGGCGGCCGTGTCGCCGTCCGCCATCTGCTGGAGTGCGGGGCACGCGACGTGCTCGTGGTCAACGGCGAGCGGTCGATACGGCAGTGCGCCGACCGCTTCCAGGGTGCCCGGCAGGCCGTGCGCAGCCGGCGCGAGGCCCGGCTGGGCCAGGTGGTGGCCGAGGAGATGACCGTCGGGTACGGCCTGGAGATCGCCCGCGGCCTCGACGAGCTGCCCGACGCGGTGTTCTGCACCAACGACTTCCTCGCCGCCGGGCTGTGCCGCGGGCTGGCCGAGCGGGGGGTGAAGGTTCCCGAGGACGTGCAGGTGGTCGGCTACGGCGACCTCGACATCGCGAGTTTCGTGGGGACGACCCTGACGACGGTGCGCCAGCCGGTCGAGGAACTCGGCAGGGCGGCCGTGGAGATGCTGCTCGACGAGGTGGAGGCGGGGGCCGAACACGCCCACGAGGCACGGGTGTTCGCGCCGGGACTGGTCCTGCGGGACTCCACCCTGTCACTGTCCGGCGGCTGAGCCGGGAAGCGTCAGCGTCACCGGCCCCAGCAGTCCCGACGCCAGCTGGGAGGGGAACGCCCAGGCCGTCGGGGTGGCTTCGGCGAGATACGGGGCGAGGGTGTTGCGCACGGCCACCTCGATCCGGACCGTGCGGCCGGCGGCGCCGCGCAGCTCGAAGCGGTACGGCGGGCAGAACGCCTCCCCGACGGGCTCGCCGTCGACCGCCACCTCGACGCTGCCGCGCACCCGCCCCAGATCCAGGACCGGGTCCGCCCCCGCGGGTACCTCCAGCTCGCGGGCGTAGGTCACGCCGCCGCTCCACCCGCCGAGGCCCAGCGACCGCCAGTCCCCCAGGGGCAGCGGTGCGGGTACGGTACGCACCCGTACCGGCCCGCTCCATGCGCCGCCGCCGCGCAGCACGGCCGTGGGCGCGGTGACGACCTCGACGTCGGCGGCCTCGGCCAAGGGCCGGTCCAGCGTCAACTCCGCTCCGCTGAGTGCCTGTTCGGGCCCTGCGCCGACCTTCACCCGGGCGGGCGGGGTCAGCGGCAGGTCGAGCGCGACGGTGCCCGGCGGCACGGTGAAGCGGAACCGCTGTGCCGTCTCGCGGACGTCGTCGGTGCAGCGCAGGGGCAGTACGGCCGCCCCGAGGACGGGGGTTCCGTCGAGCCAGTCGGCGCCGGGCAGCGGATGCGGCCGTACCGCGGCACGGCAGTGCCGCAACTCCCCCCACCGGCCCTGGTGTTCCACGGTGCGACCGCTCCACGATCCCGTCCGGGCCTCCCAGCCGGCGCCGCTGACCAGCGAGGCCGCGCCGGCCACCAGGTCGACGAACACCGCGTCCCGCGCTCGGGCACCGTCCACCACGACGTCCAGGACGTGTTCACCCGCGCCTGGGGTCAGTACGTGCCGGAAGAACATCGGCACCGCGCCCCAGTCGGACTCGTAGTACTCCGCCTTCTCCTGCCGGGCCACGGCGACCCCGTCGAGCAGCACGGTGACACCCGCCGCGGCGCCGACCACCAGCACCGCCCGCGTCCCGTCGCCGTCGACGGACAGCCGCCCCCGGTAGGTCACGGCGCCGTCCGGCCGTACGCCGTCGGGCAGGCACATGAACTGCGGGCGCGGCCCGAACGTGTCCGGGTGGGAGAGGCAGAAGTAACTGCCCAGCGGCGCATGGGCCTTGGCGGAGATCTGGGCGGGGCGGTCCTCGGCGTCGGACAGTTCGTACTCGAGGACGTTGCGTCGCCGGTCCACGTCCACGCGGGCGGAGGCCAGATAGCCGTCCCCGGTTTCCAGCGGTTCGCCGTTCCACCACACGCGTTTGGCCGCCGCCGCGCCCACGCCGAGGTCGGCGGGCCCGCGGTGGTCGGTCTCGACGATGGTCCTGACGCGGGCGACGGTTCCGGCGCCGGGCACGGGGACCCGTACGAACTCCTCCGGCACAAACCCCTTGTTGCCGAGCAGACCGTCCGGGTCGGGAATGCCGCGGCTCGCCGAGAACAGCGACACCGCCCATCTCTCCGCGGGCGGTACGAGCGGCAGTTCGCCCGTCAGGACGCGGGTGACGGAGGCGCGGTCCAGCGGCTCGGGGGCCCGGTCGGCGGGTACCGGGGGCAGATGGCGGACCCGGTTGCCGTAGGTCGCCCGTGCCCGGCCCCAGCCGGTGTCGTCCTCGGTCCAGTCCATGGTCCAGATCTGCGGCTCGTCGACGGCGGAGCCGGCCGGGAGCGCGAGGTCGCCCCAGGTGTTGTCCAGGGTGGGGACCAGGTTCCCCTGCCAGCCGGTCGAGAGGTCGACCGTCCGGTACGGCTCGCACCGGCGTGCCGTACCGCCGGCCACCGGGGCGGGGTCGCCCTCGCGCCACACGACGAGGGCGGCCGGGGCGCCGTCCAGCGGTACCTCGACGGCCGACGCGTCCGGGGAGACGGTGACGCGGGCGGGCTGCCGGGCGCCGGTCGCGGGGTTCCAGATCTCGGCCTCGGCGACCGGTGCGCGGACGGTGACGGTCCTGGTGGGGACGTAACGCGCCGGGTCGATGCTGTGGTCGCCCTTGGGCGGGTGGGCCCGGGCGTCGGGGAAGGCCGCCGTCACCAGGGCGACCGCCTGCGCGCCCTGCCGCCGGACGAGGAGGGGCACGTCGGCCGTCGCGTGGCCGGCGGCGTCCGCCACGGCCACCGCGCCCGCCTCGGCGTCCGGCACCCGCAGCAGCCCCGGATGCGCGCTCAGGGCCGCCACGGCCGCATCGTCGCCGGCGAGTCCGGCGGCGGCCTCGGGGAGGCGGCCCATGGCGACCACCCGGCCGCCCGCGTCGAGCAGTTCGGTCAGCCGGCGCGCCGTGTCCTCCTCCAGGACCGTCGCCGACGGCAGCAGCACCGCGCTGTAGGCCGACTCCCCGACACGCAAGGCACCTTCGGCAGCCGTGCCGCGCTGGATCGAGGCGTCGTCGATGACGTCGAAGGAGATGCCGTGGCGGTCGAGGGAACCGATGCGGGGGCGCAGCCAGTTGTTCGTGCCGCACAGCTCCAGGTAGTGCCGCTGGGTCTCGTCGACGTCGGCGTGGCCGTCGCCGAGGCGGCCGTCGCCGAAGTGGCGGACGGGCGCGTCCAGAGGGACGAGGGCCTGCATGGTGGCGGTGGGGTGCAGGACGGCGACGTCGGCGCTGTAGGTGCCCCAGCACATGATCGAGCAGATCCGGGCGACGGCGCGGGAGAAGGCCGGGTACTGCCGCCAGTACGGCTGGCGCCAGTCCGTGGAGGGCGGCGCCCACTCGAACCAGCCGCCCGCGGTGCCGAAGTAACTGGCGTGCGGGTTGTACAGGTTGGCGCCGCTGCGCAGGAACGGCAGCAGCCAGTCGTAGGTGTCCTCCAGGGTGCCGCCCCAGCCGGAGGAGTGGAACGCCTCGATCCACACCCGTTCGTGGCCGTAGAGGTGGGCCATGGAGGAGTGCACCTTGGAGTCGCCGTGGTGGTCGCTGCCGGCGGCGCTGAACCAGCGGTGGGTGCGGAAGTAGTCGGTGTAGATCTGGGTGGACTGGGCCGGGTAGCCGGAGCGGGCGGGGTGGCTCTGGTCGCAGCCCAGGAGCATGCCGCGTTCCTCGTGCCAGACGGCGAGCGGCTTGAACAGCGCCTCCTCGGTGAGTTCGGCGCGGACGGCGTAGTAGTCGGCGCGGATCTTCGCCGGCCGCGGGTCGCCGGGCGCGGGGGCGCCGAAGAGGGCGGGGAGGTGGTCGAGGAGGTCGTAGCCGCGGCGGGCGAGGAACTCCTTGGGGAAGCGGGTGCTCCAGGAGTTGGTGGCGGGCAGTTCGTCCTGGAAGCTGCCCGCGACGACCTCGCCCAGGTACTCGGGAACGCGGCGGTCGAACGCGTGGTGGACGGTGTCCATCAGCAGGCCCACGGCGTCCGGGGCGAGGTAGTCGAAGGCCGTGGGGACGGCGGTGACGAGTTCAACCCGGCTGCCGTCGGGGGCCGCGATCCGCCCGGCGCCGGTGCCGGTGCCGTTGCCGGTCAGGCGTCGGCCGTCGGCGGCGTAGGCGCCCACCAGGCTCTCCGAACCACCCAGCGCCACCATGCCGTTGGAGACGGTCGTCCGGCGGTGGCGCAGCGCCAGGCCGGCCGCCTCGGGGTGCAGGCGGGTCACTCCGCCCTGGACGTTGGCGCCGGAGAACCCGATCTGGTCGTAGAACCACAGGCGCATGCCGGACTGCCGGGCGAGGGCGCAGGCGTCGGTGAAGCGGGCCCACCACTCCTCGCCGAACCACGGCGGATCGTCGGCCGGGGCGCCGAAACCGGGCCCTGCGGGAGCCAGGTTGATGACGACGAGGTTGTGGACGCCGCCCTCGGCGAACCGGCGCATCTGCCAGGCGAGGCGTTCCCGTGTGACCTTCGCGCCGGACCACCACCACAGCGGTGTCGGGCCGAAGTCGCGGGGCGGGTCGTCGAACAGGTGCTGCAGGGCGGGCGAGATCACGGATGCGGTCCTTCCGGCGGCGGCTCGGACGCTCTCACGGATCAAAAACGTTTTATACGCGATTCACGGTAGAACACCGGCACCGAACCCACCAGCGTGGCGACCTCAGGGGCGCCCGGTTCCCTCATTCGCAGCTATTACGTGCGCCACGTCTTGTTGGAACGTTTTTCGGATCCTACAGTCACTGTGACTCGGCCTCCCGGCCCACCCGGCCGCGGAGTCGCAACGTTCCCCTCCGCTCGGCCATTCCCCAGACGACGGAGTCGCATCATGGCCTCAGCCACGAGCTCCCCCGCGCACGCCGAACAACCGCCCATCCCAAGGCACCTGTGGAAGGTCGCCGCCCTGTCGGGCATGGCCTCCTACCTCGATGCCGCCCTGATCGTCAGCATCGCCGTCAACCTGGCCATCTACCGCGACAGTTACCACATGGGCGTGTGGATGGCGGGCGCGATCAGCGCCATCGTCACCGGCTGCATCGCCGTCGGCTCCCTCGTCGGCGGCCGGCTCGCCGACATGTTCGGCCGCCGCCGCGTCTACAACTGGGACATCTTCTGCTTCGCGCTGGGCGCGGTCGTCATCACCCTCGCCCCCAATGACGTCGTACTCTTCGTCGGCGTGCTCGTGGCGGGTCTGGCGGCCGGCGCGGATCTGCCGACCTCGCTGGCCGTCGTCTCGGACGCCGCACCCGCCCACGGCCGGGCCCGGCTGGTGTCCTTCACGCAGGTCATGTGGGTGGCCGGCATCGTCGTCGTCATCTTCCTCGGCTACCTGCTGTCGGACACCGGCATGACCGGGGCGCGCTGCATCACCGGCCATCTGGCCGTCGCGGCGCTGTTCACCTGGCAGTTGCGCTCCCGGCTGGAGCTGGCCGACGAGCCCTCCGACGCCGAAGTCGCCCAGGAGGCGGCCGTGTTGGAGGCGCCACGCGGGACCGCGCTGAAGAACGTGTGGAACCGTGCCGCCCTGCTGCCGATGGCCGCCACCTTCGCCTACTACGTCACCTGGGGCATCGGCGCCAACACCTTCGGCCAGTTCGGCACGTATCTGCTGGTCACGGTGAGCGGCGCCTCGCAGAGCCTGGCCACCGGGATCAACCTGGCCTTCCTGCCCATCGCGCTGGTGCTGACCTTCGTGTTCGTGCGCCTCGCCGACACCCCGTGGCGCGACCGGCTGTTCTACGTGTTCACGCTCGTGCAGATCCTCGCCTTCTGCGTCGCCTCGCTGACGGCCGGCGCCCTGGCCGGCATGCTCGTCTTCTTCGTGCTCTACCAGATCTCCAACCCGTTCGCGGGCGAGGCGAGTTACAAGGTGTGGTCGCAGCTGACCCTGCCTCCGGACACCAGGGGCACCACCCAGGGCCTGACCTACGCCCTGTCGCGGGGCGTCTTCGCGGGCGTCGCGTTCGTCACGCCGGCGCTCATGGAGTACAGCGCCTCCCTTCTGCTCTGGTCGATCACCCTGTGCATGGCGGCGTCGGCGGTCGCGGGCGTGTACATCGTCCGGGTCCTCGTCCGCCGTACCCCGAAGGCGGTGCCCGCACGGGCGGATCTGGGCGTGGCCGGGGCCTGAACACCGCAGCGGACCCGACCCGGAGCGCGGACCTCACAAGGAGCACCGACCATGGCAACGACCGACACTTCGGCCGCGAGCGAGGACCGCGCCGCCGACTTGCGCGATCTGCTCCCCCCGGTGACCCGCCGCCGCCCGCGCATCGGCCTGGTGGCGGGCGGACTGGGCACCTACTGGCCGCAGTTCCCCGATCTCCTGCCGCAGTTGCAGGAGTCGGCCCGCTATGTCGCCGAGCGGCTGCGGGGGATGGACGCGGAGGTGACCGACGCCGGCTTCGTCTCGGACGCCGAGGAGGGCGCCGCCGCGGCCGAGCGGCTGCGGCGCACGGACTGCGATCTGATCGTGCTGTTCCTGACGACGTATCTGACGTCGTCGATGGTGCTGCCGATCGCCCGCCGCTCGCACACGCCCGTCCTGGTGATCGACCTGCAGCCGACCGAGCGGATGGACCACGCCCGTTTCGACACGGGTGCTTGGCTGGCCTACTGCGCCCAGTGCTCGGTGCCCGAGGTCGGCAACGTCTTCCGCCGGGCCCGCATCCCGTTCCGGTCGGTGTCGGGCTGGCTGCGGCAGGAGTCCGCCTGGCGGCGCATCGAGCAGTGGATCAGGGCCGCGCACGTCCGCGCCGCGCTGCGGCACGCCCGGCACGGTCTGATGGGGCACCTGTATCCCGGCATGCTGGACGTGTCGACCGATCTGACCCTGCTGCCCGCGACGTTCGGCTCGCACGTGGAGGTGCTGGAGTTCGACGACCTGCGTCACCGGGTGGAGCGAGTGAGGGAGGCGGAGGCCCGGGAGCGCATGGAGCTGGCCCGCCGCATCTTCACACTCGACGACAGCGTGGTGGACGAGGACTTCGCGTGGGGCGCGACCGTGTCCGTGGCGCTGGACCGGCTGGTCGAGGACTTCGGCCTGGACTCCCTCGCCTACTACCACCGGGGCCTCGACGGCGAACTGCACGAGCGGCTCGGCGCCGGCATGATCCTGGGCGCCTCCCTGCTCACCGCCCGGGGCGTGCCGGCGGCAGGCGAGTACGAACTGCGCACCAGTGTCGCGCAGTTGGCGTCGCAGGGCGTGGGCGCGGGCGGGTCCTTCACCGAGATCCAGGCGCTGAACTTCGAGGACGGCGTGGTGGAGATGGGGCACGACGGGCCCGCCCACCTCGCCGTGAGCGCCCGCGATCCGCTGCTGCGCGGTCTCGGCGTCTACCACGGCAAGCGCGGCTGGGGCGTCAGCGTGGAGTTCGACGTCCGGCACGGCCCGGTGACCCTGCTCGGCCTCGGCCAGGACGCCGACGGGAGCCTGTCGTTCGTCACCTCCGAGGGCACGGTCGTCTCCGGTCCCCTCCTGGAGATCGGCAACACCTCCAGCCGCGTCGACTTCGGGCGCGACCCCGGCGAGTGGGTGGACGCGTGGAGTGCCACGGGGGTCGGCCACCACTGGTCGCTGGCGGTCGGCCGTCACGCCGCCGACTTTCGGGCGGCGGCGAGCCTGCTCGGCATCGACCACCGGCACGTGTGACACCGGCCCGGGGACACCTGCGGCAGGCCCCCCGGGCCGGTGGCTGTCGACGGTCAGATCTCCCGCCGCTCCAGCGGCCGCGTCGCCGGTCCCTGGACGACGTTGCCGTCGGGGTCGAAGCGGGAGCCGTGGCAGGGGCACTCCCACGCCCGTTCGGCGCGGTTGAAGGCGACCAGGCAGCCCAGGTGCGTACAGCGGGCGGCGACGGCGTGCAGCTCGCCGGAGTCGTCGCGGTGGACCGCGCAGTGGTGTCCGCCGGCCAGGACGACCGCGCCGTCCCCGGGCGCGATGTCGTCCACCGAGCCGCTGCCCGACAGCGAGGGCAGCCGGTCGCCGACGAAGTGCCGGGCCACATGGGCCTGGTGGCGGAGGAAGGCGGGCGCCTCACGGACGACGGTGCCCAGCCGGCGGGGGTCGTAGAGTCCGCTCCACGGTGAACTCCGTCCCGTGATCAGGTCGTTGAGCAGCCGGCCGGCCATGATGCCGCCGCTCATGCCCCAGCCGCCGAAGCCGGTGGCCACGTAGGTGTGCCGACCCGCGGTGGGCAGCGGTCCGACGAGGGGCACCGAGTCGGTGGAGTCGTTGTCCTGCGTGGCCCAGCGGTGGGTGAAGTCCAGTGCCCCGAAGCGTTCCACGGCCCAGCCGGCGAGCCGGCCGAAGCGCTCCGCGACGTCGGCGGTGCCGGGGGCGAAGTGCTCACCGGTGACGATCAGCAGGCGCTGCCCGTCGGCGTACGGGGCGGTGCGCACCGAGCGGGTGCCCTGCTCGGGGGTGATGTACATGCCGTGCGGGTCCAGGCCGGCCGGGACGGGGGCGGCCCACACGAGTTCGCGGCGCGGGGAGAGCCGGGTGAAGAGCATGGCCCGGTCGAAGATCGGGTAGTGCGTGGCGACCACGACGTCGTCGGCGCTCAGGGTGACGCCGGCCTCGGTGGTCACACGGCAGGGTTCGCCCTCCTTGAGGCCGACGACACGGGTCCCCTCGTAGATCGACACGCCCTGCCGCCGCAGGTCGTCGGCGAGGCCGAGAAGGTACTTGCGGGGGTGGAACTGGGCCTGGCCGGTCACCCGGACCGCGCCCTCGACCGGGAACGGCAGATCCGTCTCGGTGACGAAGTCGGCGGGCAGCCCTGCCGCCCGTGCGGCCTCCGCCTCGGCCTTCAGCTCGTCGACGCGCGACCGGTCCTCGGTGTAGGTGTAGGCCGCCGTCTCCTCCCAGTCGCAGTCGATGCCGAGTTCGCGGGCCGTGGCGGCGGCGTGACGGACGGCCTCGGTCTGGGACTGCGCGTAGAGCTTCGCCGCCTCCTCGCCCCGGGTGCGGCGCAGCCGCTCGTAGACGAGGGTGTGCAGCACGCTCACTTTGGCGGTGGTGTGGCCGGTGACTCCGGAGGCGATCCGGTCGGCCTCCAGGAGCGCCACGTTGCGGCCGCTGCGGGCCAGTTCCCAGGCCGTGCTCAGGCCCGCGATGCCCGCGCCGATCACGGCGACGTCGACGGTGGTGTCCCGGTCCAGAGGAGGGTGGGGGTCGCGCGGGGGCTCCGTGTCGATCCAGTACGACCGCTGCTCGGCTGCGTCCGTGTTCATGACCGCCGGGTTCCCCCGACGGGCCCACCGAAGCGCCGGCCCTCGCTCCGCGTCTCAGCGCGACGGCAGCGGCGGCGGTTGTTCGGGTTCCGTCCAGCGGCACAGCAGCCGGAAGCCCTGGAGCAGGGTCAGCGGCCACGCTGCGGCGATGGACCGGATGACCCCGGGGTCCGCGGTGCGGATGCCGACGACCAGGAGGAAGAGGGAGGCGGCGCCCAGCAGGGTCACCGCCGGCGGCACGGAGGCCCGGCTCGCGGAGTGACCATGGTTCGACCGCCGTGCACGACGGTGGGCGACAGCACGGTGCCCGGCGGCGGGGTCGCGGCCCCGGCCGACGGGCTCCGTGTCGCGTGCCGCTGTCATCCCGGGGTGACCCGGCCCCGCCAGGACCCGGTCTCGCCGCCCCGCTCCTCGATGTACTCCTTGAACCGCTTCATGTCGCCCTTGACCCGCCGGTCCACCATGCCCAGCGCGTCGGCGGCCTTCTCGGCGGCCCCGCTCGAGTCGACCTCCATGACGATCTCCACGCGCGTGTGCATGTCGTCGAGGCTCTCGAAGTGCACCATGCCCATCTGCTTGGTGTCGCCGCCGACGGTGCGCCAGGCGATCCTCTCGTCGGGCAGCTGATCCACGATCTCGGTGTCGAACTCCCGGCGCACGCCACCGATCTTGGTGGTCCAGTGGTTGTGGGTGTCATCGAGCTGGGTGACCTTCTCGACGCCCTCCATGAACTTCGGGAACTCCTGGAACTGGGTCCACTGGTTGTACGCGGTGTGGACCGGGACGGCGACCTCGACCGCTTCCTTGACCTTGCCCATGACAGTGCCTCCCTTTCCTCGACGCTGGTGGTCGTCCGGCTCGTGAACGGTGTGCCGGGTACCCCGGATCGGCGCCGCCACCGACCCGGGACCGGCCGGTGCGGCTCAGCACCGGAGCGCGGGCCCGGGCGGCTCACCGGCCCCGGCGCCGCATCGGCCCCCACTCGGCCGCCCGCTCCTGCTCCTCCACCGCCCGCTGCGCCTCCTCGATGAGGCTCTCGCCGATCCAGCCGATCGGCTTCACGTCCCGCACCAGTGGCTCGTTGTCGGGGCCCCGGCCCCCGACCCGGCCGCGCAGCACCCAGGGGCGCACGCCCTCGCCCTTGTCGCGGGGCAGGTGGGAGTAGTCGTACAGCCGCCGCGCCACCCACAGCTCGGCCGACCTGTCGTGCCACCACGGCTCGACGTCGAGCGGGTTGGCGGACAGTCCGGGCAGGCGTATCCCGGTCAGGCCGTCCCTGCTCTCGGCGCTCGCCTCGTCGGCCACGGGCCCGCGCGACCAGCGGACGTACAGGTGCGGTGTGGACAGGACCACCGCGGCCAGTTCGCGGAGGGTCCGCAGCACGGGCAGGTCGTCGCGGGCGTTCATCGGATCGTCATTCCGTCCTTGCACGTCGGCGCGGGTAGGGGTGCGCCGGGTACCCCGCCGACCTGCCGGAACACGCCGCCCCCGCGCCCCGGGCGACGGCACCCGGCCCACCGGACCCGCCCCCACTCGACGCACCGGGCGGCGACCGCTCGACGCACCGGCCCGGCACCGCTCAACGAGCCGGAGACACCCCGCTCGACGCACCGGCCCAGCACCGCTCCACAGGCCGGAGACACCCCCGCACGACGCACCGGAGGGCCCCGCTCGACGCACCGGAGGACCGCCGTTCGTCGTGCCCGGGCGGCCGCTCGGCGCACCGTCGGGACCGTTCGCCGACGCCTGGACTGGCATGGCTTCGTTCGGGTACTTGGGGCGCCTAGGGTCCATTTGCACCTTTGTGCCCTCGGAGACAGGAGGCTGCTACTCATGAGCACGCCAACATCCACTCCGGCCGGCAACATCGCCGACCCCGGTCCGCTCGGACTCGCCGCCTTCGCGGCCACGACCTTCGTCCTGAGCACCTTCAACGCCAATCTGATCACCGACAAGAAGCTCGTCGCCGTCGTGCTCCCCCTCGCTCTCTTCTACGGAGGACTGGCCCAACTCCTGGCCGGCATGTGGGAGTTCCGCAAGGGCAACACCTTCGGCGCGACCGCGTTCTGCTCGTACGGTGCCTTCTGGCTGTCGTACGCCGCCTTCGCCAAGTTCGTGGCCCCGGGCCTGCCCGCCGCCACCGCGCATCAGGCGAGCGGCCTGTTCCTGCTGGTGTGGTCGATCTTCACGGTCTACATGACGGTCGCCGCGCTCCGTACGACCGGAGCGATCCTGGCGGTCTTCGTGACCCTGTCGGCGACCTTCATCGTGCTGTGCGTCGCCGACTTCGCCCAGTCGGAGACCACCGTCAAGGCGGGCGGCTGGCTCGGTCTGGTGACGGCCGTGTGCGCCTGGTACGCGTCCTTCGCCGGTGTCACCAACTCCACCTCGGAACGTCCGGTCGTACCGGTCTTCCCGAACGTCGCCACGCGCCTGCACCTGCACCGGGGCGGACCGGTGGCCGGGGCACGGGCATGACCGAGAGCGGCGGCGAGACACTCTCGAACCTGCTGCGGGAGGAACGGCGGTTCCCGCCGCCCCCGGAGCTGGCCGCCACGGCGAACGCCACCGCGGCGGACTACGAGCGGGCCGACGCCGACAGCCAGTCCTTCTGGGCCGCCCAGGCGGCCCGGCTGGACTGGGCGCGGCCCTGGGACCAGGTGCTCGACTGGAGCCGGGCACCCTTCGCCCGCTGGTTCACGGGCGGGCGCCTGAACGCGGCCCACAACTGCCTGGACCGGCATGTGGCCGCGGGCAACGGCGACCGGGTCGCCTTCCACTGGGAGGGCGAGCCGGGAGACACCCGCACCCTCACCTACGGCGATCTGAAGGACGAGGTCTGCCGGGCGGCCAACGCCCTGGTGTCGCTCGGCGTCCACACCGGCGACCGGGTGGCCATCTACATGCCGATGATCCCGGAGACGGTGGTGGCGATGCTGGCGTGCGCCCGCATCGGCGCCCCGCACACCGTGGTCTTCGGCGGCTTCTCGGCGGAGGCGCTGCGCGGCCGGATCCTGGACTGCGACGCCCATGTGGTGATCACCGCGGACGGCGGCTACCGCAGGGGCAGCCCCTCGGCGCTGAAACCGGCCGTCGACGAGGCGCTGCGCGAGTGCCCGGACGTGCGCAGTGTGCTGGTGGTGCGGCGCACCGGGCAGGAGGTCGACTGGACCGACGGCCGGGACGTGTGGTGGCACGACCTGGTGGCCGGACAGCCGGCCGAGCACGAGGCCGAGGCGTTCGACAGCGAACACCCGCTGTACATCATGTACACCTCCGGTACGACGGCCCGCCCGAAGGGCATCCTGCACACCACCGGCGGCTATCTGACGCAGGTGGCGTGGTCGCACTGGGCGGTGTTCGACGTCAAGCCGGAGCGGGACGTCTTCTGGACGGCCGCGGACATCGGCTGGGTCACCGGCCACTCGTACATCGTCTACGGGCCGCTCGCCAACGGCGTCACCTCAGTGATGTACGAGGGGACGCCCGACACCCCGCACAAGGGGCGCTGGTGGGAGATCGTCGAGAAGTACCGGGTGTCGATCCTGTACTGCGCGCCGACCGCGATCCGCACCTTCATGAAGTGGGGCGGGGAACACCCCGAGCGCTTCGACCTGTCCTCGCTGCGGCTGCTGGGCTCGGTCGGTGAGCCCATCAACCCGGAGGCGTGGATCTGGTACCGGCACCACATCGGTTCGGACCGGTGCCCCGTGGTGGACACCTGGTGGCAGACCGAGACGGGGGCCCAGATGATCAGCCCGCTGCCCGGGGTGAGCACCTGCAAGCCGGGCTCGGCGCTGCGTCCGCTGCCGGGCGTCCGGGCCGACGTCGTCGACGACACCGGCAAGCCGGTGCCCGACGGCTCCGGCGGCTATCTGGTGCTGACCGAGCCGTGGCCGGCGATGCTGCGCACCATCTGGGGCGACGAGCAGCGCTACCGCGACACGTACTGGTCGCGCTTCCCCGGCATGTACTTCGCCGGGGACGGCGCGAAGAAGGACGAGGACGGCGACATCTGGCTGCTGGGGCGGGTCGACGACGTCATGAACGTCTCCGGCCACCGCATCTCCACCACAGAGGTTGAATCGGCCCTGGTCTCGCATCCGATGGTCGCCGAGGCGGCCGTGGTGGGCGCCACCGACCCGACGACCGGGCAGGGCGTGGTGGCCTTCGTCATTCTGCGAGGCGAGGCCGGCACGCCCCAGGCGGAGGATGTGTCCGCCGAGTTGCGTGCCCACGTCGCCAAGGAGATCGGGCCGATCGCCCGGCCGCGGCAGATCCTGGTCGTCGCCGAGCTGCCCAAGACCCGCTCCGGGAAGATCATGCGGCGGCTGCTGCGGGACGTCGCCGAGAACCGTCGGCTCGGTGACGTGACCACGTTGACCGACTCGACGGTCATGGACGAGATCCGCGACCGGCTGCCCGGTGCGGGAGGCACGGGAGACGAGGAGGCGTAGGAGAGCGAGCTCGCGGGACCGTGGAACCGGCACGGCCCCGCCGCTCACACGCCCGGATACCGCAGCACAGCCGGCAGCCGCCGCTCACACGCCCAGGTACCGCAGCACGGCCAGCACGCGCCGGTTGGCGTCCTGCGACACCGGCAGCCCCAACTTGCCGAAGATCGCGGCGACATGTTTCTCCACCGTGCCCGCCGACACCTCCAGGTGGCGGCCGATCGCGGCGTTCGAGCGGCCCTGCGCCATCAGTTCCAGCACTTCGCGTTCGCGTGCCGTGAGCGTCCCGATGCCGTCGACGCGCCGCGCCGCACCGGCGAGTTGGGTGACCACCTCGGGATCGAGGGCGGTCCCGCCGGCCGCGACCCGGGCCAACGCGTCGGTGAACTCCGCGACGTGGGCCACCCGGTCCTTGAGCAGATAGCCGACGCCCGCGGAACCGGCCGCGAGCAGCCGGGTGGCGTACCGGGTCTCGATGTACTGCGAGAACAGCAACACCGCGGTCCCCGGCCGCCGTTGCCTTATGTCGATCGCGGCCCGCAGGCCCTCGTCGGTGTGGGTCGGCGGCATCCTGATGTCCACCACGCTGACATCGGGCCGGTGTCGGTCCACGGCCGCCCGCAGCGCGTCGGCGTCGCCGACGGTCGCGCACACCTCGTGGCCGCGGTCGGTGAGCATCAGGGCCAGCAGTTCCCGCAGCACGGCTGCGTCCTCCGCGATCACGACGCGCATGCCCGGCATGATCCCGTAATTCGCTTGACCCCGCCACGGGGTGACACCGCATGGTGGCGGGACACCACACGGCGTGGTGCCGGTCCGTCCGAGGAGGCAGCGGCAGCAATGGAGATCCGTCCCACCACCGACGAGGACCTCGACGTCTTCGTCGACACGCTCCACGCCGCGTTCGGGCTGTTCCCCGAGACCCCGGCCGAAGGGGGCGGCGGGGTCTGGTGGTCGGCGCTGGAGATGGACCGCGGCCTGCTCGCCCGCACGGCGGACGGCAGGGCCGTGGGCACCGCCGCGTCGTACTCCTTCGAGCTCACCCTGCCCGGCAAGAACGTCGTCCCGGCCCCCGGTGTGACCGCCGTCGGCGTCCTGCCCTCGCACCGGCGCCAGGGTGTGCTCAGCGCGATGATGCGGCACCAGCTCACCGACCTGCGGAAACGCGGCGACTTCCTCTCGGTGCTGCTGGCCTCCGAGGCCCTGATCTACCGCAGGTTCGGCTACGGACCGGCGACCTACACGCAGCGGCTGACGGTGCCGCGCCACCGGGCGGCCCTCGCCCAGCCCCGGGCGGGCGGAGCGGCCGGCGCCCCGGCGACCGGCTCGGTCGAGGTGCTGCGGCGCGCCGAGTGCGGCGAGATCCTTGAGGAGGTCTACGACCGCTACCGCCGCTCCCAGCCCGGCGCGCTCTCCCGGCCGCACCGCTGGTGGGCCCTGCGCGCGGGACAGCCCCCGATCGCGCCCAAGCCGCGCTACATCGCCGTGCACCGGGACGCGGACGGCGTCCCGGACGGCTATGCCGGCTACTCGGTCGACTCGGGCACCCTGACGGTCGACGAGACCATATCCGCCGACGACGCCGCCTTCACGGCCCTGGCCCGGTTCGTCCTCGGACACGACCTGGTCACTCAGGTGGTCTTCAAGCACGTGCCGCCCGGGCACCCGCTGCGCTGGCAGCTCGCGGACTTCCGGGCCGGCCAGGAGAGCGACCACACCGACTGGCTCTGGGTACGGCTGCTCGACGTCCCGCGGGCGCTCACCGCGCGCGGGTGGTTCACGGACGGCGAGCTCGTCCTCGACGTCGACGACCCCTTCCTGGGCGAGCGGAACCGCTATCTGCTGTCCGTCCGGGACGGCAAGGCCGACTGCGTACCCACGGACCGGGCGCCCGACCTGTCCCTGGACATCGGCGACCTGGGCTCGGTCTACCTCGGCGGCACCGCACCGAGCACGCTCGTGCGGGCCGGACACGTCCGGGCCCACCGCCCGGGGGCGGCCGCCCTCGCCGACGCGTTCTTCGCGGCCGAGCGCACCCCGCACTGCCTGCACTGGTTCTGAGCCGCGGTCACAGCCGGAACGCCCTGGTCACCTCCTGGGTGAGGGCGTCCTCCGTCATGGTGGTGTCGACCGTGACGGCGCGCAGTCCCAGGCGCTCGGTCTCCGCCCACAGCTGTTCGGTGAAAAGGCCGTCGCGTTCGGCGAGGTTGCGGCCGGCCCGCTCCGGATCGCTGGTCCGCCACAGGAACCCTTCGCCGCGCGCCGAGCGGCTCCGGAAGGCGGCCCGTCGGAAGTCGGGGGTGGGCAGGAGCCAGACCGCGTGTTCGGGAGCGGCGAGGAGCGGCCGCACGAGGTGCGGCAGCAGCCGGAAGCCCTCGACGACGACGCAGGGGTGCGGCGGCAGCCGCAGCAGGTCCTCGACGATCAGCCCGAAGCCCTCGCCGCGGAACCAGTGGAAGGTCTCCAGCATGACGTGCGGAGGCCGGTTCACCCATCGCTCGTCCATGTCCATGGCCAGGAACGCGTGCAGGAAGGGGGCTTCGTCGGGGGTGGTCCGGGCGGCGTGGTCCGGCATCACGTCGTCGGTCGCGCAGAGCCGCCAGCCGTGGCGGTCGGCGAGCCGGCGGGCGACCGTCGACTTGCCCGCGCCGCTCCCGCCGCCGATCCAGTAGACGTGCCGCAGTCGTGCGGCGAGGCCGGTCATGGGGCGCCGGCGAGCTGTCGGCGCACCCAGTCCGGATCGGGGTTGGTGTGCGCCCGGCCCGCGACGACGACGGTCGGCACGGTCTCGTCGCCGCCGTTGGCGGCCCGCACCACCGCCGCGCCGGCGGGGTCGCGCCGGATGTCGACCCAGTGCAGCCGCCGGGCCCGACGGCCGAGCCGGAGCCGCAGGCGCACACAGTACGTGCAGCCCGGCCGCCAGTAGACGACGGGCCGGCCGTCCGCGGCGCTGCGGCGCTGCGCCTCCTGCGCCTTGACCGACTTGGGGAAGATCAGGGGCGAGTTGACGGCCGCCGGCACCAGGAACACCAGCAGCACCACCGTGGCCTGGGCGGGACTGCCGTCGTGGGCAAGCTCCGCTGCCAGGGCCGCACCGCACAGCACGAGCAGCAGGGGCGGCAGCCAAACGCGCGTCATGGTCACGCAGGCTACTCACGCACGCAGCGGCAGCACCACCGTCACCGTCGTGGGCCCACCCGCCGGACTGCTGATCTCCAGCGTGCCGTCGACCGTGCGGACGCGCTGCGCCAGCCCCGTCAGACCACTGCCGGTCCCCGCCCGTGCTCCGCCGCGCCCGTCGTCGCCGACGCACAGCCGCAGGGCGCCGTGCTGCCCGGTGACTCGCAGCACGGCGCGGCGGGCGCCGCTGTGCCGGATGACGTTGGTGAGCAGTTCGGCGGCGCAGAAGTAGGCGATCGTCTCGATGGCGGGGGTGGGCCGTTCGGGCACGTCGACGGCCAGCTCGACGGGGAGGGCGCTGCGTGCCGCGAGCGTGGCCAGGGCGTCGGGCAGACCCTCGTCGAGGGCGGGTGGATGGAGGCCGCGGGCCAGGTCGCGCAGCTCGGTCAGGGCCTCGGTGGCGTTGCGATGCGCCAGCTCCACCAGCTGCCGCACCCGGCCGGGGTCGGCCACCGGATCGCCGTCGGCGCCCAGCCGTTCCCTGGCCATGTCCAGGCTCAGGGCCAGCGCGACGAGTCTCACCTGCGCCCCGTCGTGCAGGTCGCGTTCCACGCGGCGCAGCAGGGCCGCCGAGTCGTCGACGGCGAGGGCGCGGGTCTCCTCCAAGGCCCGTACGCGCTCGGCCAGTTCGCCGGGTCCGAGCAGGGCCCGCACCAGCCACCGGTCGACGGCGACCACGCCCCGCGTGACCCAGGGCGCCGTCAGCAGGGTGACCGCGCCGACGCCTGCCGCGACGAAGGTGCCCGCGAGGGAGGTGCTGTACGGTGCTCCCCCGCCCACCGGGAGCGGGGCGATCGTCGGCAGGTCCCGCCGGCCGAAAGCGGCCCAGCGCAGGGGCGCGGAGAGGTCGATCAGACCGGTGAGCCACCAGCCGGCCGCGTACATGCCGAAGGTGGCGACGGGCAGCTTCACCAGGACGTACGCCACCGACCGCCAGCCCGCCGCGTCCCGCAGCCGGGCGTCCAGCCGCGCGACCGCCCCTCCCGTCGGCCGCGCCCGTCCGGGCGCCGGCACGCGCTCCCCCAGCAGCCCTGCGGCGAGCCGGCGGTGGACCGCGGAGAGGGCACGCGCGAGGCCGATCGCCGTGACGATCAGCAGCAGGCCGAGGACGGCACCGAGGAGGGAGACGGTGAGGCCGGCGCCGAGGGCCAGGAACACGGCCACCGGGAGGAAGCCGGCCAGGGCGAGGGGAAAGCCGGCCAGGCAGTAGGCGAGTTCGGCCCCGGCGCGGGCGGTGAGGGGGGCGCCGAGGACGTTCCGCAGGGCGGGCCCCGTCCGTGATGCGGGGTGCTCGCGGGCGGGGCCGGGCGGATGCTTCCAACCGGTCGTGGTCACGGACGCGACGCTACGGACGTACACCTTCCGACGGAACACGGCGCTCCCCCGTCGCATCCGGGGGTTTTCCCCAGGCTTCCTGCGCCGCTGTCGGCGGCCCGCGTTAGTCTGCGCGCATCGGATCACCGACGGCGCGGAAGGGGGCTCACCGCCCATGCTGATCGAACACCGCGGGCGGCGGCCGCTCGTCCCCGACTCCGCGTACGTGGCGCCCGGCGCGACCCTCTGCGGGGCGGTCGTCCTGGGTGAGGGCGCCCGGGTGCTGCACGGCGCCGTGCTGACGGCCGAGGACGGCGAGGTCCGCGTCGGCGCGCAGACGGTGGTGATGGAGCACGCCCTCGTGCGCGGACGCGCCCGGCATCCGGCCGTCGTCGGGGACGCCGTGCTGATCGGCCCGCACACCCATGTCAACGGCGCGGTCGTCGAGGACGAGGTCTTCGTCGCCACGGGCGCCTCGCTCTTCCCGGGCTCGGTGGCGGGCGCGGGTGCCGAACTGCGCATCAACAGCGTGCTGCACGTGGGCTCCCGGCTCGCGCCCGGCACCGTCGTCCCCATCGGCTGGATCGCCGCGGGCGACCCGGCACGGCTCTTCGCGCCGGAGCAGCACGAGGAACTGTGGGAGGTGCAGCGCGAGTTGGACTTCCCGGGGACGGTGTACGGGGTGCCACGAGGGACGTCGATGCGCGACATCATGACCCGTCAGAGCGCGTTCTACGGCGCCCATCTGGACGACCGGGTACTCGACGACGAGTGACGGCCTGCCAACTCCCGGAACTCCTCCGCCGATTGGCATAGACCTGACCATGATCACCGGCTAGGATCTGCCGCGCACCCCCTGAGAGCGCTCTCACCGTTCTGCTGTTCCACCCCCACCCTGCTGGAACAACGAAGGGGCACCCCCTTGAGACGCATCACATCCCTGCGCACCGGCCTGTCCGCGCTGCTCCTGCTCGGCACCTGGGCCACCGCGAGCAGCCTCCCGGCCTCCGCCGCGGACTCCCCCGCGCACTCCTCCTCCGAGGCACCCGCCTCCGCCTCCCTCCTGACCGCGATGCGGCACGACCTCGGCCTCACCGACGCGCAGGCCAGGAGCCGGCTGGCCGCCGAGAAGACCGCAACGGCCGTGGAACGCAGGGCCAAGCGGGCCGCGGGGGCCTCCTACGGCGGCTCCTGGTTCGACCCGGCCACCGGCAGACTCACCGTCGCCGTCACCCGCGGCGCGAACACCGAGGCCGTCCGCGCGACCGGCGCGACCGTGAAGGTCGTGCGGCACAGCGCACGCCGGCTCGACGCGGCGAAGGCCCGCATCGACGCCCTGTCCGCGCCCGCCGGGGTCGGCAGCTGGTACGTCGACCCGAAGGCCAACAAGGTCGTCGTGGACGTCGTCGCCGCACACCGCGATGACAACGATGTCCGGGCGTTCCTGGCCCGTGCCCGCCAGGCCGGGCCCGTCACCGTCGAGGAGACCGCCGGAGCGCCGCGCACCTTCGCCGCCGGGACCGTGGGCGGCGACCCCTACTACACGGGCAACGTCCGCTGCTCCATCGGCTTCTCGGTGTACGGCGGCTTCATCACCGCCGGACACTGCGACCAGCACGCCGGCGCGGTGTACGGCTGGGACCACTCCTACATAGGCAACTTCCAGGGCTCCTCGTTCCCGGACAACGACTACGCCTGGGTGAACGTCGGCAGCGGCTGGTGGACCGTCCCGGTCGTGCTCGGCTGGGGCACCGTCTCCGACCAGCTCGTCCGCGGCTCCGCCGAGGCCCCGGTCGGCGCCTCGATCTGCCGCTCAGGCTCCACCAGCCACTGGCACTGCGGCACCGTCCTGGCCAAGAACGAGACGGTCAACTACAGCCAGGGCGCCGTCTACCAGATGACGAAGACGAGCGTGTGCGCCGAACCCGGCGACTCCGGCGGCTCCTTCATCAGCGGTGACCAGGCGCAGGGCGTCACCTCCGGCGGCTGGGGCAACTGCAGCTCCGGCGGCGAGACCTGGTACCAGCCCGTCAACGAGATCCTCAACCGGTACGGGCTGACACTGCACACGGCCTGATCCCCGCACGCCCGCGCGGGCTCCCGGGTGGGCCGAGTGCGACTCCCGGCCCACCCCGGAGCCGCCGGGCCTCATCAGGCAGCCCGCGCCGGCGCCGTCCCCGACCCGGTGAAATTCGCGTGCCGCGGGCGAGGCGCCGCCGCTACCCTCGACGCCATGATCACGCTTTCGCCTCAGCGCCGGATGATGCCCCGCTCACGGGGCTGCTGAGCGCGTACGCGTACCGAATCCGAGGCCCCGGGACGGGGCCTCGTCGCGTTGTGCGCACCCGGCCCCGCCACCCGGTGGGAGGGCACATGAGCACCCGACGGCACTACATCACCACGACCATCCCGTACGTCAACGCACGCCCGCATCTGGGCTTCGCCCTGGAGCTGGTGCAGGCGGACACGCTGGCCCGCCACCGGCGCCTCAGGGGCGACCGGGTGCGGCTGCTGACCGGCACCGACGACAACTCCCTGAAGAACGTCCTGGCCGCCGAGGCGGAGGGCGTGGACGTGCGGACGCTGGTCGACCGCAACGCCGACGCGTTCGCCGCGCTGCGGACCCCGCTGGCGCTGTCGACCGACGACTTCCTCCGCACCAGCAGCGACCCGCGCCACCGGGTCGGCGTCGAGCGCCTGTGGCGGCGGTGCGCCGCGGCGGGCGACCTGTACCGCAAGGAGTACTCGGGCCTGTACTGCGTGGGCTGCGAGCAGTTCTTCACCGAGGACGAGCTGGTCGACGGGCGGTGTGCCGACCACGGCACGGCACCCCAACGCGTGACGGAGGAGAACTGGTTCTTCCGGCTGTCCCGCTATGCCGGCCGGCTCCAGGAGCTGATCTCCGGGGGCGCCCTGCGGGTGGAGCCGGCCGCCCGCCGCAACGAGGTCCTCGCGTTCCTCGCCGGTGGCCTGCGCGACTTCTCCGTCTCCCGCTCCCACACCCGCGCCCGCGGCTGGGGCATCCCCGTGCCCGGCGATCCGAGCCAGGTCGTCCACGTGTGGTGGGACGCCCTCGGCAACTACGTCTCCAGCCTCGGGTACGGCACCGACGACCCGGCGTACGAGCAGTGGTGGGTGACCAGCGAACGCCGAACACATCTGGTGGGCAAGGGTGTTGTGCGCTTCCACGCGGTGTACTGGCCGGCCGTGCTGCTGTCGGCCGGGCTGCCGCTGCCCACCGACGTCCTCGTCCACGGCTACCTCACCGTGGACGGCCGCAAGATCAGCAAGTCCGGCGGTGCCGAGGTCGATGCGGTGGCCCTGGTCGACGCCTTCGGCACGGACGCGGTGCGCTGGTGGCTGCTGAGGGAGGTCCCCCGTGTCGGGGACGCCGACTTCACCCGTGACCGGCTCGCCGCCCGCGCCGACGCCGACTTCGCCGGCGGCCTGGGCAACCTCGTCCACCGCGTCGTGACCATGGTCCACCGGTACCGCGGCGGCACGGTGCCCGCCCTGGGCGGTGACCGGTTCGCCGTGGAAGCGCTGCTGGAGGCGTGCGCGGCGGCGCCCGGCGGGATCGACGCCGCGCTGGCGGACCACGACTTCCGCGGGGCCGTGCAGGCCGCCTGGAACATCGTCGAGGAGGCCAACCGCTGCATCGACGCCACGCGCCCCTGGGAACTCGCCCGGGCCGAGCGGCAGGGCAACGCCGCCGCGGCCGAACGCCTCGACGCGGTCCTCACCGCCCTGGTCACGGCCTGCCGGGTGCTGGGTGAAGAGCTCCGGCCGTTCGTCCCGGGGGCGGCGGCACGGATCGCGGAACGGGTGAGCGCCGTGCACGGCGTATTGCCGCCCACGCGCCCCCTCTTCCCCCGCCTGCGGCAGAGCACGCCGTGAGCGCGGACCGCGGCCAGGGCGGCATCAGGAGCTTCGCGGCGACCCGGTCGTCCTCCATGTGGCCCAGGAGGCGACGATGCCGTCCAGGGCGAACACGCGGTCCACGTTGTGCCGATAGGTCCCGGCCTCGACCTCGCGGACGACCCGCCGCAGCACCGACGCTCCCGATGTAAGGGACCGGGCCCGCGGCGGCCCGGGGTTTCAGCGGGCGAGCCCCTTGCGCAGGCGCCGCTTCGAGGCCCGCGCCCACGCCGCCGGCAGTTGCCGCTCGCGTTCGGCGGCCGCCGCCTGCTCCTGGCCGTACAGCAGCCCCCAGGTGAAACCGGGCTCTCCGGCGGCGTGCGCGGCCACGGCCTGCTTCCGCAGGCTGTCACGGGCCACGACGCTGTCCTGGTGGTCGCCGAGGACCTTCTGGACGGCCTTCACGCGTTTGCCGAGCCGCTTGGCGGGCTTGCCGAGCGAGGCCCGTGCCGGTTCAGTGGCGTAGCGCGCCTTCTTGGCGGCCTTGCGGGCCTCGTGGAGGGCCACGTCGAGGTCCTTGCCCGGCGGCAGGTCCAGCGCGTGCGTCACGCGGGCGGCGAGGCGGTCGTACTCCTTCAGGATCGCCTTGGGCATCGCCTTGCCCGGCTCGCGGGCCGCCTTGCGGCGCAGCGGGGGCTGCTGCGTCAGCGCGGCGAGCGCGTCCAGCAGGGCGAGGTAACGCGGCGAGTTCAGGGCGTCGAGGGTGCGCCGGCGCGCCTCGGCGGTGCCCGCGACGTGCCACGCCTGCAGCCGGGCGGCCACGGGCCCGAGGACCAGCTCCGGGGGTGTGGCCTCGACGCGTCCGCGGAGGCGTTCCTCGAGGACCTCGTGGTCGCGCGCCTCGGCCAGCTCCCCGCCCAGCCACTTCAGCTCCCGGCGGATCGGATCGGTGACCGCCCGGTCCAGCACGGACCGGTACGAGCGCAGGACGCTGCGCAGTCTGCGGCAGGCGACGCGGAACTGGTGCACCGCGTCGGGCAGGTCGCGCCGCACCGCGGGATCGAGGTCCACGAGGGCGCTTACCTGCTCGTCGACGTACCGCAGGACCTCGTCGCCCGCCGAACCGGGGACGACCTTCTCGGCACGGGCGTCCGGCAGGCGCGGCGCGGCGAGTCCCGTCTCCTCCAGCGCCCGGGCCAGCTTGGACGAGTGAGGCGCCCGTTCGATGCCGCTGTTGCGCAGCGCCTTGTCCACGAGGTCCAGGACCGCGGGGTCGGCGCCCTCGGCGAGTTCGACCTCCATCTCGGTCCAGGCGGCCAGGGTGGTGGTGGCGCCGAGCGATTCGGCGTGGACGCTGTCGACGGTCAGCTCGGCCAGCTTCTCGTCGTCGCGGCCGAGGAGGTCGCGTGCGCTGCGGGTGGAGCGCACACGGACCACGGGGGCCAGCGGCGCCCCGCGGGTCCGGGAGAGGGCCAGGGCGCGCAGGTCGTCCGGGATCGTCGGGGACACCGGGGCCTGGACCTCCTCCCGGCTGTCTCCGGGCAGGGGCAGTTTCAGGTGCCAGCCGGCGTCGTGGCCGCCCGTCCGGCGCCGCAGCGTGGCGGACGCGCCGGCCAGGCGCAGGTCCTCGGTGTCGTGGTACACGGCGTCCAGGTCCTCGGACCCCCGCTCCACGACCGACACGACGCCGTCCACGCCGGTGAGCTCGCGGAGCCAGGCGGTGTCGTCGGCCGGCGGTGCGGCGTACTTTCGCTCGGTCTCACGCTTCGACTGGGTCATACATGTCGCGTGGCCCTATCGTGGCCGCTCAAACACCCTTCGGCCCTCTCGCGCGAGGTCGACCGTGCCGCTCGGGCGGGGAACGGGCCGGCGGACGGCGCGTTCAGCGGGGTGTCCTGGCGAAGACGTACGGCGCGGCGACGAACGTGCTGTGGTGGTCCGCCGCGCGCAGGGCGGCGGTGAGGCGCTCGCGCGGCTTGAGGCCGAGTCCGGCCGTGGCGTGCAGGGCGCCCAGCGCCAGGTCGTCGCCGCAGCCCACGGCGGCGTAGCCGTCGGCGCGCTCGCCGACCTGGTAGTCGTCGTGGATCTCGAAGAGCCGGCCGTGGACGCCGACGAGGAAGGAGCCCGCCTGTTCCTGCTCGGAGTCCTTGCGGGCCCATCCGCCGTCCTTGAGGCAGGTGCGGACGGCGTCGACGAAGGTCGTGACCATGAAACGGTCGAGGTCGCCTTCGGGGTGCGGGGCCTTGAAGGCGTGGTGCAGGAGCTGGCCCATGCGGAACGAGGTGGTGAAGCCGAGGACGTAGGGGCCGTTGGCGAAGACCTTCGGGTCGCGGCGGATGGTGAGCTGCGACCCGCTGCTGCCCGCGGAGTCGCCCGCGAGGTGGACGCGCCGACGATGGACCAGGCCTACGATGACGGTCAAGTCACCACCTCCACAGACGTGTTGGGGCTTTGTGGTGCTCCATGGTCCGGTTCTGCCCGCCGGCCGGACGGATCTACCGCTTCCGCGCTCTTCAAGGAAGCGAGCGCCGCCCTTCCCGGATGCGAACCCGCCCTTGTCCGCGCCGCCGGACCTCACCTAGCCTGAGTTTGTGCCGCAAATAAACAAAGCCCGTTCGCACAGCGCCGTGCCGGGCCCCCGAAGCGACCTCGTCCGGCTCCGTGTCGTCCTCACGGTCTTCTTCGCCCTCGACGGCTTCGTCTTCGCCGGCTGGGTCGTCCGCATCCCCGCGATCAAACAGCAGACCGGTGCCTCCGCCAGCTCCCTCGGCCTGGCCCTCCTCGGCGTCTCCGCCGGCGCGGTCGTCACGATGATGCTCACCGGCCGCCTCTGCCGACGCTTCGGCAGCCACCCGGTGACCGTGGTCTGCGGCGTCCTGCTCTCCCTGAGCGTCGCGCTGCCCCCGCACACCCACTCGGCACTCGCCCTGGGTCTCGTCCTGCTCCTCTTCGGCGCCGCCTACGGCGGCATCAACGTCGCCTTCAACAGCGCGGCCGTCGACCTCGTCACCACCCTGCGCCGGCCGATCATGCCCAGCTTCCACGCCGCGTTCAGCCTGGGCGGCATGTTCGGCGCCGGGCTCGGCGGGCTGGTCGCCGGGCACCTCTCCCCGTCATGGCATCTCTTCGGCCTGACCCTCCTCGGGCTGCTGGTGACCGCCGTCGCCGGACGCGCCCTGCTGCGCATCGAGCCGCCGCGCCCTGCTGACCGGCCGGACGGCGCCCCGCACGACGCCACCCGCCCACCGGACGCACGGACCCGCGGCCTCGTCGTCGTCTTCGGTCTCATCGCCCTGTGCACGGCGTACGGCGAGGGGGCCATGGCCGACTGGGGCGCCCTGCACCTCGAACAGGACCTCGGCAGCTCCGCCGGGGCCGCGGCCCTCGGCTACTCCTGCTTCGCGCTGGCCATGACGGCCGGGCGGCTGACCGGCACGACCCTGCTCGAACGGCTCGGCCGCACCCGTACCGTCGTCGTCGGGGGCGCCACCGCCGCGGCCGGCATGCTGACCGGCGCCCTGGCGCCCTCCCTGTGGGCGGCCCTGATCGGTTTCGCCGTCACCGGGCTGGGCCTCGCCAACCTCTTCCCCGTCGCCGTCGAACGCGCGGGAACGCTCGCGGGCCCCAGCGGGGTGGCGATCGCCTCCACCCTCGGCTACGGCGGCATGCTGCTCGGCCCGCCGGCCATCGGTTTCATGGCGGACTGGTTCTCGCTTCCCGCCGCGCTGACCAGCGTCGCGGCGCTGGCCGCGGTCGCCGCGCTCATCGGTCTCGCGACACGGCGCGCGACGACGCGCTGAGCCGGCCCGGCCGCACCGGGTGCGCTCAGCGGTCCCGCAGCCGTACGAGGTGGTACAGCACCGGCATCGCGGTGGTGTGGTTCTCGCGGAGCGTGGGCCGCAGGAAGCGGTAGAAACTCGGCTTGCCGAACTGCCGCAGCGCGGCGGCGGGCAGGCTGAGGTCCCAGCGGGCGTGGCCGACGTGGGTGTAGGGCGAGGCGCCGGGGTCGAGGGGTTCGAGCAGCAGCGCGTTGTCCAGGCCGGTCTCGGCGGCGTACCAGCCGGTGAGGTGCTCCCAGAGCTCGGCGACGCGGCGCGGGTCCTCACCGGCGAGGTAGTGGAAGAGGAACAGTCCCTGCCGGGTGCGGTCGACGTCGGCCACGCACTTGCCGCAGCGGGCGGTGAGCACCCGCACCTCCCGGCCATGGTGTTCGAGGCGCCGGCGCAGGTCCCGGAAGGCGACGGCGCGCTGCACGGCGGGGATGTCCTGCGGCGTTCTGGTCTCCACCAGGACGGCCACGTCGTGCGGGGCGCGGGGCGGGCCCTCCGGCGGGATCCAGCCGATCGGCGGCGCCGCGGCGGCCGCCCGGTACACGCTGGCCCGCTTGACCTCGGCCAGGCTGGCCAGGTCCTCGGTTTCGGCGCGCAGCATGTCGAGCAGGAGCATCCGGTCCCGGTTGTGGCCCGGCCTGCCGAGGCCGGGCGCCGGCGGCCGGAGCGTCGCGGCGAGATGGACGTAGCCCGACGGCGGCGGCTCGACGAGCGGGGCCGGACGGAACTTCGGGCGGGGATGGACGAGGGTGACGCTCATGGGATCTCCCGCGGGGCGGTGTCTTCCCTGGCGTCGTAGCACCTACCCGACGGCCGCCGCCTCACGCCCTCACCCCCAGGGTTCTCGTGCTGCCCGTAACGTCCGCCTCCGCAGTGGCCTGGAACAGCCCGGCGTCCACGACCGGGTCTCGGGCCGCTTCGTGGCGGAGGTGGCCGAGGACGAGGCGCACGACCCGCAGTCGTACTCCGAAGTCCCGCAGCCGGCCCCTGGGACAACTGCCGGGATGCGGAGACGTAGTTCGCGAACTCGCTTTTCAGACGCCGCAGTTGATCGTGCCCGGCACGGGCGATCATGGCCGGTTCACCGTCCCTGGCGGGGGCTCGTCCCACCGTGATCCGCCAGGGGCGGCGGGTGTCGTGCGCCGCGCCAACGTGCCGTCGGACGGCCGCCCTTGCGCGCCCCGGGTCGGTCGAAAATGCCTGCGCTCCGCGACCCCGGCCGACGTACTCTGACCTCCGCTGTCTGCCGAGGGAGAACACATGGGGATCCGTAGCCTGACCCGTGCCGAAGCCGAGCGACGGGCCGCGCTGCTCACGGTCGAGCGGTACGACGTGGAGATCGATCTCACCGCTCTGCCCACCGGGCCGGAGATCCGCTGCGTCTCCACCGTCACCTTCACCTGCCACGAACCCGGCGCCGACACCTTCGTCGACTGCGCGGCCCAGGTGGAGAACGCCACGCTGAACAGCACCGTCCTCACCCCCGGCGACGACGGCCGCATCCCGCTGCCCGCCCTGGCCGGGCACAACGTGCTGCGCGTGGAGAGCGTCCAGTCCGACACGGCCGCCGGCCCCGGTGTGCACCGGGCCGTCGACCCCGCGGACGGCGAGGTCTACGTGTGGATGAGCTTCGAGCCGGACGAGGCCCGGTTCGTGTGGGCCTGCTTCGACCAGCCCGACCTCAAGGCGCCGCACGCCTTCACCGTCACGGCACCGGCCGCCTGGACCGTCACCAGCAACTCCGGTGACGCCCGCGTCGAGGACCTGGGCGCGTCCCGGCGCTGGACCTACCCGGACACCCCGCCGCTGTCGGTGTACAACACCGTCGTCAACGCGGGCCCCTTCCACGAGATCCGCCGCGAAGCCGACGGCCACGACCTGGGCCTGTACGCCCGCCGCTCGCTCGCCGAGGTCCTCGACCGCGACGCCGACGAGATCTTCACCCTCACCCGCCAGGGCCTCGCCTTCTACGGTGCGGCCTTCGCCATGCCGTTCCCGCAGCGCCGCTACGACCAGGTGTTCATGCCGGAATACGGCGGCGCGATGGAGAACTACGGCTGCGTCACCTGGTCGGACGCCTTCCTGAGGCGGTCCGAACCGACGCCCGCCGAGCGGGAGTTGCTCGCTCTGGTGCTGCTGCACGAGATGGCCCACATGTGGTTCGGCAACATCGTCACCATGCGCTGGTGGGACGACCTGTGGCTGAACGAGGCGTTCGCGGAGTTCGCCTGTCACTGGGCCGCCGAGGGCGCCACCCGCTACACGGACGCGTGGGCGAGCCATCTGGCGGGCAACAAGCTCAGGGCGTACCTGGCCGACCAGGGTCCCGCCTCGCACCCGATCCACCAGCCCATCCACGACGTCGCCCAGGCCGCGTCCATCTTCGACAGCATCACCTACCCCAAGGGCGCCGCCGTCCTGCACCAGCTCATGACGTACGTCGGCGAGGACCGCTTCCGGGCGGGCATGGCCGCCTACTTCGCCCGCCACGCATGGGGCAACACCTCGCTGCAGGACCTCGTCGACGCCCTCGCCGAGGCCGGTGGGCGCGACCTGGACGCCTGGCGCGCCGCCTGGCTGGAGCGGGCGGGCACCGACCGGTTCTCCCTGGAGCGGGAGGGCGAGAGCGTGACGCTGGTGGCCGCCGGCACCCCGCGTCCGCAGGTGCTGGCGGTCGGCGCGTACCGCGGGAAGGGCGGCGCCGGCGAGGCGCTGGAGCGCGCCGCGCTGGTCCGCGTCGAGGTGACCGGGTCCCGCACCCCGGTGACCGGCCTGCCACCGGCCGCGGACGTCCTGCTCGTCAACGACGACGACCTCACCTTCGCCACCACCCGCCCCGACCCCGCGACGAGGGACGCCTTCTTCGACACGGCGGCGCGACTGCCCACGGCCGTCTCCCGGGGCGTGGCCGTGGCCGCGGTGTGGGACATGCTGATCACCGGCGAGGCCACGGCGGCGGAGGCCGGGCGGTGCGTCACCGCGGTCCTGTCGGCCGAGACGTCCGACGCGGTGATCGAGCCGTATCTGGACCTCGCGGCGAACATCGCCGAACTGTGGGCGCCGCCCGCCGAACGCGCCCGGCTGACGGCGGCCGTGGCAGCGGCCTGCCGGGACCTCGCCGCGGACCCCGGCCGCCGGCAGGTGGCGCTGCGCGGTCTGGCCCGCACCGCGACGGGCCCGGAGGACCTGGAGTGGCTGCGCGCACAGGCCGGGGACGACGTGGACCTGCGCTGGCGCGCGCTGGTCCGCGAGGCGGAGCTGGGCGGGGACGTCGCCGCCGAGACCGCGCTGCTGATCGAACGCGACCCGGACCCCGACGCCGGGGTCCGCGCCCTGGCGGTACGCGCGGCCCAGCCGGACGCGGCCGCGAAGGCCGAGGTCTGGCAGCGGCTGGCCGTGGACCGCGAGGTCCCCGTCTCCGCGGTCGGCCAGATCGCGGGCGCCTTCTGGCGCCCGGGGCAGGACGACCTGCTGGCCCCCTACACCCGGCTCTACCTGGAGTCGATCCCCCGGCTGCACGTCGGCGGGATGATCCCGGCGATGGGCTACACCCGCTACCTGCTCTCGCCGTACGCCGTGGATGCCGACTACCTGGACCAGGCCCGTCAGGCCTCCGCCGAGGCGCCCCCGGTCGTCCGCACGACCGTGCTGGAACGCTCGGACGCCATCGCCCGCATGCTGCGCACCCGCGCCGGGACCGCCTGAGAAACCACGGCACCCGTCGCCCCACCACGAGGGCGGCTCCTGCGGCCCCCGGCTCGACGCCCGCCGCGTACCACCCGGCCGCGTCCGCCCGGCCGACCGGCGGGGGTTCGATCGCCCCCGCCGGTCCAGTCCCCGCCGCACCACCGGCGCCTGGACGCCGAG
>NZ_JAMGBF010000101.1 GCF_023516615.1 Streptomyces panaciradicis
GCCGCGTCCGCCCGGCCGACCGGCGGGGGTTCGATCGCCCCCGCCGGTCCAGTCCCCGCCGCACCACCGGCGCCTGGACGCCGAGGTCGGGGATGTTCAGGCGCCGCGGCAGCGCGGTGCCCGGCCGCCGTCCGCTCAGGGGTTCCCGGCGGCGGCCGGGGCGCGGAGCATGAACACGTCGACCGCGTCCTCGCTCTGCGGCACGAATCCGAAACGTTCGTAGAGACGGCGGGCCGGGCTGCCCTGCAGGACGTTCAGGCGGACGGGCACGCCGGCGCGGTCGCACCGCCCGAGCAGTTCGCGCAGCACCGCCGATCCGACACCGCGGCCCTGAAGGGACGGGGCGAGGAGGAAGTGCTCCAGCCAGTGCGCGTCCTCGGCGGGACGCAGGGCCACGCAGCCGGCGAACGCGCCGTCGGCCTCGATCACCCAGGTGTGCTCCGGTGCGAACGCGTCCCGCAGCCGCTGCCGTACCCGGTGCTCGTCGTACCGCCCGAGCCGCTCCAGATCCGGGCGCATCACCACGGCCCGCAACTCCGCCACGGCCTCCAGATCCGCCCGCGTCGCCGGCCGCAGCCCCCAGTCCACCATGATCACCACGCTAGCGGGACGGCCGGTCCGGCGCGGAAGCGTCCGCCATCCAGGACAGGGACCGGCCTACTGGCCGCCTACCGTCGGCGTCGTCCGAGCGATCTCCTCGAAAGGACCGCCGCCATGTCCGAGCAGCGCAACCACGCCCCGGAGGGCTGCACGACCGTCGCGCCCTGGGTCGTCACCGACGACACGGGAGCCTTCCTCGACTTCGTCACCCACGCGTTCGGGGGTGAGGAGCTGGCGCGGGTGGCGACCGAGAGCGGGGCGATCGGCCATGCCGAGATCCGCGTCGGCGACACGGTGGTGCTGGCCTTCGACCGCCGCCCCGACTGGCCGGTCATGCCGAGCCTGCTCCGGGTGTTCGTCGCGGACGCGGACGAGGCGTTCTCGCGGGCCGTCGAGGCGGGCGCCCGGATCGTCACCCCCCTCGCCGACGACGCCTTCGGGCAGCGCGGCGGACGCGTCAGGGATCCCTTCGGCACCATCTGGTGGGTGGTCGCCCGCGTCGAGGACGTCTCCGAGGAGGAGATGTGGAAACGGCTGCGGGAACCCCGGTACGCCGAGGTCATGCGCGTGGCCCAGGAGACGTTCGACGCCGAGGTCGGCGGCCGGAGCCAGGGGCGCGGCAGCGCGCCCGTGCGGACGACCGGCTGACGCAGCGGTTGCCCTCGCCCCCGCTCCGTGCGGCACACTCCCCCCATGGAGACAGCGGAGTTCCTGCGGACCCTGGACCGGGAGGGCCGGCTGCTGGCCGTGGCCGCCGAGCGGGCCGGCACGGATGCCGAGGTGCCGACGTGTGCGGACTGGACGGTGCGGGACCTGCTGCGCCACACCGGGGTGGTGCACCGGTGGGCGGCCGGTTTCGTCGGCGAGGGGTACGACTCCCCCCGCCCCATGGACGAGCCGCCCGAGCTCGACGGCCCCGAACTGCTCGAGTGGTTCCGGGCGGGGCACCGGCGTCTCGTCGACATCCTCGCCGCCGCCCCGTCCGACGTGCAGTGCTGGCACTTCCTGCCCGCGCCGTCACCGCTCGCGTTCTGGACCAGGCGGCAGGCGCACGAGACGGCGGTGCACCGGATCGACGCCGAGGCGGCAGGGGGCGGGGAGTTCGGCGACATCGCCCGCGAGTTCGCGGCGGACGGTGTCGACGAACTGCTGAGGGGGTTCCACGCCCGCGCCAGGAGCAAGGTCCGCAGCGAGGAGCCCCGGGTCCTGCGGGTGCGGGCGACAGACGTCGACGGCGCGGTGTGGACCGTACGCCTGTCCGCGCAGCCGCCTGTGACCGTGCGGGACGACGGCGGTGCCGCGGACTGCGAACTGACCGGGCCGGCCGCACAGTTGTACCTGTCCCTGTGGAACCGGGAGCCCTTTCCGGGCGTGACCGGCGACGCCTCGGTCGCCGCGCTGTGGCGCGCGAGGTCCGCCATCGTGTGAGGAACGGGGGCTCTCGGCCCGCCGTCGTCCTCGTGAACGCCCTCAGCCCGCCAGCATCTTCGTCAGGACCGCGCGCTGTACCGGCAGCACCTCGCCGTGCAGCGCGCGCCCCTTGTCGGTGAGCGCCACCCGTACGCCCCTGCGGTCCTCGGCGCACATGGCGCGGTCGACCAGGCCGTCCTTCTCCAGCCGGGCGATCAGGCGGGACAGCGCGCTCTGGCTCAGGTGGACCCGCTCGGCGATCTCCTGCACGCGGTAGGCGCAGGAGTCCCCGGACAGCACGTCGAGCACCTCGAAGTCGCTGGCGCACAGGCCGTGTCCGTGCAGTGCGCGGTCGAGTTCGCACTGGGTGCGGGCATGCAGCGCGAGGATGTCCCGCCACTGGTCCACGAGCGCCTGCTCGGCCTTCTTCGCCGCCATGAGCGCACCGTAGCAGAGAAACGATTTCATTGCATCGGAATTAAATGCGTTTGCATTCGATGCATGTGCATGTAGTGTCTGTGGGCATGACCTCTCCGCTCACCAACCCCGCGGCCTCGGCGTCGGCGGTCCGCTGGACCCCGCGACTGTGGGGCACCCTGCTGGTGCTGTGCGCCGCGATGTTCCTGGACGCCCTCGACGTGTCGATGGTCGGCGTCGCCCTGCCGTCCATCGGCTCCGACCTCGGCCTGTCCACCTCGACCCTGCAGTGGATCGTCAGCGGCTACATCCTGGGTTACGGCGGTCTGCTCCTGCTCGGCGGCCGCACCGCCGACCTGCTCGGCCGCCGCCAGGTCTTCCTGATCGCCCTGGGCGTCTTCGCGCTCGCCTCGCTGCTGGGCGGTCTCGTCGACTCCGGCCCGCTGCTGATCGCCAGCCGGTTCATCAAGGGACTCAGCGCCGCCTTCACGGCACCGGCGGGCCTGTCCATCATCACCACGACCTTCGCCGAGGGCCCGCTGCGCAACCGCGCCCTGTCGATCTACACCACCTGCGCGGCCACCGGCTTCTCCATGGGCCTGGTCCTCTCCGGCCTGCTGACGGAGGCCAGTTGGCGCCTGACCATGCTGCTGCCCGCGCCGATCGCCCTGATCGCGCTGCTGGCCGGCCTCAGGCTGCTGCCCCGCAGCGAACGCGAGAAGGACCACAACGGCTACGACATCCCCGGCGCCGTCCTCGGCACCGCCTCGATGCTGCTGCTGGTCTTCACCGTCGTCCAGGCGCCCCAGGCCGGCTGGGCCTCGGCCCGCACCCTGCTGTCCTTCCTGGCCGTCGCCGTCCTGCTGACGGTGTTCGTCCTGGTCGAGCGCCGCTCCCCCGGCCCGCTGATCCGGCTCGGCGTCCTGCGCTCCGGCAGCCAGATCCGCGCCCAGCTCGGCGCGCTGGCCTTCTTCGGCTCCTACGTCGGCTTCCAATTCCTGACCACCCTCTACATGCAGTCCCTGCTGGGCTGGTCGGCGCTGCACACGGCGCTCGCCTTCCTGCCCGCGGGCGCACTGGTCGCGGTGTCCTCCACCAAGGTCGGCTCGATCGTCGACCGCTTCGGCACCCAGCGGCTGATCGCGGCCGGCTTCGCCCTGATGGTGCTCGGGTACGCGCTGTTCCTGCGCGTCGATCTCGACCCCGTCTACGCCGCCGTGATCCTGCCGTCGATGCTCCTCATCGGCGCGGCCTGCGCACTGGTCTTCCCCTCGCTCAACATCCAGGCCACGAACGGCGTGGAGGACCACGAGCAGGGCATGGTCTCCGGTCTGCTCAACACCTCGGTGCAGGTGGGCGGCGCGATCTTCCTGGCCGTCGTGACCGCGGTGGTGACCGCCCACGCCCCGGAGCACGCCACCGCCCAGAACGTGCTGGACAGCTACCGCCCCGGCTTCCTGGTCGTCACCGGGGTCGCGGTGGCCGGCCTGCTCATCACCCTCACCGGCCTGCGCACCCGCCGACCGGCCCACTCGGTGGTCGTCGCCAAGTCCACCTCCCTGGAGGCGGATCGCGTGCCCGTACGCGACTAGGGGGAGCCTCCACCAGTGCGCCCGGCGGGAGTTGGTTGCCCGCCGGGCGCACTGGTGTGAGACTGGACGGATGGACGGGCACGGGGGACGGCCGCACAAGGCCGAGCGGGACGCACTGACCGTCGAGGTCGGATACGCACTGGTCAGCGCAGCCTTCCTGGCGGGGGTGGTGTTCGCGGCCGTCGCCGGTCCGGCGTTGTTCCTCGACCTGCCCGGCCTGCTGGCGGCACTGCTGCTGCAGGTCGGCCTGGCGCTCGCGCCGGTCGTGTTCGTCGTCCGGGTCGTGTGCGTCCTGGTGGACTTCCGGCGTGGGGCTCAGCCCAGCCAGCCCGGCCGGACCAGCCCCGACTCGTAGGCCAGCACCACCAGTTGGGCCCGGTCCCGGGCCCCGAGCTTGACCATGGTGCGGCTGACGTGGGTCTTCGCGGTGAGCGGGCTGACGACCAGGCGGCGGGCGATCTCCTCGTTGGACAGGCCGATACCGACCAGCGCCATCACCTCCCGCTCCCGCTCGGTGAGTTCGGCGAGGACGTCCACGGCCGCGGGCTCCTTCGAGCGGGCCGCGAACTCGGCAATCAGCCGGCGCGTCACCCCGGGCGAGAGCAGGGCGTCCCCCTCGACCACCGCCCTTACCGCACGCAGCAGTTCCTCCGGTTCGGTGTCCTTGACCAGGAAGCCCGAGGCACCCGAGCGGATCGCCTCGAAGACGTACTCGTCGAGTTCGAACGTGGTCAGCATGACCACCTTCACCTCACCCAGAGCCGAGTCCCCGGTGATGCGGCGGGTCGCGGCCAGACCGTCCAGCGCCGGCATGCGGATGTCCATCAGGACGACATCCGGGCGCAGTTCGCGCACCTTGCGCAGCGCCTCCTCGCCGTCCGCGGCCTCCCCGGCCACCTCGATGTCCGGCTGCGCGTCGAGCAGCGCGCGGAAGCCCGCCCGAACCAGTGACTGGTCGTCGGCGAGCAGTACACGGATCACCGGTCGTCCTCCTTGGCCGCGGGCTTCAACGGCAGTACGGCGAGCACCCGGTAGCCGCCGTCGGGGCGCGGGCCCGCCTCGATCGTGCCACCCAGGGCGGCGGCCCGCTCCCGCATCCCGGCCAGGCCGTTGCCACTGCCCCCGGCGTCCGCACCGGTGGCGGGCCCGTCGTCGTCGATCCGCAGCCGCAGCGTCCCGGCGTCGTGGCCGACCCGCACCCGCGCCTGCCGCGAGCCGGAATGCCGTACGACGTTGGTGAGCGCCTCCTGCACGATGCGGAACGCCGCCAGGTCCGTGCCGGGCGCGAGTCGCGGCGGCTCCCCCTCCACGTCCACCGAGAGCCCGGCACTCGCCGCCTGCTCCACCAGCTCGGGCAGCCGGTCCAGGCCGGGTGCGGGCGCGCGCGGCGCGTCTCCGGGTGTGCGGAGCGTGTCGAGGACCTGGCGGACCTCGCCGAGCGCCTCCTTGCTGGCGGCCTTGATGGTCGTGAGCGCGCTGCGCGCCTGCTCGGGGTCGGTGTCGAGAAGGGCCAGGCCGACGCCCGCCTGCACGTTGATCACCGAGATGCTGTGCGCGAGGACGTCGTGCAGTTCGCGGGCGATGCGCAGCCGCTCCTCGTCGGCCCGCCGGCGTGCCGCCTGCGCCCGCTCGGCCCGGTCGCGGGCCCACTGCTCACGGCGGACCCGCGCGAGTTCGGCCAGCGCCACGATCGCCGCGACCCACGCGGCGATCACGCCCTCCTGCGCCCAGGAGGCGGCATGGTCCCCGGCCGGCGGCAGCCACCGGTACAGCCAGTGCGCGACCAGCACATGCCCCGCCCACAGCATGCCGACCGCGCCCCAGGCGGCCCTGCGATGCCCCGCGACGACGGCACTGAAGCAGGCCACGACCACGGTCAGGAACACGGGCCCGTACGGATACCCCGCGCCGAGGTAGACCGTCGTGGCCGCCGCCGTCCCGAACGCCACCGCCACCGGATACCGCCGCCGCCACAGCAGAAGCCCCGAGGCGACCAACAGCAGCGCCCACGCGAAGCCGTCCAGGGCGGCCCGCTCGCCGTGCTGCCGGTGGGCGGCGACATGGGACCCGAACAGCACGAGGACGGTGAGCAGCACGGTGGAGCGCCACGGCCAGCGGGCCGCGCGCTCCCCCTCGCCCCGGCGGCCCGCCCACGGCGGCCCGTGCCGCCCCCACGGCGGGCCACCCCCGCGCACGCGCTGCCGCTCGTCCATGCCGGCCACGCTAGACGCCGTCCGGCCTGGTGGGCGTCAGCCGAACGAGGTGATCACACGTACTCCCCCGGAAGTACGACCGACGGGGTCGCCGTGGGCGCACACGCCGGGATGGGGGTGCGGCCGCCCGACGGGGGGAGGAAGCAGGGGGTGCGGGGGTGACGAGGCACGGCTGCCGGGGGTGACTTGGGCGCGCCTGCTCGGGCTGATGTGGGGGCGCCTGCCCGGCTGACTTGGGGGCGCCTGTCCGGATGGACGGGGGGACGCCTGCGCGAGCTGGCATGGGGGCGCCTGCCCGGGTGGACGGGGCCCGGCGACCCAGGCTGCCGCGTGCACGCGCGGCCCGGGGGACGCAGGCGCCCCGATTGCCGAGGTGAGGCCTGCCCGAGTGGACGGGGCGCGACGGCCCTGGCTGACGTCGGCGTGCCCCACCACGGAGGGATGCAGCCGCCCTGGACGACGAAGTGCACCTGCCCCGCAGGACTCGGCCGCCCTCGTCGACGAGGAACGCCTGCCCACGGAGGGAACGAGGTCGATCGCGCGGCCCGGCGGCGTCGGTGGTCTCGCCCGGCGCCGTTTCCTCCGTGGCGCGAGACCCGGTCAGCGCCTCGCCGACGGGCGGTCCGAGATTCCGACGCCCAGCGCGAGCTGGCCCGCTGCATGCCGGAAGAACGCCTCCCGGTCCTCGACGACCCGGTTGAACTGGCCGAACAGCTCGAACCCGACCAGCCCGAACAGCTGCGCCCAGGCCGCGACCAGCGCCGCCGCCACCTCGGGCGGCAGGTCGGGGGCGATCTCGGCGGCGAGGCGCTCGGCCTCGGGGCGCAGTTCGGGGGCCAGCGGGGGGAAGGTCACGCCGGGGCCCTTGATCGCGTCGCGCACGATGCCGATCAGCAGCAGACCCACCCGGGAGGCGGGGGGGACCGTGCTCTGCGGGGCGGTGTAGCCGGGTACCGGCGAGCCGTAGATCAGGGCGTACTCGTGGGGATGCGCGAGGGACCAGGCGCGCACGGCCTCGCAGACGGCGATCCAGCGCCGGGTGGGGGTGGCGTCGGCGACGGCTTCCGCCGCCGCTTCGGCGGCCTCGCCGAGGGAGTCGTAGGCGTCGATGATGAGCGCCGTCAGCAGGTCGTCGCGGCTGGGGAAGTACCGGTAGAGGGCCGAGGAGACCATGCCGAGCTCGCGGGCGACGGCGCGCAGCGAGAGCTTGGTCGCGCCCTCGGAGGCGAGCTGCCTGCGGGCCTCGTCCTTGATGGCGGCGGTAACTTCGATCCGGGCTCGGGCGCGGGCGCTGTGGGGGGTGCTCATGGGGTGCAGTGTGCCACGGAACCAGAGCAGTGCACACAAACGAGAGCACCGCACAAAAAAGAGAGCAGTGCTCTTGCTTCAGAGCGGCGATCTGATGCAGACTGCTCTCCGTACGGCAAACCGAGAGCACCGCTCACAAAAGAGAGCGCCGCTCACCCACTCCACAGGGGTCATCATGTCCGCGCACGTCAAGAAGCCCGGCTGGTTCACCGTCAACGTCTTCAACCGCGCGGTCGCCTGGATGACCCGCCGCGGCCTGAGCGTCTGGGGCTCCCGCGTCCTGGCGGTCCGCGGCCGCAAGAGCGGCGAGTGGCGCACCACCCCCGTCAACTTGCTGACGGTCGACGGCCAGCAGTACCTGCTCGCCCCGCGCGGCCACGTCCAGTGGACGCACAACATGCGCGCCGCCGGCGGCGGTGAACTGCGCCTGGGCAAGAACGTGGACGTGTTCACCGCCGTCGAGGTCGCCGACGACGACAAGGTCCCGCTGCTGCGGGCCTACCTCAAGCGCTGGAAGGCCGAGGTCGGGGTGTTCTTCAACGGCGTGGGCCCCGACTCCCCCGACGCCGACCTGCGCCGCATCGCCCCCGACCACCCCGTCTTCCGGATCACCGTCACGAACTGAGCTCGGCGCCCTCACCACCAGCGGCACCACCCGCGGCACCACCCGCCGCACCACCCTCGGCACCGGACGCCGTGTCGACCACCGGACGCCGGTCCAGCGCGCTCAGGGCACGGTGTGCCATCGGGTGGCTGCGCACGAGCTCGCCGAGGGACGTCGACCCCTGGGTGATCTCCTTGAACGCGTTCCACGCGGGCCGGAACCCCGTGAGCACCGCGTGGAACAGGCCGGGACGGCGCTCGAACACCGTCAGCATCCGCTTGCCGACACTCATCTCGACACCGAGGCCCGCCTTGATGGCGAACGCGTAGTTCAGGGCCTGCCGCCGGGCGTCCACCGCGTCGTGCGCCTCGGCGATCCGCACCGCCCACTCCCCCGCGAGCCGCCCGGAGCGCAGCGCGAAGGAGATGCCCTCGCGGGTCCACGGCTCCAGCAGCCCGGCCGCGTCCCCGCACACCAGCACCCGGCCGCGCGACAGCGGCGAGTCGTCGGCCCGGCAGCGGGTCAGATGGCCGGAGGAGATGCTCGGCTCGAACCCGGCGAGGCCGAGCCGCCCGATGAACTCCTCCAGGTACCGCTTGGTCGCCGCGCCCTCGCCGCGGGCCGAGATCACCCCGACGGTGAGCGTGTCGCCCTTGGGGAAGACCCAGCCGTAACTGCCGGGCATCGGACCCCAGTCGATCAGGACCCGCCCCTTCCAGTCCTCGGCGACGGTCTCGGGCACCGGGATCTCCGCCTCCAGGCCGAGGTCCACCTGGTCGAGCTTGACCCCGACATGCGCTCCTATGCGGCTGGCGCTGCCGTCCGCGCCGACCACGGCCCTGGCGAGCAGCGTCTCGCCGCCCTGCAGGACCACGGCGACCGTGCGCCGGTCGGGCACCGCCGAGCCGTGCTGCTCGACGCGCTGCACCGTGACGCCCGTCCGCAGCTCGGCGCCCGCCTTCTGCGCGTGCTCGACCAGCTGCTGGTCGAACTCGGGCCGGTTGATCAGCCCGAACAGCATCTGCCGGGAGCGGCGAGTGCGGGTGAAGCGGCCGTTGTGGGAGAAGGTGACCGCGTGCACGCGGTCCCGCAGCGGCAGCTCGAAGCCCGGCGGCAGGCTGTCGCGCGAGGGGCCGATGATGCCGCCGCCGCATGTCTTGTAGCGCGGCAGTTCGGCCTTCTCCAGCAACAGCACACGCCGTCCCGCCACCGCGGCCGCGTAGGCGGCCGAGGCCCCCGCGGGTCCCGCGCCCACCACGACGACGTCCCATACCCGCTGCACGTCGTCCGCCGAAGAGTTCTCGCTGCTCACGATGGTCTACTGCTCCCGATCAAGCCGCTGCCGCACCTGTCCACCGCATCCTACGGCGGACGTCGTCGCAGGCCACTGTGGGAGGATCCCGATATCCACCTGTACAACGTCGCACCCACGAGGAGCGTGCCCATGTCGTCGAATCCGGTCGCCGAGACCGTCGCTTCGCTCATGCCGAGAGCGCGGGACGAGCTCGCCGAACTGGTGGCGTTCAAGTCGGTGGCGGACTTCGACCAGTTCCCCAGGAGCGAGAGCGAGGGGGCCGCGCGCTGGGTCGCCGACGCGCTGACCGCCGAGGGCTTCCAGGACGTGGCCCTGCTCGACACCCCGGACGGCACCCAGTCCGTCTACGGCCACCTGCCCGGACCCGAGGGCGCCAAGACGGTGCTGCTCTACGCCCACTACGACGTGCAGCCCCCGCTGGACGATGCCGGCTGGGCCACCCCGCCCTTCGAGCTGACCGAGCGCGACGGCCGCTGGTACGGGCGCGGGGCCGCCGACTGCAAGGGCGGCCTGATCATGCACCTGCTGGCGCTGCGCGCCCTGAAGGCCAACGGCGGTGTCCCGGTCCATGTGAAGGTCATCGCCGAGGGCTCGGAGGAGCAGGGCACGGGCGGTCTGGAGCGGTACGCCGAGGAGCACCCCGACCTGCTGGCCGCCGACACCATCGTGATCGGCGACACGGGCAACTTCCGCGTCGGTCTGCCGACGGTCACCGCCACCCTGCGCGGGATGACGATGCTCCGTGTCCGCATCGACACCCTCGAAGGCAACCTGCACTCGGGCCAGTTCGGCGGCGCCGCCCCGGACGCGCTGGCCGCGCTGATCCGCGTACTGGACTCGCTGCGCGCGGAGGACGGCTCGACCACGGTCGACGGGCTGACCGTGGAGGGCCCCTGGGAGGGCCTGCAGTACGACGAGGAGCAGTTCCGCAAGGACGCCAAGGTGCTGGACGGCGTACGGCTGATCGGCTCGGGCACGGTCGCCGACCGCGTCTGGGCGCGGCCGGCCGTGACCGTCCTCGGCATCGACTGCCCGCCGGTCGTCGGCGCGACCCCGTCCGTGCAGGCGAGCGCCCGCGCGCTGGTCAGCCTGCGGGTGCCGCCGGGCGTGGACGCGGTCGAGGCGACCAAGCTGCTGCAGGCCCACCTGGAGGCGCACACCCCGTGGGGCGCCCGGGTGGCCGTCGAGCAGATCGGCCAGGGCCAGCCGTTCAGCGCGGACACCGCCAGCCCGGCGTACGCGGCGATGGCGCAGGCGATGGCGGTCGCCTACCCCGGCCAGGAGATGCAGTACGCCGGCCAGGGCGGCTCCATCCCGCTGTGCAACACGCTCGCCACGCTCTACCCGGAGGCGGAGATCCTGCTGATCGGTCTGAGCGAGCCGGAGGCGCAGATCCACGCGGTCAACGAGAGCGTCTCGCCCGAGGAGCTGGAGCGGCTGTCGGTGGCCGAGGCCCTGTTCCTGCGCAACTACGCCGCGAGCTGACCCGCTCTGCCGTCGGCAGAGGGCCCTCGCCTTCGGGCGGGGGCCCTTCTACGGTCGTCCGCATGGACCTCGTGGAGCTGATGCCGGGGCTTTGTCTTCTGCGTTTCCCGGTGGGTCAGGCCTATCTCTGGTGCGACGGCGAGGAGTTGACGCTTCTCGACGCGGGACCGGGAGGCTCGGGGGCCGCCGTCACGGCCGTCGCCGAGCCGCTGGGCACGGTCCGCCGCATCGTGCTCACCCACTTCCACGAGGACCATGTGGGCGGCGCGGGCGAACTGGCCGCGCTGACCGGCGCCGAGGTGCTGGCCCATCGCCTGGACGTCCCCGCGATCCGGGGTGAAGTCCCCGGCCCGCCACCGGTGTTCGAGGACTGGGAGCTGCCGATCCACGCGGAGGCCGCCCGGCACCTGCCCGCGGCCCCCTTCGTCCGTCCCTCGCGGATCACCGAGGTCGCCGACGGTGACGTCCTCGGCTTCGGCGACGGGGCCCGCGTCCTGCACGTACCCGGTCACACCCACGGCAGCATCGCCGTCCATCTGCCGCGCCATCGGGTGCTGTTCACGGGGGACACCGTGGCGGCGTCCCCGGTCGACGGCGCTGTGATGCCGGGGGTGTTCAACCTGGACCGGCAGCGGTTGCTCGCCTCGTTGCACCGGCTGGCCTCGCTGGACTGCGACGTGGCGTGCTTCGGGCACGGCGATCCGGTCGTCGGCGACGCCGGCGCGGTCCTTCGCCGAACGGCGGACAGGCACCCGGTCCGACCCTGACCATGGAGGTCATGTCCTCCGTCACCCGTATCGCCCGGCACACCGAAATCGCCACCGAGCTGGCCCTGTTGGGGGACGGCGAGCTGGGCGAGCTGCTGGCGGCGGCAAGGCCGGCGGGCGCCGGTATCGGCGGGCGGTATGCGCTGGTCGAGGTGGCGGGCAGTCCCGTGTTCGTCAAGCGGGTGCCGCTCACGGACCTCGAGTCGCTGCCGCACAACGCCCGTTCCACGGCGAACCTCTTCGACCTGCCGGCCGCGTGCCACTACGGCACCGGACACAGCCCGGGCTTCGGCGCCTGGCGCGAGCTGGCCGCGCACACGATGACGACGAACTGGGTGCTGTCCGACGCCTTCCCCGGCTTTCCGCTGCTGCACCACTGGCGCGTGCTGCCGGACGAGGTCCGGCCGCTGCCCGCGGAACTGACCGACGTGGACGGCACGGTGGCCTACTGGGGCGGCGCCCCGCAGGTGCGCGAGCGTCTGGAGGCCCTGCGGACGGCCTCCACGAGCCTGACGCTGTTCCTGGAGTACGTCCCGCACACCCTGCACGACTGGCTCGACACGCAGGTCCGCACCGAGGACTCGGATCGGGTCTGCACCCGGGTGGACGACTGGCTCGGCGCGCTGACCGGCTTCCTGAGCAGCCGCCGACTCCTCCACTGCGACGTCCACTTCCGCAACGTCCTCACCGACGGCGTCGACTTCTTCCTCACCGACTACGGGCTGGCGTTCGGCCCCCGGTTCCACCTCTCCCGGCCGGAGCACGCCTTCTTCGACCGGCACCGCGACTACGACCTCTTCTACGGCCGCGCCCACCTGGTGAACTGGCTCGTCACCGCCCTGTACGGCTACGACAGGCGGGAGCGGGAGGCCTTCGTGCGCGCCTGCGCGGTCGGCGCCCGCGCCGACGGCGCGCCGAAGGCCGCGGCCGCGATCATCTCCCGGGACGCCCCGCTCACCGCCGTCCTCAACGGCTTCCTCGGCCGCCTGCGCCAGGAAGGCAGGCGAACGCCCTACCCGCACGAGGAACTCCGCCTCGCCCACGACAGCTCGGCGTTCTCCGGGTGACGGGAACGTGGTGGACGGAGCAGCGGATCAGCCGAGCGGAACACCGGCCTCCAGGTAGTGGGCCGCTCCCCGCTCGCGCGCCCGAAGGGCCCAGCGCAGTCGCTCGTAGCGGACCGGTGGCAGCAGGTCGGCGGCCTCCTGCTCGCTGACGAAGCGCCAGTCGCGCAGCTCGGGCCCCGGCAGCAGCATCCGCTCCGCCTCGGCGGAGTCGAGCCGGCCGCCGTCGAACAGCAGGCGCAGCCCGCCGAAGCCGGGCGGTGCGGGCGCCTCCCAGTCCACGACCAGCAGCGGCGGTACGTCGTCCAGGTGGATGCCGGTCTCCTCGGCGACCTCGCGCATGCCGGCGCGGGCGGGCGCCTCACCGGGTTCCACGACGCCGCCGGGGAACTCCCAGCCGGCCTTGTAGGTGGGGTCGACGAGCAGGACGCGGTCGTGTTCGTCGAAGAGGAGGACGCCGGCGGCGAGCGTCTCGGCGGTGGGCTCGGGCGTCTGCACGATGTCGCACACCGGCACCTCCCCCCTGCCCACGGCCTCCGCGATGCGCGCCGCGGCCTCGTAGGGGGTCAGAGCGCTGGTGTCGACGGGGTGGGCGTCGGCGGTGAGCCAGCCGGCCAGGGCATTGCGGTACGGCTCGATGTGGTCGTACGACCACTGCCGTACGCGCATCTCGCCGTCGGGGAGGTCGGGCGGGACCTCCCGGCCGGCTATTCGCTCGCGCAGGATCGTTTCGGCCGGGGCCAGGAGCACATGCCGGACCGCGATGCGGCGGGCGGCGAGGCCGCCGAAGATCTCATCGCGGTACTCCTGGCGCAGCAGGGTCATGGGGACCACGAGCGTCCCGCCGAGCTCCGCGAGCAGGGCGGCCGCCGTGTCGATCACCAGGCGCCGCCAGATCGGCAGGTCCTGGTAGTCGCCGACCTCGGCGAGGTGCTTGGCCGGAAGCAGGTGTGTCAGCGCTCCGCCGACGACCTCGGGGTCGAAGAGCGTGCTGTTCGGGATCATGTCGATCAGTTCCCGTGCGGTGGTCGTCTTCCCCGCACCGAACGCGCCGTTGATCCAGACGACGGTCACAGGTCCCCCTCTTCTGTTGGCCCCCTGAGGCTTGCCCGCTCCACCCTGCCACGGAAACCAGCCCCAGTTGAGGGCACACATGGAGGGGCGCCGGTGCTCCCTGGGCGGGTGCGCCGGCGCCGTGCCGTCAGGGCCCTACTGGAGGGTCTGGCCCGCGTCGGAGAGGCTGTCCTTGCCGACGGTGTCGGCGACCGTGCCCACGGTGTCGTCGACGCTGAGGTCGCCGAGCACCGGGTGGTCGCCGAGGACGTGATGGTCCCCGGTGTGCGTGGGGCTGATCGCCGCGACGACGAACCCGGCGGCGAGGGAGGCGATGGCCATCATGCTGCGCTTCTTCATGCCCCGATCAACTGCCGGACCCCACCTGGGGTCACGCACCTGGCAGACGACTTCGCCGGGTCCTCCGATGATCAATCAGCCTTGGACTGAACCATTGGCGCAATCCCACACTACCGATCCTCTTCCAACACGCTCCGACACGTCCTACCGTAAACGCGCACCGATGACGGGGACATGACGTCATCCCACCTTTGTGTGTTCGGAGGAACGTAACGATGCGTCACCCGCACACCCGCCACACCCGCACATCCCGCCGGAGAATCGTCGGAGCGCTCACCGCAGGACTTCTGTGCACCGCCGGACTCGCCGCCCCTTCCGCGATCGCCGCACCCGCCCCGGCGCCCGCCGCCGGCTCCACCACGCCCGCCCTCGCCGACGGTCTCGCCCTCACCCCGCCGATGGGATTCAACAACTGGAACTCCACGCACTGCCGTGCCGAGTTCAACGAGTCCATGGTCAAGGGCATCGCGGACCTGTTCGTCGAGAAGGGCCTCAAGGACGCGGGCTACCGGTACGTCAACCTCGACGACTGCTGGGCCCTGCCCAACCGTGACGCCGACGGCAGGCTCGTCCCCGATCCGGCCCGGTTCCCCGACGGGATCAAGGCCGTCGCCGACTACGTGCACTCCAAGGGCCTCAAGCTCGGCATCTACACCAGCGCCGGCACCAAGACGTGCGACGGCGCCGGTTTCCCGGGCGCACTCGGCCACGAGTACAGCGACGCACGGCAGTTCGCCGACTGGGGCGTGGACTACCTCAAGTACGACAACTGCAACAACCAAGGGGTGGACGCCAAGTCGCGCTACACCACCATGCGCGACGCCCTCAAGGCGACCGGGCGGCCGATCGTCTACAGCATCTGCGAATGGGGCGAGAACAAGCCCTGGGAATGGGCCGCCGACGTGGGCCACCTGTGGCGCACCACGGGCGACATCAGTGACAACTGGGGCTCGATGCTCGGCAATCTGAAGAAGAACCTGCCGCTCGCCCCGTACGCCGGTCCCGGGCACTGGAACGACCCCGACATGCTGGAGGTGGGCAACGGCGGCATGACGGACACCGAATACCGCAGCCACTTCTCCCTGTGGTCGATCATGGCCGCCCCGCTGCTCATCGGTTCCGACCTGCGCAAGGCCACCCCGGCGACGTTCGACATCCTCGACAACAAAGAGGTCATCGCCGTCGACCAGGACCCGCTGGGCAAGCAGGGCACGGTCCTGTCCTCGACGGGCGGCCGCTGGGTCGTGGCCAAGGAGATGAAGGACGGCAGCCGCGCGGTGGCCCTCTTCAACGAGAACGGCACCGCCCAGCACATCTCCACCACCGCCGAGGCCGTCGGCCTGCCCGGCGCCCGCGCCTACACCCTGCGCGACCTGTGGCGGCACAGCAGCTACAACACCGCCGGCACGATCTCGGCGACCGTCCCGGCGCACGGCACGGTGCTGCTGCGCGTCTCGGCCGACCGCGCCTGGGCCACGCACCCGCCCGCCGTCGAACTGGGCGTCGACGGGAGCCCGTTGATGGAGGCGGGCAAGGCCGCCACGCTCACCTCCGTCGTCACCGACTGGGGCCGCACGCCGGCCGCTCGGGTCTCCGTCTCGCTGACCGGGCCCGACGGGTGGGCACTCCGGGCGACCTCCCGCCGGACCGCCGCCGTGCTGCCCACCGGCCGCTCCCTGAGCACCAGGTGGTCGGTCACCGCGCCGCAGGGGACGCCGACGGGATCGTACGACCTCACCGTCAGGGCGAGTTACCGCTCGCCGGCCGGTCAGCGCGCAGAAGAGGTCCTGCCGCTGACCGTGTCCGTGGTCGTGCCCCCGCCCTCCGGAACCTCCGGGCTCGGCGACCTGCCGTGGCTGTCGACCGTCAACGGCTGGGGGCCGGTCGAGCGCAACACCAGCAACGGGGAGAGCGCCGCCGGTGACGGGCATCCGATCACCATCGGCGGGGTGGTGTACGCCAAGGGCCTCGGGGTCCACGCGGACAGCACGGTCGAGTACTACACCGGCAGAGCCTGCGAGACCGTCAGCGCGGACGTCGGGGTCGACGACGAGAAGGGGGCCAACGGCACCGTCGCCTTCGAGATCTGGGCCGACGGCACGAAGGTCGCCTCGACCGGCGTCCTGACCAACGCGATGCCCGCCCAGCCGCTCACCGCGGACGTGACCGGCGCCCAGGTGGTCCGGCTCGTCGTCACCGACGGCGGGGACGGCATCGACTCGGACCACGCGGACTGGGCGGACGCGAAGCTGAGCTGCTGACACAGGACAAGGGGCGTCGGCGGCCCGCCTGAAACGTTCCTGCCGCCGATGCCCCCGAAGTCGGGCCTTCAGACCGCGGCCGCGTCCGCCCGCTTGGCGAGCGCGGCCGCGGCCGCTCCCACCAGTCCGGCGTCCGTGCCCATCTGGGCGGGCGTGATCTCCAGGCGCTGCACGAAGGAGAGGGTGGCGTAGTCGCCCAGCGCCTTCCGCAGCGGGGTGAACAGGACGTCGCCGGCCTTGCCCACTCCCCCGCCGATCACCGCGATGTCGATCTCGACGAGCGTCGCCGTGGCCGCGATCCCTGCGGCCAGCGCCTGTGCGGCCCGCTCGAAGGACGCCAGGGCGACCGGGTCGCCGGCCCGCGCGGCGGCGGCCACCGCCGCGGCGGAGGCGTCGCCGTCGGGACCCGGGCGCCATCCGTTCTCGATCGCCCGGCGGGCGATGTTGGGGCCACTGGCGATGCGCTCCACGCAGCCGCGCGAACCGCAGGGGCACGAGTCGCCGTCGAGATCCACGCTGATGTGGCCGATGTGACCGGCGTTCCCGGTCGGTCCCGGATGCAGCTGGCCGTTGAGCACCAGGCCGCCGCCGACGCCGGTGGAGACCACCATGCACAGCGCGTTGTCGTGGCCGCGGGCGGCGCCCTGCCAGTGCTCGGCGGCCGTGATGGCCACACCGTCGCCGATCAGCTCGACGGGCAGCCCGCCGGCCGCCTCCCGGACTCTGCGCACGAGCGGGTAGTCGCGCCAGCCCGGCACGTTGACGGGGCTGACCGTGCCCGCGGAGGCGTCCACCGGGCCGGCGCTGCCGATGCCGAAGGCCGTGGCGCGTCCCCACAGGGGCGAGGCGGTCAGCTCACCGACGACCTCCTCCACGGCGGCCATCACGATGTCGCCGTTCTCCTGCGCGGGCGTCGCGCGCTGCGCGCGGACCAGGATCTGGCCGTGGCCGTCCACCAGCGCCCCGGCGATCTTGGTGCCGCCGATGTCGAGCGCGGCCACGAGGTCGGTGTGCATCAGAGTCGGATCTCCCCGTCAAACCATCGGATCCCCGTGGACCAGGGGAACTTACCCCGTCGACCACGGAGATGAGCGGGCCGGTCTCGCGGTGGGGGCGCAGGCCGGAGAATTCGGTGGACAGTCTCTCGCGCACATGACAACGTTGTCCAGGCTCTATGCTCGACGCCACATCCTCATACAAACTCATGGTCCGACGCATCCCCGTGGACAAGACCCGTCGACGAGACAGGACAGGACAGCGCATCGTGCCCGAGACCGCCCGCCGCACCGACCGATTTTCCGGCACCCGCTACGGCAACCGTCCGACCATGAAGGACGTGGCCGCGCGGGCCGGGGTCGGGCTGAAGACCGTCTCCCGCGTGGTCAACGGCGAGCCGGGGGTCACCCCGGAGACCGAGCGCCGCGTCCAGGAGGCCATCGACGCGCTGGGCTTTCGCCGCAACGACAGCGCCCGTGTCCTGCGCAAGGGCCGCACCGCCAGCATCGGCCTGGTCCTCGAGGACCTGGCCGACCCGTTCTACGGCCCCCTCAGCCGCGCGGTCGAGGAGGTGGCGCGTGCGCACGGCGCCCTGCTGATCAACGGCTCCAGCGCGGAGGACCCGGACCGCGAGCAGGAGCTGGCGCTGGCCCTGTGCGCCCGGCGCGTGGACGGGCTCGTGATCATCCCGGCCGGTGACGACCACCGCTATCTGGAGCCCGAGGTCAAGGCCGGCGTGGCCACGGTGTTCGTGGACCGCCCGGCGGGCAGGATCGACGCGGACGTCGTCCTGTCGGACAACTTCGGGGGTGCCCGCAGCGGGGTCGCCCACCTGATCGCCCACGGCCACCGCAGGATCGGCTTCATCGGCGACATGCCCCGCATCCACACCGCCGCCGAGCGTCTGCGCGGCTACCGGGCGGCCATGGAGGACGCCGGCATACCGGTGGAGGACTCCTGGATGTCCCTCGGCGTCACGGACCCGGAGCGGGTGCGCCGGGCCGCCGAGGACATGCTGACCGGCCCCGCCCCCGTCACCGCGATCTTCGCGGGCAACAACCGTGTGACCGTCACCGTGGTCCGCGTCCTGGCCGAGCAGAGCCGCCGGGTGGCCTTCGTCGGCTTCGACGACATCGAGCTCGCGGATCTGCTCCAGCCGGGAGTGACGGTGGTGGCGCAGGACGCGGCGGCGCTCGGCCGGACCGCCGCCGAGCGCCTCTTCCGCCAGCTGGACGGCGAACTGATCGCGCCGGAGCGCATCGAACTGCCCACCCGCCTGATCACCCGCGGCTCGGGCGAACTGCCGCCGGCGGACTGAGCGGCCCGTGGACGAGGCGGCCCGGAAGGAGCGGGGTCCGGCGGACCGGACACCGCAGGACCGGCTGCGCGGGGAGCGGCGGGTGCGGCGGGGCCCGCACGGACCGGACCGGTCGGAGCGGTCGTTGGCGGCGCTCGGGCTGGACTGTGTGCCCCGTGAGGAGCCGTTGCTCTATCCGGGCACCTGGCCCGCCGAGTCCGGGCTGCTCGACGGGGACCGGCTGCTGCCGCTGGACCGGCTCGTATACGAGGACCGGGTGCCCGTACTGGCCGTCGGCTCCAACGCCTGCCCCGGGCAACTGCGCCGCAAGATGGCGGAGTCGGGGATCACCGCGCCCGTCCCGATGGTCCGCGTCCGGGTCACAGGCGTCGACGTGGGCGTCTCCGCGCACGTGAGCCGTCCGGGGTACGTGTCCGCGTCACCGTTCCAAGCGCCGGACGCCGTACGGCAGTTGTTCGTGACCTGGTTCGACGCCGAGCAGCTCGCGGTGATCGACGCCAGCGAGGGCGTACCGCTGCCGCACGGCAACTACCGGCGCGCCCGGCTGCCCGCATCCGAGGTGCGGATCGAGCTGGAGGACGGGACGCGGCTGCCGGGCGTGCACGTCTACGTCAATCGGCGCGGGGTGCTGCGCAACGGCACGGACGCTCCGCGCCGGCACCCCGGACAGCGGCGGCTGCTCACCGAACTCCTCGTCGGCTCACCCCGGTTGAGGGAGTTGTTCGGGGTGACGCCCGAGGAGTTCTGCGTGCGGGCCCGTGCCGACGCGTGGCTGCGTGAGCGGGGCGCCCGGGTGTTCGCCGAGGAGAAGATGGTGACGACGTCCGGTCTGGAGCGGTTCGTCGAGGATCAGCAGACCGGGAGCCCGGGCACGGGCTCGTCGTTGCCCCCGCCCTTGATGTAGACGTCGCTGACGTAGACGTTCGTGTTGCCGCTGTCGTCGTCCGTCTTCGCCCACCAGACGTTGGTCCACTGCCCGTACGTCTCGCGCCGCCCCAGATTCTGCTGGCAGTAGAAATAGTTGACGCCCGCGTTCAGGACACCGGCTTCGGCGCCGGAGGCGGTGTAGGACTTGGCGGTGCGCCAGACGGTGCAGTCGTACTTGCCGCCGCCGGCGGGAGTGCAGGCCGGGGCGGGGGTGGTCGCGGTCCCTCCACCGGTCGTGCCCCCGCCGCCTTTCGTCCCACCGCCGGAGGTGGCGCCCGTGGCCCCGCCTCCCGTGGTGCCGCCGCCCGAGGCGCTCGCGGTGGCGGAGGCCGAGGCACGGCCCGTGGGCGAGGTCCCGCCCTCCCGCCCGCCGCCGGTCGGCGTCGGTCCGGGGGACTGCTTGGCGCCCTGTTCCGTGGACTTGGCGCCGGACGAACGGTAGGCGTCGGGGTGGCCGGAGGCGGAGACGGAGGCCGCGGCGTCCTTGCCGGACGCGGAGGCGCCCGCGTGCGCCTTCTCGCCTCCGGAGTGCACCAGGGCGACGGTGCCGCCGGCCGCAGCGAGGACGACGGTGACGGCCGCGGCGGCGAGCAGCGCACGCCCCTTGCGACGCGGGGCGCCGGGGGACGCGATAGGGCCGGTGGGGGCCGACGCGGGGTCGGACACCGGCGCGTACGGCACCGGCGGGCCGAAGCCGGGCGTCACAGGGGTGGTGTGCGGCACGGACGCGGGAGCCACGGGGACGGCGTGCGGCGCGGAACCGGGCGCCACGGATGCGGTGTGCGGCGTAGAACCGGGCGCCACGGCACCAGAACCGGACACCGGCGCACCCGACCCCGGCACCGGCGCACCAGATCCGGGCACGGCCCCCTCCTGACCCGGCACCGCCGAACCCGACCCCGGCACCGCCCCATCCTGACCCGGCACCGCCGAACCCGGCACCGGCACCGCCGGACTCGATCCGGGTGCCGTCGGGCCGGATCTCGGTGCGGCGGTACCTGGCCCGGGGACGGTGTCCTGACGACCGGACGGGTCGGCGGCGGCAGCAGCACCAGCGGCAGTCGTGTGCTGAGCCGGTGTGGCAGGCCCGGGACCCTGCGGGCCCGCCACAACGCCCGGCATGACGAATGCCGTGGGCAGTGGCAGACCGCCGGGTTTCGTCCGCGGCGCGGGCGGCTCGCCGCGCAGGGTCGTCGTCGGGGTGTCCGTGCCGCCCGCGTCCGCCACGGCCTGGAGCAGCGCCCGGGCCTCCTCGGCCTCCGGGCGGGTGTCGGGCCGCTTGTCGAGGAGGTGCCGCAGGACGGCGGTGAGCGGGCCGGCGCGCTCGGGCTCGGGGAGCGGTTCGGTGACGATCGCGGTGAGCGTGGAGAACGTCGAGGTGCGGCGGAACGGCGAGGAGCCCTCGACGGCCGCGTACAGCGTGGCGCCTAGGGCCCAGACGTCGGAGGCGGCGCTCGCGTCGGCGCCCTGGGCCCGCTCGGGCGCCAGGTAGTCCAGGGAGCCGACGAGGGCACCGCTGCGGGTCAGGTGGGTGGCGGCGCCGTCGCCCGGGTCGTCCATGGCCGCGATGCCGAAGTCGGTCAGGACGACGCGTCCGGAGCGTTCGAGGAGGATGTTGCCGGGCTTGACGTCCCGGTGCAGGACGCCGGCCCGGTGGGCCGCCGCGAGCGCGTCCATCACCTGGGCGCCGATGCCGGCGGCCTCGGCCGGGTCGAGGACGCCGCGCTCGCGCAGCACCTGCTCCAGGGAGGGCCCGTCGACGAGTTCCATGACGATCAGCGGACGGCCGTCGACCTCGGCGACGTCGTGCACGGCGACGACACCGGGATGCCGCACCCGGGCGGCCGCGCGGGCCTCGCGCTGCATCCGCACCCGCAGATCGGCGAGTTCGGGGCCGTCGGCGTCGGTGTAGGTGCGCAGTTCCTTGACGGCGACCTCGCGGCCGAGCACCTCGTCGACGGCTCTCCAGACGACGCCCATGCCGCCCCGGCCGAGCTGTGCGAGGACGCGGTAGCGCCCCGCCAGCAGGCGGCCCGTCCCGTCGGCCCGGTTGTTCCCGCCTGAGGTCTCCCCCGAAGACACCGCACGCCCCGTTCCTGTGACCCGTCACTGCGTGGCGTACAGACTACGGGGCGCGGGTGACGGCGTCGGCCGACGGTGACTGCCGTGACCGGCCCGCTACTTGGCGGACGCGGTCAGGTCGCCGCGCCGGGGCGTCGCGAAGCCCTCCAGGTCGGCCCGGGTCAGGCCGGTGAGGCGGGCCACCTCGGCGATGTCGAGGGCACCGCAGTCCAGGCCGCGCAGCAGGTAGCCGCTGAGGGCCTTGGCGGTGGCGGGTTCGTCCATGACGTCGCCGCCGGTCCGGTTGGCGTAGCGGGCGAGCCGGGCGGCGGCCTGCTCGAAGCCCTCGCGGTAGAAGGCGAAGACGGCGGCGTACCGGGTGGGGATGTGCCCGGGGTGCATGTCCCAGCCCTGGTAGTAGGCGCGGGCGAGTGCCCGCCGGGTCAGTCCGTAGTGCAGGCGCCAGGCGTCGTGGACCTTCTGCGTGGGGCCCACGGGCAGCACGTTGGTCGAGCCGTCCGACACCCGGACGCCCGTCCCCGCCGCGGCGACCTGCATGACCGCCTTGGCGTGGTCGGCGGCCGGGTGGTCGCTGGCCTGGTAGGCGGCCGAGACGCCGAGGCAGGCGCTGTAGTCGAAGGTGCCGTAGTGCAGTCCGGTGGCGCGTCCCTCGGCGGCCTGGATCATGCGGGCGACGGTGGCGGTGCCGTCGGTGGCGAGGATGGACTGGCTGGTCTCGATCTGGATCTCGAAGCCGATCCGGCCGGCGTCCAGGCCGTGCGCCTTCTCGAAGGCCTCCAGGAGCCGGGCGAAGGTGCCGACCTGCTCGGCGTACGTCACCTTGGGCAGGGTCAGCACGAGCCCGTCGGGCAGGCCGCCGGCCCGCATCAGGCCGGTGAGGAAGACGTCGAGGGTGCGGATTCCCCGGTCGCGGACCGGCGCTTCCATGCACTTCATGCGGATGCCCATGTAGGGGGCCGCGGTGCCGTTCTCGTACGCCTCGGCGATCAGCCGGGCCGCGCGGGCCGCGGCCTCGTCCTCCTCGGCGTCCGGGCGCGGGCCGTAGCCGTCCTCGAAGTCGACGCGCAGGTCCTCGACGGGCTCGCGCTCCAGTTTGGCGCGCACGCGCGTGTGGACGGGTTCGGCGAGGTCGTCGGCGAGGCCGAGGACGGCGGCGAAGGAGGCGGCGTCCGGGGCGTGTTCGTCGAGGGCGGCGAGGGCCCGATCGCCCCAGGAGCGGATGGTGTCGGCGGCGAAGACGTCCCCGGGGACGTAGACGGTGTGGACGGGCTGGCGGGTGCCGGGATCGCCGGGGTAGCGGCGCTCCAGCTCGGCGTCGACCGGGGCGAGGGAGGCGCTGATCTCCTCGCTGACGGCGCCCGCGAGGCTCGTCGCCACCGTCTCCTGCTGGCCCTGACCCATCCCACACCCTCCAGTTTTCCGCTCTACGGAATCAACAATCCGTAGAGTGAAGGTATCTGTGCCCGGTCGGCCCGGTCAACACCGTGTCCACGGGCCGACCCTGCCATGACCTCGGCATGTTCACTCCCCGCCGCACCCCGGGTATCACACAGCTCGACGCACCACTCCCCCCACGCGAGACTCGTCCGGCCCGTGCGACCGAAGGAGCCCCCGTGCCCGACCAGCGCCGAGTCACCCGCCGTCTGGGCCTGCGGGCCCTGTTCGCCGCGGCCGTCGTCGCGCCGCTCTCCGGCGCCGCCGCGCTCTCCACCTCGTCCGCCTCCTCGTCACCGCTGCGGGCGCGGGTCCGCGACGCCAGGGTCCGCGGACGTGAGGGCCCTCGGCTTCAGGTGATGACCTTCAACCTGCGGTTCGCGAGCGCCAAGGAGCCCCACAGCTGGAGCGACCGCAGACCCGTGATGCGCGAGCTGCTGCTCGGCGCGCGTCCCCATGTCATCGGCACCCAGGAGGGCCTGTACCAGCAGCTGCGGGACATCGAGTCCGACCTGGGCCCGCACTACGACTGGATCGGCACCGGCCGCGAGGGCGGCAGCCGCGACGAGTCCACGGCGATCTACTACGACAACCGGCGGCTGGCGCCCGTCGAGCACTACACCTACTGGCTCTCCGACACCCCGGAGACCATCGCCTCCAACACCTGGGGTGCCGCCTTCCCGCGTGTCGTCACCTGGATCAGGTTCCGCGACCTGGCCGACGGCGGGCGGGAGTTCTACGTCTGCAACACCCACTTCGACCACGCGAGCCAGTACGCGCGCGAACGCAGCGCCGATCTGATGACCGAGCGGATCGCCGCGCTGCGGTACCCGCTGCCGGTCGTGGTGACCGGTGACTTCAACGTCGCCGCGCACAAGAACCCCGTCTACGACCGGATGCTCTCCACGGGCCTGGTCGACACCTGGGACGCGGCGGCCGAGCGCGGCGCGCAGTACGCGACCTTCCACGGCTACCAGGGGCTGGAACCGGACGGCGACCGTATCGACTGGATCCTCGCCGCGGCCGGAGTGGACGTGCACCGGGCGGCGATCGACACCTTCTCCGCGCACGGCCGGTACCCCAGCGACCACCTGCCGGTGCAAGCCTGGCTGAGCCTGGCATGAGACGAGGCCCCCGCGACCGTTCGTGCGGTCGCGGGGGCCTCGTCCGGCGCGTTCCGGGGATCAGCCCTTGCGGGTCTTGATCTCCTCGGTGAGGGCCGGGACGACGTCGAAGAGGTCGCCGACGACGCCGTAGTCGACGAGGTCGAAGATCGGGGCCTCGGCGTCCTTGTTGACCGCCACGATGGTCTTGGAGGTCTGCATGCCCGCCCGGTGCTGGATGGCGCCGGAGATGCCGTTGGCGATGTACAGCTGCGGCGAGACGGACTTGCCGGTCTGGCCGACCTGGTTGGTGTGCGGGTACCAGCCGGCGTCGACGGCGGCACGCGAGGCGCCCACCGCGGCGCCGAGGGAGTCGGCGAGGGCCTCGATGATCGAGAAGTTCTCGGCGCCGTTGACACCGCGGCCGCCGGAGACCACGATCGCGGCCTCGGTCAGCTCGGGGCGGCCGGTCGACTCACGCGGCGTGCGGCTGGTCACCTTGGTGCCGGTGGCCTGCTCGGAGAAGGACACCTCCAGGGCCTCGACCGCGCCGGCGGCCGGGGCGGCCTCCACCGCGGCGGAGTTGGGCTTGACCGTGATGACCGGCGTGCCCTGGGAGACGCGGGACTTGGTGGTGAAGGAGGCGGCGAACACCGACTGCGTGGCCACCGGGCCCTCGTCGCCGGCCTCCAGGTCGACGGCGTCGGTGATGACGCCCGAGCCCAGGCGCAGCGCCAGACGCGCGGCGATCTCCTTGCCCTCGGCGGAGGACGGCACCAGCACGGCGGCCGGGGAGACGGCGGCGACGGCGGCCTGCAGCGCGTCGACCTTCGGCACGACCAGGTAGTCGGCGTACTCGGACGCCTCGTGGGTGAGGACCTTGACGGCGCCGTGCTCGGCGAGCGCGGCGGCGGTGCCGGCGGCGCCCGCGCCCAGCGCGACGGCGACCGGCTCGCCGATGCGGCGGGCGAGGGTCAGCAGCTCCAGGGTGGGCTTGCGGACGGCACCGTCCACGTGGTCGACGTAGACGAGAACTTCAGCCATGGGAACGAAACTCCTTGCGGATGTGCGAAGTCTGAGGGGCGGGAAGGGAGGTGAGCCTCAACAGGGCCGACGGCCCTTAGATGAACTTCTGGCTCGCGAGGAACTCGGCGAGCTGCTTGCCGCCCTCGCCCTCGTCCTTGACGATCGTGCCCGCGGTCCGCGCCGGACGCTGGGCAGCCGCCTCGACCTTCGTCCAGGAGCCCGCCAGACCGACCTCGTCGGCGTCGATCTCCAGGTCGGACAGGTCCCAGGACTCCACCGGCTTCTTCTTCGCCGCCATGATGCCCTTGAAGGACGGGTAGCGCGCCTCGCCCGACTGGTCGGTCACCGAGACCACCGCCGGCAGCGAGGCCTCGAGCTGCTCCGACGCCGTGTCGCCGTCGCGGCGGCCCTTGACCGTGCCGTCCTCGACCGAGACCTCCGACAGCAGGGTCACCTGCGGCACGCCCAGACGCTCGGCCAGCAGCGCCGGGACCACGCCCATGGTGCCGTCGGTGGAGGCCATGCCGGAGACAACCAGGTCGAAGCCGGCCTTCTCGATCGCCTTGGCCAGCACCAGCGAGGTGCCGATGGCGTCGGTGCCGTGCAGGTCGTCGTCCTCGACGTGGATCGCCTTGTCCGCACCCATCGACAGCGCCTTGCGCAGCGCGTCCTTGGCGTCCTCGGGGCCGACCGTCAGGACGGTGACCTCGACGTCGTCGTCGGAGTTCTCCGAGATCTGCAGCGCCTGCTCGACGGCGTACTCGTCGAGCTCGGAGAGCAGGCCGTCCACGTCGTCCCGGTCGACGGTCAGGTCATCGGCGAAGTGCCGGTCGCCAGTGGCGTCGGGCACGTACTTCACAGTGACAACGATCCTCAAGCTCACGCCGGCTCTCCTACTGCAATCGTCATTTCGGTGCTGCCTACTTTCAGGCAGCATAGGCGCCTCTAGCGGCCGATCCCGATCGGGGCGACCCCGCGCTCCGAGCGAAATATTACTCGTCAGTACACCCAGTTGGTTCCCGCTAAGCAAGCGCTTTGAAGTGTGACCTTCGCAACGCAGCGTAATCGGAACTCGACCGTCCCGCAGGGCGAAGCGGGCGACGATCAGTCACGCAGTGCGTTGAACCGGCCCTGGTGGTACAGGAGCGGACGGCCGGGGCCCGCGGGGTCGCCGAGGACGACCTCGGCGAGCACGATGCGGTGGTCGCCGGCCGCCACACGGGCGACGACCCGGCACACGAGCCAGGCGAGGACGTCGTCGAGGACGGGGACGCCCTCGGGGCCCTCGCGCCAGACGGTGGGCGCCCCGAAGCGGTCGGCGCCGCTTCTGGCGAAGGTGGCGGCCAGCTCCTGCTGGTGCTCGCCGAGTATGTGGACGCCGACGTGGTCCGTCCCCGCTATGGCGGGCCAGCTGGAGGAGCCGGTGCCCACGCCGAACGAGAGCATCGGGGGCTCGGCGGAGACGGAACTGAGCGAGGTGGCGGTGAAGCCGACCGGGCCGGACTCGCCCCGCGCGGTGATCACGGCGACACCCGCCGCGTGCCGCCGGAAGACGGAGCGCAGCAGGTCGGGAGAGGCGAGGTGAACGGCGGCGGTGTCGAGGTCGGGGGTGACCGGCACGGCGATGTCCTTCTGCGAGGCGGGGCGAGCGGAGTCGTGGCTGCTCAACAGCCGGGACAGCGCGCGCTCGCGGTGCGGGCCAGGTCGATGTGGACCCGCCCGTGGAGAAGGGGTTCCGTGGGCATGCAGTCAGGCTGGCGATACGTGGCGCACACAGTCAAGTACGTTCCGGCATATGGGAGATGCCTCACCGTCCACGTCACGGGTTCAGACCGCCTCCCCCAGGGCCGCGATGACGTCGGCCTTGCGCGGCTGTCCGGTGGCGCGCCGCACGACCCGGCCGTCGGCGTCGAGGACCAGCACGGTGGGGGTCTTGAGGATGTCCAGTGCGCGGACCAGCTCCAGGCGGTCCTCCGCGTCGATCTCGACATGGGTCACGCCGGGCACCAGGCCGGCCACCTCGCCGAGGACCCTGCGGGTGGCCCGGCAGGGGGCGCAGAAGGCGCTGGAGAACTGCACCAAAGTGGCGCGCTCGCCGAGTTCCCCGCCCAGCTCGGCCGCGCCGAGCCGCTTCCCCTCGTCACGTCCGCGCACGCGTACCCTCCCGCTCCGCCGCCGATGCAGCACTCCGTAGGCGCCCGCCACCGCGAGCACCACCACGCACACCACCAGTCCGCTCATGCACTGCTCCAGCGTTCACAAGACTGCAAAGATTCCCGAGGCTCCGAATCATTTTCCATGCGGAATGCTTGATTCATGGACATCGATGTGAGGGGCCCGCGCTTCGGCGCGGCCGTGACGACCCTGGTGCTGGTCCTCGTACTGGTCACCGGGAGCGCCTGGCTGCTGGCCTGGCAGACGCTGGTCTTCGCGCTGGGCGCGGCGGGACGCTCGCCCTACGGCTGGCTGTTCCGCAGAGTCGTACGGCCCCGGATCGGGCCGCCGACCGCGTTCGAGCCGCCGCAGCCGCCGCGGTTCGCCCAGGCGGTGGGGCTGGTTTTCGCCGCAGTCGGTCTCGTCGGTTACGGGCTCGGCCCCGCGTGGCTGGGGACGGCCGCGACGGGGCTCGCGCTGGCGGCCGCCTTCCTGAACGCGGCGTTCGGGTACTGCCTGGGCTGCGAGATGTATCTGCTGGTGCGCAGGGTGACACCGCGCACCGAGTAAAAGAGGGTTAAAAGAGCGAGGTGGATCACCGGGACCGACGTGACGAGGATCTCCGCAGCCGACCGGAACTTGGGCTGGCTCCCGGGCCGTTCTTGGGGCACGATCTGCGACAAGCCGTAAACCTACGGCTGCGTAACTTTCCCGCTGGGAATCCCTTCCCAGACTGAGAAGGAAGGGTCCACTCCGTCCCATGGCAGAGCTTGTCTACCGCCCCGTCATCGGTTTCGCGCTCACGCTGTTCAAGGCGTGGGACCTGAAGATCGACTGCAAGGGGTCGGAGAACATCCCGCGCTCGGGCGGCGCCGTGCTGGTGAGCAACCACATCAGCTACCTGGACTTCGTCTTCGACGGTCTCGCGGCCCTGCCGCAGAAGCGGCTCGTTCGCTTCATGGCGAAGGAGTCGGTCTTCCGGCACAAGATCTCCGGTCCGCTGATGCGCGGTATGAAGCACATCCCCGTGGACCGTGAGCAGGGCGAGGCGGCGTACGCGCACGCGCTGGACTCGCTGAAGTCCGGCGAGATCGTCGGGGTCTTCCCCGAGGCGACCATCTCCCAGTCCTTCACGCTGAAGTCCTTCAAGTCCGGTGCCGCGCGCCTGGCCCAGGAGGCGGGAGTCCCGCTGATCCCGATGGCGGTGTGGGGCACGCAGCGGCTGTGGACCAAGGGGCGCCCGCGCAACTTCGGGCGCAACCACATCCCGATCACCATCCGGGTCGGCGAGGCGATCGAGGCGTCGAAGGACAAGTACGCCGGCGCGATCACCCGTCAGCTGCGCGAGCGGGTGCAGGAACTCCTCGAGGCCGCCCAGCGCGCCTATCCGGTGCGCCCCAAGGACGCCGACGACACCTGGTGGATGCCGGCCCATCTGGGCGGTACGGCACCCACGCCGGAGCAGGTGCGGGAGTCGGAGACCCGCTGAGACGGCGTCGGCGGCCGTCCGCGATCGGCGGCGCCGAAAAAGTCCCCGCCGCTTCCCCGGAAACGGCCCTGTGACGGCCCGTCGCGCCGGTGGGACGCCGGGTTCACCCCACCCCGGACGGACTGCCCCCTCCCCTCCTCCCCCAGGCCCTCCAGAGGCCGGCCACGGCTTCCGCGCCGGCCGCTCGCTCTCGGCGTCCGTGCTGCTCAGGGCTAGGGTCCCGGTGGTCGGAAGGGGATCTGATGGACCGGAACATACGCACGGTGGAGGACGTCCTGCGGCTCCTGGACGGGCTGTTCGCCACGGGGGCCGACCGCTGGACGCAGGACGCGGGCTCCTGGTGGGACGACTTCTACGCCGACCGCTCGAGACCCGTCCCGTTCTTCGCCGGGAAGCCCGACGAGAACCTGGCCTCCTACGTCGAACGCGGCCTGGTCACCCCGGGCCGCGCCCTCGACCTGGGCTGCGGTCCCGGCCGCAACGCGCTGTACCTCGCCTCACTGGGCTTCGAGGTCGACGCCGTCGACCTGTCGCCGGTGGCGATCGACTGGGCGCGGGAACGGGCCCGCGAGACGGGCACCGAGGTCCGCTTCCTGTGCGGCGACGCCTTCGCCCTGCTCGGTGCGGAGATCCACGGCCGCTACGACCTCGTCCACGACTCCGGCTGCTTCCACCACCTGCCGCCGCACCGCCGGATCAGCTATCTGGAGCTGCTCGACCGGTGTCTCGCGCCCGGCGGCCTGTTCGGCCTCACGTGTTTCGCCGCCGGCGCCATGGGGTCCGAGCTGCCGGACGCGGAGTTCTACCTGCGCGGCCGGCTGGAGGGCGGCCTCGCCTACACCCCCGAGTCGCTGCGCCGGATCTTCTCCGGTCTGACGGAGATCGAGATACGGCGGATGCGGGACGAGCCGCCCGGCTCCGCCCGCTTCGGCGAATCCTTCCTGTGGACGGGCCTGTTCCGCCGCCCCTGAGCCCGCGCGCTCAGCCGGCGGACTCCGCCGCCCGTACGTCGATCCGGGCGCCCGGGCTGAACTTCTGCAGCAGTTCCGCGAGTTCGTTCCCCGCCGACTCCAACTCGGCCACCGGCAGCGGGGACATGCCCTCCAGCAGGAAGACGCCCGAGACGGTCTCCTCGGTGAGCCGGGTGCGCGGGCCCTGGCGCCAGTTCCAGCGGCGGCAGGTCACGCCGGCGTCGTCGCACCACACCACCTCGCCGGCGTCGGGGTGTTCGACGGTCTCCTCGCCCCCGGCCACCGTCACGAAGTCCTCGTCACCCGCCGCCCGCACGAGCCGCATGCCGCCCTGGATGCGGTCGATGTCCTCGCCGCCGACCGGGATCAGATGGGCGGCGCTGACGGCGTTGTAGAGGTCGACCAGGACGTTGACGCGCGGCAGACCCGCGTCCGACAGGGCCCTCTTGGCCAGCGCCTCGGCGGAGTTGCGGGTGCGGGAGGGCTTGGAGCCGAACGCGGTGTACGCCGCTCGCCAGGCGGCCATGTGCGGGTCCTCGTGCGGGGCGCGGCCGTCCAGGCGTGCGGCCAGGCGGCGGGCCGCGTCGTCCAGCAGGGCCGAACTCTCCTCGGTGCTGGGCCCGTTGACCAGGCCGTGCGCCTCGATCGCCAGGTGGGTGAAGCCGGGCGCGAGGGCGCGCACCTCGTCGGACACGGTCAGCGAGAGGGTCATCGTCTGCCTCGGAGTGCGGTGGGGAGCGTCTTCCACAGGTACGCCCGGTCGGGAGCGGCCTTGAGTGCGTCGAGGACGGCCGGATGCGGTTCAGCATACAGGACCGGATAGTCCAGCTCATTGGACTTCGGGTCCGGTACGAAGGCCAGGCGTTCTCCGTCGAGGGAGAACTGCGCGTCCACGCCGGGTTTGTTGCCGCGCGGGTCCTGCCGGTGCCAGGCGCCGTGGAAGCGGACGGCGACCAGGCCGTGCACCACGTCGAACTTCTGGTAGCACAGCGCGGCCGGGATGTCCTCGGCCCGCAGCAGGGCCGCCAGCGCGTGGGACTTCGCATAGCAGATGCCGGTGCCCTGTTCCAGGACGTCGGAGGCCCGCCAGGTGACGCGCGGGTCGCCGGAGTCCTGGGAGTGCGGGATGGTGTCGCGGACGAACTCGAAGGCCAGCCGCGCATAGGCATACGAGTCCTCGGCATCCCGAGCGAGCCGGGCGGCGGTCTGCCTGACGAGCGGATGGTGATGGTCGATGACCTCGTCGGCGGCCAGATAGGCGGACAGGTCGGGGGTGTCCTGGATCAGCTCCATGCCCGCAGAGCATAGAAACGCGATCACTCGATCGTCAATGACTTTACGAGTGACCGCATATCTATGCACACATCGGGGATCTACTGGCGCGCCATCTCCTCCTTGAGCGCCGCCACGAACGTGTCCACGTCGTCCTCGGTCGTGTCGAACGCGCACATCCAGCGCACGACGCCGGCCGCCTCGTCCCAGAAGTAGAACCGGAAGCGCTTCTGCAGCCGCTCGCTGACGTCGTGCGGGAGCCTGGCGAAGACGCCGTTGGCCTGCACCGGGTAGAGGATCTCCACGCCGTGCACGGCGCGCACGCCCTCGGCCAGGCGCTGGGCCATCTCGTTGGCGTGGCGGGCGTTGCGCAGCCACAGGTCCTTGGCGAGCAGCGCCTCCAGCTGCACCGACACGAAGCGCATCTTGGAGGCGAGCTGCATGGACAGCTTGCGCAGGTGCTTCATGTGGCTCACGGCGTCGGGGTTGATCACCACGACCGCCTCGCCGAAGATCGCGCCGTTCTTCGTCCCGCCGAGGGAGAGGATGTCGACGCCGACGGCGTTGGTGAACGTCCGCATGGGGACGTCCAGCGAGGCCGCCGCGTTGGCGATGCGGGAGCCGTCCAGGTGCACCTTCATGCCGTGCGCGTGGGCGTGCTCGCAGATCGCGCGGATCTCCTGGGGCGTGTAGAGCGTGCCGAGCTCGGTGCTCTGGGTGATCGAGACGACCTGCGGCATGGCGCGGTGCTCGTCCTCCCAGCCGTACGCCTGCCGGTCGATCAGCTCGGGCGTGAGCTTGCCGTCGGGCGTGGGGACCGTGAGCAGCTTCAGGCCGCCCATGCGCTCGGGCGCGCCGCCCTCGTCGACGTTGATGTGGGCGCTCTCGGCGCAGATCACCGCGCCCCAGCGGTCGGTGACCGCCTGGAGCGCGACGACGTTGGCGCCGGTGCCGTTGAAGACCGGGAAGGCCTCCGCCGTGGCACCGAAGTGGCCGCGGACGATCCGCTGGAGGTTCTCGGTGTAGTCGTCCTCGCCGTAGGCGACCTGGTGCCCGCCGTTGGCCAGGGCCAGGGCGGCGAGCACCTCCGGGTGGGCCCCGGCGTAGTTGTCGCTGGCGAAGCCGCGGACGTCCGGGTCGTGGTGGCGGCGGGCGTCGGTCTTCGGGGGGTTCACGGCTTGTCGGTCAGCCACAGACGCTTTCCGTTCACTTCGGCGGCGGGCTTGCTCCAGACGTCGACGATGGCCTCCGCGAGGTCCTTGACGTCCGTGAAGCCCGCGAACTTCGCGTTGGGGCGCTCGGCGCGCATGGCATCGTGCACCAACGCCTTCACCACCAGGATCGCAGCCGCCGACGTCAGCTCCTCCGGGGCCCCGGCCTTGCGGAAGTAGTCGGCCATGGCCAGCGTCCACGCCTCGGCGGCGGCCTTGGCGGCGGCGTACGCGGCGTTCCCGGCGGTCGGCCTGGAGGCGCCGGCGGCGCTGATCAGGACGTAGCGGCCGCGGTCGCTGCGCTGGAGCGCCTCGGAGAAGGCGAGCGAGGTGTGCTGCACGGTGCGGATGAGCAGCAGCTCCAGGAAGTCCCAGTCGTCGAGGCTGGTCTTGATGAAGGTCTCGCTGCCGCGCCAGCCGCCGACGAGGTGGACGACGCCGTCGACGCGGCCGAAGTCCTTCTCGATGTGCGTGGCCCAGTCCCGGGTGGATTCGAGGTCCAGCAGGTCGACGGACTCACCGGTGACGGTGGCGCCGCCCGAGGCGTACCGGGCCGCGTCCACGGCCTCCGCGAGCCGTTCGGGATCGTTGTCGGCGCCGACCACGGTCGCCCCGGCCTCGGCCAGCCGCAGCAGCGCGGCCCGGCCGGCGGGTCCGCCCGCGCCGGCCACCGCGATCACCGCACCGCTGAGAGCTCCGTTCCCCGCCATGTTCTTCGCCTCCTGAGCTTGCTGAGCAGTGTTCCCGGTGCCGCGCACGCTCACGCGGCGGCCCGCTCGGCGCTCTGGGCCGTGATGCCCCGGGTGGAGGCGATCACGTTCTTGAGCTTCTTGGAGAGGGCCTCATAGAACATGCTCAGCGGAAACTCGTCCGGAAGCACGTCATCGACGAGTTTCCGCGGCGGCTGGCTCAGGTCGAGGGCGTCGGGACCCTTGGCCCACTTGGAGCCCGGGTGCGGGGCGAGGTAGGTGGAGACGAGCTCGTACCCGGCGAACCAGTGGACGAGCTTGGGGCGGTCGATGCCGTCGCGGTAGAGCTTCTCGATCTCGGCGCACAGCTCGTTGGTGACCTGCGGGGCGCGCTGCCAGTCGATGTGCAGCTTGTTGTCGGTCCAGCGGACGACGTCGTGCTTGTGCAGGTAGGCGAAGAGCAGCTGGCCGCCGAGGCCGTCGTAGTTGCGCACCCGCTCACCGGTGACCGGGAAGCGGAACATGCGGTCGAAGAGGACCGCGTACTGCACGTCACGAGCCTGCGGGACGCCGTCGGCCTGGAGCTTGACGGCTTCCTTGAAGGCGGTCAGGTCGCAGCGCAGCTCCTCCAGGCCGTACATCCAGAACGGCTGGCGCTGCTTGATCATGAACGGGTCGAACGGCAGGTCGCCGTGGCTGTGGGTGCGGTCGTGGACCATGTCCCACAGGACGAAGGCCTCCTCGCAGCGCTTCTGGTCGTGGACCATCGCGGCGATGTCCTCGGGCAGCTCCAGGCCCAGGATGTCGACGGCGGCGTCGGTGACCCGGCGGAAGCGGGCGGCCTCGCGGTCGCAGAAGATGCCACCCCAGGAGAAACGTTCCGGCGCCTCGCGCACGGCGATCGTCTCGGGGAAGAGGACGGCGGAGTTGGTGTCGTACCCGGCCGTGAAGTCCTCGAACTTGATGCCGCAGAACAGCGGGTTGTCGTAGCGGGTGCGCTCCAGCTCGGCCAGCCAGTCCGGCCAGACCATGCGCAGCACGACCGCCTCGAGGTTGCGGTCGGGGTTGCCGTTCTGGGTGTACATCGGGAAGACGACCAGGTGCTGCAGGCCGTCCGCGCGCTGCGCGGCGGGCTGGAAGGCGAGCAGCGAGTCCAGGAAGTCGGGCACCTGGAAGCCGTCGACGGCCCACCGCTCCAGGTCCTTGACCAGGGCCTCGTGGTAGGCGGTGTCGTGCGGGAGCAGCGGGGAGAGCTCCTCTACGGCCTCTGCGACACGCCGTACGGCGGCCTCGGCGTCGGCGCGGTCGGGTGCGCCCTCGGCCTCGAAGTCGATCGACCCGTCCTTGGACTGCCATGGCCGGATCCGCTCCACGGCATCCTTGAGCACCGGCCACGCCGGGTGCTCGACCACCCTGGTCGCGGGAGGAACCTGGTCCCCCGAAGCCGCCTGCACAAGAATTTCCGTCATGTCCCATCCTCCACGGGAGAAGCTTGCATAAGGGAACCGTATACATACGTGCTTTCTCCCAGCAAGAGCGCCCTCCGGAAATTATCCTGCGTACTCGCATCGTCACGGAACTTTTTCCTGTCCGACGCAGTGAAGTCGGCTCCCGCGGGTATACGGCGGCACCGCACGGGTATCAGCCAACCGGTCAATGCCCGCGCAACTCGCCCACGCCCGGGTGAGCGGCCGGGGCGCCGTCGGGCGGACACGCCCCGTACGCCACGCCGATCCCCCGTGTACGCACGGGTTCATCGCGCGGCCGGGCCGTTAGGCTGCGGCTCTGCCCGCGCGGCCGTCCGCTCCGGTCCGCGCGCGGTCCGAGCCGCCCGTCGACGGAAGCGAGTTGTACGTTGAACTTCCTTACCATCGGTCACCGCGGAGTCATGGGTGTCGAGCCCGAGAACACCCTCCGTTCCTTCGTCGCCGCCCAGCAGGCCGGCCTCGACGTCATCGAACTCGATCTGCATCTGAGCAAGGACGGCGCGCTCGTCGTCATGCACGACACCGACGTGGACCGCACGACCGACGGCACCGGCCCCATCGCCGAGAAGACCCTCGCCGAGCTGCGCGCCCTGGACGCGGGCCGCGGCGAGCACGTGCCGGTCTTCGAGGAGGTCCTGGACGCGTTGCGCACTCCGCTGCAGGCCGAGATCAAGGACGTGCAGGCCGCCCGGGCGCTGGCCGAGGTGATCCTCAAGCGGGACCTGGTAGCCCGGGTGGAGGTGTCGTCCTTCCATGACGAGGCGGTCGCCGAGATCGCCCGCCTCGTGCCCGGGGTGCGCACCGCGCTGATCGGCAGCCGCTTCGGCACCGACATCGTCGACCGGGCGGTCGAGGCCGGCGCGGCGACGGTCTGCCTCAACATCCGCCGGCTGACGCTGGAGATCGTGGAACGGGCCCGCAAGGCGGATCTCAGGATCATCGGCTGGGTGGTCAACACCCAGGACCATCTGCGTCTGGTCCGGGCCCTGCAGCTGGACGGCGCGACCACCGACTACCCGGAGATCAAGCGCACCGCCCGCTTCACGGCGTGACGCTCAGCTGAGTTCCTTGACCAGGAGCTCGAACTGCAGGTCGTCGCGCTGCGGGATGCCGAAGCGCTCGTCGCCGTACGGGAAGGGCGTCATCTTTCCCGTACGGCGGTAGCCGCGGCGCTCGTACCAGGCGATGAGGTCCTCGCGTACGGAGATCACGGTCATGTGCATCTCCTGGACGCCCCAGGTCTCGCGTGCCGCGCGCTCCGCCTCCGCGATGATCACCTTGCCGAGGCCGCCGCCCTGGAGTCCGGGGCTGACGGCGAACATCCCGAAGTAGGCGTGGGCGCCGCGGTGTTCGAGCTGGCAGCAGGCGACGACCACGCCGTCGCGCTCGACCGTGAGCAGCCGGCTGTCGGGCGACTTGATGACCGCGAGCACACCCTCGGAGTCGGTGCGCTGTCCTTCCAGGATGTCCGCCTCGGTGGTCCACCCGGCCCGGCTGGAGTCCCCGCGGTACGCCGACTCGATCAGCGCGACCAGGGCGTCGACGTCGGCGTCGGTGGCGTCGCGGAAGGTCAGTCCGGCGGCGGTCTCCATGGTGCGGCTCTCCGATCTCTGGCACGGCACGGGCACCGACGAGGGTAACGCCGCCGCCACTAGGCTCCGGGGGCATGGTGCACGTTCTCAGCAGCCGGACCCTGATCCGCCCCTCGGACCCCGAGCGTTCCCGCCGGTTCTACGGCGAGCAGCTCGGGCTCGCCGTCTACCGCGAGTTCGGCGACGGGCCGGACCGCGGCACCGTCTACTTCCTCGGCGGTGGCTTCCTGGAGGTCTCGGGGCGCTCCGAGGTCCCGCCCTCCCCCGCGGTACGGCTGTGGCTGCAGGTCGAGGACGCCGACCGGGCGCACGAGGAGCTGCGCGCCAAGGGCGTCGAGATCGTACGGCCGCCGGTGCAGGAGCCCTGGGGGCTGATCGAGATGTGGATCGAGGACCCGGACGGGACGCGGATCGTGCTGGTGGAGGTGCCGGCGGACCACCCCATCCGGTACCGGCCCGGAATCTGAGCCGTCTGCGGCGTCACCGGAGCACCCGGATCAGGGGTGCGCCGCGAGCGGGGTCACCGTGATCCGGTCGATCACCGGTGCGTAGGGCGAGCGCTGACCGTGGGGGTTCCTCGTCTCCCCGTCGAAATCCGGGAGTTCGTCGGCGGTGAGGGTGACGGTGTTGGCGCCCTCCTCCAGGCCGACGGGGACGGCGAGGTCCCGGAAGTCGTCGAAGTGGAAGGTGGTCGGGAACAACACCCGGTGCGGGGCGCCCCCGTTGACGGAGATGTCCGCGTGCCGGCAGAGGGGGTCGGGGTTGTAGTGCGTCGCGGGCGCCTCTTCACCGTTGGAGTAGCGGATGGTCAGCGCGTGCCGGCCGGCGTGTGCCGCCGTCACCGTCAGGGTGAGCGCGTTGCCGGGACCGGCGCCGATGCCGTCGACCGCCTTGCCGCCGGTGGCGTGGGAGTACGCGGCCACCCTGGCGGCACCGGTCAGGGTGCCCTCCTCCGCCGCGTACACGGTCGTCGGCAGCAGTCCGCGGGACGGGCCGACGGTCAGCCGGTCCACGACCAGGCGTTCCGAAGTCGCCGTCACCGTCACCTTGTTGACGCCGCCCGCCAGGAAGAGAGGCATGGGCCCGCGCGCCGGCGGCCCGGTCTGCTCGCCGTTGACGGTGAGCAGCCCCTCTCCGGGGCCGAGCTGGTCGACCGTGACGGCCGCCTCGCCGTCCTCGGCGGCGTGCACCCAGAAGGTGACGGTGCCGCCGCACGGCAGGACCGCGACGCCGGGGCCGGAGGCGCCGCGCTGCGTGCAGTCGACACGCGCTCCCGAGCCCAGTGCCGCGAACTCGGCTTCGTAGACGTCCACTTGGTGCTCGTCGCGCAGGGCGAGGTCCAGCCGGTCGATGACGGCGTCACCCCGGGTCTCGCCGAGGTCGGGGTCCTGGGCGGCGAGGGTGATGCGGTGCGCGCCCCGGGTCAGCGCGGCACGGGTGTCGGCGTGACCCCACACGGCCCACTTGTAGCCGAGCGGCAGCAGCAGCTCGCGCGGGTCCTCGCCGTCGATGCGCAGGAAGACGTTGGTGGGGCCCGACTCGCGCACCAGGTCGGCGCGGTTGTAGGAGTTGGCGAAGACACGGATGTCGTACGTCCCGTCCTGGGGGACCTCGACGTCGAAGGCGAGCACCCCGTCGGAGCCGGTGCGCAGGCCGCCGACGTGGTAGCCGCCGGAGGTGGCGAACCGGTCGACGGCGGAGGGGGATCCCTCGGGGCCGTTCCTGGAGTAGCCGCCGCCGGTGTAGGTCGCGTCCTCCGCCTCGTACGTCCCGCGCCAGCCGGTGGACGGCGCGAGGGGGACGGCGCCGTTGCCGCCAGGGGAGAGGATCAGCTGGTAGGCGGACATCGCGTCGAGTCCGGCCAGGGGAAGCTTCACCGCTCCCTCGACGACCGGCAGTTCGATGTCCCGCAGCCGCAACGGCTGTGCCGAGGAGCCGACTTGGCCGGTCCAGGGGATTTCCTGCAGCCTCAGGTGCACCTCGGTGCCGAAGAGTTCCGCGTCGATGCCCTCGACGACCAGGTCGGCAGCCCCGCCCGCACCGCCGAACAGCACGCGCGCCTGCCGCTTGTCCCGGTCGAGCGTGGCGACGCCCTGCAGCGTGTACTGCACGTTGGGGTGCGGCGCGGTGACGCGCACGGTGGCGCCGGACAGCCGGCCGTAGGCGTTGAACAGCCACCACTGTCCGTTGGCCTTGTTCGCCTCCACCGCCGAGTCGTTGAGGTTGCCGGCGATGTTCCAGTACGCCATGTCGGCGTCGACCTTCGACTCCTCGATGGCGGCGATCCACTGGATCATCTGCCCGGGGACGGAGAGGTGGTAGTTGTGCGCGTACTCGTTGAGGTTGACGGGGAGCGGGCCGATGCCCAGCTCCCGTTCCATGGCGCGGTACTCGGCGACCTTCGTGCGGACCTCGTCCGGGGACGACAGCTCGTGCCAGGTCACCACGTCCGGCAGGACGCCGTGGTCGCGCGCGAACTCCAGGAAGCCCCGTACCTCGGGGTAGAGGATGCTGGTGTTGGGGCCGGCGACGCGCGCCGCGGGGTCGATCTCCTTGATGAGGCGGTAGGCCCGCGCCCAGGCGGAGAAGAAGGGGCCGGGCTCGGTCCGCCAGGAGACGCCGTCGTAACTCCACTCCCCCGTGCCGAACATGTTGCCCTCGGGCTCGTTGAACGGCACCCACACGAGGTGGGAGGCGAGCGCACCGAGCTTCTGGGCCTGCCGCACCTGACGGCGAACGGTCTCCAGGTGGCCGTCGAGCTTCTCCTCGCCGGTGGCGCCGGGCCACTCGTAGGGGAAGCCGCGGTGGATGTCGGTGGTGTACACGTAGACGTCCTTGCCGCCCGCGGCGACGAAGGACGGCAGGATCTCCAGGGCGTCGGCGCCGGGGTGCTGCACGCCGTCCTGGGCCTTGGTGGTGACGGTGCGGACGTACATGCCCTCGACGACCGCGCGGCTGGGCACGCCGTCGCCGTAGAGGCCGTAGAGCGTGCCGCTCGCGCCGCCGTGGAAGGGGCCCGTCTCGGTGCTGAGGTCGACAGTGAGCGTCTCGGCCGTCACGGCACCCTCTTTCGTTCGAAATACCGTACGCCAGCCGACGATCCGAACCGGCCTGGTCGAACCTAGGGACCACGCGGGGATCGCGTCAACGGGGGTCCGGGCCCCGAAACTTCCGAAAGCCGCCGCTCAGGCCCGCGGCATGCCCGGGGTGCCCTCCAGCCGGCCGAGCAACTCGCCGAGCAGTCCGGCGAGTTCGCCCTGCCCGCGCGGCTGGAGGGCGGAGAGCACGGCGGTCTCGTAGGCGAGCTGCTCGGGCAGGATCGAGTCGACGAGGTCCCGGCCGGCGTCGGTGAGGCGGACGTGGGCGACGCGCCGGTCGCGCGTGTCGCCGCGCCGCTCCACCAGGCCGCGCTCGGTGAGCGCCTTCAGCCGCTTGGTGACGGCGGCGCCGGAGGAGAAGGTCTCGCGCGCCACTTCGCTGGGGGTGAGTTCGTGGCCGGTGCGCCGCAGCGCGCCGAGCAGGTCGAACTCCGCGCGACTCAGGCCCGCACGGCGCAGCGGGGCGTCCTCGGCCTGCTGCAGGAGGGCGGCGCAGCGGTTGATCCGGCCGATGATCTCCATGGGGGCGGTGTCGAGGCCGGGGTGGACGGCCTGCCACTGCCGGACGACCGCGGAGACGGTGTCGCCCCCGGTCGCGCCCTGCCGCCGCCCGTTCGCTGCCGTCATGGCCGTACGTCCTCCCTCGCGCCGCGCAGCCCCAGCTGCCGTACCGTCGCCGCGAGCGTACGGTGTCCGGCCTGCTCGGCGCGCACGACCCGCTCCTGGGGCAGGGCGCGCTGCCACCACTCGCCGGACGCGGCGTCGACGGTGGCCCGCAGGTCGGCCAGCCCGGCGGCGAGCGCGCGGCGGGC
>NZ_JAMGBF010000102.1 GCF_023516615.1 Streptomyces panaciradicis
GCATCCGACCCCGCGCCCGCGCGCAAGCGCCCGCCGGTCCAGCGGCGCACGCCCGCGCAGGAAGCGGCCGCAGCGCGCGCCCGGCGCACGAAGGTTCTCGCGCGCCGCCGGCGCACCACCGTGGTGCTCTTCATCGCCTTCACGCTGGGCGCGATCGTCGCCGCCGTCGGCGGCCTCGCCTTCCTCTGGGCGCCCGGCGTCCCCGCCGTGCTCCTCAGCGCGTACATCGCCTACCTGCGCTCCCAGGAGCGCCGTCGCTTCGCCTTTCAGATGGACCGGCGTCGTGCCGAGGCCGCCGCGCAGCGGCTCAGGGAGCGGGCGCGGCAGCCGCGCCGGCGCGTGACGCACGAGCTCGACGCCGACGAACCGGACGAGGGACCAGAGACCCGAACCGACACCGAGACCGATACCGACACCGGGCTGTCCGCGCTCGCCGCGGACCGGCGGGCGCTCGTGGAGCAGACCGACCACGCCGAGTGGGTCGACCAGCAGCGTGAGCGGCAGCGGCGGCCCGGGCACGGGGACAGCTGGGACCCGGTGCCGGTGCCGTTGCCGACGTACGTGACCGCGCCGGTCGCGCCGCGGGCCACCGCGGACGTGGACCTCGGGGCGCCGGACGCGTGGAGTTCGGCGCGGTCGAGTTCCGTGGCCCCCGAGCAGGAGGCGCAGGCCGGCTCCCGGGCCGAGCGGCGGGAGCCGGCGGTGACGGACGAGGAAGCTTCCGGCGAGGACGCCGCGGAGGCGAGGGCGGACGACGACGGGCGCTGTGACGCCCGCCGGGCGGCTTCCGCGCGGCGGGCCAGGGAGCGGGGGCGTACGCCGTTGTTCGACCAGTACGAGGACGGCGAGCGGCCGCGCGCCGCCAACGAGTAGCGCGCCCGGCCGCCCCACCTGTGGTGCTGCCGTCCGGCGGGCCCGGAACGGATTTCCAAGCACGCGGATCGGGGTGCTAGAGTTTCACTCGTTGCAAGGGCCTGTGGCGCAGTCCGGTAGCGCACCTCGTTCGCATCGAGGGGGCCAGGGGTTCAAATCCCCTCAGGTCCACGCAGCATGGAGCCCCTGTCGGTGATAGCCGACAGGGGCTCCTGCACGTCGTGCGGCGGACGCCGCGGGCGAACGTGCGAAGTACGCACGCCCGCCCGGGCAGTTGAGCACCTACAGCGCCCAGAGCACCCGCAGCGCCCCCATCGCCTACAGCGGCTTCGCGAAGCAGCGGCTCTCCTCGTAGTGCCGGTAGTAGCCGAACTTCCCGCAGGGTTCGTAGCCGCTGGAGGTGTACAGGGCGATGGCCTCCGGCTGCTTGGTGCCGGTCTCCAGGACCATCCGGGCCCGTCCCGCCGCGCGGGCGTCCTCCTCCAGCGCGGCCAGGATGCGCCGGGCCACGCCCCGGCCCCGCATCTGCTCCACCACGAACATGCGCTTGAGCTCGGCGTCGCCGTCCAGGTTGCCCTCGCCGTTGGAGTCCTGAGTGCGCCAGCCGCCGGTGGCCACGGGGGCGCCGTCGACGTCGTAGGCGATCAGGTAGACGCCGTTCGGCGGCTCGAAGTCGGCCGGGTCGAGGAAGGTGGCGTCGCCGCCGTCGCCGTAGCGGACGTGGTATTCGGCCTGGACCTCGTCGTTGAGCTTGACGGCGTCGGGGTGGTCGAAGGAGACCCGGCGAATGTTCATTCTGTGGACCGTACACCTATGCGAAGAGGGGAGATGGACGTCGTCCAGTGTGCCGGTATCGTTCCCGCGTGCCCACTGTGACCTCGGACAACCTGTCCAGCCGCCGAGGTCGGCCATGAGGTCGAGGAGAGTGTTGTGACGACGGTGACCTCCGTCAACGTCAACGGACTGCGTGCCGCCGCGAAGAAGGGCTTCGTGGAGTGGCTCGCGGCGACCGACGCCGACGTGCTGTGCCTGCAGGAGGTGCGCGCGGAGCCGCAGCAGCTGCCGGAGCAGGTCCGCACCCCGGACGGCTGGCACGTCGTGCACGCGCCCGCCGCCGCCAAGGGCCGGGCCGGCGTCTCCCTCTACTCCCGCCGCGAACCCGACCGCGTCCAGGTCGGCTTCGGCTCGGCCGAGTTCGACACCAGCGGGCGCTACGTCGAGGCGGACCTGCCCGGCCTCACCGTCGCCTCCCTCTATCTGCCCTCCGGCGAGGTCGGCACCGAGCGCCAGGACGAGAAGGTCCGCTTCATGGGCGAATTCCTCGCCTATCTGAAGGGGCTGCGCGAGCGGGCCGCCGCCGACGGCCGCGAGGTCGTCGTCTGCGGCGACTGGAACATCGCCCACCGGCCGGCCGACCTGAAGAACTGGCGCGCCAACCAGAAGAACTCCGGGTTCCTGCCGGAGGAGCGGGAATGGCTCTCCCGGGTCCTGGACCCCGCGGACGGCGGGTACGTCGACGTCGTGCGGGCGCTGCATCCCGAGGCGGAGGGGCCGTACTCCTGGTGGTCGTACCGGGGGCGGGCCTTCGACAACGACAGCGGCTGGCGCATCGACTACCACCTCGCCACGCCCGGGCTCGCGGCCAGGGCGGTCAAGGGGTACGTGGAGCGGGCGGCCACGCACGCCGAGCGGTGGTCGGACCACGCGCCGGTGACCGTCGTCTACGAGTGAGGCCTCCGGGGAGCGCGTGAAGAGGGGTGTTCGTCACCCCGCGGAGTCGCGCCGGCCCTTCGACTGTCCAAGCCGTCGGTCCAGCGCCAGGGACAGTTCCGCCTCCACCACGCTCCGGGCCAGCGGGCGCAGCCGGTGCAGGTCCTCCTCGGGGCCGTGAGCCAGGACCAGTTCCGCGAACATCTCGGCCAGGGCGTCGGCGTGCTCGCGGACGCGGGCGCCCGCCTGGAGGACCTCGGCGAGCGGGATGCCCTCGCGGACCAGCGCGGAGGAGACGTCGAGGAGACGCCGGCTGATGTGGACGATCTCGCCGCCGTCGGTGCCGAGGTAGCCGAGGTCGAGGGCGGCGGCGAGGTTCTCCGTGGTGACCTGGCCCTCGAAGCGGGCGGCGAGTTCCTCGGGGGTGAGCCGGACCGGCTCCTCCTCCGTCGGCTCGACGCCCAGCAGGTCGGCGACGTCACGGCCGTGGTCGAGGGCCTCGGCCAGTTCCGCGATGCCGGTGAGGGTGTGGCCGCGCTCCAGGAGCGCCGCGATGGTGCGCAGACGGGCCAGGTGGTCGTCGTTGTACCAGGCGATACGGCCCTCGCGGCGGGGTGGCGGGATCAGCTTGCGTTCGCGGTAGAAGCGCAGGGTGCGCACCGTGATGCCGGCCAGGCGGGCCAGTTCCTCCATGCGGTACTCACGCTTGTCTGCCACGCCCGAACCCTACGTTGTACCCGCGGTAACTTTCCTGGCTCCGCCCCCTACCCATCGGTACGGAGCTGCTCTACCCTCCCCATTGTGCCAGTGTTCACTGGCGCGGTCGCGTGAGGAAGGGCGTCGGCATGGCTGAGCGGGAGCATGTGCGGGTGGCGGTGATCGGGTCCGGGTTCGGCGGGCTCGGGGCCGCCGTACGGCTGCGGCGCGAGGGCGTCACGGACTTCGTGGTGCTGGAGCGGGCGAGCAGCGTCGGCGGCACCTGGCGCGACAACAGCTATCCCGGGTGTGCCTGCGACGTGCCGTCGCACCTGTACTCCTTCTCCTTCGCCCCCAACCCCGACTGGCCGCGCACCTTCTCCGGGCAGCAGCACATCCGCGCCTACCTGGAGCACGTCACGGACGTCTTCGGGTTGCGCCCGCACCTCCGCTTCGACTCCGAGGTGAAGCGGATGACCTGGGACGGCGAGAAGCTGCGCTGGGACATCGAGACGGCCGCCGGAAACCTCTCCGCCGACTTCGTCGTCTCCGCCACCGGCCCGCTGTCCGACCCCAAGATCCCCGAGATCCCGGGGCTGGACTCCTTCCCCGGCAAGGTCTTCCACTCCGCCCGCTGGGACCACGACTACGACCTGCGCGGCAAGCGCGTCGCCATGGTCGGGACGGGCGCCTCGGCCATCCAGATCGTGCCGAGCATCCAGCCCGAGGTCTCCCGCCTCACCCTCTTCCAGCGCACCCCGCCGTGGGTCATGCCCCGCGTCGACCGGGCCATCAGCGGCGCCGAGCGGGCCCTGCACCGGGCGCTGCCCTTCACTGCGCAGGCTCGTCGCGGACTGCTGTGGGGCATCCGGGAGTTGCAGGTCCAGGCGTTCACCAAGCACCCGAACGAGCTCGGTTTCGTGGAGCAGTTGGCCAAGCGGAACATGGCCCGGGCCATCAAGGACCCGGCCCTGCGCGCCAAGCTGACCCCCGACTACCGCATCGGCTGCAAGCGGATCCTGCTGAGCAGTGCGTACTACCCGGCGCTCGCCAAGCCCAACGTGGACGTCGTCGCCGGCGGGCTGAGCGAGGTCCGCGGGTCCACCCTCGTGGCCGCCGACGGCACCGAGGCCGAGGTCGACGCGATCGTCTTCGGCACCGGTTTCCACGTCACCGACATGCCGATCGCGGAGCGGGTCGTGGGCGCGGACGGCCGGACCCTCGCCGAGACCTGGAAGGGCGGCATGGAGGCGCTGCGCGGGGCGTCCGTGCCGGGCTTCCCCAACTGGATGACCGTCATCGGGCCCAACACCGGGCTCGGCAACTCCTCGATGATCCTGATGATCGAGTCGCAGCTCAACTACATGGTCGACTTCCTGCGGCAGCTGGACGTCCTGGGCGGGCGCGCGGCCCTCGACGCCCGGCCGGGCGCCGTCGACGCCTGGACGCGGCGGGTGCAGGAGCGCATGAAGCGCACGGTCTGGGACACCGGCGGCTGCACCAGCTGGTACATGGACGCCAATGGCCGCAACACCACCATCTGGCCCGGTACGACGACCGAGTTCCGGCGGGCGACGCGGCGGGTGGACCTCGCCGAGTACGAGCTCGTGCGCGAGCCGGCGGCGAAGGGGACGGCCGGGGACACGGCGAAGAAGGAGGTGTCCGCGTGAGCCGCCTCATGCACGTCTCCTCCGGGCCGTACGCCCCGCCCGAGCCGGTCCGCGTGCTCACCGCCACCTCCGCCGACGGCGCCACTCTCCACGTCGAGGTGCACGGACCCGAGGACGCGCCCGCCGTCGTCCTCGCCCACGGCTGGACCTGCTCCACCGCCTTCTGGGCCGCGCAGATCCGGGACCTCGCCGCCGACCACCGCGTCATCGCCTACGACCAGCGCGGCCACGGACGCAGCCCGGCGAGCCCCGCCTGCACCATCGACGGCCTCGCCGACGACCTCGAAGCCGTGCTGAAGGCGACCCTCGCGCCCGGCGAGAAGGCCGTGATCGCCGGTCACTCCATGGGCGGCATGACGGTGATGGCGTCCGCGACCCGGCCCGCCTTCCGGGAGCACGCGGCGGCCGTGCTGCTGTGCAGCACCGGCTCCTCCCGGCTGGTCGCCGAGTCGACCGTCGTACCGCTGCGGCCCGGCCGGCTGCGGACCTGGCTGACCCGCAACATCCTCGGGGCGCGCGCCCCGCTCGGGCCGGTGACGCCGCTCGCCCGGCGGATCCTCAAGTACGCGACGATGGGACCGGGTTCGGCACCGCACATGGTGGAGGCGTGCGCCCGGATCGTGCACGCCTGCCCGCGCAAGGTGCGCCACGCCTGGTCGAACGTGCTCGACCTGCTCGATCTCGACCACGGCGTACGGGAGTTGAGGGTGCCGACGGTCGTCGTCGTCGGGACCGCCGACCGGCTCACCCCACCCGTGCACGCGCGGTCGCTGGTGGCCGCGCTGCCGAACTGCGTGGACTCCACCGAGCTGCCGGGGCTCGGCCACATGACGCCGGTCGAGGCGCCCGACCTGGTCACCGGCCGGATCCGGGACCTCGTGACGACGTACGCAACGATCAAGGAGGGTGCATGAGCAGGGTCAGCCTCGAAGGACAGGTCGCCGTCGTCACGGGGGCCGCGCGCGGGGTGGGCGAACTGCTCGCCCGCAAGCTGTCGGCGCGCGGTGCCAAGGTGGCGCTGGTGGGCCTGGAGCCGGACGCCCTCAAGCAGGTCTCCGAACGGCTGCACAGCGAGAGCGACCACTGGTACGCCGACGTCACCGACCACGAGGCGATGGCCCGGGTCGCGCAGGAGGTCAAGGAGCGGTTCGGGAAGGCCGACATCGTGGTCGCCAACGCGGGCGTGGCGACCGGCGGGCCCTTCGTGGACTCCGACCCCGACGCGTGGCGGCGGGTCATCGAGGTGAACCTCATCGGGTCGGCGGTGACCGCCCGCGCGTTCCTGCCCGTTCTCATGGAGAGCCGCGGCTACCTGCTGCAGATCGCCTCCCTCGCCGCCATCACCCCGGCACCGATGATGACCGCGTACTGCGCCTCCAAGTCCGGTGTGGAGGCGTACGCGCACAGCCTGCGGGCCGAGGTCGGCTACAAGGGCGTGCGCGTCGGCGTCGGCTACCTGTCCTGGACCGACACGGACATGGTGCGCGGCGCCGACCAGGACGAGGTCATGCGGGAGTTGCGGCAGCGGCTGCCGTGGCCGTCCAACAAGACCTATCCGCTGGGCCCGGCCGTCGACCGCCTCGTGGCCGGCATCGAGCGGCGCTCCAGTCACGTCTACGGGCAGTGGTGGCTGCGCGGCATGCAGGGCGTGCGCGGCCACCTGCCGGGGATCATCGGGTCGGTCGGGCAGCGGGAGATGAAGCGGTTCGCGCCCCGGTTGGCGGGGATGCGGCAGGGGCTCGTCGGCGCAGGTGGGGCGGCCGACGAGGAGGCCCGCGCTACGCACCGTGACTGATCGAAATGCGCACCGTGTCCGCCCGTGTGAATCTGAGGAAGGCCCCGCTCAGGGGCTCTTCCCCCACTCGATACGGGAGTGAACCCACATGGGTATGAAGGACAAGTTCCAGGACCAGTCGGAGCAGTGGCAGCAGCAGGCCAAGCAGAAGGCCCAGGAGGCCAGGGAGCAGGGCCAGCAGCGTGGCCGGCAGGACCGGGACCGTATGCGTGACGAGCAGCCGGAGCGGATGCGCGAGGAGCAGGACAGGCTCGAGGAAGACTTCGACGCCTAGTCGCTGCGCTGGCGTTCGCCGGTGAGGTTGGAGTGGGGTGCCCTGCGTTTGCGGGGTGCCCCACTTCGCCGTTCTGTGCGCGGTTCCCCGCGCCCCTTCAAGACGCCGTACGAGGCGGGAGCTTGGGGCGGGAGCGGTCCGGGACGGCTGAATAGTCCGGCGGGGTTGCCGGGGGGTTGGACTCCAGGAGTTCTACGGCCAGTCGGACCGCGTCGTCCAGTTGGGCGTGGCGGCCCTCCGCCCAGTCCAGGGGGGTGCGCAGGATCTCCAGGTCCGGGGTGACGCCCCGGTTCTCCACGCCCCAGCCGTAGGCGTCGAACCAGGCCGCGTTCATCGGGACCGTGATCACCGTGCCGTCGCCCAGTTCGTGGCGGCCGGTCATGCCGACGACGCCGCCCCAGGTGCGCTGGCCGATGACGGGGCCGAGCTTCAGGAGCTTGAAGGCCGCCGTGATCATGTCGCCGTCGGAGGACGTCGCCTCGTCGGCGAGGGCGACGACCGGGCCGCGCGGGGCGTTGGAGGCGTACGACACCGGCTGGGCGTTGCGCGTCAGGTCCCAGCCGATGATCGTGCGGGTCAGCTTCTCCACGACCAGTTCGCTGATGTGGCCGCCCGCGTTGCCGCGCACGTCGACGATGAGGGCGGGGCGGGACACCTCCATCCGCAGGTCGCGGTTGAACTGGGCCCAGCCCGAACCGCCCATGTCCGGGATGTGCAGGTAGCCGCAGCGGCCGCCGCTCAACTCCCGTACCACCGCGCGGCGTTTGGCGACCCAGTCCTGATAGCGCAGGGGGCGTTCGTCGACCAGGGGGACCACGGCGACCCGGCGTGAGCGGCCCGCCTCGCCCTCGGCGGGCGTGAAGGTGAGCTCGACGGTCGTGCCGCCCGCGCCCGCCAGCAGCGGATACGGCCCCGTCAGCGGGTCCACCGGGCGGCCGTCGACGTGGGTGAGGACGGCGCCCTCGCGGATGCCCGTGCCCGCCAGCGGGGAGCGCGCCTTGGAGTCGGAGGAGTCGCCGGGCAGAATCCGCCTGACCACCCAGCCCTCGTCGCGGCGGACGAAGTTGGCGCCCAGCAGGCCCTGGCGGCGCTGGTAGTGGGGCGGTCCCTCGTTGCGGCGGGCGGCGGTGACGTAGGCGTGGGAGGTGCCCAGTTCGCCCAGTACCTCGCGCAGCAGGTCGGCGAACTCGTCCGGGGACGCGACGCGTTCGACCAGCGGACGGTACTGGTCGAGCACGCCGTCCCAGTCGACGCCGCACATCCCCGGGTCCCAGAAGTAGGCCCGGATCAGCCGGCCCGCCTCCTCGTAGGACTGGCGCCACTCGGCCGCCGGGTCGACCTCGTGCAGGATGCGGCGCAGGTCGATCCAGACCGTCGAGTCGCCGTCGCCCGACTCGCCGGCGGGGACCGCGCGCAGGTCGCCCTCGTCGACCACCACCAGGCGGGTGCCGTCGCCGCTCACCGCGAACCAGTCGAGGTGGTCGACCAGTTCGGTCTTCTTCGCCTTGCTGATGGTGAAGTGCTCCAGCGTCGGCCGGCCGCTGGTGTCGTCCGGGTTGACGAACGTCTCGCCGAGGGCGCCGGAGATCGGCCAGCGCAGCCAGACCAGCCCGCCGCCCGCCACCGGATACAGCGCCGAGTACTTCGAGGCGGCGACCGGGAAGGGCGTGACCCGGCTCTCCAGCCCCTCGACCTCGACGGTCACCGTGCCGTCGCCCTCCTCGTCGTCGACGGGGTCCAGCCCGCCCGCGGCCGGCCGGCCCTCCGGGTTCAGGGCGAAGGGAGAGGGGGTCGCGGAGGACAGCGGGACCAGGTAGGGACGGCAGCCGAGCGGGAAGGACAGGTCGCCGGTGTGGACGTCGTAGACCGGGTCGAAGCCGCGCCAGGACAGGAACGCCAGATAGCGGCCGTCCCTGGTGAAGACCGGGTTCTCGTCCTCGAAGCGGCCGTTGGTCACGTCCACGACCAGCCGCTCGCCCCGGCCCTTGGGGGCGACGCGGGCCATCTTGATCTGCCGCAGGGTCCGGCCGATCCCCGGGTGCGACCAGGTCAGCCACCCCCCGTCCGGCGAGAAGGCGAGGTCCCGGACGGGGCCGTTGGCCGACCGGATCAGTTCGGTCACCTCGCCGCCCGAGTCCTCGGTCGCGTCGATCAGCAGCAGGCGCCCGTCGTGCGAGGCGAGGGCGAGGCGCTCGCCCTGCGGGTCGGAGACCAGCTCCAGGACCCGGCCCAGCTCCCCGGAGGCCAGCCGGCGCGGCTCCCGGTCGCCGGTGGCGCGCGGCAGCTGGGCGATCTCGACGGCGTCCTCGCCCTCGGCGTCGGTCACGTAGGCGACCTGCCCGGTCGAGCCCAGCATCTCCGGGAGGCGGACCCGCACGCCGGGGGTGTCCGTGATGGTGCGGGCGGGGCCGTCACGGTGGGTCAGCCAGTACAGGCTGCCGCGGACGACGACGGCGCTCGCCCGGCCCGTCTCGTCGACGGAGAGACCGTTGACGTGCTGCCCGGCCGGCACCTGGTAGGTGCGGCGGCCCGCGCGCGGGCCGCTCAGCCGGACGTCGAGCCGGCGCGGCTCGCTCGCGAGGTCGTCGACGATCCACAGGTCCCCGGCGCACTGGTAGACCACCCGGGTGCCGTCGCTGGAGGCGTGCCGGGCGTAGAAGGCGTCGTGGTCGGTGTGGCGGCGCAGGCCGGAGCCGTCGTAGGCGCACGAGTACAGGTTGCCGACGCCCTCGTGGTCGGAGAGGAAGGCGATGCGGCCGCCGACGAACATGGGGGAGTGGAGGTGGCCCTCCAGGCCGTCGAGCAGCCGTTCGCCGTGGAACCACAGCCGGCCCGTCGCGCCGCCCCGGTACCGCTTCCAGGCGGCCGGCTCGTGCGGCGGGGTGCCGGTGAGCAGCAGGGTCTTGCGTTCGCCGTCGATCTCGGCGACCTGGATGTCGGAGACCGGCCCCCAGGGGAGCTTGCGGCCGGGGTCGCCGTCGGGGGAGACCTTGTAGGCCCAGGTGAAGTAGGAGAAGGGCTCGCCGTGGGAGGCGACGGCCAGGATGGTGCCCTGCGGGGTCCAGCCGCACACCTGGGTGTCGGCCGACCCCCAGTGGGTGAGCTGTCTGCCGGGTCCGCCGCCGTCCACCGGCACCACGTGGATCTCCGGCGCCAGGCTGCGCCAGCTCGTGTACGCGATGGCGGCGCCGTCCGGCGAGAAGCGCGGATGGCCGGTCTTCGTGCGGTCGACGGTGAGGCGCCAGGCGCGACCGGGGCCGTCGAGGGGGGCCAGCCAGAGGTCGTCCTCGGCCACGAAGCACAACAGGTCGCCGCTCACGTGCGGCAGGCGCAGATAGCTCACGTCCTCATGCTTTTCCGGCAATTCGGGCCGGGCAACTTATGCGCCCTTCATGTTCGTGAGCCACGACACGTACGAAACGGTTTCGTTTCGCTTGGCTGGGGGGTATCTTCATGAACGTACAAAGAAACGAACGTCCCGAGCGGGAAGGCGAGTGGCATGACCGAGGTGACAACCGCGCGTCGCAGTCGCATCACGCCCGAGCGCGAGGCCGAGTTGTACGAGGCCGTGCTCGACCTGCTCAGGGAGGTCGGCTACGACGCCCTCACCATGGACGCCGTGGCGGCCCGCACCAAGTCCAGCAAGGCGACGCTCTACCGCCAGTGGGGCGGCAAGGCCGAGCTGGTCGCGAAGGCGGTGCGGTACAACAAGCCGGGCGGCCTCGGTCTCGGCGAGATCGACACCGGGTCGCTCAGGGGCGACCTGCACGCCCTGACCATGCGTTCGGACGACTGCGAGATGGAGCAGAACTCCGCGCTGATGCGAGGTCTGGCCATGGCCATCCATGGCAACCCCGACCTGCTGAAGGCGTTCCGGGAGTATCTGATCGAGCCCGAGATGGCGGAGTTCCGCCGGGTGGTGCAGCGGGCGATCGACCGGGGCGAGGTCCGTGCGGACAACCCGGCCGTCGACTACGTGATGCACATGATGATCGGCGGGTTCGCCGCCCGCACGATGATCGACGAGCAGCCGCCGACGCAGGCGTTCCTTCTGTCGTACATCGATGCCGTGGTCCTTCCGGCCCTCGGCGTCTGACCCCTCCCCACCCCCTCCCCACCACCTGACGTCACCGCTCAAGTCGTCGGGACGGTCACCCATGCCTCCCCGCCGGGTGATCACCCCTGCTCCGAAACACCCCACGACCTGACCGGGAGTACGCCCACGTGGCCACGTTCCTCTATCGGCTCGGCCGGTTCGCCTTCCGGCGACGGCACTTCGTCGCACTGTTCTGGGTGGCGCTGCTGACGCTCGCCGGCGTCGCCGCCGCCAATGCGCCCGCCGCCGGCTCCACCTCCTTCTCCATCCCCGGCACGGAGGCGCAGAAGGCCTTCGACCTGCTGGACCAGCGCTTCCCCGGCTCCAGCTCCGGCGGTGCCACCGCCCGCGTCGTCTTCAAGGCGCCCAGTGGCGAGACGATGACCGACGCCGCCCACAAGGCGACCGTCGAGAAGACGGTGAAGGAGCTGGCCGACGGCTCCGAGGTGACCTCCGTCGCCGACCCGTACACCGCGCACGCCGTCAGCAAGGACGGCACGGTGGCGTACGCGTCCGTGCGCTACGACAAGCCCGGCATGGAGCTCAAGGACGCCTCCCGCAGCGCCCTCAAGGACACCGCCCGGCAGGCGCGGGACGCCGGGCTCACCGTCGAGATCGGCGGCGACGCGCTGCAGGCGGGCGCCGAACCGGGCGCGGCCGGCGAGGTCGTCGGCCTCGCCATCGCCGCCGTCGTCCTCGTCGTCACCCTCGGCTCACTCGTCGCAGCCGGACTGCCCCTGCTCACGGCGATCATCGGCGTCGGCATCGGCGTCTCCACCATCACCGCCCTCGCCAAGGCGCTCGACCTCGGCGACACGACGTCCACCCTCGCCCTGATGATCGGCCTCGCGGTCGGCATCGACTACGCGCTGTTCATCGTCTCCCGCTACCGCGGCGAACTCGCCGAGGGCCGTAGCCGCGAGGAGGCGGTCGGCCGGGCTGCGGGCACGGCCGGGTCCGCGGTGGTCTTCGCCGGCCTGACGGTCATGATCGCCCTGGCGGGTCTGTCGGTCGTCGGCGTCCCGATGCTGACCAAGATGGGCCTCGCGGCGGCCGGCACCGTCCTGGTCGCCGTCCTCATCGCGCTCACCATGATCCCGGCGCTGCTCGGCTACGCGGGCCGCAGGGTCCGGCCGGCGGGCGAGAAGCGCCGCAAGAGCGAGGGCGCCCGCTCCACCAGGCCCGGCCTGGGCGAGCGCTGGGCCAGCTTCGTCGTACGGCGCCCCGCCGCAGTCCTGCTGCTCGGCGTGGTCGGCCTCGGCGCGGTCGCCGTCCCGGCCACCCAGCTCGAACTGGGCCTGCCCGACGACGGCTCGCAGCCGACGTCCACCACCCAGCGGCGCGCCTACGACCTGCTGTCGGACGGCTTCGGGCCCGGCTTCAACGGCCCCCTGATGATCGTCGTCGACGCCAAGGGCAGCGACGACCCCAAGGCGGCGGCGACCCGCGTCGGCGACGGCATCAAGGGCCTGAACGACGTCGCGACGGTCACCCCGGCGATGTTCAACAAGGCCGGCGACACCGCGATGATCACCGTGGTCCCCGGCTCCAAGCCGTCCTCCGTACAGACCGAGAACCTGGTGCACGCGATCCGCGGCAAGGGCGCGGACGTCCGGGCCGACACCGGCGCCAAGGTCCTGGTCACCGGCACCACGGCCATGAACATCGACTTCTCGCAGAAGCTCAACGACGCGCTGATCCCGTACCTGGGCCTGGTGGTCGGACTCGCCTTCCTGCTGCTGATCGCGGTGTTCCGCTCGATCCTGGTCCCGCTGAAGGCGGCGCTCGGCTTCCTGCTCAGCGTGCTGGCCGCGCTCGGCGCCGTGGTCGCGGTCTTCCAGTGGGGCTGGCTCGGCGGCCTGCTCGGAGTGGAGCAGACCGGCCCGATCATGTCGATGATGCCGATCTTCATGGTGGGCGTGGTCTTCGGCCTGGCGATGGACTACGAGGTGTTCCTCGTGACCCGGATGCGCGAGGCGTACGTCCACGGCGAGACGCCCGGCCAGGCCGTCGTCACCGGATTCCGGCACAGCGCGCGGGTCGTCGCGGCCGCCGCCGTCATCATGATCGCCGTCTTCGGAGGCTTCATCACCTCCAGCGAGTCCATGATCAAGATGATCGGCTTCGGCCTGGCGATCGCCGTCTTCTTCGACGCGTTCGTCGTCCGCATGGCCATCGTCCCCGCGGTCCTGGCGCTGCTCGGCCGCAGGGCCTGGTGGCTGCCGAAGTGGCTGGACCGGGCGCTGCCCGACGTCGACGTCGAGGGTGAGGGCCTGAAGACCCTCGACACCGCCGACGGCGACCGGGATTCGGACCCGGACGAGGACAGGAAGCTGGTGAGGGCCTGAGGGTCCTCGGCGCGGCGGGCGGTCCGCCCGCCGCGCGCCGCAGACGAGGGGCCGTTGTCAGTGGCGCCGCCTAACGTGACGGCATGACCACTCTCTCCGAACGGCCCCACACCGCCCTGCTGGTGATCGACGTCCAGCAGGGCGTCGTCGCGTCCGCCCACGAGCGGGACGCCGTCGTCGCGAACATCGCCTCCCTCGTCGACAGGGCCCGCGCCGAGGACGTCCCGGTCGTCTGGGTCCAGCACTCCGACGAGGGCCTGGAGAAGGGCAGCGACGACTGGCGGTACGTCCCCGAACTGCCGCGCCGCGACTCCGAGCCGCTGGTCCACAAGAACTACGGCGACTCCTTCGAGGCCACCGACCTGGAGCGGGTCCTCGCCGAGGCGGGCGTCGGCCACCTCGTCGTCACGGGCGCGGAGACGGACGCGTGCATCCGGTCCACGATCCACGGCGCCTTCGTACGGGGCTACGACGTCACGCTCGTCGCCGACGCGCACACCGCGAACGACCAGCGGGAGTGGGGCGCCCCGCCGCCGGAGCAGGTCATCGCCCACACGAACCTGTACTGGCGCTGGCAGGGGGCGCCGGGGCGCAGGGCCGCGGTCACGGACACCAAGGACGTGCAGTTCGGCGGCTGAGACGTCGGTTTCCCGGTTCCCGCAGCTCGGAGTGACCGCTTCCGCCTACCGTGACCGATGACATTGCGTGAACGGCCGGTGACTGTCCGGCGTTTGTCTCGGACTGTCCCGGCTGTCCGCGATGCCGTTCGGGTACGGGGCGCGTTGGAGGTGGTCATGAACGAGGGCGTGGACGAGGCCGGTTGGGATGTGGAACCGGGGGACGAGATCGAGCCGATCGTGCAGGCCGTGGGACACCTGCTGAAGGTGTGCCGCGAAGGCGCGGGCATGCGGCCCGCCGAGTTCGGCGAACTCATGGGATACGGCGAGGACATGGTCCGCAAGATGGAGCGGGGCCGGCGGATTCCGCGGCCGGAGTTCCTGGACAGGGCGGACACGGTCCTCAAGGCGCAGGGTCATCTGCGGGCGTTCATGGAGGACATGCGCAGGGCGCGCTATCCGAAGAAGGTGCGGGAGCTGGCCGAGATGGAGGGCCGGGCGGTCGAGGTGCTCCTCTATCGCAATCACAACATCCACGGCCTCCTGCAGACGCCCGAGTACGCGAAGGCCCTGTTCGAGACGCACCAGCCCGCGCTCACGGCGGACGTGGTGGAGCGGGAGACGGCCGCCCGAATGTCCCGTAAGGCGATCTTCGACCGGGACCCCGCTCCGACGCTCGGATTCGTCCAGGAACAGGTGACGCTGGAGCGGCCGATCGGCGGGAGGATGGTGCTGCGTCGACAGCTCGAACACCTCCGGGAGGTGGCGCAGTTGCGGAACGTCACGTTTCAGGTCATGCCGACCGAACGCGAGGACCACGCGGGCATGCAGGGGCTGATCGACGTGATGAAGTTCGGTGACGGCACGGCCATCGGACGTTCCGACGGAGCGTTCAACGGGCGTCCCGTCTCAAGTCATCGTGATCTTCAGATCCTCGAACTGCGCTATGGGATGATCCGGGCGCAGGCTCTCACGCCGAAAGAGTCGCTGGCCTTCGTCGAACAAGTGCTGGGGAGACTATGAGCACTACGGAACTCCGCTGGTTCAAGAGCAGCTACAGCGACAGCAGTGAACCCGGCGACTGCGTCGAAGTCGCCGTCACTCCCGCCACGATCCACGTCCGCGACTCCAAGGCCCCGCGGGCCGCGCAGCTGGCCGTCGCCCCCACCACCTGGACCGTCTTCCTCACCCACGTGTCGCGCTGAACTCGGTCGCGTGGCCGGTACACCCGCCGCTAGCGTGCCGTGCATGACGAGTGCTGATGCCACCGACGGTTCCGCAGTCCACCCACGGTTCGCCGACGCCCTGCGCGGGCTGGGCCTCGACGGTCTGCACGGCCGTGTCCGCCGGTTCCCGGACGCGACGCGCACCGCGGCCGAGGCCGCGGCGGCGATCGGGTGCGAGCTGAGCCAGATCTGCAAGTCGCTGATCTTCGCGGCCGACGGCGTGCCGGTGCTGGTGCTGATGGACGGGGCGTCCCGGGTGGACGTCGAGCGGGTGCGGCACGAGCTCGGCGCGGAAAAGGTGACGCGGGCCAAGGCCGACGTCGTCAGGGAGACGACCGGGTACGCCATCGGCGGCGTACCGCCCTTCGGGCACCGTACGAGGACGCGGGTGCTCGCCGACCGGTCGCTGCTCGCGCACGAGGTGGTGTGGGCGGCCGCCGGGACGCCGTACACGGTCTTCCCCATGGAGCCCAAGGAACTGATCGCCCACGCGGGTGCGACGCTGGTGGACGTGCGCGAGCCGGCCTCGTGACCCCGCTGGTCGCCACGGCGGTCCTCTTCGCCGCGGTCACGCACGCCAGCTGGAACGCGATCGCCCACCGGATCACCGACAAGCTGGTCGGGTTCACGCTGATCGCGGGCGGCGGGATGCTGATCGGGCTGGCCATGGTGCCGTTCGTGCCGGTCCCGGCGGCGGCCGCGTGGCCGTACCTGATCTTCTCGGCCGTCATCCACGCCGTGTACTACGTGCTGCTGATGAAGTCCTTCCGGCTCGGTGACTTCGGGCAGGCGTACCCGATCGCACGCGGCACCGCGCCGCTGGTGGTCACCGTCCTCGCCGCGGCCTTCGCGCACGAGGTGCCCGACGGATGGGCGGCGGCCGGGATCGCCCTGTCCTGCGCGGGGCTGACTGGGGTCGCCCTGTGGGGGCTGCGCGGGCGCCGGCCCAACTGGGCGGCGATCGGCGCGGCTCTCGCGACGGGGCTGACCATCGCCGGGTACACGGTCGTGGACGGGCTGGGCGTGCGGGCCTCGGGGTCCTCGCTCGGGTACATCGCCTGGCTGATGGCGGTGGAGGGCGTGGCGATCCCGGCGTACGCGCTGACCCGCCTGCGCGGGGAGTTCCTCACCGTCCTGCGGCCGTTCGCCGCCGTGGGCCTGCTGGGCGCCGCCCTGTCCGTCCTGGCCTACGGGCTCGTCCTGTGGGCCCAGACCAAGGCGGAACTCGCACCGATCGCGGCCCTGCGCGAGTCGTCGATCATCGTCGGCGCGGCGATCGGCGCGGTGTTCTTCAAGGAACGCTTCGGCGCCCCCCGCATCATGGCCGCCGGCCTCCTGGTGGCGGGCATCGGGCTGATGCTGCACGCGAGTTAGGTGATGGCGGACTTCATGTCTGCCCGGCACGCATGCGCACCGCTTCCCCTCGGCCGCCGATGAGTTCCGGTGGGCCGGGCGGTCCAAGTCGGCACACCTGACAGAGGGAGAACCCGATGGCCACGTCGCGCCCGCAGCCGAGGACTCACGTCGCCCGCCGTATGTTCGAGCTCCTGGAGCCGATCTGCCTGGTCACCTATCTGGCCGACGAGTGCAACGAGGAAATGGCCGCTCTCGGCCACCGCACCTACTGGGACGGCTACTTCGCCAGTCGCGCCGCCCCCTTGGGGCGGGTGCCGGCCCAAGTCGTGCACGCGGCCTTCTACAACTTCGCCGACGGGGAGGCCGCGCGGCACATCCCCAGCGCCTGGGAGACGATTCCGCCCGAGGCCTCCGTCGCCGCGCGGGAGCGGGGCAGCGCGGCCTCCCTGCGGCGCATCCTCGGCGACGAGCTGGCCGGCTCCCCGGGCCTGGTGCGCGCCGCGGACCTCACCACCAAGGCCGCGACGAGCGCCCCCACCGAAGGCCGGGTGATGTACGCCGGGATGCGCACCCTCGAGGTACCCGGCGATCCCGTCGCCCGGCTGTGGCATTCCGCGACCATGCTGCGCGAGCACCGCGGCGACGGGCACATCGCCGCTCTCGTCGGCGCGCGCATCGGTGGCACGGAGGCCCACGTGCTCTCCGCCCTGGAACAGGGCATCCATCCCCCGGAGTCGTTCGGACGCATCCACCACCTGCCGAAGGAGCGGCTGGCCGCGGTCATGGACGGCCTGCGCGAACGCGGACTCGTCGACCCCGACGGCCACTTCACCGACGCCGGGCGCGCGGCCAAGCAACGCATCGAGACGCTCACCGACGAACTCGCCGCCCCGCCCTACGACGCCCTGTCCCCCGCCGAACTCGACGAGCTGATCACCGAACTCGGGCCCATCACCGCGACCTTGGTGGCCGCAGGCTCGCAGTGACGCCGCCCGCTCCCGCCCTTCTCCGGGACCCGGCAACGTTGTCCGGAACGTTTCGCCAAGCGTTGGCCAAGCGCGCCTCCGCATCTGGTTGTCGTGCACACGATTTGTCGATGCCTTGACGATCCGTTCCACCAACGTTCAGCCGGCCGTCTGCGCCTGGGTTGTGTGCCGTCCCTAGGGTCCCGACGGATTCCGGAAGAGGGGACTCATGGACACACGCCACGCAGTCCGGGCCCGCGCGGTCACCAAGTGCTTCGGCGAGGTCGTCGCACTCGACGCCGTCGACCTGGATGTGACGCAGGGCCGGATCCACGGCCTGGTCGGTCCGAACGGCGCCGGCAAGACGACGCTGCTCGGCCTGCTGCTGGGCCTGGCCGTCGCCGACGCGGGCGGCCTCGAGATCCTCGGAATGCCGGTCGGGCGGGCGTTCGGCGTACCCGACGGGGTCGCCGGGTTCGTGGACGGGCCCGGCCTCTACCCCTCCCTGACGGCCCGGCAGAACCTCGCCGCCCTGGCCCGGCTGCGCGGCGAGGACGCGCCGACGGCCCACGTCGAGGAAGCTCTCGACCAGGTCGGACTCACCGACGTCGCCGACGACAAGGCCCGCGGCTTCTCCCTCGGCATGCGCCAGCGGCTCGGCCTCGCCGCCGCCCTGCTCACCAGGCCCCGCCTGCTGGTCCTCGACGAGCCCGCCAACGGCCTCGATCCGGCCGGCAAGCGGCATGTGCACGGCGTCCTCGCCCGGCTCGCCGCGGACGGCACCGCCGTCGTGCTCTCCAGCCACCGTATGGACGACCTGGAGGCCCTGTGCTCCGAGGTCACCCTCCTCGCCACCGGCCGGGTCGTCTTCTCCGGCCCGCCGGCCAAGCTCGCCGCCGAGGACCGCGAACTCGACTACCGGCTGCGCACCTCCGACCAGCGGGCCGCGCGCCGGCTGGCCGCGGAGACGGCCGGCATCCGGATCGTCGACGAGCCGGGGACGCGGCAGGACACGGACGTGCTCGTCCTGCGCGCGCTCGTACCCGCCCTCGACGAACTCGTGGCCGCGGTCGTCCGCTCGGGCGTCGCGGTCCGCGAACTGGCCCCCGTTATCTCGCCGTTGGAGGCCGCCTTCCTCGCCCTCACCGACCAGCGCGAGGAGGCCGGCCGATGAGCACCGCCCTCGCCGACGACAGGGCCGTCGGCGCCCGGCCCGTCTCCCGCGGCTACCGCTTCGAACTGGTCAAACTGCTCGCGCAGTGGCGCATCCGCCTGCTGGTGCTGGCCTGCTGGATCGCGCCGGGCCTCTTCGTCGCCGGGGTCGCCCAGCAGAGCACCCTGCCCTCCGACACCCTCTTCGGCCGCTGGATGCACGCCACCGGCTGGGCCGGGCCGCTGGTGATGCTCGGCTTCGCCGGCACCTGGGCGCTGCCGCTGCTGACCTCCCTGGTCGCGGGTGACGTCTTCGCCTCCGAGGACCGGCTCGGCACCTGGCGGCACCTGCTGGTCGCCGTCCGCTCACCCCGCCGGATCTTCGTCGCGAAGACCCTGGCCAGCCTCACCGTCATCCTGGTGCTGGTCGCCGGGCTGGCCCTCTCCAGCACGGCCGGCGGGCTCGCCGCGGTCGGCGGCCGGCCCCTGGTCGGCCTCGACGGCCACCGGCTGGCGTCCGCCGACGCCGCCGTACGCGTCCTGCTCGCCTGGGCCGCCGCCCTGGCCCCCACCCTGGCCCTCGCCGCCATCGGCCTGCTCGGCTCGGTCGCGCTGGGCCGGTCCCCGACCGGCCTGCTGCTGCCCCCGCTCGTCGCCCTCGGCATGCAGGTCGCCCAGATGCTGCCGCTGCCGGTCGCCGTACGCCTCGCCCTGCCCGGCTACGCCTTCCTCTCGTGGAACGGCCTGTTCACCAGCCCGGTCCAGCTCGCCCCGCTCCTGATCGGCGTCACGGTGAGCCTCGTATGGGCGCTGCTCGCGACCGCGCTGGCGTATCTGCTGTTCCTGCGCCGGGACTTCACCAACCTCGCCTACGACGGCGCCGGGCGCCGCGCGATCACCCTCGGGCTGCTGCCCCTGGCCGGCCTGACCGCGCTCACCGTCGCCGTGGTCGCCGTGTCGACGCCGTCCACCGGCTCGGGCATCACGCGGGACAAGGTGCAGCGGTCGACGGCCACCGCCTTCGCGCACCTGTACCGCCTGCAGACCGAACAGCTCCACCGGCCCGCCGTCACCGAGGCCCGGCTGCGGACCACCGCGGCCTGCACCAAGAGCGACGGCCAGGGCGCGCAGCGCGGCGCCGGCAACGACTGGCGGTGCGTCGTCACCTGGCGTCTGCCCGGCGTGCCGGTGCCGGGCCAGGCCGTCTACCAGCTCGACGTCACCTCGGACGGGCGGTTCGTCGCCGACGGCGACGGGCCGAAGGAAGTCAACGGCTACTTCCTGCTGCGCACCCCGGCAGGCGATGCGCCGAACCCGCTGTGGCAGTTCGACGGCAACGTCGAGCTGCTCGACACCACCTCGAAGGGATAGGCCCATGCAGGTAACACGGCAGCGCCGGGTCGACGAGAAGGACCAGGTCAACCTCTTCGGCAGACGCGTCGGCCGCCGCGCCGCGCTGGTCACGGCGGGCATCGCCGTCGCCCTCGGCGTCACCGGCACGGCGGTCGCCTCGACGTGGCAGTTCGGCAGCCGGCAGGTCGCCGAGGACACCCCCGAGGGACAGGTCGTCTCCAGCGACCAGTTCCTCAAGCCGTACGGCAGCCGCACGGTGATCAACGACGGCAAGATCATGTCGTCGACGGTCAGCCCCGACGGCGGCCACCTCGCCGCCTCCGTCGCCGACGGCGACGCCTCCCTGGTCATCATGGACCTGAGCACCGGCCAGGTGATCCAGAAGGTCGGCACCAACAAGGCGGACGACCTGCGCATCAAGAGCGCCTCGGTCGGCCAGGAGGGCCCCGTCTACTCGCCCGACGGCACGCAGCTGTGGCTCGGCCAGACCGACGGCTACACCCGGTTCACCGTCGGCTCCGACGGCACCCTGTCCAACCCGGTGGCCGTCCCGATCCCGGCCGACGGCGCCAAGCACGCCCTCGTGGCCGCCGCCGTGTTCTCCGCCGACGGCTCCACCGTCTACGCGGCCGTCAACGGCCAGAACCGCGTCGTCGCCCTCGACGCGGCCACCGGAACCGTCCAGCACAGCTGGGCCGTCGGCAACGCCCCGCGCGGCCTCGCCCTGGCCGACGGCAAGCTCTACGTCAGCAACGAGGGCGGCCGCCCCGCCGAGGGCGGCGACACCACCATCAACTCGTACGGCACCGACGTACCGGCGAACCCCGACACCGGCGCCACCACCACCGGCACCGTCAGCGTCATCGACACCACCGACCCGTCCGCCGCCGTCGGCTCCATCGACGTCGGACTGCACCCCACCGCCGTCCACGCCGCGAAGGGCGCGGTGTTCGTCACCAACACCGCCGACAACAACGTCTCGGTCATCGACACCCGCAAGGACAAGGTCGTCCAGACCATCGCCACCCAGCCGTGGCCGGAGGCGAAGGTCGGCTACGAGCCGAACGCGGTCACCCTCACCGACGACGGCCGCCTGCTGGTCACCCTCGGCCGCGCGAACGCCGTCGCCGTCTACCGCTACAAGTCCCCGCAGGAACCCGCCGGTTACGTCGGCCTGCTGCCCACCGACTACTTCCCCTCCGAGATCACCACCGTCGGCGACGACGTCGTCGTCTCCAACACCCGCGGCATCGACGCCCGCCGCCCCACCACCGCCGCCGGCCACGGCACCCACGACACCACGTCCAGCATCACGCGGTTCACGCTGCCCGACGACCACGTCGTGCGGGCCCAGACCGCCAAGGTCTTCCGGCAGAACGGCTGGACGCCCGGCTCGGTCGTCACCTCGAACGGCAAGGGCCATGTGCCGGCGCTCCCCGTCCCGCTGCGCCTGGGCGACCCCTCGACGATCAAGCACGTCTTCCTGCTGGTGAAGGAGAACCGCACCTACGACCAGGTCTACGGCGACCTGCCCCAGGGCGACGGCGACTCCTCGCTGACGACGTTCGGTGAGAACGTCACCCCCAACCAGCACGCCATGGCCGACCAGTTCGGGCTCTACGACAACTTCTACGACGTCGGCACGAACTCCGCCGAGGGCCACAACTGGCTGATGCAGTCGGACAACCCGGAGTACACCGAGTCCTCCGCGGGTGAGTACCAGCGCAGCTACGACACCGAGAACGACGCCCTCGGCCACCAGAAGTCCGGCTTCATCTGGAGCGGCGCGCAGGCGGCCGGCAGGTCCGTCAAGGACTTCGGCGAGTTCCAGTCGCTGGAGAGCAAGCCGGCCGGCGCGACCTGGCAGAACCTGTACTGCGACAGCAAGAACATGGAGGCCACCGGCGCGCAGACCCAGTACCCCATCCAGACCGGCTCGGCGATCCCCTCCCTCAACAAGGTGTCCGTGCAGGGCTTCCCGATGTTCGACCTCGACGTCCCGGACATCTACAAGGAACAGATCTGGAAGCAGGACTTCGAGAAGAACGGCCCGGCGAACCTCAACATGTTCTGGTTCTCCAACGACCACACCGGCGGCCCGGCCAACGCCGCCGCCGAGGTCGCCGACAACGACCTCGCCGTCGGCCGCATGGTCGACGAGATCTCCCACAGCAGGTACTGGAAGGACTCGGCGATCTTCATCGTCGAGGACGACTCCCAGAACGGCCTCGACCACGTCGACGGCCACCGCGCCCCCGTCCAGATCATCAGCCCCTGGGCCCAGCGCGACACGGTCGACAGCCACTACTACTCGCAGATCACGATGATCCGCACGATCGAGCAGATCCTCGGGATCCACCCGATGAACCAGAAGGACAGCGCCGCCACCCCGATGTACGGCGCCTTCACCCTGAAGCCCGACGACACGCCGTTCACGGCCGTCCCCAACCGCACCTCCCTGACCCTCGGCGTCAGCCCCCAGCCGCCCTGCGGCTCCGACACCCCGGCGCCGCAGGACCCCTCGGCCGCCGCCGCCCCGACGTCCGCCGCGGTCCCGGAGGCCAAGCAGGCGCTCGCCGACGCCTGGAAGACCTGGGCCTCCCACCAGCGCCTGACCGGCCCGCACGCCGTGCCCGACTACGCCAACAACGAGCAGATGAACCGCTACACCTGGTACCAGACCCACAACTGGACCAAGCCCTACCCCGGCGACAAGAAGGTCTACACACCGAACGACGTGCCCGGCGCCTACCTCCCGTCGGCGGAGTCCGACGGCTGACCCGGCACCCCTCGCGCGAAACAGCCCCCGGGAGCACTCTGGAAGCAGGTGTTCCGGAGGTGATCGTCATGATGCACAACGCTGTGGGATGGCACGTGGAGATGGAGTTCAGCGAGGACGAGACGCACACACGCGCCGTCGCGATGGTTCGCCTGCCCGACGGGTCCGAGGTACGGGCCCACGGGCACGCGAGCCGCCACCACACCGACTCCAATCAGCCGAGGGTCGGGGAGGAGATCGCCGGCGCGCGGGCGCTGAACGAACTCGCCATGCAACTGCTCACCAAGGCGCACGGCGAGATCGACTCGGCCTCCGGCCGGACCTCCCACCCGATCCACGTCTGAGCGGCGGGCGGATCGGTACGGCCGAGCGTCAGGCGGATCCGAGGGACGCGCGCAGCGCCCGGACGAGGGCCTGCGCCCTCGGGTCCGCCGTCACGCTCTTCCTGAAGCCGTTGGTCACATAGCCGAAGGCGACGCCCGACTCGGGGTCGGCGAAGCCGAGGGCACCGCCGCGGCCCGGGTGGCCGAAGGAGGTGGGGGACAGCAGCGGGGACGCCGCTCCGTGCAGCATGTAGCCCAGGCCGTACCGGGTCGCCACGACCAGCACGCGGTCCGGCCCGGCGCTGCGCTCCGCGCGGGCCAGCTCGACCGTCTCCGGCGTGAACAGGCGGCTGCCGCCGTCCACTTCGCCGATCAGCGAGGCGTAGAAGCGGGCCAGTCCGTCCGCCGTCGCGACACCGTTGGAGGCGGGCAGGACGGCGGCCCGGTAGGCGGGGTCGTTCTCGTCGGGCAGCGGCGTGATCGCGGCGAAGGCGCGGCGGGTGAGCGAGCCGGGGTCGGCGTAGGCGTCGGAGACCTCCCGCTTGGGGCGGAGCCTGAGACCGCGCGGCTCGGCCGGGGGATCGATCTGCGCCACCCGGCCCGCGCGCGCCCGCTCACCGTCCGGCAGCCCGAGCCACAGGTCCGCGCCGAGCGGTCCCGCGATCTCAGTGGCGATCCACTCGCCGATCTCCCGCCCGGTCACCCGTCGCACCAGCTCGCCGGTCAGCCAGCTGTACGTCTGCGCGTGGTAGCCGTGGTCCGTCCCCGGCTCCCACACCGGCGCCTGTGCGGCGACCGCCTGGGCGCCGAGGAACGGGTCGGCGGCCTGCTCGGGCGTGAGCGGGGTGTCCAGCACGGGCACGCCGGCCCGGTGCGCGAGCAGGTGCCACACCCGCGTCCGCTCCTTGCCGGCGGCCTTGAACTCCGGCCAGTACGCCCCGACCGGCGCGTCCAGATCCAGCTCTCCGCGCTGGTGCAGCAGCAGGAGTACGGCGGCGGCGACGCCCTTGGTCGCCGAGCGCACGATCTGCGCGGTGCCGCGCCGCCAGGGCTCGGTGCCGTCGACGTCCTTGGTCCCGCCCCACAGGTCGACGACCTTGCGCCCGTCGCGGTAGACGGACACGGCCGCGCCCCGGTCCCCGAGCACCTCGAAGTTCCTCACGAACGCTTCCCTGACCGGCTCGAAGCCCTCGGCCACCGCACCGTTCACGTCCACGTCCGTACTCCTCCTCGCGCCGTTCCGCTCTCCTACTCAACCAAGCAGAATCGTCACGTCGATGTTCCCGCGGGTCGCGTTCGAGTACGGGCACACCTCGTGCGCCGCGTCCACCAGCTTCGCCGCGACGTCCGGGTCCAGGACCGGCAGGGAGACGCTGAGGGCGACCGCGAGGCCGTAGCCGCGGGTCTTGTTGGGGCCGATGCCCACCTTCGCTGCGACGGTCGAGCCCGTCAGGTCGTAGCCCATGCGGTTGCCGACGAGGATCAGGGCGTTGTGGAAGCAGGAGCTGTAGCCGGCCGCGAAGAGCTGCTCGGGGTTGGTGCCGTCGCCGTCGCCGCCGAGCTGCGGCGGCATCGCCACCTTGAGCTGGATGTGGCCGTCCTGGCTGGTGACGAAGCCGTTCCGGCCGCCGTGCGCGGTCGCCTCGGCGACATACATGATCTTCGTCGGACGGGTGTCCGTGCCGGTGCCGGTGTCCGTGCCGGTCTCGGTGTCGACCGTGAGGTCGTCGCTCATGGCGCTCATGGATGGCCCCCCAGAACGAGTGCGCGCGAGTACATCGTGCACAAGGTACTGGCCGGTAGGTCGGTGTGAGGGGTCGGGGGTCTGCAACCGGGGGTAACGCGAGGTGGGGGGCGTTGTGGAGGTGCGTTTCGGGGGTGCGCGGCGCGCGCCCGTCACGCGGGGCGCTCAGCCGCCCCGTGCGCCCTTTCCGTGAGCTTCCACAACTCCTCGCGCAACCGCGCGACCTCTTCGGCGCCGAGCCCCGTCGCCGTGAGCAGGGCGCCCGGCACGCACGCCGCACGCTCCCGCAGTTCCTCTCCGCGCCCCGTGCACGCGACGAGCACCGAGCGCTCGTCGTGGGCCGCGCGCTCCCGGCGCACCACCCCGGCGCTCTCCAGCCGCTTGAGCAACGGCGACACCGTGCCGTAGTCGAGCCGCAGGGCGGCGGCGAGCTCCTTCACCGTCGTCTCGCCCCGCTCCCACAGGACCAGCAGCACCAGGTACTGGGGGTAGGTGAGGCCGAGTTCCTCCAGCACCGGGCGGTAGGCGGCGGTCACCGCGCGCTGCGCCGCGTACAGCGCGAAGCAGAGCTGGTCGTCGAGCAGGGGCGAGGGCGCGGCCGGCGTGGGGTCCTCGTTCGTCACGCGCCCATTGTCACGGACGGGCCGTGCCCGCCGTCACCGAACGGGGATCGAAGCCGAAGGGAAGCTCCAGCCGGTGGGCACGCATCAGGGCGTCGTCGGAGAGGAGGTCGCCCGTCGCGCCGTCCGCGGCGATCACGCCGTCGCTGAGGATCAGGGAGCGCGGGCACAGCTCCAGCGCGTACGGCAGGTCATGGGTGACCATCAGGACCGTCACGTCCAGGGAGCGCAGGATGTCGGCCAGTTCGCGGCGCGAGGCCGGGTCGAGGTTGGAGGAGGGCTCGTCCAGGACGAGGATCTCCGGCTCCATGGCGAGGACGGTGGCGACGGCGACGCGGCGCCGCTGCCCGAAGGAGAGGTGGTGCGGGGGACGCTCCTTGAACTCCGCCATGCCGACCCGCGCGAGCGCCCGGTCGACCCGCTCCTCCAGCTCCGCGCCCCTCAGCCCGGCCGCCGCCGGCCCGAACGCCACGTCCTCGCGCACCGTCGGCATGAACAGCTGGTCGTCCGGGTCCTGGAAGACGATCCCGACCCGGCGCCGGATCTCCGCCATGTGCCGCTTGCCGACCGGCAGCCCGGCGACGGTCACCGTCCCCGCGCCGCCGGTCAGGATGCCGTTGAGGTGGAGCACGAGGGTCGTCTTGCCCGCGCCGTTCGGGCCGAGCAGCGCGACCCGTTCGCCGCGCTCGATGCGGAAGTCCACGCCGAACAGCGCCTGGTGGCCGTCCGGGTAGGCGAAGGCCAGTCCGGCCACGTCCAGGGAAGGCGTCTCGACAGTCACAGGGTCCATCCCAGCAGGCAGACGACAAGGGCGGTGAGAGGGAGGGCGAGGGCGTAGGACCACTGCGCCCGGGACGCGGTCACCTCGTCGATGACCGGCATCGAACCGGCGTACCCGCGGCTGACCATGGCCAGGTGCACGCGCTCCCCGCGCTCGTAGGAGCGGATGAACAGGGCGCCCGCGCTCTTCGCGAGCACCCCCCAGTGCCGCACGCCCCGCGCCTCGAACCCGCGCGACTCCCGCGCGATCCGCATGCGCCGCATCTCGTCGGTGATGACGTCGCCGTAGCGGATCATGAAGGAGGCGATCTGGACGAGCAGCGGCGGGAGCTTCAGCCGCTGCAGGCCAAGGAGCAGTTCGCGCAGCTCGGTGGTGGAGGCCAGCAGGACCGAGGTGGCGACGCCGAGCGTGCCCTTGGCGAGCACGTTCCACGCCCCCCACAGGCCGTTCACGCTGAGGGACACCCCCAGGACGTCGACCCGCTCGCCCTCCGCGACGAACGGCATCAGCACCGCGAACGCCACGAACGGCACCTCGATCAGCAGCCGCTTGAGGACGAAGCCGGCGGGCACGCGCGCGCGGTGCGCGACGGCGCCCAGGAGGACGGCGTACAGACCGAACGCCCACATCGCCTCCCGCGGGGTGGAGACGACGACCACCACGAAGGCGAAGGCTGCGGCGAGCTTGGTGTGCGGCGGCAGGGCGTGCACGGGGGAGTGCCCGTGCCGGTAGAGCTTGTGTGCGTGTCCCGCGCCCATGTCAGACGGCGCTCGTGCTCGTCGGCGAGACGTCCGGCGTACGCCTGCGGCGCACGACCCAGAACACCGCGCTCCCCGCGACCACCGTCACGCCGACGCCGATCACGCCCGCCAGCCCCCCGGACAGGCGGGCGTCCTCGACGTCCTTGACGCCGTAGTCGGCCAGCGGAGAGTCGGCCGAGTGGTGCCGCCGGGCCTTCTGGTCGATGCCCTTGTCGTGCGCGACCTTCTCCAGGCCGTCGGGGCTGGAGGAGGCGTAGAAGCTGACGAAGCCGGCCAGGACCAGGGAGGTCGCGAGACCGGTGATCCACAGCGCGCGGCGGGAGGTGCGCGCCGCGACGGGCGCCGTGCGCGCCCCGTCGGGCGCCGGTACGTCCACGAGCGCGCCGTTCACGCGCAGCTTCAGGCGCTGGCGCAGGCCGCGCGCGCCGTGCACGAGATCCGGGCGCACGGCGATCACCGCGCCCACCGTCAGTGCCGTGATCACCGCCTCCCCGAGCCCGATGAGCACGTGCACGCCGATCATCGCGGTGGCGACCTTGCCGAGGGAGACGTCGGTCGTCCCGCCGACGGCGTAGATGAGCGTGAACGCCACCGCCGCGGCCGGCACCGACAGCAGCGCGGCGGCGAAGGAGGCGACGGTGACCGAGCGCCGCCCGCGCGGCAGCACCTTCACCAGGAGGCGGAAGACGGCGTAGGAGACGACCGTCGTGACGATCGCCATGTCCGTGATGTTCACGCCGAGCGCGGTCAGCCCGCCGTCCGCGAACAGGATCCCCTGCATGAGCAGGACCACCGAGACGCACAGCACCCCGGTGTACGGGCCGACGAGGATCGCCGCCAGCGCCCCGCCGAGCAGGTGCCCGCTGGTACCGGCCGCGACGGGGAAGTTGAGCATCTGCACCGCGAAGATGAACGCCGCGACCAGACCGGCCAACGGGGCGGTGCGCTCGTCCAGTTCGCGTCGCGCGCCGCGCAGGCTCACGGCGACGGCGGCGGCGGCGACCACGCCGGTCGCGGCCGAGGTGGGCGCGTTGATGAATCCGTCAGGCACATGCACCGTTCGATGATAATGCCTTGTTGCGAACCTCTTGCAAGAGCGAATCAGTCGTGTGTCAGCCCGATGCTCATCCGTCAAGAGGCGTGAATCAGAAAATATGGGACATTGGAAAGGGGTGGACCCACAGATTCCACACAGGTCACGCAGCGTGAGAGGGCATCACGATGTCTGTAGTCGAACAGTACGCGCGAGCCCACATCGTCTCCGACGACGCGATACCGATCGACGAGGCGGTCCCCGTCGTCCTGCGCTACGACCCCGAGACGGACCCGCGCTCGGTGCGCTTCGACCTGCCGGGCACCCGTGAATGGACCTGCTCCCGCTCACTCCTCGAACAGGGCCTGCGCGCCCCCGTCGGCACCGGACCGGTCCGCGTGTGGCCGTGCGGCCGCGTGCAGGCGGTCGTCGAGTTCCACTCCGCGCAGGGCGTCTCGGTCGTGCAGTTCGAGACGAAGGCACTGCTCAGGTTCCTGCGCCGCACGTACATGGCGGCGGCGCCCGTCAGCCGCTGACCGGCACCGCCCGCGCCCCCGGCGCCCGGAACGCCGTCGCTCAGCCCATCTTCAGCAGCGCCGCCACGATCGGACCGGCCGTGTCGCCTCCGTGGCCGCCCGCCTGGACCACACCGGCCGCCGCGAGGTCGCCCCGGTAGGCGGTGAACCAGCCGTTCGGCTTCTTCTGGCCGTCGACCTCCGCCGAGCCCGTCTTCGCGCCGACGTCACCGCTCACCCCGGACATCGCCTTGGCCGCCGTACCGTAGCCCGCCGTGTACCGCATGACCTCCTTCAGCCAGCCCTGCGTCTGCGACGACATCGTCCGGGAGGCCTTCGCCAGGGTGCGGTGGTCCACGTCGGGCGAGACCAGGTACGGCTGGCGGAAGACGCCGGACTCCACGGTCGCCGACACCGACGCCATGTTCAGCGGGTTCATGCGCACCCCGCCCTGGCCGATCAGCGAGGCACCCATCTGCGCGCCGCTCTGCACCGGGACCGAGCCGTCGAAGGTCGGGACGCCGATGGCCCAGTTGTTCATGCCGAGGCCGTAGACCTGCTGCGCCTCCGTCGTCAGGTCGCTGTTCTTCAGCTTCGGGGCGAAGTTGATGAAGGCGTTGTTGCAGGAGGCGCCGAAGGCCAGCTTGAAGCTGCCCTGCTTGATCTCGGAGTTGTCGTCGTTGTGGAAGGTCCAGCCCGCGAGCTTGTACTTCTTCGGGCAGGGGTGCGACTGGTCCGGTTTGACGAGCCCCTTCTCGAACAGCATCGTCGACGTCACGACCTTCATCGTGGAGCCGGGGGCCAGGGAACCCTGGAAGGCCACGTTGAAGCCGGGGTTGTGGTTCGCCACGGCCAGGATCTCGCCCGTCGACGGACGCACGACCACGACCGAGGACCGGTCCTTCGCGGCGACCTGCCGCTCGGCCGCCGCCTGGAAGGCGGGGTTCAGCGTCGTCGTCACCTTGCCCGGAGTGCCCTTGGTCAGCGTCAGCAGGGTCTTGTCGGACAGCTTGGCCTTCTGCGAGGCCTTGCCGCGCACGACGTCCAGCTCGATCCCCGCCTTGCCGCCGGCGATCTTGCCGTACTTCTCGCGCAGGCCGTCCAGGACCGGGCCCAGGGACGGGTACTTGGCGGTCGTCAGCTCGCCGCCGTCACGGTCGTAGGCCTTGACCGGGGGTGTGCCCGCCTCGCCGGTGACCAGCTTGTCGCCGTCCTTCAGATCCGGGTGGACGACGGAGGAGTGCCAGTCGACCAGCGGCTTGCCGGTCTCCTTGTCGCGTACGACCGTCAGCGAACTGGCGTACGTCAGCGAGGTGCTGATGCCCTTGTAGGCGACGGTGCCCTTGACCGAGAAGGGGACCTTGTCGCCGGTCCGGGTGCCCGGGGTGAGGGCGACGCCGGTGATGTGGGCGTCCTTGGTGTAGCCGGTGAGCAGGGCGCCGGCCGCCGTCGGGTCGTTCGTGACGGCGGCGGCCTGAGCGGCCTTGCCCGCCTTCCAGGACGTCAGGAACGTCGTCGCGGTGGTCTGCACCTCGGTGGCCGACAGCGGGCCGGTCTTGACGTGCTTGTGGTCGCCCGCGGACGCCGAGGTGCTCCCGTCGTCGGCCGAGGCCCCGTGGCCGTAGAGCGCGTAGGCGCCGAGGCCGGCGCCGCCGACGACCACGGCGATCATCCCGCCGATGACGGCGGGCCCGGTCTTCCGTCGCTCGGCGACGCGCCTTCTGTTGCCCACAGTTCCCGTTCCTCCGCTACTTCCCCAGGGTCCCCGTTGCCCTCATCCATCCCAACGACTGCAACAGCCTAGAGTCCCCGAGCGGAGGGGAAACTTCAGCCCGCCGTCCGTAGCACAGCTGCGACAATCGGGCCCGCCGCCGTGCCGCCGTGGCCGCCCTCCTCGGTCATGGCCGCGGCCGCCATGTCGTTGCGGAAACCGGTGAACCAGCTGTTGGACACGGCCTGCCCGTCGACCTCCGCCGAACCGGTCTTGGCGCCGACGTCCCCGCGCAGCCCGGCCATGGCGTTCATCGCCGTCCCCTGGCTCGCGGTGAGCCGCATCATCTGCCTCAGCTGGGCGGACGTACTCGCCGACAGCCCCTTCGCGGTGGCGAGTTCGCGGTCGTCCAGGCTCGGCGGGACCAGGTACGGCTGGCGGAAGCGGCCGGTGACGGCGGTCGCGGTGACCGACGCCATGTTCAGCGGGCTCATCTGCACCTGGCCCTGGCCGATCGCGTTGGCGGCGCGGTCCGGGCCGCTGACCGCGGGGACCTTGCCGTCGAAGGAGGTGATGCCGGTCTTCCAGTCGTCCCGGCCGAGCCCGAAGCGGTCCTGGGCCTCCTGTGTGAGCGAGGAGTCGGTGAGCGGCTTCTCGTCGATGAGCTTGATGAAGGCGGTGTTGCAGGAACGCAGGAAGCTGTTGGCGAGCGTGGCGTTCTCGTTCGGCTGCATGTTCTTGAGGTTGGTGAAGGTCTGGCTCTGCCAGGTGGCGCTCGGCGGACAGGGCGCCGGGCCGTTCATCGAGGTCACGCCGTTGTCGATGAGCATCGCGGCAGTGATGATCTTCATCGTCGAGCCGGGCGCGACCTCGCCCTCGAAGGCCGCGTTGAACTGGTCCGTGCGGTTGTTGGCCACCGCCAGGACCTCACCGGTGCTGGGCTTGACGGCCACCACCGACGACTGGTCGAACTTCTTCACCGCCGTCTCGGCCGCCGCCTGCGCGCCCGCGCTGATCGTGGTCCGCAGCCGGCCCGCCTTCCCCCTGGCGAGGGTCACCAGCGAGGTGTCGGCCACCCCCTCCGCCTGGTGGTGGATGGCCAGTTCGACGCCGGGGGTGCCGCCCGCCTTGTCGCCGTACCGCTGGCGCAGGGTGTCGATGACGGGCCCCAGCGAGGGGTACTTCTCCTTGGTCAGCACGGCCCCGTCGCGGTCCACGGCCTCGATCTCGGGGCTCGCCGACTCCCCGGTGACCAGCGTGTCGCCCGTCTTGAGCTGCGGATGGACGACCGACGGCCGCCAGTCCACGAGCGCCCGCCCGGTGGTCCTGCCCCGCACGACCGTCAACTTGCTCTTGTACGTAAGCGGCTTGGACCTGCCCTCGTACGACACCGTCGCCCTGACCGTGAAGGGCACCGTCGCCCCGCTCGCCGCACCCGGGGTGATCTTCACCTTCTTGATGTGGGCGCTCTCGCCGTAGGCCGTCAGCAGCGGCTCGGCGCCCGCGTCGTCGTTCGTGTACGTCGCCGCTCTGGCCGCCTCCCCCTTGGCCCAGGCGGCCAGGAACTTCGCCGACGTCTCCTCGATCTCGTCCTTGCTCGGCGGCCCCGTCTTCACGGATGCCGCTCCGCTGTCGCCGTCACCGTTCAGCGCCGACACGATGTTGAAGGCGCCGTACCCGGCGCCGCCCACCATCACGGCGAACACGCTGCCTATGACGGCGACCTTGACCCCCTTGGCCATCTCTCTCCCCGTTCCCCATGCATCGATCCTCCGCACTGTAGGCGGCGGGAGGGGAAGCGGTGAGGGAAGTTGCCCATGTTGGCCAGGAAACCGGCTACACCCACGTATCCAGCCACATACGTGAACGCCAGTTGTCGATCGGAATAGCGGTACCGGTGTACAGCGGCCAGAAGTAGATGAAGTTCCAGGCGATCAGCAGCACCAGGACACCCGCCCCGGTCGCCCCGGCCACCCGCCGTGTGTCGCTGGAGCCGGGCGGGCCGATGACCGCGCCCAGCAGCATCGCCACCGCCAGGCACAGGAACGGCACGAAGACGACGGCGTAGAAGAAGAAGATCGTCCGCTCCTGGTACATGAACCAGGGCAGATAACCCGCCGCCACACCGCAGGCGATGGCCCCGGCCCGCCAGTCGCGGCGGAACAGCCAGCGCCACAGGACGTACAGGACCGCGAAGCAGGCCACCCACCACAGCAGCGGCGTGCCGATCGCGAGGACCTCCCGGGCGCACTTCTGGCCCGCGTCGGCGGCACAGCCGTCCGCGCCGGGCGAAGGGGACTCGTAGAAGTACGACACCGGCCGGCCGTCGACGATCCAGCTCCACGGGTTGGACATGTACGTGTGCGGCGAGGACAGGCCGATGTGGAACTTGTACACCTCGTGCTCGTAGTGCCACAGGCTGCGCAGCCAGTCCGGCAGGAAGGTGAAGTGGCCGCCCCGGCCGTCGGTCGCGGCCCAGTTGCGGAAGTAGCCGCCGGTGCCGTCGGCGGGGGAGAGGATCCAGCGAATCCAGGACGCCAGGTAGACGGTGACCGCGACGACGGACATCACCACCCACGACACGACCGACTCGGCGGCCCAGATCAGCGTGATCCGGTGGCGGGCGCCCGCCGTCCGGCGCGCCCCGACGTCCCACAGCGCGGCCATCAGGGCGAACGCGGCCAGGAAGTACAGGCCGTTCCACTTCGTGCCGATCGCGAGCCCCAGCAGCACCGCCGCCGCCCAGCGCCAGGGGCGCAGGCCCAGCCACGTGGTCTCGGCGACGTGCGCGTCGGGCCGCACCAGCCCGTCCGGGCCCGTCGGCAGCGCGGCCGCGAGTCTGGCGCGCGCCCGGTCCCGGTCGATCACCAGGCACCCGAACGCGGCCAGCACGAAGAACATCAGCACGCCGTCGAGCAGCGCGGTGCGGCTCATCACGAAGTGCAGTCCGTCCACCGCCATCAGCGCGCCGGCCAGGCAGCCGAGGAAGGTGGAGCGGAAGATCCGGCGGCCGATACGGCACAGCATCAGCACCGACAGCGTGCCGAGCACGGCGGTCATGAACCGCCAGCCGAACGGGTCGAACCCGAACATCAGCTCGCCCAGCCCGATCACGTACTTGCCGACCGGCGGATGCACGACATAGGCCGCGTCCGTCGGGATCTTGACGTGTCCGTGGGAGGAGATGATCAGGTCGTTGGCGTTCTTGTCCCAGTTGACCTCGAAGCCGCGGTGGACGATCGCCCAGGCGTCCTTGGCGTAGTACGTCTCGTCGAATATCACCGCCTTCGGGCTGCCCAGGTGCCAGAACCGCATGACACCCGCCAGCAGCGTCACCAGCAGCGGGCCGCCCCAGCCCGACCAGCGCGCGATCCGGGCGGCGAGCGCCGGCCGCACGCCCAGCACCTGCCACAGGCGCGGGCTCGGCTCGACGAACGGCTGCACCAGACGCTCATGGACGTCGCTTCTGGACCCGGCCGAGTATCCGAACCGGCGCAGCCGCAGCTGCCAGGCCGGCCGCTCGTCTTCGGGGGTCTGGCCTTGCCGGGTGTCCGGGGAGGACGCGGTACTGGTCACCGCGCCATCGTAGGGAACGGTTCTGTGTGAGTCCCGTGCATGGCAGGTAAGGGTTCGAATGCGTTCGCTTCCGTCGCCCCCTGGGAGGATGGGGGCGTGACCGGAATCCTCGTACTCGCAGGCACCCCCATCGGCGACATCGCGGACGCGCCCCCGCGGCTCGCCCAGGAACTCGCCGACGCCGACGTCGTCGCCGCCGAGGACACCCGGCGGCTCAGGCGGCTGACGCAGGCGCTGGGCGTCACCCCCAAGGGGCGCGTGGTGTCCTACTTCGAGGGCAACGAGTCCGCCCGCACCCCCGAACTGGTCGAGGAACTCGTGGGCGGCGCGCGCGTGCTGCTCGTCACGGACGCCGGCATGCCCTCCGTGTCCGACCCCGGCTACCGGCTGGTCGCCGCCGCCGTCGAGAAGGACATCCGGGTCACTGCCGTGCCGGGCCCGTCCGCCGTGCTCACCGCGCTCGCCCTGTCCGGGCTGCCCGTGGACCGGTTCTGCTTCGAGGGGTTCCTGCCGCGCAAGGCGGGGGAGCGGCTGACGCGCCTGAAGGAGGTCGCCGAGGAGCGGCGCACGCTCGTCTACTTCGAGGCCCCGCACCGGCTCGACGACACCCTCGCCGCGATGGCCGAGGCGTTCGGCGCCGACCGGCGGGCGGCCGTGTGCCGGGAGCTGACCAAGACGTACGAGGAGGTCAGGCGCGGTCCGCTGGCGGAGCTCGCGGAGTGGGCGGCCGACGGGGTGCGCGGTGAGATCACCGTGGTCGTGGAGGGGGCGCCCGAGCGGGGCGCGCAGGACCTGAGCGCCGAGGAGCTCGTGCGCCGTGTGCGCCTGCGCGAGGAGGCCGGGGAGCGCCGCAAGGAGGCGATCGCGGCCGTCGCGGTCCAGGCCGGGCTGCCCAAACGCCAGGTCTTCGACGCGGTTGTGGCCGCGAAGAACGCGCCTTCGGCGAGTGGTTCGTGAGGCTTTCGTGAACTGCGCCACACCCCCTCTGAGCAGGGCGCATCTCGCCTGAGCGAGCGCCCCACGGACAGGCAAAGGGCTGTCGTCGAAGGCAAAGCCCCAGGGCGTGAGCGGGGGCGGTATGGCAAGGAAAGTCCAAATCGGCTCCAACACTCGACAGCCCTGCTGCAATCGCGCCGCGGGAGGCGTCCACTGGTTGAAGGGACGCACCCGTCCCTTTGTCCAGCGGACAAGAGGAGCTGGCATGAGCGAGATCGAAGGACTGACCGCCCTGCGCGGCGCGGCCACCGCAGTCGTCCACGAGTCGTACTCCTTCGCCTGCATGCGCTGCGGGCACGGCTGGGAGCAGTCCTACGAGATAGAGCACCACACGGACGGCGACGGCCACGAGTTCGTGATGTACGTGGCGAACGGGCAGATCGTCCCCTCCCCGCTGTCCAGGCCCACGTGCCAGAACTGCGACGCCCACGTCGTGCGGATCATGCGGCCGGGGCGGGTCTCCGCCGCGCACGACGCCGCGCACCGGTCCCACCGGGCCGCCCCGCAGGCGGGGCCCGTGGAGGCGCCTGAGCCGGCCGCCGACGGCGCGGAGCCGAAGGAACACCACCACTGGCATCTGTCCGATCTCCTGCACCCCTTCCAGCGCAAGGCGGGCTGACGGCTCACAGACGGGCTGACAGCTCCCGAGGCCGGGAGGGCATGCCCCTTTCGTAGGATCGGGGCATGCCTTCCTCCAGCGAGAAGACCGGCGACAAGAGCGCGCCGCCGCTCCCGGCGCCCCTCGGGGTGCCCGTCGCCGACTCCCACACCCACCTCGACATGCAGTCCGGCACGGTGGAGGAGGGGCTCGCCAAGGCCGCGTCGGTGGGCGTGACCACCGTCGTCCAGGTCGGCTGCGACGTACGCGGCTCGCAGTGGGCCGCCGAGACCGCGGCGGCGTACGACGCCGTCCACGCCACCGTCGCCCTGCACCCGAACGAGGCGCCCCGCATCGTGCACGGCGACCCCGACGGCTGGTCCCGCCAGGGCGCGCGCCGACCGGGGGGCGCCACGGCGCTCGACGAGGCGCTCGCCGAGATCGACCGCCTGGCCGCGCTCCCCCACGTCAAGGGCGTCGGCGAGACCGGCCTCGACTACTTCCGCACCGGGCCCGAGGGCAAGGAGGCGCAGGAGCACTCCTTCCGCGCCCACATCGAGATCGCCAAGCGGCACGGCAAGGCGCTCGTCATCCACGACCGCGACGCCCACGCGGACGTGCTGCGCGTGCTGAAGGAGGAGGGCGCGCCCGAGCGCACCGTCTTCCACTGCTACTCCGGCGACGCCGAGATGGCCGAGGTGTGTGCCGCCGCCGGGTACTTCATGTCCTTCGCCGGCAACGTCACCTTCAAGAACGCCCAGAACCTGCGCGACGCGCTGGCGGTGGCCCCGGCGGAGCTGCTCCTGGTGGAGACCGACGCGCCCTTCCTCACCCCGGTGCCGTACCGCGGACGGCCCAACGCCCCGTATCTCATTCCGGTCACGGTGCGCGCCATGGCCGCCGTCCGGGGTGTCCACGAGGACGTCCTGGCGACGGCACTCGCCTCGAACACGGCCCGCGCCTTCGGTTACTGACCCATAACGCACGACTGTGCGTAGCCGAGTCGCTTTGGAGAGTGACGGCCGCTCCGCTAGGTTCTGTGGGCCCGATCCGGACCCCGCTGGACCCAACGGCCCCTGGAGCGTGTCGGCGTGAGCAACTCGCAGTACGAGACGTATGAGGCGTACGGCCCGGCCGGGCCGGCCGAGTCCTACCCACCGCCGGGGTACGACGGCTTCGGTGAGGCCTTCGACGACGGCTTCGGCGACGGCTTCCGTGACGCCTTCGACGACGGCTTCGGCGACCGCTTCCACGAGGACCTCGGCGGAGACCTCGATCCCGGGTTCGACGTGCACAGCGCGCTGACGCTTCCGGCGGCGCACGTGATGCCGGAGGCGACGGTGGTGTCCGGTGCGCTCGGGGCGTACGGGGATTCGTACGCGCCCGCGTACGAGGTGCACGCAAGTGGTGCCGACGGGGTGCGCGAGCCCTACGAGACGGCGCTGCCGCGCCAGGCGGGGCGCGCGGTGAACGAGGGGGCGCCCGCCGACGGTGCGCGCGCCGTCGTGGGTGGGCGCGGCGCGCGCCGGCGCAAGGTGCGCTCCATCGAGCGCGCCGACAGCTCCGTGCGCCGCCTGCTGCCGCAAGCCCTGGTCGTCGCCTTCCTCGCCGGAGGCACCTCCGCCTTCGTCGCCAACGACAAGGCGATCGAGCTGACCGTCGACGGCAAGCCCCGCACCTTGCACACCTTCGCCGACGACGTGACGGAACTCCTCGCGCAGGAAGGCGTCGCCGTCGGGGCGCACGACGTGGTCGCGCCCGCCCCCGGCACCGCGCTCGCCAGCGGTGACGAGGTCGCGGTGCACTACGGCCGCCCCGTGCGGCTCACGATCGACGGACACCGGCGCGAGGTGTGGACGACGGCGCACACCGTGCAGGGTGCGCTCGACCAGCTGGGCGTGCGTGCGGAGGGTGCGTACATGTCCGTCTCGCGCTCCCAGCCCATCGGACGCGCCGGCCTCGCCCTCGACGTCCGCACCGAGCGCGCCGTGACGATCATGGCCGACGGCCGCGCCCGCACCGTCCGCACCAACGCGGCGACCGTGCGCGAGGCGGTCGAGGAGGCCGGCGTCACCCTGCGCGGCGAGGACACGACGTCCGTCCCGGGCGACAGCTTCCCGCGCGACGGGCAGACGGTGACCGTGCTGCGCGTGACGGGGAGCGAGGAGGTCCGCGAGGAGCCGATCCCGTTCGAGACGGAGCGCAGGAACGACCCCACCCTGTTCAAGGGCACGGAGGTCGTCGAGCAGACCGGGCAGCCGGGCCTGCGGCGCGACACCTACGCCCTGCGGACCGTCAACGGCGTCCGGCAGAAGCCGCGCAGGACCGACTCCGACGTGGTGCGCGCGCCGCGCAAGCAGATCGTGCGCGTGGGCACCAAGCCGCTGCCGGCGTCCGTGCACGGGGCGGACGGCCTCGACTGGCACGGGCTGGCGGCGTGCGAGTCGGGCGGCCGGCCGGACGCGGTCGACCCCTCGGGGACGTACGGGGGCCTGTACCAGTTCGACACCCACACCTGGCACAGCCTCGGCGGCAGCGGGCGGCCGCAGGACGCGACGGCGCAGGAGCAGACGTTCCGGGCGAAGAAGCTGTACGTGCGGCGCGGGACCAGTCCCTGGCCGCACTGCGGGACGCGCCTGCACGGGTGAGCCGCGCGGACGGGGGCGCGGCGGCGCCCCCGTAGTCTTGTCCCGTGAGCAGCAGCCCCACCCCAGACGCCCTCCTCGGCCCCGCCGACGTACGTGAACTCGCGGCAGCCCTCGGTGTGCGTCCCACCAAGCAGCGCGGTCAGAACTTCGTGATCGACGCGAACACGGTCCGCCGTATCGTCCGCACCGCCGAGGTCCGGCCCGACGACGTGGTGGTGGAGGTCGGCCCCGGGCTCGGCTCGCTCACGCTCGCGCTGCTTGAGGCAGCCGACCACGTCACCGCCGTGGAGATCGACGACGTCCTGGCCGCCGCGCTGCCCGCGACCGTCGCGGCCCGCATGCCGGAGCGCGCCGGCCGTTTCGCGCTGGTCCACTCCGACGCGATGCACGTCGCCGAGCTGCCTGGCCCGGCCCCGACCGCGCTGGTGGCGAACCTGCCGTACAACGTCGCCGTACCGGTCCTGCTGCACATGCTCGACACCTTCCCGAGCATCGAGCGCACCCTGGTCATGGTGCAGTCCGAGGTCGCCGACCGCCTCGCCGCCGGGCCCGGCTCGAAGGTGTACGGCGTGCCGTCCGTGAAGGCCAACTGGTACGCCGACGTCAAGCGGGCCGGGGCCATCGGACGGAACGTCTTCTGGCCCGCGCCGAACGTCGACAGCGGCCTGGTGGCGCTCACCCGGCGCACCGAGCCGGTCAGGACCACCGCCTCCAAGGCCGAGGTGTTCGCCGTGGTCGACGCCGCCTTCGCGCAGCGCCGCAAGACGCTGCGGGCGGCGCTCGCCGGATGGGCCGGGTCGGCCGCGGCGGCGGAGGCGGCGCTGGTCGCCGCCGGGGTGTCGCCGCAGGCGCGCGGCGAGGCGCTCACCGTCGAGGAGTTCGCGCGCATCGCAGAGAACAAGGGGGCCGGCGCCGCCGGGCCCGTCGACCACAAGGAGCCCCGTCCCCAGTGAGCGTCACCGTCCGCGTCCCCGCCAAGGTCAACGTGCAGCTCGCGGTGGGGGCCGCCCGACCCGACGGCTTCCACGACCTGGCCAACGTCTTCCTCGCGGTCGGCCTCTACGACGAGGTGACCGTGACGCCGGCCGAGGAACTGCGCGTGACCTGCGAGGGCGCCGACGCCGAGCAGGTCCCGCTGGACCGTACGAACCTCGCCGCGCGGGCCGCGATCGCCCTCGCCGAACGGCGCGGCATCGAGCCGGCCGTGCACCTCCACATCGCCAAGGACATCCCGGTCGCCGGCGGCATGGCGGGCGGCAGCGCGGACGGCGCGGGCGCGCTGCTGGCCTGCGACGCGCTGTGGCGTACGGGCGCCTCGCGGGCCGAACTGCTGGCGATCTGCGCCGAGTTGGGCAGCGATGTGCCGTTCAGCCTGGTCGGCGGGGCGGCGCTGGGCACCGGGCGCGGCGAGCAGCTGACCGCGCTGGAGGTGGGCGGCACCTTCCACTGGGTGTTCGCGATGGCCGGGCGGGGCCTGTCGACGCCGGCCGTGTTCCGGGAGTTCGACCGGCTCACGGAAGGTCTCGAGGTCCCCGAGCCGGTCGCCTCGCAGGAACTGCTCGACGCCCTCGCGAAGGGCGACGCGGACGCGCTCGCCGCCGCCGTCTCCAACGACCTGCAGCCCGCCGCCCTCTCGCTCTTCCCGGAGCTCGCCGACACCCTGGCCACGGGCCGGGCGGCCGGCGCCCTCGCCGCGCTCGTCTCCGGCTCGGGTCCGACGACGGCGTTCCTCGCCCGGGACGCCCGGTCGGCGGCGAAGGTGGCCGAGGCGCTGGAGGCCTCGGGCACGTGCCGCACGGTCCGGACGACATCGGGTCCGGCACCGGGCGCGACGGTGCTCGGGGGCGCGTCGGCGTAGGGCGGCGGTGCTCGGGGCGCGTCGGTGTAAGGGGCGGTGGTGCTCGGGGCGCGTCGGCGTGGGAGGCCACGGCGCTCGGGGGCCCGTCGTCGTAGGGCGCGACGGTCCTCCGGTGGACCGTCGGCGTAGGGCGCGACGGTCCTCGGGGGCGCGTCGGCGTGGGGCGCGACGGTCCTCCGGGGGCGCGTCGGCGTAGGGGCGCGCCCGCGCGGGGATCTTCGCCCGATCTCCACAGCGGCCTCCCACGGCCGCGGTACGGGTGGGGTGCGTGCGGCCGATAGGGTCCGTTGACACTTCAAGCGCCTGCTGTTGCGCGTCACGACCTCTGCACAGCCGAAGGATCACCCGTGCCCGAGTCCGAACCCCCCACCCCCGCACCGGCCGTCTCGCACCGGCGCAAGCGGTCCCTGTCCCGCCGCGGCGCGCTCGGCGCCGGCGTGGCCGTGGCCGGGGCCGCCGTCCTGACGCCGGCCGTCTTCGCGGCCACCGAGTCCGACCCCGACCCCGCTTCCGCGCCGGACGCCGGGTCCCGTTCCGGCTCCGCCTCCGGGGGCGACCCCGCCACCACGCCGGAGAGGTTCCCGGCCACCCGCTCGGCCGCCGCCACCGGCACCGGTACCGCCACCACTCCCTTCGCCGCCGCATGGGTCGGCGTGCGCTGGAGCGGCGACCCGGGCGGCGCGGACATCCGCTTCCCCGGCGACACCGGCTTCCGGCCGCTCACCGGCGGCTGCGCGACCGTCGAAGGCGGCGGCACGGCCCTGGTGGCGGCCGGCGACGCCAGGACGTACGAGGTGCGGGCGGCGGACGGCGCGACCGACGTGCGCTCGCTCGCGATCGACACCGCCCACGGGCCGGCCCGCACCGTCCAGGTGCCCTCGCAGCCCACGCGCGTGCGTGGCGTGCGCTACCTGTCCCGGCCGGCCTGGGGCGCCGACGAGTCCAAGCGGTACAAGGACGGGAAGGTCAACTCCCCGGAGAAGTACTACGCGTTGCAGTCGGTCACGGTCCACCACACGGACACCCCGAACGGCGACGCCGACCCGGCGGCGACCGTGCGCGCGATCTACGAGTACCACGCGGTCACCCTGGACTGGGGCGACATCGGCTACCACTTCCTGATCGACGAGGCCGGCGACGTCTACGAGGGCCGCTACTCCGGCGACGACGGCATCCCCGCGTTCAACGCCGACGGCGACCTGGTCACCGCCTTCCACACCGCCGGCTACAACTCCGGCAACCTCGGCATCGCCCTCCTCGGCACCCTGACCGACCAGGGCCCCACCGACGCGGCCAAAGCCTCGCTGACCCGCCTGATCAAGGTGATCGCCCGCTTCAAGGGCCTCGACCCCAAGGCGCAGATCACCTACACCAACCCGGTCAACGGCGTCACCAAGACCGTCACGACGGTCGGCGGCCACCGCGACTGGCTCCAGACCGACTGCCCCGGCCAGACGATGTACGACCTCCTGACCGAGGTCCGCGCGGCCGCCTCCCGCTGACCGAGGGGGTTGTCCACAGTCCGACCTGCGGGGGGATCGGCCACCGAACCAGGCGCATTACGCTGGGAGGCTGATCGATCCCCCCGGGCAGGAGAGAAATGGCCGTCAATCTGGTCAATGTCGAGAACGTCAGCAAGGTGTACGGCACTCGTGCCCTCCTCGACGGCGTGTCCCTCGGCGTCTCCGAAGGCGACCGGATCGGGGTCGTGGGGCGCAACGGCGACGGCAAGACCACGCTCATCCGCATGCTGGCCAAGCTGGAGGAGGCCGACACCGGGCGCGTCACCCACTCCGGAGGGCTGCGCCTGGGGGTGCTCACCCAGCACGACTCCCTGGACCCGAACGCCACCGTGCGGCACGAGGTCATCCGGGACATGGCCGACCACGAGTGGGCGGGCAACTCCAAGATCCGCGACGTGCTCACCGGGCTGTTCGGCGGGCTGGACCTGCCCGGTTTCCCCCAGGGCCTCGACACCGTCATCGCGCCCCTCTCCGGCGGCGAGCGCCGCCGTATCGCCCTCGCCAAGCTGCTCATCGAGGAACAGGACCTGATCGTCCTCGACGAGCCGACCAACCACCTCGACGTCGAGGGCATCGCCTGGCTCGCCCGCCACCTGCGCGAGCGCCGCTCCGCGCTGGTCTGCGTCACGCACGACCGCTGGTTCCTGGACCAGGTGTGCACCCGCATGTGGGACGTGCAGAAGGGCGACGTCTACGAGTACGAGGGCGGCTACTCCGACTACGTCTTCGCGCGCGCCGAGCGCGAGCGCATCGCCGCCACCGAGGAGGCCAAGCGGCAGAACCTCGTCCGCAAGGAGCTGGCCTGGCTGCGCCGCGGAGCTCCCGCCCGTACCTCCAAGCCGCGCTTCCGCGTCGAGGCGGCCAACGAGCTGATCAAGGACGTGCCGCCGCCCCGGGACAGCTCCGAGCTGATGAAGTTCGCCTCCTCGCGGCTCGGCAAGACGGTCTTCGACCTGGAGGACGTGACCGTCCAGGCCGGCCCCAAGCTGCTGCTCAAGCACGTCACCTGGCAGCTCGGCCCCGGCGACCGCATCGGCCTGGTCGGCGTGAACGGCGCCGGCAAGACCTCCCTGCTGCGGGCGATGGCACAGGCGGCCCGCAGCGAGGGCGAGACCCAGCCCGCCGGCGGCCGGATCGCCGTCGGCAAGACGGTCAAGCTCGCCTACCTCTCCCAGGAGGTCGCCGAACTGGACCCGAACCTGCGGGTGCTGGAAGCGGTCCAGGAGGTGCGCGAGCGCGTCGACCTCGGCAAGGGACGCGAGATGACCGCCGGGCAGCTGTGCGAGACGTTCGGCTTCAACAAGGAGAAGCAGTGGACGCCGGTCGGCGACCTCTCCGGCGGTGAGCGCCGCCGGCTCCAGCTGCTGCGGCTGCTCATGGACGAGCCCAACGTCCTCTTCCTCGACGAGCCCACCAACGACCTCGACATCGAGACGCTGACCCAGCTGGAGGACCTCCTCGACGGCTGGCCCGGCTCGATGATCGTCATCTCCCACGACCGGTTCTTCGTCGAGCGCACCACCGACCGCGTCTTCGCGCTGCTGGGCGACGCCACGCTGCGGATGCTGCCGCGCGGCATCGACGAGTACCTGGAGCGGCGCCTGCGGATGGAGGAGGCGGTCGCCGCGGCCGCGCCCGTCGCGGTCAAGCCCGCCGCCGAGAAGAGCTCCGCCGACCAGCGCGCCGCCAAGAAGGAACTGCAGAAGGTCGAGCGGCAGTTGGACAAGATCTCCGAGCGGGAGACCAAGCTGCACGCCCAGATCACCGAGAACGCCACGGACTTCGCGAAGGTGGCCGAACTGGACGCGGAGCTGCGGGACTTGGCCGGCCAGCGGGAGGAACTGGAGCTGCGCTGGCTCGAACTCGCCGAGGATGCGTGAAGCTCGTGTGAAGGTGTAACGGCGGTATCACGGGCCGGTCGTCCCTTGGGAACAGCGGACGAACCGGCCCGGTGCGTTGTCGGTGCCGAGTGATAGAAAGGGCCGTCTGGGAACTGTCTGAGTACGAATCCGGCTCATCAAGCGCCTCGGGCGTGGCTGGAAATCAGTGATCGAACGGGGGAAGGCGCTGATGACACAGCCGCCGCAGGAAGGTTTCGGACCGCCGCAGGACCCGCCGCCCCAGGGCGGCTTCGGGGCCCCGCCGCCTCCGCAGTCCCCGCCGCCCCAGCAGCAGCCCGGCTACGGCTACCCGCAGCCCCCTCAACAGCCCGCGCAGCCGCCCCAGCAGCCGGGCCCGTACGCCCAGCAGCCCGGTCCGTACGCGCAGCCGGGTCCGTACGGCCCGCCCGGCCCCTACGGCCAGCCGCAGCAGCCCGGCCCGTACGGGGCGCAGCCCGGGTACGGCTATCCGCAGGCCCCCTACCCGGGCGGTCCCGGCATCCCGCCGACCGGCCCCCGCAAGGGCAGGACGGCGCTGATCGCCGTGGCGGTCGTCGCCGCGCTGGCCGTCATCGGCGGCGTCGCGTACGCGGTGACCCGCGGCGACGACGGCAAGAAGCCGGTCGCCGGGAAGAGCGACGACCCCAAGCCCACCGCGACCGGCACCTCGGGCGGCTCCGGCGGGACGAAGGGCTCCGACCCCGAGGACCTCAACGCGGACCGCCAGGACGGCGAGGCGAAGGTCCTCTGGTACAAGTCGCCGCCGGACGCGCCCGGTTCGGGTGCCGACGCCCCCGGTATGTGGATCACCGGCAAGACGGTGGTGAAGGCGGCGTACAAGCAGGTCTTCGCCTACGGCGTGGCCGACGGCGCGACCGCCTGGGGCCCGCTGGCCTTCCCGGAGAAGATCTGCTCGGTCACCCCGCAGAAGTCGGCCGACGACAAGGTCGTGGTGGCGTACGAGAGCGGCACCGGCGAGCGCGCCAAGTGCAACAAGCTCCAGCAGCTCGACCTGAACACCGGCGCGAAGGGCTGGAGCGGCACGCTCGGCGACGGCGCCCTGTTCGACAACACCATCAACGTCTCGCTGTCCATCACCGGCAAGACGGTGATGGCGGGCCGCGCCCAGTCCGGGGTGGCCTTCGACATCGACAGCGGCAAGAAGCTGTTCGACAAGACGAAGTACGGCAGCGCCTGCTTCCCGACCGCGTTCGCGGGCGGCGACCGGCTGATCTCCGTCGCCTCCTGCGACGCCTCCCAGGCGAACGAGCACGAGGAGATCCAGGAGCTCGACCCGAAGACCGGCAAGGCCAAGTGGACGCAGAAGTTCGACAAGGGCTGGACCGTCTCACGGACGTACTCGGTCGACCCGCTCGTCGTCTACAGCACCAACCAGGACAAGAAGGCCTGGAACATCTCCACGTTCGACGCCAAGGGCCGCTTCCGCTCCCAGGTCGGTTTCGACGAGAACTTCGCCCCGCAGTGCGGCTGGCAGATCCTCGACCGCGACCTGCAGGGCTGTGAGGGCGTGGCGGCCGACGCGGACACGCTCTACCTGCCGACCAAGGCGACCACCGGGCCGAACGAGATCGTCGCGATCAACCTCGCCAACGGCAAGGAGAAGTGGCGCGTGAAGTCCCCGGCGGACGAGTCGATGCTGCCGATGAAGGTGGAGGGCGGCAAGCTCATCGCCTACGTCGAGCCGTCGTACGACGCCGGCGGCCAGGTCGTGTCGATCGCGACGAGCGGCTCGGACCACAAGCCGGCCAAGCTGCTGCGCAACCCGGCGGGCACGGCCGACCTGGAGAACGGCTTCTACTCCAAGGCCTACGACTGGGTGGACGGCCGCTTCTACCTCTCCTCGACCCGGCTGACCGGCAACGACGACTCGAAGGGGAAGCTGATTCTCGCCTTCGGCAACTGACGCCGTCCCACGGCCCCCCACGTCCCCGTCGCCCCGCCGTCCGCCCCGAGGTGCCCCGCCATGAGCCAGCCCCCGCCCCCGCCGAACCAGCCGCCGAACCAGCCCCCGCAGCAGCCCGGCTTCGGCCCGCCCCAGGGCCAGCAGCCGCCGCAGACACCCCCGCAGCAGCCGGGCTTCGGCGCCCCGCAGACCCCGCCGCAGCCGCAGCCGCCCTACGGCGCCCCGCAGCCACCCCCGCAGCCGGGCTACGGCTACCCCCAGGCCCCCCAGCCCCCGCAGCAACCCGGTTACGGCTATCCGACGCAGCCGCAACCGCCGTACGGCCAGCCGCCCAACCCCTACGGCCAGCAGCCCGGTTACGGCTACCCGCAGCAGCCCGTGCCGCCGTACCCGCAGGCCGGCGGGCGGAAGAACAACACGCCGCTGATCGTCGTCGCGGCGGTCGCCGCGCTCGCGCTGGTCGTCGGCGGCATCTGGTACTTCGCGTCCGCCGGTGGCGACGGCAAGAAGGACCAGACCGCGAACTCCAGCGGAGGCACCGGCGGCACCGGTGGTGGCGGTGACACCGGCAAGGGCGGCGTCGACGGCAAGGGCGAGGAGAAGGTGCCCGCCGACACCGCCTCCAAGCTGCTGTACAAGCTCCCCTCGCCCAAGGTCGACGACACCACCGTGGTGTCCGGGTCCTGGCTGACCGACAAGGCGTACGTCAAGAGCGGCGTCGCCGAGATCAGCGCGTACGACCTCGACCAGGGCACCAAGCAGTGGACGATCAAGCTGCCCGGCCCGGTCTGCACGGTCAGCCAGCACACCACCGACGACCACCGCACGGCCGTCCTCTTCCAGCCGAAGATGCCCGCGAAGAACAGGTCGGCCGGATGCAGCCAGGTCGCGGCGATCGACCTGGACGCCGGAAAGAAGCTGTGGACGAAGTCGGTCGGTGACGGCGCCGGCGGGACGATCACGTTCAGCAACGTCACCGTCAGCGCGAACACGGTCGCCGCGGGCGGCCTGCAGGGAGGTGCCGCGTTCGACGTCGCCAGTGGCAAGCCGCTGTGGGCCCCGAAGGCCGACGACACCTGCTACGACGCCGGGTACGGCGGCGGCGAGAAGCTGGTCGCGGTCCTCAAGTGCGGCCAGTACGGCGAGCGCCTGCTGCACATCCAGACCATCGACCCGCGCACGGGGAAGGTGATCTCGGACTACAAGATGGCCAAGGGCATCGAGTACGCCTCCGTCGTCTCGACGAACCCGCTGGTCGTGGCGGCCGACGCGGGCGACAGCGCCGGTGACGGCAGCGAGATCTCGGACTTCTACTCCATCGACAACAAGACCGGCAAGCTCAACAACCGGATCTCGGCGCCGGGCAAGCAGTACGCGGCGCGCTGCGACGGCATCACGAAGATCGAGGGCTGCACCGGTCTCGCCGTCGGCAACGACCGGCTGTACGTGCCCACCGAGGAGCACAGCGGCACCAAGGACTACAGCCAGACCAACGAGATCGTCGCCTTCGACCTGGCCACCGGCAAGCAGACCGGGCAGCGCGCCGACGCCGGCGACGGCTACACGATCACGCCGCTGCGCATGGACAACGGCAACGTGATCGCGTACAAGCGCCCGCCGTACGACAAGGGCGGCCAGATCGTCAGCATCGACGGCGGCTCCTTCAAGGAGACGACGCTGCTGGAGAACCCGGCGGCGGGGGCGGCGCGGTCGGCGGAGTCCACGATGTCACCGGACTACTCCGAGATCCTCTACTCCCAGGGCCACCTGTTCATGGCCTCCCAGTTCGCCGACAAGTCCTCGTCGGCGGGGGACAAGTACCTGGCCCTGGCGTTCGGTACGAGTAGCTGAATCACCCATGTATGAGAGAAAAACAAGATATTCCGTCGATCCGGGGCAGTTCTCACCGGTAGGGGGAGCGCAACGTCGAACAAGCGTGTAGCTTCCGGGGGCATGAGGAGCGGGGGAGCCGGAGGGGGGCTCCTGTCCGCGCGGACCGGTGGGCATCCATGGTGGGGCATGCCTGGGGATCCACTGGGGGGAGTGGGGGGTTTGCTCGATGGGAGTGCGGCTCATGGTGGTCGACGACCACCGACTGCTCGCCGAGGCGCTGGCCTCGGCGCTGAAGCTGCGGGGGCACCGGGTGCTGGCGGCGGCGGCGCCGGCCGCGGGCGCGGCGGAGCTGGTGATCTCACGCGCGCCGGAGGTGTGCCTGCTGGGGACGGCGACACCGGCGGAGCCGGGCATGTTCGACCCGGTGGTGCGGATCAAGCGGGAGCGTCCGCAGGTGGCGGTGCTGGTGCTGGGCCCGGTGCCCAGTCCGCGCGGGATAGCCGCGGCCTTCGCGGCGGGCGCCTCGGGCTACGTACGCCACGACGAGCGCATCGAGGGCGTCGAGCGGGCGATCATGAAGGCGCGGGCGGGTGAGGCGGCGGTCGCTCCGCAGCTGCTCCAGGGGGCCTTCAGCGAGTTGCTCAACCCGGCCGCCCAGCCCGACGACGAGGGCCAGCGTCTGCTGCAGATGCTCACGCCCCGGGAGGTCGAGGTGCTGGTCCGGGTCGCCGACGGCGAGGACACCCGGCTGATCGCGGCCGGCATGGGCATCGCCCCGTCGACCGCGCGCACCCATGTGCAGCGCGTGCTGATGAAACTGGGCGTCGGCTCCCGTCTGGAGGCGGCGGCCCTGGCGGCCCGCACGGGCCTGCTGGACCGGGCGGGGCCGCTGTCGCATCCGGCGCCGGACGCGGGAGCGGGGCCGGAGGCGTCGTAGCCCCGCGGCCCCGCGGCCGTCATTCGGCGCTCTGGTCCGGCAGGTCCTCGGCCGTGACCTCGGGGACCGTCGGCGGGGTGGGCCGCAGCTTCAGCCAGACCAGGAAGAAGATGCCCAGCAGCAGCATCCCGATCCCGGTCCACAGGTTGATGTTGATGCCCTGGGCCTTGTCGATGGCGGCCTGGTCGTCGGTGATGCCGGCGATGGTGACGATCACGCCGTACAGGACGAACAGGCCGCCGATGATGCGGCGCAGGTCGAAGATGCGGGCCGCGGTGGCCGACTGCTTCTGCAGCTCGGAGACCTCGCGCTGCACGTCCTGCTCGGAGTAGGCGTGCGGCTCGGGGCGGTCGGAGGGGCTGGAAAACTCGGACATGGTCTCTCGATCCTCCCGCGATCAGAACGAGAACGGGATGTAGCAGGCGGCGGCGATGACGACCGCGCCCCAGCCCAGCAGGGCGGGCTTGCGGTACCAGGCCTCGTCGCCGGGGGCGGGCGGCTCGGTCATGCCGGGGGAGGTGGTGCCGTAGACCAGGCCCTGGAGTTCCTCGGCCGGCTTGGGCTCGGTGAACAGGGAGACGGCGAACATCACCACGGCGCCGGCGGCGAAGCCGACCATGGCGGAGACGAAGTTGGCTCCCTGGTCGGTGGGGATGTCGATGATGCCCTGCTTGTAGATCACGAAGTAGTTCACCATCGCGGCCACGGTGCCGGCGAGCAGGCCCCAGAAGCCGGACTTCACGGACGCGCGCTTCCAGAACATGCCGATGATGAAGACGACGAACATCGGCACGTTGAAGAAGGAGAACAGCGTCTGCAGGTAGCTCATGATGTTCGAGAAGGACGAGGCCAGGAAGGCCGTGCCGACCGAGGCGCAGACGCCGATCACGGTGATCAGCCGGCCGAAGCGGACGTAGTACCCGTCCTCGCGGCCCTTGACGACGTACCGGCCCCAGATGTCGTTGGTGAACACCGTGTTGAAGGACGACACGTTGGCCGCCATGCCGGCCATGAAGGCGGCGAGCAGGCCGGTGATCGCGATGCCGAGGACGCCGTTGGGCAGCAGCCCGTGCATCAGGTACAGGATGGCGTCGTTGTACTGGTAGCCCGACTTGGCGGTGCCGAAGCCCGGGACCAGGGCCGCGGCGACGAGGCCGGGGATCATCACCAGGAAGACGATGAAGATCTTCGGGTACGCCGCGATCAGCGGGGTGCGCTGGGCGGCGGAGAGGTTCTTCGCGGACAGGGCGCGCTGCACCTCGGCGAAGTTCGTCGTCCAGTAGCCGAAGGAGAGCACGAAGCCGAGGCCCAGGACGATGGTCAGCCAGTTGGCGCCGAGCGGGTTGGAGCTGCCGATGCCGGTGCCGCCCCAGGCGGTGGTGAAGTTGGCGCCGTGCTGCGCGGTGAGCTTGTCGGTCAGGCCGCCCCAGCCGCCGACCTTCTTCAGGCCCAGGACGACGATCGGGATGAGGGCCGCGAGGATCACGAAGAACTGCAGCACCTCGTTGTAGATCGCGGAGGACAGGCCGCCGAGGGTGATGTACGCGAGCACGAAGGCGCCGGCGACCACGATCGCCACCCACTGCGGCCAGCCCAGCAGGGCCTCGACGACGAGCGCGAGGGCGTAGAGGTTCACACCGGCGATCAGGATGGCGGCAAAGGCGAACAGCAACGAACTGAGCAGATGTGCCCATTTGTCGAAGCGCAGCAGCAGCATCTCGGGAACCGAGCGGACCTTGCTGCCGTAGTAGAAGGGCATCATCACCAGGCCGAGGAAGACCATGGCCGGGATGGCGCCGATCCAGTACCAGTGCACGGTGTACGCGCCGTACTGCGCGCTGTTGGCGGCCATGCCGAGGATCTCGGTGGCGGCCAGGTTGGCGGAGATGAAGGCGAGGCCCGTGATCCAGGCGGGCAGGGAGCGTCCGGAGAGAAAGAAGTCGAGGCTGGTCTTCACCGATCTACGGGCGGCGAAGCCGATGCCGAGGACGACGACGAAGTAGATGCCGAGGATCGTGTAGTCGAGCCAGGACGTGGGGAGTCGTAGCTCGGCGGCGAGGGGGACAGCCATGTTTGTGGGGGTTTGCATGAGAACTCGCTTCGTTGCGTGAACTGATCCAGAGCGGAAACTACGCCTCCGTGTTCAGTAATTGAACACGTCGGTTGATGCTCTTTGTTGGATTGTGATGTTGACGACTCTGGGTGATCGTGTTCCAATGTGTTTGGTTATGTTTGATGGCTGTGCAGCTGAGTGAGTGGCTCGGATAGGGAGTCCGCAGTGAAGAAGACCTCGACCCGACTGGCCGACGGTCGCGAGCTGATCTACTACGACCTGCGCGACGACGTCGTGCGCGACGCGGTGGACAAGCGACCCCTGGAGCGGACCCACACCACCTCCGAGATCCGCCGCGACCCGCTGCTCGGCGACAGCGTCGCCGTCGCCTCGCACCGTCAGGGCCGCATTTACCACCCGCCGGCCGACGAGTGCCCCCTGTGCCCCTCCCAGGACGGGCGGCTCAGCGAGATCCCGGACTCGTCGTACGACGTCGTGGTCTTCGAGAACCGTTTCCCCTCGCTCGCCGGGGACTCGGGCCGCTGCGAGGTCGTCTGCTTCACCTCCGACCACAACGCGTCCTTCGCCGACCTCACCGAGGAGCAGGCCGCCCTTGTGCTGGACGCGTGGACGGACCGCACGTCGGAGCTGTCGCATCTGGCCTCCGTGGAGCAGGTGTTCTGCTTCGAGAACAGGGGCGCCGAGATCGGCGTGACTCTGGGTCACCCGCACGGCCAGATCTACGCCTACCCCTTCACCACTCCGCGCACCGCACTGATGCTCCGCCAGCTCGCCCAGCACAAGGAGGCGACCGGCGGGGAGAACCTCTTCGATCATGTTCTCGAGCGTGAACTCGCCGACGAGCGGGTCGTCCTCGAGGGTGAACACTGGGTGGCGTTCGTGCCGTACGCGGCGCACTGGCCGTACGAGGTGCACCTGTACCCCAAGCGCCGGGTGCCGGACCTGCTGGGCCTGGACGAGGCGGCGCGCACAGAGTTCCCCCAGGTCTATCTGGAACTGTTGAGGCGCTTCGACCGGATCTTCGGTGAGAACGAGCCGCCGACGCCCTACATCGCGGGCTGGCACCAGGCCCCGTTCGGCCAGCTCGCGGACTTCGAGGGCGTCAACCGCGACGACTTCGCGCTGCACCTCGAGCTTTTCACCATCCGCCGCACTTCCGGCAAGCTGAAGTTCCTCGCGGGTTCCGAGTCCGGCATGAACGTGTTCATCAACGACGTGCCGCCGGAGCGCGCGGCCGAGCGACTGCGAGAGGTAGCGAGTTGATGAGCGGCAAGTATCTGGTCACCGGTGGCGCGGGTTATGTCGGCAGCGTGGTCGCCCAGCACCTGCTGGAGGCGGGTCACGAGGTCACCGTCCTCGACAACCTGACCACCGGGTTCCGCGAGGGGGTCCCGGCGGGCGCCACCTTCGTCGAGGGCGACATCCGCGACGCCGCCAAGTGGCTGGACTCCTCCTACGAGGCCGTCCTGCACTTCGCCGCCTTCTCGCAGGTCGGCGAGTCGGTCGTGAAGCCCGAGAAGTACTGGGACAACAACGTCGGCGGCACCATGGCGCTGCTCGGCGCGATGCGCGAGGCCGGCGTGCGCAAGCTCGTCTTCTCCTCCACCGCGGCCACCTACGGCGAGCCGGAGCAGGTCCCGATCGTCGAGACCGCCCCGACCAAGCCGACCAACCCCTACGGCGCCACCAAGCTCGCCGTCGACCACATGATCACCGGCGAGGCGGCCGCCCACGGCCTGGGCGCGGTCTCCCTGCGCTACTTCAACGTGGCGGGCGCCTACGGCGCGTGCGGCGAGCGCCACGACCCCGAGTCGCACCTGATCCCCCTCGTCCTGCAGGTCGCCCAGGGCCGACGCGAGGCCATCTCGGTGTACGGCGACGACTACCCGACGCCCGACGGCACCTGTGTGCGCGACTACATCCACGTCGCCGACCTCGCCGAGGCCCACCTGCTCGCCCTGAAGGCCGCCACCTCCGGCGAGCACCTGATCTGCAACCTCGGCAACGGCGAGGGCTTCTCGGTCCGCCAGGTCATCGAGACCGTCCGCCAGGTCACCGGCCACCCGATCCCCGAGGTCGTGGCCCCGCGCCGCGGCGGCGACCCGGCGGTGCTGGTGGCCTCCGCGCGAAGCGCCCGCGAGAAGCTGGGCTGGAAGCCGTCCCGCGCGGATCTCGCGGGAATCGTCGCGGACGCGTGGGAGTTCGCGCAGAACATCTCCAGGGAGCAGTAGTGGGTGCACAGCAGGTCCGGGAAGGCTTCGCCGCGCTGTACGGGGCCGCACCGGAGGGCGTCTGGTCGGCGCCGGGCCGCGTCAACCTCATCGGTGAGCACACCGACTACAACGACGGCTTCGTGATGCCCTTCGCGCTGCCGCACACCGCGGTCGCCGCCCTCTCACGCCGCACCGACGGCGTGCTGCGCCTGCACTCGGCGGACGTCGAGGGCGGCGTGGTGGAGCTGCGCCTGGACGACCTGGCCCCGGAGACCGACCGGAACTGGACGGCGTACCCGGCGGGTGTCGTGTGGGCGCTGCGCGAGGCCGGCCACGCGGTGACCGGCGCCGACGTGCACCTGGCCTCCACGGTCCCCTCCGGCGCGGGCCTGTCCTCCTCGGCGGCGCTGGAGGTCGTGATCGCCCTGGCGCTCAACGACCTGTTCGAACTGGGTCTGCAGCGCTGGCAGCTGGCCCGCCTGTGCCAGCGCGCCGAGAACGTCTACGTCGGCGCGCCCACCGGCATCATGGACCAGACGGCCTCGGCCTGCTGCGAGGAGGGCCACGCCCTGTTCCTCGACACCCGGGACCTGTCCCAGCGGCAGATCCCCTTCGACCTCGCGGCCGAGGGCATGCGCCTGCTGGTGGTGGACACCCAGGTCAAGCACGCCCACAGCGAGGGCGAGTACGGCAAGCGCCGCGCGGGCTGCGAGCGGGGAGCGGCGCTGCTCGGCGTCGACGCCCTGCGCGACGTCCCGTACGCCGAACTCGACGACGCGCTCGCGCGGTTGGGCGACGACGAGGAGGCGGTCCGCCTGGTGCGGCACGTCGTCACCGAGGACGAGCGGGTGGAGAAGGTCGTCGCCCTGCTGGAGTCGGGCGACACGCGCGCCATCGGCCCGGTGCTGGTCGCCGGTCACGCCTCCCTGCGCGACGACTTCCGCATCTCCTGCCCCGAGCTGGACCTCGCGGTCGACACGGCGCTCGCGGCCGGCGCCCTGGGCGCGCGGATGACGGGCGGCGGCTTCGGCGGCTCGGCGATCGTCCTCGCGGAGGCCGCCGACGTCGAGACCATCACCAAGGCGGTCGAAGAGGCCTTCGCGACGGCGCAGTTCACCGCCCCGCGGGTCTTCGAGGCGGTCCCGGCGGCCGGCGCCCGCAGGCTCAGCTGAGCCGCTTGGTCAGGGTGTACTCGGTGATCCCCGGCGGATAGTCGGGGATCACGCACACCACGTCGTACCCCTGCTTCCGGTAGAAGTCCGGCGCCTGGAAGTCCCAGGTCTCCAGGCGTACGGAAGCGCAGCCCCGCTCGCGCTTCGCGATGCGCTCCGCCGTCGCGAGCAGTTGCGAACCCAGCCCCGCTCCCCGGTGGCGCGCGTCGACCCACAGATAGGTCACGTGCAGCCAGGTCGTCCAGGTGTGGCCGACCAGTCCGCCCGCGAGCGCGCCGGTGTCGTCCAACGCCCATACGTGGAGCGGAAGTTCCCGTTCACCTGGGGTTCCGCGCAGGGCGCGCAGCACGGGGGAGGCCGCCGTGTTGGTCTCGTGCAGCCGGGTTCGGAGAAGATCGCGCCGGGTCCTGTCGACTTCTGTCTCAAGACGAAACATGCGGCTCACGATAAACGCGTCGGACCGCCAGTTCTGCAAATAACCTTCCCCTCCCGGCCCCCAGCCGTACCCTGATGAGCAGCACCGGTGGGGGCCGGTGCCGATCAGGGGGCGAGACAGTCGGGTACGACACCCGAAGTGGGGGTAGCAGTTTCCGCACGGCGGCGGCCGTGCCGGGCCATCGCGCCGGGCGTCGTACCCGCGCCCGTACCGTCTCCCGGACAAAGGGGTCCCCTGCTCTTCAGGAGCCTGGGGAAGGGGGTTTCGTGGTTCGCATCCGAGTCCTGGTCGTCGACGACCACCGCATCTTCGCCGAGTCGCTCGCCGCAGCCCTTGCGGCCGAGCCCGACGTCGACGTCTCCGCCGCGGGCAGCGGTCCCGCCGCGCTGCGCAGCCTGGAGCGGGCGGCGGCCGAGGGGCGCCGCTTCGACGTGCTGCTGGTCGACGCCGACCTGGGCGGCAACCTGCCCGGCGTGCGGCCCGCCGTGCCCGTCCAGGAGGTGGGCGAGGACGGTCTCGTCGACGGGATCTCGCTGGTCGCCGGGGTGCGCACCGCGCAGCCGGGCGTACGGATCGTCGTCCTCGCCGAGAAGGACGATCCGCGGCGCGCCGCGCTCGCCCTGCAGGCCGGGGCCTCGGGCTGGGTCGCCAAGGACTGCTCGCTGTCGAGACTGCTGAACGTCATCCGGGGCGTCCTGCGCGACGAGACCCATCTGCCGCCCGCCCTGCTCACGGGTGTGCTCAGGGAGCTGACGGCGGCGCGCAAGCACCGCACCGAGAGCGAGCGGCTGGTGGAGTCCCTCACGCCGAGGGAGCGCGAGGTGCTGCGCTGCATGGTGGCCGGGCTGGGCCGCAAGGCGGTCGCCGAGCGGCTGTTCCTCTCCCCGCACACCGTGCGCACCCATATGCAGAACGTCCTGGGCAAGCTGGGCGTGCACAGCACGCTGGCCGCCGTCGCCCTGGCCCGCCGGGCCGGCGTCGGGCCGGTGGACCTAGCCGGGGATGTTGTCGAACGGGGCGGTCAGCTGGCGTAGCAGCCCGGCGAGTTCACCGCGCTGGGCGCGGGAGAGCTCGGCGAGGATCGCCCGCTCCTGGTCGAGCAGGCCGGCCAGGGCCTGGTCCGCGCGGTCCCGGCCCTCGGCCGTCAGCCGCACCAGCACCCCGCGCCGGTCGCTGGGGTCGGGCAACCGCTCCACCAGGCCCTTCTTCGTGAGCCGGTCGATGCGGTTGGTCATCGTGCCGGAGGTGACCAGGGTCTGCGTCAGCAACTGCCCCGGCGAGAGCTGGTACGGCGTCCCCGCGCGCCGGAGCGCGGTCAGCACGTCGAACTCCCAGGGCTCCAGGCTGTGCTCGGCGAACGCCAGCCTGCGGGCCCGGTCCAGGTGCCGGGCCAGTCTGCTCACCCGGCTGAGCACCTCGAGCGGTTCCACGTCGAGGTCCGGGCGCTCCCGGCGCCACGCAGCGACCAGCCGATCGACCTCGTCCTCCATGGCGATCAGTGTAGTGGTTGTGTCGACATGAAGTCTCTTGATGTCGAGTCTCTTGACATCAAGAGAAGCTGGCGGGGAAGGTAGCGGTCATGAGCAGCCCCGCCTGGGACCCCGCCCAGTACCTCCGCCACGCCGGCCACCGCGCCCGCCCGTTCACCGACCTCCTCGCGCGCGTCCCGGACCCGCCGTCCGCCGCGCCGGCCGTCGCGGACCTCGGCTGCGGCCCCGGCAACGTCACCGTCCTGCTCGCCGAACGCTGGCCCACCGCGCACATCACCGGCTACGACAACTCGCCCGAGATGCTCGACCGGGCCGTCACCGAGCACGCGGGGCCCACACCCGGCGGCGGACACCTCGACTTCGCCCCCGCCGACGTCCGCACCTGGGCGCCCGAACGGCCGTACGACCTGATCGTCAGCAACGCCACCCTGCAGTGGGTCCCCGGGCACGCGGAGCGGTTCGGCGAGTGGATCGCCGGGCTCGCCCCGGGCGGCACCTTCGCCTTCCAGGTGCCCGGCAACTTCTCCGCCCCCAGCCACCGGCTGATGCGCGAGATCGCCCGCTCCCCCCGCTTCGAAGACCGCCTCGCCGACCTCCTGCGGCACGACGACGCCGTCCTCGCCCCGGAGACCTACCTGGAGCGGCTGACCGCGCTCGGCTGCGAGGCCGACGTGTGGGAGACGACATACCTGCATCTGCTGACCGGCGAGGACCCCGTGCTGGACTGGGTCAAGGGAACCGGGCTGCGGCCCGTCCTGACCGCCCTCGCCGACGACCCCGAGGCCCGCGAGGAGTTCCTCGCCGAGTACCGCGCGGCCCTGCGCACGGCCTACCCGGCCACCGCCCACGGCACCCCGTTCCCCTTCCGCCGCATCTTCGCCGTCGCCCGCAAGGAGGCCTGATGCTCACCGCCGTCGACCACGTCCAGCTCGCCGCCCCCGCCGGCTGCGAGGACCTGCTGCGCGCCTACTACACGGACGTCCTCGGCATGACCGAGATCCCCAAGCCGCCGGTGCTCGCCGCGCGCGGCGGCTGCTGGTTCCAGACCGGCGCCGTCCAGCTGCACCTGGGAGTGGAAGAGAACTTCCGGCCCGCGAGGAAGGCGCATCCCGGGCTGCGGGTCACCGGCATCGAGGCGTACGCCGCCCGGCTGGAGGCCAAGGGCGCGCAGGTGGCGTGGGACGGGAACCTGCCGGGGCACCGGCGTTTCTACTCCGAGGACCCCGTGGGCAACCGGCTGGAGTTCCTGGAACCGGACGGCGACGTTTGCCCGGCCCCATGAGGGTTACCAGGTGTGTCAAGGAATGACGTCTCGCGTCACTGGGAGTGATGACTGATGGCCGGCGATCAGAAGGCCAAGGGCAAGACGGAACAGGCCAAGGGCAAGGTCAAGGAGACGGTGGGCCGCGCCGTCGGCAACGAGCGCATGGAGGCCGAGGGCCGCGCCGAACAGTCCAAGGGCGACGCCCGCCAGGCCAAGGAGAAGGCCAAGGACGTCTTCAAGCACTGACAAGCGCAGACATGCGCTGACGCGCACCCGTCGGGAGCGACGCTCCCGACGGGTGCGCGTCAGCTCTTGCGGTGCCCGATGAGCCGCGGCTTCTGCTCCAGCCCGTCCAGCCCGTGCCACGCCAGGTTCACCAGGTGGGCCGCGACCTCCGCCTTCTTCGGACGGCGTACGTCCAGCCACCACTGACCGGTCAGCGCCACCATGCCGACCAGGGCCTGCGCGTACAGGGGGGCGAGCTTGGGGTCGAAGCCGCGGCTCTTGAACTCCCGCCCCAGGATGTCCTCCACCTGGGTGGCGATGTCCGAGATCAGCGAGGCGAAGGTGCCCGTCGACTGCGGGATGGGGGAGTCGCGGACCAGGATGCGGAAGCCGTCCGTGTACTCCTCGATGTAGTCCAGCAGCGCGAACGCGGCCTGCTCGCACAGCTCACGCGGATGGCCGGCGGTCAGCGAACCGGTCACCATGTCCAGCAGCCGCCGCATCTCACGGTCCACCACCACCGCGTACAGCCCCTCCTTGCCGCCGAAGTGCTCGTAGACCACCGGCTTGGACACCCCGGCCTTCGCCGCGATCTCCTCCACCGACGTGCCCTCGAAGCCCTTCGCGGCGAACAGGGTGCGTCCGATCTCCAGCAGCTGCTGACGGCGCTCGGCGCCGGTCATGCGGGTGCGCCGCGCGCGCCGCGGCTTGTCGGTGCTCTCGGTGCTGCTGGAGTCGGTCGCCACGGCGTCAATCATGCCGCCTCGGCGGTCGCCTTCCGGCGCCGAGACCCTTCTTCGCCGGTGTTACGGCGTGAATCGATACGTGAGCGTGACGGCCAGCGCACGTCGTACGCCCAGCCGAACGCCTCGAACCAGCGGATCAGCCGCGCGCTGGAGTCCAGCTGCCCGCGCTCCACACCGTGCCGCGCCGAGGTCGGGTCGGCATGGTGCAGGTTGTGCCAGGACTCGCCGCACGACAGCACCGCCAGCCACCACACGTTGCCCGAACGGTCCCGCGACTTGAACGGCCGCTTGCCGACCGCGTGACAGATCGAGTTGATCGACCAGGTGACGTGGTGCAGCAGAGCCACCCGAACGAGTGAGCCCCAGAAGAACCCCGTGAACGCGCCCCACCACGACCAGGTGACCAGACCGCCGATCAGCGGCGGCAGGGCCAGCGACAGCATCGTCCAGAACACGAACTGGCGGGAGATCGCGCGGATGGCCGGGTCCCTGATCAGATCCGGCGCGTACTTGTCCTGCGGGGTCTGCTCCTCGTCGAACATCCAGGCGATGTGCGCCCACCACAGGCCCTTGATCAGTGCCGGGACCGTCTCCCCGAAACGCCACGGGGAGTGCGGGTCGCCCTCCGCGTCGGAGAACTTGTGGTGCTTGCGGTGGTCCGCCACCCAGCGGACCAGCGGGCCCTCGACCGCCATCGACCCCATGATCGCCAGGGCGATCCGCAGGGGCCGCTTGGCCTTGAAGGAACCGTGCGTGAAATAGCGGTGAAAACCGATGGTGATGCCGTGACAGCCCAGGTAGTAGAAGAAGACCAGCAGACCGAGGTCCAGCCAGCTCACCCCCCAGCCCCACGCCAGCGGAACCGCGGCAAGCAGCGCGAGGAAGGGCACGGTGATGAACAGCAGCAGGGTGATCTGCTCGATCGACCGCTTCTGCTCACCTCCCAGCGTGGCCGAGGGAGTTGCGGTGTCGGTCCCCTTCGGGGCGTCTGAGAGCACATCGGAGCTCGTGGTCATGGGCGTCCCCTGTGGGGTCGAGGGTTGAGAAAGAGGCCGGGCGGCGAAAACCGTGCACGCCTTCCTACGGTTCCGTAACCTACGGCGTCGTAAGTATGGCAGCGCGTCGCCCGGCAGCAAGAGCCCGAGAGTCTGCGCGTCCGCATGGACACCTATCCTTGGAGTCGGTCGGACAGCGCGGTCCGCTCTGATTCCTTCCCGGATGTCACGGCCGTATGCGGCGCCCGCCGCGCGGTCCGGCCGCCGGGTTCCCTCCCAGACGAGCTTCAACACTGCAAGGAGCCGCACCTGTGAGCAGTGCCGACGACCAGACCACGACGACCAGCACCGAGCTGCGCGCCGACATCCGCCGGCTGGGCGACCTCCTGGGCGAGACCCTCGTCCGCCAGGAGGGCCCCGAGCTTCTGGAACTCGTCGAAAAGGTCCGCCGCCTCACGCGCGAGGACGGAGAGGCCGCCGCCGAACTGCTGCGCGGCACCGAACTGGAGACCGCGGCCAAGCTGGTCCGCGCCTTCTCCACCTACTTCCACCTGGCCAACGTCACCGAACAGGTGCACCGCGGCCGCGAGCTGCGCGCCCGCCGCGCCGCCGAGGGCGGCCTGCTCGCCCGCACCGCCGACCGCCTCAAGGACGCCGACCCCGAGCACCTGCGGCAGACGGTCGCCCACCTCAACGTCCGCCCCGTCTTCACCGCCCACCCCACCGAGGCCGCCCGCCGCTCGGTCCTCAACAAGCTCCGGCGCATCGCCGCCCTCCTGGAGACCCCGGTCATCGCCTCCGACCGGCGCCGCCTCGACACCCGTCTGGCCGAGAACATCGACCTGGTCTGGCAGACCGACGAACTGCGCGTCGTACGGCCAGAACCCGCCGACGAGGCCCGCAACGCCATCTACTACCTCGACGAACTCCACGCCGGCGCCGTCGGCGACGTCCTCGAGGACCTGACGGCGGAGCTGGAACGCGTCGGGCTGAAGCTGCCCGACGACAGCCGGCCCCTGACCTTCGGCACCTGGATCGGCGGCGACCGCGACGGCAACCCGAACGTCACCCCCCAGGTCACCTGGGACGTCCTCATCCTCCAGCACGAGCACGGCATCAACGACGCCCTGGAGATGATCGACGAGCTGCGCGGCTTCCTGTCCAACTCCATCCGCTACACCGGCGCCACCGAGGAACTGCTGCAGTCCCTCCAGGCCGACCTCGACCGCCTCCCCGAGATCAGCCCCCGCTACAAGCGCCTCAACGCCGAGGAGCCCTACCGCCTCAAGGCCACCTGCATCCGGCAGAAGCTGGAGAACACCAAGCAGCGCCTCGCCAAGGGCACCCCGCACGAGGAGGGCCGCGACTACCTCGGCACCTCCCAGCTGCTCGCCGACCTCACCCTCGTGCAGAACTCCCTGCGCGCCCACCGCGGCGACCTCTTCGCCGACGGCCGCATGGACCGCACCATCCGCACGCTGGCCGCCTTCGGCCTCCAGCTCGCCACCATGGACGTCCGCGAACACGCCGACGCCCACCACCACGCCCTCGGCCAGCTCTTCGACCGCCTCGGCGAGGAGTCCTGGCGGTACGTCGACATGCCCCGCGAGTACCGCGCCCGGCTGCTCGCCAAGGAACTGCGCTCCAGAAGGCCGCTCGCCCCCACCCCGGCACCCGTCGACGCCGCCGGCGCCAAGACCCTCGGCGTGTTCGAGACGATCAAGCGGGCCCTCGCCGTCTTCGGACCCGAGGTCATCGAGTCCTACATCATCTCCATGTGCCAGGGCGCCGACGACGTCTTCGCCGCCGCCGTCCTCGCCCGCGAGGCCGGCCTGATCGACCTGCACGCCGGCTGGGCGAAGATCGGCATCGTGCCGCTGCTGGAGACCACCGACGAACTCAAGGCCGCCGACACGATCCTGGAGGACATGCTCTCCGACCCGTCCTACCGGCGCCTGGTGGCGCTGCGCGGCGACGTCCAGGAGGTCATGCTCGGCTACTCCGACTCCTCCAAGTTCGGCGGCATCACCACCTCGCAGTGGGAGATCCACCGCGCCCAGCGCCGGCTGCGCGACGTCGCCCACCGCTACGGCGTGCGCCTGCGCCTCTTCCACGGCCGCGGCGGCACCGTCGGCCGCGGCGGCGGCCCCTCCCACGACGCGATCCTCGCCCAGCCCTGGGGCACCCTGGAGGGCGAGATCAAGGTCACCGAACAGGGCGAGGTCATCTCCGACAAGTACCTCATCCCCTCCCTGGCCCGCGAGAACCTGGAACTGACGGTCGCGGCCACCCTGCAGGCCTCCGCCCTGCACACCGCGCCCCGCCAGTCCGACGAGGCCCTCGCCCGCTGGGACGCGGCCATGGACGTCGTCTCGGACGCCGCCCACGCCGCCTACCGCCGCCTCGTCGAGGACCCCGACCTGCCGACGTACTTCCTCGCGTCGACGCCGGTGGACCAGCTCGCCGACCTGCACCTGGGCTCCCGGCCCTCCCGCCGCCCCGGATCGGGCGTCTCGCTCGACGGCCTGCGCGCCATCCCGTGGGTCTTCGGCTGGACCCAGTCCCGCCAGATCGTCCCCGGCTGGTTCGGCGTCGGGTCCGGCCTGAAGGCGCTGCGCGAGGCCGGCCTGGACACCGTGCTCGACGAGATGCACGAACAGTGGCACTTCTTCCGCAACTTCATCTCCAACGTCGAGATGACGCTCGCCAAGACCGACCTCAGGATCGCCGCCCACTACGTCGACACCCTCGTCCCGGACGAGCTCAAGCACGTCTTCGACACCATCCGCGCCGAACACGAACTGACCGTCCGCGAGGTCCTGCGGGTGACCGGCGAGAGCGAACTCCTCGACGCCACCCCGGTCCTGAAGCAGACCTTCGCCATCCGCGACGCCTACCTGGACCCCATCTCCTACCTCCAGGTGGCCCTCCTCAAGCGGCAGCGCGACGCCGCCGCCGCCGGCGAGGAGCCCGACCCGCTGCTCTCCCGCGCCCTGCTCCTCACCGTCAACGGTGTGGCGGCGGGCCTGCGCAACACCGGCTGAGCCACTGACGAAACAGCGGTGCCCCCGAGTGTCGTACTCGGGGGCACCGCCGTTTCACGTGGGAGGTCAGGCCCGGCGCCGCCGGACCACCAGGTAGCCGCCGGCCGCCACCAGCGCCGCCGCCAGGCCCGACAGCAGCCCGACCGGCGCGCCGTTGCCCGTCTCGGCGAGGTCGCCCGAGCCGCCGCCCTGCGCGGACGGCGACGAGGAGGCGGAGACGCCCCCGGACGACGACGTGCTCGGGGAGGCGGAGGAGCCGGCCGAGGGCGAGGCGGACGCGGACGCCGAGGCGGATTCGGACGCCGACGCCGACGGGGACGCCGACGAGGACGGGGTGGAACCGCCGCCGCCGTTGTCCTTGCAGTCCGTCCAGAACACCTTGTGCTTCGCGGCACCCTTCTCGCCGTCGAAGTTCCAGAACAACTTGTAGTGCCCGTCCGGCAGCGACAGGTCCTCGGTACGGCCGTGACCCTTCGCGTCGAGCGTGATCGCGCCCGTCTTCACCGTCTCGCCCTTGCTGCCGGCGCCCGGCGCCCAGGCCTCGATGTGCCAGTCGACCTCCTGGACCCGGTCGAAACCGAACGCGTCCAGGTAGAACGTGCAGACGTGCGGCTCGTTGCGGTTGAGCTCCTCGCCGGTCTTGGCGTCGTGGATCTTCACGGTCCCGTTGTCCCCGGGAGCGGTGGCATGGGCGGCGACGGGCGCGGAGAACAGCGCGGCCGCGGCGACGGCGGACAGAGCGCCGGCGCGGATGAGGGTACGCATGGGGCGAATCCATCTTCGAGTGGTGGACGGGAAGATGTGGAGGGGGCGGCTCAGCATCCGGCCGCAGCTGACCCAAGGTCAATCACGAACAGACAACGCTTACGTGCTCCACAGGCATGGAGAACCCGAAAAGACCTCACATCGTCACGAAAGCCGCCGTGAGCAAGGCCACACCCGACCCCGCCAGCACCCACGCCACCCGCGTCCGCCGCAGCCCCCCGGCCACCACCACCGACGCCAGCAACAACGCCCCGCCCAGCGGAACCCACGCGTACAGCACCCCGGCCGGCCCCGACCGCACCACCTCGTCGCCGCCGGGCAGCACCACCACCGTGTACGACCGCCCCTTGCGCACGGCGGCCGTCTTCTCGATGACCATCCGCGGACGCCCCGGCGCCCCCGCGGCGAGCGGCGTGAACGGCCCCCAACAGGCCCGCCCGTCGCACCGCGTCACCTCGATCGTGCCGCGCTCGCGCCCCTTGGTCAGCATCACGTACGGAGCGGTCCGCCACGACCCCCACACCCCGGCGACGACGATCAGCACGGCCACCACGCCCATCACCGCCACCCGCCCGAACCGCAACGCGGAACCGGAGACCTGACGGGCCTGACGGGAGGACGGGGCGGCGGTGGCGGGCATGGCCGGGATCATTGGCCATGCCTGAACGCCCGGTCAACTCGGCCGGGGGACAAGTCAGGAGTTGTACGTGCTTTGCGCCCGCTCCAGCCCCTCGATCACCAGGGCCTCCACCGCGTCCGCCGCCCGGTCCACGAAGTAGTCCAGCTCCTTGCGCTCCGCGGAGGAGAAGTCCTTCAGCACGAAGTCCGCGACCTGCATACGGCCCGGCGGCCGCCCGATCCCGAACCGCACCCGGTGATAGTCCGCCCCGAACGCCTTCGTCATCGACTTCAGCCCGTTGTGCCCGTTGTCCCCACCGCCGAGCTTCAGCCGCAACGTGCCGTAGTCGATGTCCAGTTCGTCATGGACGGCCACGACGTTCGCGACGGGCACCTTGTAGAAGTCCCGCAGAGCGTTGACCGGACCGCCCGACAGATTCATGTACGACATCGGCTTGACCAGGATCACCCGGCGGTTGGCCGGCCCCGGAGGGCCGATCCGCCCCTCCACGACCTGGGCCTGCGCCTTGCCCGCCCGCTTGAACTTCCCCCCGATCCGCCCGGCCAGCAGATCGGCGACCATGAAACCCACGTTGTGCCGGTTGCCGGCGTACTCCGGCCCCGGATTGCCGAGCCCGACGACCAGCCAGGGGGCGTTGGAGGGGGTGGTCACGTCCATGTCTCCTCGATACGCGCCAGCCGCTGCCCCGTACGGGAACAGCGGCTGACGAAACGACGATCCGTTCGGATCAGGCCTCGGCGACGGCCTCTTCGCCCTCGGACTCCTCGCCCTCGGACTCCTCCGCCTGCGCGGACAGAACCTGAAGGACGACCGTGTCCTCGTCGACGGCCAGCTTGGTGCCGTTCGGCAGCGGGATGTCCTTGGCCAGAACGGACGCGCCGGCCTCCAGACCCTCGATGGAGACGGTGACCGACTCGGGGATGTGCGTGGCCTCGGCCTCGACCGGCAGCGCGTTCAGGACGTGCTCCAGCAGGTTGCCGCCCGGGGCCAGCTCGCCCTCGGTGTGGACCGGGATCTCGACCGTGACCTTCTCGCCACGCTTGACCAGCAGCAGGTCGACGTGCTCAAGGAAGCCCTTGATCGCGTCACGCTGAACGGCCTTCGGGATCGCCAGCTCGCTGCCCTTGCCGTCGATGTCCAGGGAGATCAGGACGTTCGGCGTACGCAGCGCCAGCAGCAGGTCGTGACCCGGAAGGGTCAGGTGCAGCGGGTCAGAGCCGTGGCCGTACAGCACACCGGGGACCTTGTTGTCACGGCGGATACGGCGGGCGGCACCCTTGCCGAACTCGGTGCGCGTCTCGGCGCTCAGCTTCACCTCGGACATACGGATCACTCCTCGTACAGGTAGATACGGACGTGGTCACCCGGCCACGAACGGCCTGCTACGAAGAGCGCGTCGATAACGGACCGCCGAACCCCTGGAAAACGGGAACGGCCTCCCTCGCCGAGCAACTGCAGCAGTCTACTCAGCAAGGAAGGCCGGAGAAAAATCGATCATGCAGAAGCGTTTTTACAGCTCACTGCTCGTCGAACAGGCTCGTCACCGAACCGTCCTCGAACACCTCACGCACCGCACTCGCGATCGTCGGCGCGATCGACAGCACCGTGATCTTGTCCAGCTCCCGGTTCAGCTCACCCGGCGTCGGCAGCGTGTTCGTGAACACGAACTCACTCACCCGCGAGTTCTTCAACCGGTCCGCCGCAGGCCCCGACAGCACACCGTGCGTCGCCGTCACGATGACGTCCTCCGCACCGTGCGCGAACAGGGCGTCCGCCGCCGCGCAGATCGTGCCACCCGTGTCGATCATGTCGTCCACCAGCACACAGACCCGGCCCTTGACCTCACCCACGACCTCGTGGACGGTCACCTGGTTCGCCACGTCCTTGTCACGCCGCTTGTGCACGATCGCCAGCGGCGCACCCAGCCGGTCGCACCAGCGGTCCGCCACCCGCACCCGACCCGCGTCCGGCGAGACCACCGTCAGCTTGTCCTTGTCGACCTTCCGGCCCACGTAGTCCGCCAGCAGCGGCAGCGCGAACAGGTGGTCCACCGGGCCGTCGAAGAAGCCCTGGATCTGGTCCGTGTGCAGATCCACGGTCAGGATCCGGTCCGCACCCGCCGTCTTCATCAGATCCGCGATCAGCCGCGCCGAGATCGGCTCACGGCCACGGTGCTTCTTGTCCTGCCGCGCATAGCCGTAGAACGGCACGATCACCGTGATCGACCGCGCCGACGCCCGCTTCAACGCGTCGATCATGATCAACTGCTCCATGATCCACTTGTTGATCGGAGCCGTGTGGCTCTGGATCAGGAAACAGTCCGCACCACGAGCCGACTCCTGATACCGCACATAGATCTCGCCATTGGCGAAGTCGAAGGCCTTCGTCGGGACGACCCCGACCCCCAGCTGCTGGGCGACCTCCTCGGCAAGCTCGGGGTGGGCGCGGCCGGAGAAGAACATCATCTTCTTCTCGCCGGTCGTCTTGATCCCGGTCACAGCTGTCTCCTCAGAGGTGTCTCAACTGGGTGTGCACTTATCACGGTACGCCGTGTCGAAGGCGTCCGTTTCCGGTCAGTCTTCGCTCTCGACCTGCCGAGACGCCGCCTCGGCCGCCTTCGCCGCCGCGCTGCCCGGACGCTTACGAGCCACCCAACCCTCGATATTCCGCTGCTGACCACGGGCCACGGCCAGCGAACCGGGCGGCACATCCTTCGTGATCACGGACCCGGCGGCGGTGTACGCACCGTCCCCGACCGTGACAGGAGCCACAAACATATTGTCCGAGCCGGTACGACAATGCGACCCGACGGTGGTGTGGTGCTTCTCCTGCCCGTCGTAGTTCACGAACACGCTGGCAGCACCGATGTTCGTGTACTCACCGATCGTCGCGTCCCCGACATACGACAGGTGCGGCACCTTCGTGCCCTCACCGATCGAGGCATTCTTCGTCTCCACGTACGTACCGATCTTGCCCTTCGCACCCAGCCGCGTCCCCGGCCGCAGATACGCGAACGGGCCCACAGTCGCCTCCGGACCCACCTCCGCGCCGTCCGCCACCGTGTTGTCCACCCGCGCCCCGGCACCCACCCGCGTGTCCCGCAGCCGGCTGTTCGGACCCACCTCCGCGCCCTCGCCCAGATGCGTGGAACCCTGCAACTGCGTCCCCGGATGCACCACCGCGTCCTGCTCGAACGTCACGGTGACATCCACCCACGTCGTCGCCGGATCGACCACCGTCACACCGGCCAGCATCGCCCGCGTCAGCAACCGGTCGTTCAGGATCCGCCGCGCCTCGCTCAGCTGCACACGGTTGTTGATGCCCGCGATCTCCCGGTGATCGGCCGCCACACACGCCCCCACCCGGTGCCCCGCCTCCCGCAGGATCCCGAGCACGTCCGTCAGATACTCCTCGCCCTGAGAGTTGTCCGTACGGACCTTCTTCAGCGCACCGAACAGCAGCTGACCGTCGAACGCGAACACACCCGAATTGATCTCACGGATCGCCCGCTGACCCTCGGAGGCGTCCTTGTGCTCCACGATCCCGGTGACGGCACCCGTGGCCCCGTCCCGCACGATCCGGCCGTAACCCGTCGCGTCCGGCACCTCGGCGGTCAGCACCGTCACCGCGTTGCCGTCGGCCGCATGCGTCGCCGCGAGCCGCCGCAACGTCTCACCGCTCAGCAGCGGAGTGTCCCCGCACACGACGACCACCGTGCCGTCCACACCGCCGCCCAGCGACTCCAGCGCGATCCGCACGGCGTGACCGGTGCCGTTCTGCTCCGCCTGCACCGCGGTGCGCACACCGTGGTCGATCTCGCCGAGGTGCGCGGCCACCTTCTCCCGCGCGTGCCCGACGACGACCACCAGGTTCTCGGGGTCCAACTCACGGGCGGCGGCGAGCACATGGCCGACCAGGCTGCGGCCGCAGATCTCGTGCAGGACCTTCGGTGTGGCCGACTTCATACGGGTGCCCTCACCCGCTGCGAGAACGACGACGGCTGCCGGGCGAATGGCGCTCACGGGGTGGCCCTTCGGCTGTGGAGGAGGTGGGGACATCCGAAGGATACCGGGGCGTTTCCCGGGCGACATGAGAGCGGGCCCTGACGGTGCTGTCAGGGCCCGAACCGAGCAGCTCCGCCAGCTGGATTCGAACCAGCACTACAGGGCTTCAAAGGCCCGCGGGCTACCAGTTACCCCATGGCGGATGGCTGCGTCAGACCTTACCCGAGGACAGAGCCGCCGTGATCCCGGTGGCTGCATCCACCATGCCTGTCCACCAGCCTTCGATGCGGCGGTACAGTTCCGCGCCTTGCGATACGCGGATCACCAGGCAGCCGCGGTAGTTCTCTCCGACGTTCTTGCGAATCGTCTTGGGATTGTGCTTCTTGATCGTCGTCTTCTGAAGGGCGGAGACATCGATGCCGACCAGGTCTGCCCAGAACCGCTTGGCGCCCTGTACGTCGCCGGTGACATGGATCATGACTCGGTAGCTCAACCGCTCCCGCTCGACACCCAGCAGATCCAGCCAGGCCAGATAGAGCCGGATCACTCCTGGATCGCTGTTGACGAAGAGCACGTTCTCGCGACGGTCGTACGGCTTGTCCTTGGACCCCTCGGCCCAGTACAGAGCGACTCCCGCCGTGAACAGCTCCCGGGCGGTCATGTTGCCGATCTCCCGCGCGGCGGCCGTCTTGGTCCGCTGCCGTTCCTCGTCCCGCACCGCCAGCTCGTGCTCCCACCTCTTTCGAGCCGCCAGCTTCGCCTGTTCCGTCGGGTCGCGACGCTCCGGCTTCGGCAGGTCCCGGACCCACAGGGAGATCGAGCTCTTGGAGCAGCCGAGCTCGACCTGGATCTGGTCGTACGTCCAGCCCTGGAGGCGGAGTTCGCGGGCTTTGGCCCTCAGGTCGTCCTTGGCGTTGGGGCGTTTCGTCCAGGCGGGTGGGGGTTCGCCCTGCAGGAGGCGGTTGAGGATGTCGTTGTTGTCGATGTGGAGCCGGTCGCGGATCTGGCGTCGGCTGAGGCCCTCGCGGCGCAGTGCCAGCGCTTGTTGCCGGAGGCCCTCGAAGTCGGCGTACTTGCCGCGGGAATGTGCCATACGCATACCGTCCGGGCGGAATGATTGCTTCCGGTGTCGAACGGTGAGCGATTCAGCAGTTCGAGGGAAAGCGGGTCGATTCGTGCTCGTCCGGTCACGGAATGTGGTGTAGGCCAGTCGCGGAAACTCGCCGGAAAACCGGCCGGGAACGCCCGTAGGCTGGAGGCATGACCACGACGGGGGAAGACCACGCCGCGGCCCGGGGAGGGCCGTGGTGGTGGGCGAGGTGGCGCAGCGCGGCGTTGGATGTGGGGCTGGCGCTGGCGTCGGCGTTGGAGTGCGCGTTCGAAGGTGTGCGGTTCGCTCGGGATGCGGGGATTCCGGTGGCGGCGGGGGTCGTCTTCGGGGTGCTGGCCGGTTCGGCGCTGTTGGTGCGCCGGCAGTGGCCGATCGCCGTGGTGCTGGTGTCGATCGCCATCACGCCCGCCCAGATGGGCTATCTGATGGGCATCGTCGGGTTGTACACGCTCGCGGCCTCGGAGCTGCCGCGCCGCATCATCGGTTCCCTGGCCGGTATGTCGCTGGTCGGCATGCTGATCGTGATGTTCGTGCGGGTGCGGCAGGACATGGCGCGGGGGACGTGGGACCTGGGCGACTGGTTCGTGCCGTTCGCGGCGATCACGACGGCGATCGGGATGACGGCGCCGCCGTTGCTGCTGGGTCTGTATGTGGGGGCGCGGCGTCGGCTGATGGAGAGCCTGCGGGAGCGTGCGGACAGCCTGGAGCGGGAGTTGATGTTGCTCGCGGAGCGTGCGGAGGAGCGCGCGGAGTGGGCGCGGAACGAGGAGCGGACGCGGATCGCCCGGGAGATGCACGACGTGGTCGCGCATCGGGTGAGTCTGATGGTGGTGCACGCGGCCGCGTTGCAGGCGGTGGCCCGGAAGGATCCCGAGAAGGCGGTGAAGAACGCCGTTCTGGTGGGGGACATGGGGCGGCAGGCGTTGACGGAGCTGCGGGAGATGCTCGGGGTGCTGCGCAGCGGGGACGGTGCCGGGGCGCGGCGGGGTGAGCCGTCGGTGCCGCTGGTGGCGGTGGCGGCCGCGGTGGCGGCTTCGCGGGTCGTGGAGGAGGGGGAGGGGCCTTGCCTCTCCGAGTTGGAGGAGTTGATCGGGCAGTCGGCGGCGGCGGGGATGGTCGTGGATCTGTCGGTGGAGGGGGATGTGCGGTCGTACGCGGCGGAGATCGAGCAGACGGCGTACCGGGTGGTGCAGGAGGCGCTCACGAACGTCCACAAGCATGCGGCGGGGGCGAAGACGCATGTGAGGTTGGCGCATCGGGGGTCGGAGATCGCGATGCAGGTGGAGAACGAGCCGCCGCCGGAGGTGGGGTCGGCGTCGGCGCGGTTGCCGTCCGGGGGGAACGGGCTGGTGGGGATGAAGGAGCGGGTGGCCGCGCTGGGTGGGGTGTTCGTGTCGGGGCCGACGGATGCGGGGGGTTTCCGGGTGTCGGCGGTGATTCCGGCGGTGGTCGCGGCGGTGTAGGGCGGTCGTCGGGCCTGCGGTGAGGTGGCCGGGGGTGGGTCAGCCTGCGGTGAGGCGGGCGGGTTCGATGCCGGAGACGAGGCCGGCGAGGGCCTGGTCGATGTCGGGGCCGAGGTACCAGTCGCCGGTGTGGTCGAGGGCGTAGACGCGGCCTTCGGCGTCGATGGCGAGGAGGGCGTCGGTGTCGGTCTCGGTGCCGAGGGGGCTGACCTCGGTGTCGAGGGCGCGGCCGAGGTCGCCGAGGGTGCGGGCCATGTGGAGGCCGTGCAGGGGGTCGAGGTGGATTGCGGTGGGGGCGATCTGGCGGCCGGGTCCGGTGGGGGCGAGGTGGAGGCCGCCGAATTCGGCCCAGGCTTCGACGGCGGCGGGGAAGACGGCGTGCCGGTGGCCGGCGGGGGACTGGTGGTCCCGCAGGGTGTCGGCCCAGATCTCGGCCTGCTTTATGTCCCAGCGTCCGGGTTGCCAGCCGGCGGCGCGCAGGGCGGCGTCGACGGGTACGGGGAAGCGCGTGGTGGAGGTGCGGTCGGGGTGCATCTGCCCTTCGATCGTCGAGGTCATGGACCGGCCGCGGGGGCCGTCGTGCGGGTGTGGGGTGGGGGGTGGCCGTCTGTCGCCGTGGGCGGCGGGGTCAGTCGCCGGTCGCCGTGGGGTCGACGATGCGTACGCCGAAGTGGGCGCTGAGGGCGGTGCAGGCGCGGCAGGGGGCGGCGAAGCTGCCGTGGAGGGGGTCGCCGTCCTCGCGGATGCGGCGGGCGGTGAGTTTGGCCTGCTTGAGGGCTTTGCGTGCCTCGCCGTTGGTCATGGGTTTGCGGGCGGCGCGTTTGCTGCGGGCGGCGTCGGCGGTGGCGATGTGGCGGGAGATGAGGATCGTCTCGGCGCAGCGGCCGGTGAAGCGGTCGCGTTGGTCGCTGGTGAGGGTGTCGAGGAAGTCCTGGACGAGGGGGTGCAGTGCGGGGGGTTCCTCGCCGCGGGCGGCGGTGCCGGTGAGGGTGGCGCCGCGGACGGAGAGGGCGGCGGCGACGGTGGGGAGTATGCCGTCGCGGCGGTGGTGGAGGGCGGGCGCGGGTGCGGTGTCGGTGGCGCTCCAGCCGATGCGGGGGTCGCCGGAGCGGCCCGTGTGCGCTGCGGTGTGCGGTGCCGTGTGCGGTGCCGTGTGCGGTCCCGTCTGCGTCGCGTTCATGATCGTCATCCCCTCCCGAGCATCCCCTCGGAAGGGACAGAGTGCCAAACTCCGTTGCCGCTGCGGTAGCTGGGGCGGTGCGACACGCCCGGGTTTGGGCGGTGTGTAAGGGCGGGGTGACGGCTGGTCACGGAAGCGGAGGGCGGCTGACCGGTGCCCGGTGACCGGTGTCGTCGTACCGCATAGGCTGTCGCCACCGCGTTCCATGCGGCTGCCGCGTGCCGTGCGGTTGACGCGTGGAGACAGTCAGACATACGGGGTGTGGTGGCCGGAGGTGGCCATCGGGGTCCGTACAGAACGCCGCAGGGGGCAACCGCCATGACGACAGGTCGGCTCGGGGCACCGCCCAGCCGCCAGGCTGGGCAACAAGCCGCGCCGCCGAACGCGGCCTATGCCGGGCAGGTCGTGCATTTCCCGGACCCGGTCCGGGCGGCGCGTCACCCGAGAGGGGTACGTGTCGATGAGCACGGTTACCCCGACTTCTCACCCTACGCGCGTGCCGCCGCGGAGATCGCGGAGCCGCCGGAGGGTTTCGGGGTCGACGAGCTCAGGCTGACGGACTACGTCTCGGCGAACGCGGTGCTGGCGGCTTCCGGGCACGACCTGTGGGACACGGTGGCGTCGGTGGCGACGCCGCACGGCTGGACGTGGCATCACGTGGTGGGGTCGCGGCGGCTGGAGTTGGTGCCGGTCGAGGTGAAGGCGTTGCTGCGGCATCACGGCGGGATCGCGACGGCGGCGGTGGACCAGGGCAAGCGGGGCACGCGGCCGTTGCAGGAGACGCGGCCGGCGCACTTCGGGCTGCCGAAGTCGGGTGTGGCGGTGACGGAGGCGCAGGTGCAGGGGGTCGAGGAGGACCTCGGGTACCGGCTGCCGGGTGCGTACCGTTCGTTCCTCAAGGCGGCGGGCGGGTGCGCGCCGGTGGGGACCGCGCTGGACGCGGAGTTGGGTCTGCTGATCGACCAGCCGTTCTTCACGGTGCGCGACGAGGCGGCCGTGAACGATCTGGTTTACGTCAACAAGTGTCTGCGTGACCACCTGACGAAGGATTACCTGGGGGTCGCGTTCGTGCAGGGCGGGTTGCTCGCGGTGAAGGTGAAGGGCGAGCGGATCGGCTCGGTGTGGTTCTGCGCGTACGACGACGCGCGGGACGTGGATCCGTCGTGGGCGCCGGCGGACCGGGTGGAGCGGCTGCTGCTGCCGTGCGGTGAGGACTTCGACGTGTTCCTGTCCCGACTGGCGGGTTCTCCGCCGGAGTTGGAGACCGTGGCGAATCTGATGGTGGACGGTGGTTTCGCGCGGGCGGTGCCGGTGTCCTCGTCGTCTTCGCCGTCTTCGCCGTCCGCGGTTGTGGGGGAGTGAGCTTCGCGATGGTGACGTTCGCGCAGGCGCAGGAGCGCGCGGAAGAGTGGATCAACGGTGACGTGCCGTCGTACCAGCATCGGGAGGTGCGGGTAAGGGAGTTCGAGCTGGGCTTCGTGGTGTGGGCGGAGGACCGTGCCGAGGGTCCGCGCTCGGACGGTGGCGCGCAGCGGCTGGTGATCGCCCGGGACAGCGGCGAGGCGACGTTGTGGCCGTCCTTGCCGGTGGGCGAGGTGATTCGCCGGTACGAGGAGGAGTACGGCCGTCCGGAGGCCGACCCCGAACCGGCGCCGGCGTCGGCCGCTTCGGCGCGGGTGGATCTGAACCAGACGTCGTTCCTGCTGAGTCCGCCGGAGTGGTTGCAGGACGCGGCGGACCGGCTGGGGATCGCGGATCGGCGGGAGGAGGCGGGTGCTGGTGCTGGTACTGCTGCCAGCGCCGGTGCCCGTGCTGGTGCTGGTGCCGGGGCCGATGTCGAAGATGCGGTTCCTGCTGCTGCCTCCGGCGGCGGGGCGTTGGCCGAGACGCTGCCCGGGCCGGGTGCGGCGCCTGTTCCCGAGGGGGCGACTCCCTGGGCCGGGACCGACACCAACGCCGATGCCGAGGAGGACCGTTCGGTGCCGTTGCCGGCGACCGTCTTCGCACCTCCCTTGAACGAGGTCGGGGACGACACCCCGCCGGACGCGGTGACCGAGCTGATGTCGAGGGGCAGCGCGCTTCCGCCGACGGTGCAGGGGGCGGCGGTGGATGCGCCACTTGCGCCGGGTGTTCCGGGTGTTCCGGGTGTTCCGGGTGCGCCGGGTGTTCCCGGTTCTCCGGGGGTGCCTTCCTACGG
>NZ_JAMGBF010000103.1 GCF_023516615.1 Streptomyces panaciradicis
CGCCGGGTGTTCCCGGTTCTCCGGGGGTGCCTTCCTACGGTTACCCGCAGGGCGCGGGCGGCGCTGCCGCGCCGGGCACGCCCGTGCCTGGTGCGCCTGCGCCTGGTGGGCCTGCGCCTGTGCCGGGTGCGGTGCCGCCGCCTCCGCCCGGTGCTCCTTCCTACGGCTATCCGCAGGCCCCCGGCGTCGCGCCGGGTGTGCCCCAGCCGCCCGGCGCTCCGGGTGCGCCGGGGGTTCCGGGCGCCCCTGGGCGCTCGCTCGCGCCGAACGCCGGCGACA